>NZ_BAAGRF010000017.1:0-124321 GCF_054783095.1 Intrasporangium mesophilum | reverse complement strand
GCCTCAAGCGCTACATCGCCAGAGACCTATACCGCCAACTCGAACACGCACCCACCACGCCTTGACGAACCATAGGAGCGTCCTGGGATGGGTGGGGCTGGTGGGACCGGGCGCTCACTCGAACGGGGTCAGGCGGGCTCGATGGACGCGGACGCGCGCTGCGCACGTAGCGCGGCCCGATGCACCTCGGCCAGGCCCACGTAGACCTCGGCGTTGCGCCGGATCCGGGTCAGCCCGTCGTCGTCGATCTCGCGGCGCACCGTGCCCGGCACCCCGGCCACCAGGGACCGAGGTGGGACCACGACACCTTCGGGGACTACGGCACCGGCCGCGACGAGGCTGCCGGCCCCGATCTGCGCACCGTTGAGCACGACGGAGCCCATGCCGACAAGGCAGTCGTCCTCGATGGTGCACCCGTGGAGCACGGCTCGATGGCCGACCGACACCCCGGCCCCGATCGTCGTCGGATGCGTCGCGTCGGTGTGCACGATGACGCCGTCCTGCAGGTTGCTGCGCTCGCCGAGGACGATCGGGTCGAAGTCGGCGCGGAGCACCGCGGTGTACCAGACGCTCGAGCCCGCGCGGAGCTCGACATCGCCAAGGATCTGCGCGCTGGGCGCAACCCAGGCAAGCGGATCGACGCGAGGGACCTTGTCTCCCAATGGAACCAGCATCTTCACTCCCTCAGTCGGCTTGTGGTGCGGTGCGTGCGACGCCCGCGCGCAGGGCCAGTGCGTCGTGGACGAGGCCGGTCGCGAGGGCCGCTCCGACCCCTTCACCGGCGCGGATCCGAAGGTCGAGCAGAGGCTCGAGCCCGAGCTCGCGGAGCACGAGAGCGTGCGCCCGCTCGCGCGACCGCTGCCCCGCGACGAGATGAGCGGCCACGGCGGGTTCGAGACGCGCCGCGGCGAGCGCGCACACGGAGGTCGCCAGCCCGTCGAGCACGACCACACCGCCGGCGCCCGCGACACCGAGCACGACACCCGTCAGGACGGCGAGCTCGCCGCCACCGAGACGGCGGAGCGCATCCTCGGGGCCGCATCGACCGACCCGCGTGACGGCGCGGGTGACGACGTCGAGCTTGCGCTCCATCATCGCGGAGTCAGCCGACGACCCCCGCCCGACGACCTCGGCCGGCCGCACGTCGAGCAGCGCGGCAGCGACGGCGGACGCGACGGTCGTGTTGCCGACGCCGACCTCCCCGAGCGCGACCGGGCCGGCCGCAGCCAGGGCGGCACCGCGCTCGCTCCCGAGAGTCAGCAAAGCGGCATACGTTGCCGGATCGAGGGCGTCTGTCGTGACGAGATCTCCTCTGCTACAGCCGATCCCAGCGTCGATGAGCTCTACATCCATTCCCGCGGCGCGCGCCGCGACCGCGCCCATCGATGTCCCCTCGCGCGTCGCGCGGGCGATGTCGGCAGTCACGGACGGGTCGAAGGCGGTGACGCCGTATGCCGTCACGGCGTGGTCCGCGGCCGCGATGACGAGGGTGCCGCGTCCCGGCGCCACGGGCAGCGCGGTGATGCGGTCCAGCACCGTGTCGAGAGCGCCCAGCGAGCCGGGCACGGTGAGCAGGTCGTCCGCGCGGTCTCGTGCGGCGACGACATCTGTCTGGTCAGGTGCCCGCAGGTGCGAGATCGGCGCGTCCCGCTCGGTCCACCTCTCGCGCATGACGACGGCCTCGAGGGGCAGACGCTTCGACCAGCCGGCACGCTCGAGGCCCGGCTCGGGGGGCCGCTCGTCGGGCCAGCCGAGGCAGAGCCAGCCGAGGGTCTCGACGCCGTCGGGCAGGCCGAGCAGGTCGGCGAGCTCGGACGGCTCGAAGAGGGTCACCCAGCCGAGGCCGAGGCCGTGAGCCCTCGCGCTGAGCCACATGTTCTCGATCGCGGCGGCGCATGACCAGAGGTCGGTGTCCGGGAAGGTGGCCCGTCCGAGGACACCCGCTGCCGGGGTGCGCCGGTCGCAGGCGACGACGAGCCCGATCGGCGCCTCTCTGATCCCCTCGAGGCGCAGGTCGAGCAATCCGCGCGCGGAGTCCTCGGTCATTCCAGCGGCCTGGCGCAGGCGCGCGCGGTCGGCCATGAGGGCCGCAGCGTCCCGGGTGGCCGGGTCGGTCACGACGACGAACCGCCACGGCTGGCTGTGCCCCACGGACGGGCCACGGTGGCCGGCTGTCAGCACCGCGGTGAGCACGTCCTCGGGCACCGGGTCGGGCCGGAACCGCCGGATGTCGCGGCGCGCACCGATGACCCGGTCCAGCGAGTCGAGGTCGGCAGCGAGGGCCCACGCATCCGGCGCCTGGGCCCGCTCGGCCGCCGACGAGGGGTCACCGATCGTCGGGACGGGCCTGCGGAAGCTCACGGACCGACTCTAGCCAGGCCACCGGCATACCCCCGGAACCAGCCCGGGTCAGGGCTCAACGTCGTCGAGCCCGGCGATGACGATCTCGAGCAGTCGCGCGAGCTCGTGACGCTCCCCGGAGTCGAGGCCGCGCAGGGTGTCGCTCTCGACGACGTTCGACTCGCGCACCGCAGCGCTGAACAGGGCCCACCCGTCCTTGGTCAGCGACACGAGGGTGCGGGTGCGGTTGGTCTCGTCGGGGGTGCGTTTGACCAGGCCGCGCAGGGCCATCTTGTCGAGACGGTGGGTCATCGACGACGGCGCGACGTTGGACAGGTCGGCGAGCTGGCTCGGGGTCAGGCACGTGTCGCCCGCCTTGGCGAGCGCGGCGAGGACGGACCACTCACCCTGGGTGAGGTCGAGGTCGGCGAACTGACGCACGTACCACTGGTCGAGCTTCTTGGTCACGGCATACACGGCCGTGATGACGCGCTGGACCGACTCCTCACCACCGGCCGCGACATAGGTGGCCACATCGGCCGCGTGCTCCTGCTGCGCCGTCCGCCGTCGTCTCGCCACGAAACGACATTGTTCCACCCCCGTCGGCCGTGCTAGCGTTTCGACGTCGAACTTCGTGTTCGAAATATTCGAGGTCGAAGCCGCGTTGTGCTGCTTCGGCCTCTGCTGCTTCCGAAAGGGTGTGAACCACATGCGTACCAAGCTGCTCATCGTCGCGTCGTCCATCGGCATGCTCGGATGGGGCACGGTACTTCCGTACCAGTACGCATATGCCGCCAACACCCGAGGGTGGGGCGCGCTCGCCGCCGCCCTCGCCAGCACGCTCTTCTCCGTCGGGGCGCTCGTCGCGGCACCCTTCGCGGGCCGGCTCAGCGACCGCTTCAACCCGGTTACCATCGCCGTCCTCGCCAAGGTGCTCGCCGCCACGGGCGTCGGCAGCCTCGTCTGGGCCGACACCGCAAACGCCTTCCTGGTTGGCATGTTCGTGTTCGGTTTCGGCCTGACTGCCTCGGGGCCGGCCGCGTCGGTGCTGGTGCTGCGGTGGGCCGGAAGCACCGACCGGCGAAAGGTCTTCGCCTACAAGTTCACCGGTGAGGCGATCGGCATGGCGCTCGGCGCCTTCGTGGCCGGGCAGCTCGTCGACCTCTCCCGGCCCGACGGCATGGTCTTCGCGTTCATCGCCGCCGGCCTCGGCTTCGCGATCTCCGCCGGGCTGATCTGGGTGGCCGGCATCGGCGCACCCACCCTGGCGGAGGCCGACATCGCGCCCGACGAGGCGGAGTCCCGCGTCGGCACACTCGAGGCGCTCCGGCGCATCTTTGCCGTGCCAGCCCTGAGGTGGACCGCCCTGGTCGCAGTGACGCTCGCGCTCGGCTTCTACGCCCAGTTCGAGTCGGGCCTGCCTGCCTACGCGCTCACGGTCCTCGACGTCGACGAGTCGGCGATCGGCCTCGCGGCGGCGGTCAACTGCATCGTCATCGTGGCCCTGCAGGTCGTCGTCGTGCGGCTGACGGCTCGGCGCGCGGCAGGTTCGCTGCTCATGGTCGTCGGCGGGATCTGGACCCTCTCCTGGATGGTGCTGTCCGCCGCGCAGCTCATGAGCCCGGCGGTCGCCTCCGCGATGTTCGTCACGACGTTCGGCATCTTCGCGGTGGGCGAGACGATGTATGCGCCCGTCCTCAACCCGCTCACGGCGAGCCTGGCGCCCAAGGGCCTGGTGGGCACGACGCTGGGCACGTTCACGGCGATCCAGACGACGTTCTCCGCACTCGGGCCGCTCGTGGCTGGCGCACTGCTCGGGCTGGGCCTGTCGGGTGGCTTCCTCGCGCTGCACCTCGGGCTCAGCGTCGCCGCAGTGTATGCCGCGTGGCGCCTACGCGCCGCGATGCGCACCCGGCCTGTGGCGGAGCCGAGCCGGACCGACGCGCCGGAGCCCGCTCCGGACTCGTCGCCGGTCGCTGTCGCCGCCTGACGCTCCGGCAACACACCCGGAAATATCAAACTGCACGCAGTTGCAACTAGCAGGACTTTGCAGTTACCGGGTGTGTTGCGGTGTCAGGGCTGGGGGAGGAGGGCCACGGGCGTGAGCAGCACCCGGCCGGCCATGCCGACCGTTCGCCCCAGGGTCGTGACGTAGTCGGTGCGAAGCGGCTCGGCCCCGTCCAGCCGCCACAGCACCTGAGCGTTGGTCCAGGCGGCGTCGCGGGCGCGCGCGATGCTGAACGAGCCGATCAGGTTGGCGAGCGGCGCGGCATACCGGTCGAGCTCGAGATCGAGGCCGTCGAAGAAGGACTGCCGCACCTGCTCCTGCACCGTGTCCAGCACCTCGGTCATGCGCTGGTAGTCCGCGCGCACGCCGGGACTTTCGAGGGTGAGCCCCAGCTGGCGGCAGGCCCGGACGACGGCGATCGACAGGTCGTGGTTGATGTGCGCGTTGACGCCGGCGACCGCGAACTGGATCGACAGGATCCCGGGCGTATGCCGGCTCTCGAAGACCGGCGCCCAGGCCGGGTCCGGGTCGGGCGAGGCGACGGCATCGAGGTAGAGACCGGCGAAGACGCAGTCCAGCCGGTCGATGAAGGTGCGGTCGGCGAAGTCTCCGGCGGCGATCCGTTCGCGGACGAGCTCGGTGACCTGCTGGTAGACGACGTGGAAGGAGCGCACCCCGTCCCCCTCGGGCAGGGTCGCGCCCACGTCGGCCAGCCTGGCGATGACCGCGTCGACCGAGGCGAGCTGGCCGGGCGCCACCGGCTCCGGCCGGTTCCCGCCGAGGCGGGCGCTGATCGCGTCGACGATGTCGGAGAACCAGCCCATGGGTTGGACGGTAGCCGCTCAGCGCGCCTGGAACGCCTCGATCCGGTCGATCGCCTCGCCGACCGCGGTGCTGCCGGCCGCGAAGCTCAGCCGCACCGAGCGCCCGCCCGCGCGGTCGTCGAAGTCGCCGCCCGGGGTGATCGCGACCCCGGCCTGCTCGAGAAGCGCCCGCGCGTATGCCGCCGAGCTGCCCCAGCGGTCGAGCTGCGGTCCCAGGTCGGCCCAGTAATAGAACGCGCCGTCGGGTGGCGCGGACTCACCCCAGCCGAGACGGGCCGCGTTGTCCAGCAACAGTTTTCGCGTACGAGCGAACTCCGCGACCGCCTCGTCGCACTCGTGGTACGACTCCTGCGCGAAGGCCGACACGGCGGCATACTGAGCGGGCGCGGGAGGGCAGAGCGCGACGTTGCCGGCCAGCGCGTCGACGGGACGGACGAGGTCTTCCGGCAGCAGCATCCAGCCGAGCCGCCAGCCGGTCATGCCCCAGTACTTGCTGAACGACGAGATGACGACGCCCGCGTCGTCGGTCTCCCACGCGCTGACGCCGCGGGGGTCCTGGGCGCCCGGCTCGGGATAGGTGACGCCGTGGTAGATCTCGTCGCTGACGAGCCGCACGCCGTTCGCGGCGCACCACTCCGTCAGCGCAGCGAGCTCGGCGCGATCGACCATCGTGCCGGTCGGGTTCGCCGGTGAGGCGACGATGAGCCCACGCAGCGGCCCCTCCGAATGGGCCGCGTCGAGCAGCTCGGGGGTCGGTTGGAAGCGCGTCCCCGGCCCGCAGTCGATCTCGACGACGTCGCAGCCGAGCGCCGTGAGGATGTTCCGATATGCCGGGTAGCCGGGTCGCGCGAGCGCGACGCGGTCGCCCGCCTCGAAGGCGGCGAGGAACGCGAGGACGAACCCTCCCGACGAGCCGGTGGTGATGGCCACGCGGGCGGGGTCGACGTCGACGGCATACCAGCGCGCGTAGTGCGCAGCGATCTCGGCCCGCAGCTCTCGGATGCCCAGAGCCGAGGTGTAGGTCAGTGCGCGGCCCGACTCATGCAGGCGAGCGGCCGCCTCCGACACGAGCGTCGGGGCGCCCCCGGAGGGCTCGCCGGCACAGAGGGAGACGACGTCGCGACCCTGCCCGCGGAGCACTGCGACGCGGTCGAGGACGTCCATCACCTCGAACGGCGGCACCTGCGACCGCCGGGACGGATGGAGGGAGGCGTTGCGAAGGGTCACCGGCACAGTGTCCCGCAGCGCGCGCCGGTCAGCAGAAGCCCGCCAGCCCGTGCCGAGCCGAGGCGGCCGACCAGAAAGCCACCAGAAGGGGCGGCGATCCGCGCAACACGCTGTTCACATGCTGGGACTAACGTAGGGCCGCATGACGATCGCGTACCACGCAGACTCTTCAGCCCTCGTCGACAAAGAGATCCTGACCTGGGAGACCTTCGGCACGGCGACCCGTGAGCTGGCGACCATCGTGGCCGGCTCGAGCTTCCGCCCACAGATCATCGTCGCCGTCGCACGCGGCGGCCTCATCCCCGGTGGCGGGCTGTCCTACGCCCTGGGCATCAAGCTCACCGACGCCATCAACGTCGAGTTCTACACCGATGTCGAGGAGACGCTGCCGGACCCGGTTCTGCTCGCGCCGCACCTGGACATGGAGAGCATCTCCGGCCGGCACATCCTCGTCGTCGACGACGTGGCCGACTCTGGACGCACCCTGGCCCTGGTGCTCCGGCTGCTTCGCGATGCCGGAGCGGAGGCCCGCAGTGCGGTGCTCTACAGCAAGCCGGGGTCGGAGGTGACGCCGGACTACGTGTGGCGGGAGACCGACAAGTGGGTCGTCTTCCCGTGGTCTGCCGAGCCGCCCGTCCTGGCCGCACCGGTGCCGGAGAACATCACCCGCGCCTGAGAGGTGTGGCCAGGGACCATGTCCGTCGTCCCGGGCCACTGGTAGAAACCGATCATGCCCAGCGCCTTCACGTGCTCCATGGTCGAGACCTCACGCCTGCGACAGAACGTCTGGGCAAGCGGCCCCGACGACGGCGTCCCGCTCCTGCTCCTGCACGGCAACCTGACGACAGGTGGCTTCTGGCGCTACGTCGCTGCAGAGCTCGGTGACGACGTGCGGGTCATCGCTCCCGACCTGCGCGGTTTCGGCCGGACCGACGCTGTCCCGGTCGACGCGACGCGCGGGCTCGGCGACATGGTCGAGGACGTGCACGCACTGCTGGACATCCTCGGGCTCGCGGGCCTGCGCTCGGTCAACGCGGTCGGATGGTCGATGGGCGCTGGGGTGGTCGAGCAGCTCATGCTGGAGCACCCGGACGACCTGGCGAGCGTCACGCTCGTCGCACCCCTGTCGCCCTACGGCTTCGGCGGCACCACCGGCGCCGTCGGCACCCGGCCGTTCGCCGACGGCGCGAGCACCGGCGGAGGCGGCGCGAACCCCGACTTCGTGCGGCGCCTGGCCGCGGGCGACGCCACGGACGACGACCCGCAGAGCAGCCCGCGCGTCGTCATGCGCACCTTCTACGGCGGCGGCGCGAACAGCGAGAACATCGACGAGGACTTCCTCGTGGACGAGCTGCTCCTGACCCGGACCGGCGACGACTTCTACCCCGGCGACTCGACACCCTCGCAGAACTGGCCGGGCCTGGCACCGGGCGGTCGCGGCGTCCTCAACACGATGGCCCCGACGCACTACGACGCGTCGGCCATCGTCGACCTCGACCGCAAGCCGCCGGTCCTGTGGCTGCACGGCACGGTCGACCAGGTCGTCAGCGATGCCTCGCTGTTCGACCTCGCCACACTCGGCTCGCTCGGCGCGATCCCCGGGTGGCCGGGCGCCGACGTGCTGCCCTCGCAGCCGATGGTCGGCCAGATGCGTGCGATCCTCGAGACGTATGCCGCGAACGGCGGCGTCACGAAGGAGGTGGCGCTGGAAGGCATCGGACACGGCATACCCCTGGAGGTCCCGGCCACCGTCGCCGAGGAGATCACCGCGCTGCTCGTCCGCTGAGGCCGGCCCGCGAGGGCCGGCCGTGGAGGGTTGTCGTCGTCAGTGCGACGACAACCCTCCACGACACCTGGCCGTCACGGTCCTACAGCCACCGGGCCGGGTGGTCGACCAGCCGGTGCAGCTCGCGCAGTGCAGCACCGGTGGCACCCGGTGCAGGGTCGCCGTTCGCGCGCTCGATCTGTGGCGGCAGCCAGCGGCTGGACAGGACGCGGGTGCGCAGCTGTGGCTCGACGAGTGGGCGCAGCCGGTCGGCGATCTGGCCGAGGTGGCCGCCGAGCACGATGACCGGCACATCGAGCACGTTGACGACCCCGCCGAGGGCGATGCCCAGCGCCCACGCCGCGCGCTCGAGGGCGCGGGTGGCATCGGGCTCGCCGGACCGGATCCGGTCGAGGAGCTCGGCCGCACCCGCGTCGTGGGGCAGACCGGCGGCGTCCACGAGGGCCTGCCGGCCGGCATACCTCTCGAGACAGCCCGTCGACCCGCACGGGCACGGCGGCCCGTCAGGGTCGACGCACACGTGCCCGATCTCGCCGGCCCAGCCGTGGCGCCCCGTCATCACCCTGCCGTCCACGACCACTGCTCCACCGATGCCGATCTCACCCGAGAGGTAGATGAAGTCGGCCAGCTGTCCCAGCCGTCCGGGCGAGGTGTAGGCGACCGTGAGCGCCGCCAGGTCCGCTTCGTTGCCGACGCGCAGATCGACGTGCCTCGGCGCGCCGAGAGCACCGACATGGTCCGCCGGGCGCACGTCGGACCAGCCGAGGTTGGGGGCGCGCAGGAGCGTGCCGTCGCCCACCGAGACGATGCCCGGAAGCGCGAGGCCGGCCCCGACGAGGCTGGTCCCGGGCTCGAGTCCGGCCGTCGCGTCGCCGGCCAGGCGGCCGAGCCGAGCCAGCACGGGGCCGGGCTCGCTGCCGACGAAGTCGCCCGGCTCGACCGCGCTGGACAGGACGGCGCCGTCGAGGCCGACGACCTTGACCCCGAGGTAGCTGGCGTTCACCTGCAGGCCGAGGGCCGCCACCCGCCGCCCCGGCGCCAGTGGCGTGGCCGGGCGGCCTGGGCCGGACGAAGCCACCTGCTCGAGCTCGACGAGTATGCCGCCCGCGACGAGGTCGTCGACGAGCCGGGACACGGTCGAGCGGGTCATCGAGGTCAGGCCCGCCACATCAGCTCGCGACGGCGGGTCGGCCGCGGCGAGCACGGTCTTCACGACGAGCGCGAGGTTCGACTCGCGAAGCGAGGCCTGACGAGCGCTCGCGGGCAGGGCGCTCATGGCGCGCCCGCGCCGCGGTCCGGCGCCGCGGCACTGCCACGCACGGACAGGTGAGGCGCGATGAGCTCCTGGTCACCGGGTCGCCCGCCGAGCTGGGCAATCGCCAGCTCGACGGCCCGGCGGCCGACGTCGCCGGCGGGGATCGAGACCGCATCGAGGGCGACCGACTGCGCCTCGGCGATGTCGTCGGGACACAGCGCGACGACCGACATGCGGCTGGGCACTTCCAGCCCCCGGGCACGCAGCGAGCCGATGAGCGCGGGCAGCGCTGCCTCGTTGTGGACGACAAGGCCCGTGACATCGGGCTCTTTGCGGAGCAGCTCGTCCACCATCGACTCGACGTCGCGGTGACCGGCGGCAAGCGCGTGCACCGAGCCCCGGACGCCGGCCGCGGCGACCGCCTCCTCGAAGCCGGACCGGAAGCGCAGTGCATAGCTCGTGCCGCGCTCGTAGACCGCCGGGGTGGCGCCGAGCAGTGCGATGTCGGTGTGTCCCAGCTCGACCAGCCGATCGACGCACATCCGGGCCGCTGCGGCGAAATCGAGGTCTACACAAGCGAACTCGCCCGGTGAGTCGGGGACGCCGATGAGAACGACCGGGAACCCCGAGCCGCGCAGGCTCTCGAGTCGCGGCTCGTCGGCCTCGACGTCCATGACGATGAGCGCGTCCGCCATCGACCCCTGGACCACGCGGCTGACGGCCTCGGGCCCTTCGTCCTTGGTGAGCAGCAGGACGTCGTAGTCGAACCGCCGGCACTCCAGGGTGATCGCCGCGACGAACTGCATGATGACCGGCACGTTGACGTCGGTGCGCAGCGGCACGACGAGGCCCACGATCTTGGTGCTCGCGCTGGCGAGGGCGCGGGCTCCGGCGTTCGGGCGGTAGCCGAGCCTGGCGATGCCGGCCTCGACCCGGGCGCGGGTCTCCGCGGAGATGGCGCGCTTGCCGCTCAGCACATACGACACGGTGCTCGGTGCGACCCCGGCCTCGCGGGCCACATCGGCGATCGTCGGCATGCGATCACCATAGGCGAGCGACGGCGCGCCGGCGGTCGGTGCCAGCGTGGGTCTCACGGTCGGCCTCCTTCGGGTCGGGTGCGCGCAGGTGCACCATCGCACAATAAGTCTTTTCGCGAAACTATTGACGCCCTCCGGTCGGGGATGGGACAGTCGAAGCGCTTCGACACTCCCCACCCTCACCGTACGGGAGAACTCGCGGCTGACGAGTCGAAGCGCTTCGACAACTCTCGACCAAGGAGCAACAATGAGGTTTTCCTTCCCCCGGGCGGCCCTGGCGGCAGCGGCCGCCGGCGTCCTCGCCCTCACCGCCTGCAGCGGCGGCTCGTCCGGAGCGGGAGGCGACGACTCGAGCGCCACCACTCTGCGGCTCTGGCACTACGAGAGCGCCAACGGCGCCATGGGTGTGGCCTGGGACAAGGCCATCGAGATCTTCAAGAAGGAGCACCCGGGCGTCACCGTCGAGTTCGAGCGCAAGGCGTTCGAGCAGATCCAGCAGAACGCCGGCATGATCCTCAACTCCGACCAGGCGCCTGACGTCATGGAGTACAACAAGGGCAACGCGACCGCCGGCCTGCTCGCGAGCCAGGGCCTGCTCACCGACCTCACCGACGTCGCCAAGGACCGCGGCTGGGACAAGAAGCTCAGCCCCAGCCTGCAGACGACGGCCAAGTACGACGACAAGGGCGTCATGGGCGGCAACACCTGGTATGGCGTGCCGAACTACGGCGAGTACGTGATGGTCTACTACAACAAGAACCTCTTCACGAAGTACGGGGTCAAGCTGCCGACGACGTTCGCCGAGCTCGAGACCGCGCTGGCCGCCTTCAAGGCCAAGGGGGTTGCAGGGCTGGGGATGTCCGGCGCCGAGTACCCCGCCGGCCAGCTCTACTACCAGCTGGCCCTGTCCAAGGCGGACCGCACCTTCGTCAACAGCTACCAGCTCTACAAGGGCGCGGTCGACTTCCACTCCGACCCGTTCAAGTACGGTGCGGAGACCTTCGACAAGTGGGTCAAGGCGGGTTACATCGCCAAGGACACCGCGAGCGCCAAGGCCGAGGACATGGGCACCGCGTTCATCGCCGGCAAGACCCCGATGATCGTCTCCGGCAGCTGGTGGTTCGGCCGGTTCACCGACGAGATCAAGTCCTTCGACTGGGGCACGATGCTGTTCCCGGGCAACACCCTCGACGCCGGCTCGTCAGGGAACCTGTGGGTCGTCCCGACGAACTCCAAGGCCAAGTCGCTCGCCTACGACTTCATCGACATCACCATGCGACCCGAGGTGCAGAACCTCCTCGGTGAGAAGGGCGGCCTGCCCGTCGCCGGTGACCCGTCGACCATCAAGGACGCCCGCACCCGCCAGATGACGGAGAACTTCGCGACGCTCCTCAAGCAGGACGGCCTCGCCTTCTACCCCGACTGGCCCGTCCCCGGCTACTACGACGTCATCGTGGCGAGCCTGCAGGGGCTCATCAACCAGTCCCAGACGCCGAGCGCGGTGCTCGACTCGCTGGCCAAGCCGTACCAGGACGGCATCAAGGAGATCCAGGCCAAGTAGGCCTGGACCCGCGACTCGAGTGCCGCGGGGTGGGGCGGGCCGACCGTCCGTCCCACCCCGACGCCGGAGGTGACCTCAATGACGACCATCACCCACAGCCGCCGTCGGACTCGCGACGGCTCCTACTGGACCTACTTCCTGCCGGGCGCGGTGCTGTTCACCGTGGTCATCGCGATCCCGTTCGTCTACAACATCTACCTGTCGCTGACCCGGTGGTCGGGTGTCGGCCAGCCTCGGTTCGCCGGGCTGCACCAGTACACCAGGCTCTTCGCCGACGAGGTCTTCTGGCAGTCGTTCCGCAACTCGCTGTCGATGATCGTGGCGATGGTCGTCATCCCGACCGTCATCGGGCTGGTCCTGGCCGCCGCCTTGTTCGACGTCCTCGGCCGCAGGTTCGGCCAGCGGGTCGTGTCGGTGCTGCGAGCGACCTTCTACCTACCGCAGATCCTGCCCGTCGTCGTCGCCGGCATCGTGTGGGGCTGGATCCTGCGCCCCGACGGCGCGCTGAACGGCATACTCGACGCGGTCGGGCTCGGCGGGCTGACGCAGGACTGGCTCGGCGACCCGACCTATGCGATGCCGTCGGTGATGCTCGTCATGGTGTGGGTGCAGATCGGCTACCCCGTCGTCATCTTCATGGCGGCGCTGGGCCGCGTCGACCCGGAGCTCTACGAGGCGGCCGAGCTCGACGGTGCCGGCTGGTGGGCTCGCTTGCGCCACATCACGATTCCCCAGATCAGGCCCGAGGTCTACGTGGTGGCACTGACCTGCACGATCGCCGCCCTCAAGGTCTTCGGCCCGATCTTCGCGCTGACCCGTGGCGGCCCCGAGAACGCGACGATCGTCCCGTCCTACTTCGCGTACACGACGTTCTTCAAGAAGCTCGACGTCGGCTACGGCGCCGCGATCGCCACCGTCCTGACGCTCATCATCGTCGTCGTGGCCGCGGTCTTCATGTCCTTCCAGACCCGGTCCGAGCGAAAGGACGGCTGAGTCATGGCCACCATCCTCACGACGCCCACGACCACCGGATCGGTCGACGAGACGCCACCGAGGTCGCCGGTCGCACCCGACCCGTCAGGGGCCGGCCGGTTCACCCGGGGACCCCTGCGCTGGCTCGTGCTCGTCCTCGTCACGCTCTGTGCCCTGGCCGTGCTCGCGCCCTTCCTGCTCATGCTCCTCAACGCGTTCAAGTCGCCGTCGGACTACAGCACCAACGGCCCGCTCAGCCTGCCGACCGAGTTCTACACCAAGGGATTGACGATCTACTGGACCCAGGTGAACTACCCGCAGAAGCTGTTCAACTCGATCCTGATCTCCGGCACCGTCGCGGTGGCAGCCACCCTCATCTCGCTCTTCAACGCGTTCGCGCTGGGCATCGGCCGGGTCCGCGGGCGGGTCTGGATCGTCGGAGTGTTCCTGCTCGCCAACATGCTGCCGCAGGAGGCGCTGGTCTACCCGCTCTACTTCTTCTCCAAGCAGGTCGGCCTCTACAACACGCAGCTGTCGGTCATCATCATCTTCACCGTCATCCAGAGCGCCTTCGGCACCTACCTGCTCTCCTCGGTGCTCAGCACGTTCCCGCGGTCGGTGCTCGAGGCGGCGGCCCTGGACGGGGCGAGCCGGTGGCAGACGCTGTGGCGGGTGGTCTTCCCGATCGCACGCCCGACCCTGTCGGTGCTGCTCATCTTCTTCTTCATCTGGACCTGGAACGAGTTCTTCATCCCGCTGGTCATGCTCATCTCCAACAGCACCCAGACCGTTCCGGTGGCCCTCGCGACGCTTCAGGGCGACCGCATCATGGATGCGCCGACGACCAACGCGGGTGCTCTCATCTCGCTCATCCCCTGCATCATCTTCTTCCTCATCTTCCAGCGCACCCTGACCCGCGGGGTCATGGCCGGCGCCGAGAAGTGACCCCAGGAAAGGGAACTCGGTCTTCTCATGAAGTTCACTGACGGTTACTGGCAGTCGCGCGAGGGCTACACGCTGCTGCGCCCCGCCGAGGTGCGCGAGCTCGTGGTCGGCGACGACGGGACGACCCTGACGGCATACGCCCCCACCTCGCGCATCGGGTCGCGCGGCGACACGCTCAACCGCCCGCTCCTGACGATGCGGTTCAGCTCACCGATGACGGACGTCATCGGGGTCCGCGTGACCCGTCACGAGGGCGGCCTCCCCCGGCTGCCGCAGTTCGCGCTGACGGGTGCTGACGGCGCCCGCGCCACCGCGAGCGTGGACGACACGGCCGGGGTCCTGCAGGCGGGGCGCCTCAGCGTCCGCGTCGCCAAGGGCCCCGGGTATGCCGTGAGCTTCGTCGCCGACGGACGCACCCTCACCGGGTCGATGCCGCGCGGGACCACGGTGGCGCTCGGGCCGGGTGGGGACATCTGGGCAGCCGAGCAGCTCGCACTCGGGGTGGGCGACCTCGTCTACGGGCTCGGCGAGCGGTTCGGGCCGGTGGTCAAGAACGGCCAGACGGTCGACATCTGGAACGCCGACGGCGGAACCAGCAGCGAGCAGGCCTACAAGAACGTGCCCTTCTACCTGACCAACGCGGGCTACGGCGTCTTCGTGCGCCACCCCGAGGAGGTGTCGTTCGAGGTCGGCTCGGAGGCGGTGTCCGCCACCCAGTTCTCGGTCGCCGGTGAGCAGCTCGAGTACTACGTCATCTACGGCCCGACGCCGAAGGAGATCCTCGCGAGGTACACGGCCCTGACCGGCCGCGCACCCCAGGTGCCGGCGTGGTCGTTCGGGCTGTGGCTCTCGACGTCGTTCACGACGAGCTACGACGAGGCGACGGTGACATCGTTCGTCGACGGCATGGCCGAGCGCGGGCTGCCGCTGTCAGTGTTCCACTTCGACTGCTTCTGGATGCGCGAGCTCCACTGGTGCGACTTCGTCTGGGACCCGGCGACGTTCCCGGACCCGGAGGGCATGCTGCGCCGGTTGAAGGCCAAGGGCCTGCGGATCTGTGTCTGGATCAACCCGTACATCGCCCAGCGATCGGCCCTGTTCACCGAGGGCATGGAGAAGGGCTATCTCGTGCGGCGAGCCGACGGCAGCGTCTGGCAGTGGGACAAGTGGCAGGCCGGCATGGGCCTTGTCGACTTCACCAACCCCGCCGCCGTGGACTGGTACACCGCTGCCCTCGGGCGGCTGCTCGACATCGGCGTCGACTGCTTCAAGACCGACTTCGGCGAGCGCATCCCGACGGACGTCGTCTGGCACGACGGCTCCGATCCCGAGCGGATGCACAACTACTACACGCACCTCTACAACCGCGCCGTGTTCGACCTCCTCGAGAAGCGCCGCGGCGAGGGCGAGGCGGTGCTCTTCGCGCGGTCTGCGACCGCCGGCGGCCAGCAGTTTCCGGTGCACTGGGGTGGCGACTGCGACTCGACCTTCCCGTCGATGGCCGAGTCGCTTCGTGGCGGGCTCTCGCTGGCCTACTCGGGCTTCGGCTACTGGTCGCACGACATCGGCGGCTTCGAGGGCACGCCCGACTCCCCGGTCTTCAAGCGCTGGCTGGCCTTCGGGCTGCTGTCGAGCCACAGCCGGCTGCACGGGTCCGACTCCTACCGCGTGCCGTGGGCGTTCGACGACGAGGCGGTCGAGGTGACCCGGAGGTTCACGCGGCTCAAGCTCGCGCTCATGCCGTATCTCGCGCGTGTGGCGCGGGAGGTGACCTCCGAGGGCGTGGGTGTCATGCGTCCGATGCTGCTGGAGTTTCCCGCCGACCCGGCCGCTGCGCACCTCGACCGCCAGTACCTGCTCGGCGAGTCCCTCCTCGTGGCACCGGTTTTCGCCGCCGACGGCAGGGTCGACTACTACGTCCCGGAGGGCCGTTGGACATCGCTGCTCGACGGCTCGACGGTGACCGGACCCCGCTGGGTGCGTGAGGAGCACGACTTCGACTCGCTGCCGCTGCTCGTGCGCCCGGACACGGTGCTGCCATTGGGGTCGCGCACCGACACACCTGAGTACGACTGGGCTGACGGCGTCACCCTGGCCCTCGTCGAGCTCGCCGACGGCGACCGGGAGGTAGTGGTTCCCGGCTTCGCGGGCGTGGGTGACACAGTCTTCGCTGTGGCGCGCAGCGGTGACCGCGTCACGGTGCGTCGCGCGTCCGGTCCGTCGGTAAGCGTCCCGTGGCGGCTCATCGTGCCGGGAGCGACCTCGGCCACCGTCGAGGGCGGCGTCGGGGTCGACCCGGCCGATGACCTGCCGTATGCCGCGTCCGGCCTTGTCGTCGAGGCGTCGGGTGACGTTGTCACCGTGGTGCTGGGACACGACTCCGGCGACGTGGACGGAGGAGCTCGATGACCGGCGACGCGTCGCGCGAGAACCTCGCCGCGCGCTTTCCCGCGGGTTTCCGTTGGGGGGCGGCCACGGCGGCATACCAGATCGAGGGCGGCATGCACGCCGACGGACGCGGCGCCTCTATCTGGGACACGTTCAGCCACACGCCAGGTCGCACACTCGGCGGGGACACCGGCGACGTGGCTGTCGACCACTACCACCGCTGGCGCGACGACGTGCGCCTCATGGCCGATCTCGGCCTGCAGGCGTACCGGTTCTCAATATCCTGGCCGCGCATCCAGCCCACGGGTCGCGGACCGGCCAACCGGGCCGGTCTCGACTTCTACTCCCGCCTCGTGGATGCCTTGCTGGACAACGGAATCCAGCCCGTGCCGACGCTCTACCACTGGGACCTGCCCCAGGCGCTCGAAGACGCGGGTGGGTGGCCCGAGCGCGACACGGCATACCGTTTCGCCGACTATGCCGGGCTCGTCGCCAAGCGGCTCGGAGACCGGATCCCGCTATGGCTGACGCTCAACGAGCCGTGGTGCACGGCATACCTCGGTTATGCCGCGGGCGTGCACGCTCCCGGTCGCACCGACGCCGCCGCGGCGATGGCAGCGGTCCACCACCTCAACCTCGCGCACGGCCTCGGCGGCCGAGCGGTCCGTGCCGTGGTCGGCGAGCAGGCCGGCATCGGAGCAGCGCTCAACTTCCACGTGCCGCGGCCCGTCGACCCCGACGACCCGCACGACCTCGATGCGGTGCGCACGGTCGACGCGCTCGCCAACCGTGCCTTCCTCGGGCCGATGCTCGAGGGCCGCTACCCCGACGACCTGGTGCGCGACGTCGCGTCCGTCACCGACTTCGGGTTCGTGCGGGACGGGGACCTGCAGCAGGCGGCGATCCCGATGACGACGCTGGGCGTCAACTACTACGCGAGCTGTCTCGTGCGGCACTACTCCGGTCAGGAGCCGCGCGCCACCGCCGACGGGCACGGCGAGGGCGCGAGCCCGTGGGTCGGCGCCGACGACATCGAGTTCCCCGCCACGGCGCCTCCGCACACGGCGATGGGGTGGAACATCGACCCTGCTGGCCTGACCGAGCTGCTCACCGGTCTCTCCCAGCGCTACCCCGGGCTGCCGCTGCTCATCACCGAGAACGGCGCCGCGTTCGCCGACACGGTGAGCCCGGACGGAGGGGTGCGCGACGACGGACGCACCGACTATGTGCGGCGCCACCTCGGGGCGGTCGCCGACGCGCTCGAGGCCGGTGCGGACGTGCGGGGCTATCTCGTCTGGTCGCTGCTCGACAACTTCGAGTGGGCCTACGGCTACGACCGCCGGTTCGGCATCGTCCGGGTCGACTACGACACGCTCGAGCGGACCGTGAAGGACTCCGGGCGGTTCTATGCCGGCCTCATCGCCGAGCACCACGCCACCCACAACGCCCAGCCCGCCGTCCCAACCCCCTGACCTCGCCACGACTCCGCAACACACCCGGTAATCGCAAACCCCGACGGTTGTAACTCACGGGACTTAGCGGTTTCCGGGTGTGTTGCGGGGTGCGAGGCCGACGTAAGGTGCGAGTCATGGACCTTGGACTCCACCTTGCCAACTTCACCTGGAGCGGCGGGCCGGCCACGTTCGTCGACGACCTCGCCCGCACCGCCAGGACCGCGGAAGACGTCGGCTACACCAAGCTGTCGGTCATGGACCACGTCTGGCAGATCGGGCCGGTCGGGCCGAAGGAGCACGAGATGCTCGAGGCCTACACCGCGCTCGGCTTCCTCGCGGCGGTCACCGAGCGGATCGAGCTGCTGACGTGGGTCACGGCCGCCGTCTACCGCGAGCCGGGTCTGCTCGCCAAGGAGGTGACGACCCTCGATGTCCTCTCGAAGGGCCGCGCCTGGCTCGGCATCGGGGCCGCCTGGAACGAGGAGGAGTGCGCGGGCCTCGGGCTGCCGTTCCCACCCACTGCCGAGCGCTTCGAGCGGCTCGAGGAGACCCTGCAGATCTGCCTGCAGATGTGGTCTGACAGCGAGGAGCCCTACGAGGGCAAGCACTACCAGCTGGGCAGAACCCTGAACTCGCCCCAGTCCGTGCAGCGCCCGCACCCGCCCATCCTCATCGGAGGCGGAGGCGAGAAGAAGACGCTGCGCATGGTCGCGCAGTACGCCCAGGCCTGCAACCTGTTCGACAGCCCCGAGCTGCCGCGCAAGCTCGAGATCCTGCGCGAGCACTGCGACCGGCTCGGCACCGACTACGACGCGATCGAGAAGACCGTGATGTCGCCGATCGACCCGGGACCCAACGGCGAGAAGGTCGACGACGTGCTCGAGCACCTCCGCGAGCTCGCCGGCTTCGGCGTCACGCACACGCACATGCGGGCGCTCGATGGGTCCCGCACCGACTGGCTGGAGCTCATGGGCGAGCGGGTCATCCCGGAGGCCTCGAAGCTCTGAGCCCAGGACGTGCGCTCGCAGTCAGAGCAGGGCGCGCACGGCCGCCGGATCCTCCAGGTGCGCGTTGTGCCCGAGCCCGGGCAGCGTGACCGGATCGGGCACCAGCGCGGCCAGCTGCGCATCGCTCACCATCGGGTCGTGCTCGCCACGCGCAAGGGTCACGACGGCCGACGAGTGGTCCAGCAGTCCCGCCATGTCGGGTCGGCCGACGCCGAACGCCCTGGCGTCCAAGGCGAGTCGCCAGACACCACCGGCCTCGAGCACCCCTTCGTGTGCGACCCGGTCGTCCACCAGGTCACCGACGCCCGAGATCTTGCGGTGCCGGGCGACGGCCTCGGCCTCGGTCTCGAACCACGCGATCGGGCGTCCCGCCAGCTCGCGCCCGCGGGCCAGCTCCTCGTCCGTCCACTCGACCTTGATCCCGAGACCCACGACCCGTCGCACCGCCCGCACCTGTCGTGCCAGCTCCAGCGCGACGACGCCGCCGAGCGAGTGGCCGATGACGGCATACGACGAGGCCTCGGGCAACCCCGCGGCAATCTGCTCCGCCATGGTCGCGAAGGTGTACGAATCGAGCCACGGCGCGGTGCCGTGGCCGGGCAGGTCCGGCACGTGGACGGGACCGTGGACCAGCCGGGCGAGCCGGTCCCAGATCCCGTGAGTGCCACCGAGCCCGTGCAACAGCACGACGACTTCCGTCACCGCGCCCTCCCCTCAGCTCAGGATGTCGGCGCGCCTGAACCGGCGGTAGCCGAGCATCGTGAAGGCCACCGCCCAAACGAGTGACCACAGTGTGCCGTGGATGACGGCGTTCCACTGCGGTTCCAGCGCGATGAGGTCCTGCCAGGCGCGTGAGTAGTGGCCCGGGAAGGCGTTCCGCCACGGGTCGAGCGCGTCGATCTGGTCGAGGATGTTGAAGAGGATCGCGGCGAGCACCGCACCGCCGACCGCCGCAAGGGGTGCGTCCGAGCGCACGCCGATCCAGAACGCGATCGCGGCGGTCGGCAGGAGCGTGACGAACACGTAGAGCACCGCCACCCCGAGCCGCGGCAGCAGCTGAGCCCACGCGAGGCTCTCGCCCGTGGGGCTGGTCAGTGGCGCCCATCCGTAGGCCAGGCCACCGACGAGCATCGCCCAGCCGATGAGCAGGACCGTGGCGGCGGCAGTGGAGGTCAGCCCGATGACGAGCTTGCTGGTGAGCAGGCGGGTCCGCTGGACCGGAGCGACGAGCAGGTAGCGCAGCGAGGACCAGGACGCCTCGGCCGGCACCGAGTCGCCGCAGAACAGTGCAGCCACCAGGACGAGGAGCAGCTCGGAGGACGCGAACAGGGTGAAGAGCGTGAAGTTCGCGGAGCCGTCCTGCGCGAGGTCGATGAACCGCGGCGTCGCACCCGGTCGCGGGGGGTCACCGAACGCGAAGGCCCCGACGAGGATGAGCGGCAGGGCGAGCACGAGCGCGAAGGCGACCTTCGTGCGCCGGCGTCCCCACTGACGCCCGAGCTCTGCCCGCCACGACAGTGGCTCCCGGACCATCGCGATGTCGCCGTCGCGCGGAGCAAGCGCCGTGTCCCCGTATGCCGTCGGGTTGCCTTCTCGTGCAAGCTCGCTCATCGGGCGCGCACCTGCCTCAGTCGGTCGATCAGGGAGGCGCCGGACTCGGCCGGCCTGCTGCCGTTGCCACTGGACGACGCGGTGGAGATGACACCGAGGAAGACCTCCTCGAGGTGACGCCGGCTGCTCACCCCGACGACGGGCAGCCCCGCCTCGACGGCGGCCTCGACCACCGCCGCACGACCGAGCTCCGCGACGACGACGAGCCGCGTGGGCGTGTCGACGCGCACCTCGGTGACCCCGGGCGTGGACTGCAGCGCGGCGGCCAGCTCCGTGAGTCGCGCGGGTGCCACGCCCTCCTCGACATCGAGCAAGGTGGTGTCGTCGCTGTCGACGAGGTCGGCCACGAGCCCTTGGGTGATGACTCGCCCCGCGTGCATGACGACGACGTGGGTGCAGGTCATCTCGACCTCGGCGAGCAGGTGGCTGGACACGACGACGGTCCGGCCGGTGTCGGCATACCGCCGCAGGATCGGCCGCATCGCGGCGATCTGGGGTGGGTCGAGACCGTTGGTCGGCTCGTCGAGGATGAGCAGCTCGGGAAGTCCGAGCATGGCCTGCGCGATCCCCAGCCGCTGCTTCATGCCGTGGCTGTACGACTTGACCGGCCGGTCGACGGCATCGCCGAGCGCCGCGACGTCGAGGGCCTCGTCGACGTGGGCGTCCTCGGGGCGCCGCCCGGTTGCGGTCCAGTAGGCCGCAAGGTTCTGCCGGCCGGTGAGGTGGGGCAGGAACCCAGGTCCCTCGATGAGAGCGCCGACGCGGGCCAGCACCGGGGCCCCGGCAGTGACCGGCTCGCCCATCACGTGCACCGTGCCCGAGTCGGCCGAGATGAGTCCCATGATCATGCGCATCGTCGTCGTCTTGCCGGCGCCGTTGGGGCCGAGCAGGCCGACGACCTGGCCCTTCTCGGCTCGCCACGACACGTCGTCGACGGCGCGGTGGCCGTCGGAGTAGGTCTTGACCAGGCCCTCGACGACCAGCGGCACGTCGGCGAGGTCGGGCCGGGAGGCGATGTGCTGTCGCCTGCGCCGGCGCACGAGCCACCCGGCGAGCGCCAGGACGAGCAGGCCTGCCAGCACGGAGGCTGCCACCACCGTCTCGGTGTCCGGTCCCGACGAGGCTCCCCCGGCGGCCAGGCCGGCCGTGACGGGCAGGACCAGGCCGCCGTCGGCCTGAACGAGGACCCGGCCGGCCGTGCGGTCGTTGGCGAACGTCGACTCGGTCGTCGTGAGCAGGACTCGCCACTGGCTGCCGCTCGGCATCGAGTAGGTCGCCGCCGGCAGCGAGACGAGCACGGGGGTCGGCCGCCCGGGCTCGACGGTGACCCGTAAGGGCGCGACGAGGGCGTGCGGGAGGGTCGCGGGCCCGGTGCCGACGCGCCACAGCGAGGCGAAGAGGGTGACGGTCGGGGTGTCGGAGGTGACCGTCAGGCGCAGGGTCGGCGAGCCGACGACGGTGACGGCAGTGGCGACCGGCGCCGTGCCGAGGGCGACCGACTGCCCCGGGAGCGCGGCGATCTGGTACGTCGAGAGGGCCAGGCCCAGGGCCGCGAGGCCGGGCACCGCGACCATCGAGGCGGGCTGGCCGCCGGGCGGGTGCACCATCGCGCCCTTGGTGACCGTCAGCGGGAGGGTGCTGCGCGGGTCGGCGCTGCCGCCGAGACCCGGGTATGCCGCCGCCGTCCACAGCGTGCCCGGCTGGCCGCGGCGCGTGGAGGCCAGCGGGTAGGTGAACTTCGCGGTGGGCAGCGCGGAGTCGTGCGGCGCCTTGTCGCGGACATAGTGGTCGAGCCAGGCGTAGGACGCATCGGTCTCCTCGGCCTCGTGGGTGGAGGGCGCGTCGTGGCCGCCGTCGCTCCACCGCATCGCCCAGGGCGCCCCGGAGGCATCGAGCGCGGTGGCTGTCGCGTCCGACTGGTCGAGCCCGAACAGCGAGTCGGCAATGCCTTGGACGAGCAGGGTCGGGGCCTTGACGCGATCGAGGGTCGGCGCCGGGCTGTGTGCCTCGAGGAGTGCGAGGAGCTCGGCGCTGGGCGTGCCCGTCTCCGACGTCTGCAGGAACAGGCGGCACACCGTCGGGTCGAAGCGGCCGCACGACGAGGGCTGTGCACCCGAGCCGTTGGAGCCGCCGGCACCGAGGAAGAAGTTCGTCGCCCAGACCTGCTTGAACGGCCCAGGCTGCGCCACCGCGGGCCGCTCGGCGGCAGTCCGGGGCTCGGAGGCGAGCGCCGACTGCGGGAAGAACGCGGTCGCGAGGTCGTTCCAGGTCACCGCCGCGACGACGCCATCCACGCGCGGGTCGGCTCCGGCGAGCATGAGGCTGAGGGCACCGCCGTACGACCCGCCCATCACCCCGAGGCGGGGGTCGCCTGGGGCGTCGAGCTCGACGTCGGGACGCTTCGCGGCGAGGTCGATCATGACCTGGGCGTCGGCCACCTCGTATGCCGGGTCGTCGAGGTGGATGCGCCCGCCCGACTTTCCGTGCCCGCGGGCGCTCCAGGCCACCACGACGTAGCCGCGGTCGTGCAGCTGGGCGGCCTGGCCGGCGACCGAGTCCTTGCTCCCGCCGAATCCGTGCGCGAGCAGCACCACCGGGTGCCGGCCGGTCGGCTGGGGCCAGATGCTGACGTCGAGCTTGACCGGGGTGCCGTCCGGTTCGGCACCCACCGGGACGAGCTCGGTCTGCGTGACGACCGGTGCAGACGGGTCCGAGGCGAGGGCCGGCACGGCCCGCGCAGCCACGGCCGATGTCGCCGATGGTGAAGCGATCGCCGCCGCCGTCGGGGCGGAGGTCATCGCCAGGCCCGCCCCGAGGACGAGCGCGGTGAGGAACGGGGCCCGGACCGGCATGGCCACATCACATCACGGCCGGCCAGGACTCCTCACACCACCACCCGGTGCACGCGGGCTTCCTGGCGTACACGCCGGCGGGGACTCAGCGTCCGAGACGCGAATCGCGGGCCGATGGCACGGTCAACGAAGTCAGGCGGCCTTCTTGGCATAGCGCTGACGCGCCGCCTCACCGCTCGTGCCCACCATTCGCCCTATCGCGGCCCAGGAGAGACCTGCGCCACGCGCCTGCCGGACCGCCTCCACGATGTGGCGCTCGGCGGCCGACCGCTCTTGGACGGCAGCCCGCAGTGCCGACACGGCGGCGGCGTCCACCTCGTCGGAGTCGTTGGGCTCGTACTGCTCAAACCGCGAGGCGAGCTCGTCGGCATGGGCAAGGATCTCGTCAACTGTTTGTGGCATCTAGGTCACCTGACCCCCATACAGCGCCACGTGACGTCATCGGCCATGGCGTCGAAGAGTGGCCCGACCCTGCCATGTGA
The DNA here is from genome assembly GCF_054783095.1 of Intrasporangium mesophilum. Taxonomy (NCBI): domain Bacteria; kingdom Bacillati; phylum Actinomycetota; class Actinomycetes; order Micrococcales; family Intrasporangiaceae; genus Intrasporangium; species Intrasporangium mesophilum. The sequence goes on along the minus strand of NZ_BAAGRF010000017.1, from coordinate 100,572 downwards.
CATCGAGTCCATGACTCGCCGAACGCGTTCCTTGGGATCCATGAGTCGACACGGTAACGCCGCGCAGGCACGTCAGCGTGAGGCGTTTCGGCGACGGAACCACGCTGCGTCTGCGCCTGGATCCCAGTCTCGGTGCTGAGCGCCCCGGGGCTACTCGAGACGCTTCTCGAGGCGCTTCTCGAGCAAGTAGGCCACGACGATGCAGACGACGAGGACGATGACAGGCGGCAGATAGCGGGCGGCCCCGTCGAGCTGCAGCCAGTCGTACGGCGCGACGGCGAAGTCGAAGATCGACAGGTCCAGCAGATAGTGCAGGATCGGCAGCACGCCGAACACGAGCCCGACCACGCCGACCAGGTTGATGACGAAGCGCAGCCCGGCACCCGTCGACTCCCGAGACTCCGTCATGGCCCCAACCTACGCGGTCGCTCCGGTCTCTCGGCGGACCCCTCGTAGTGCTTGGCGAGGCACCAACCCGCACCCGCGCCGAGCAGGTGCCACAGGGCGTGGCCCTGAAGCCAGCCGGGCGGGTCGCACCAGACACCCGTCTGGTCGAGGACCCAGACGAGGTATGCCGTCACGAGCAGTCCCAGCCCGACGTAGAGCCAGCGCGCCGACGTCGGTGACGTGCGCGCCCGGACGAGCTCGAGCACGATGCCCGGCAGGAGCACGGCCGCGAACAGGACCCTGCGCGACTCGGGCAAGACCCAGAGCGCGACCCCGAGCAGCACCAGCAGCGCCACTCCCCCCACTTCCGCGGTACGAGGGGCGACCCAGCCCAGGCGCACGACCGCACCGGCGAGCAGGACGCACCCGACGGCATACATCGGCAGCACGTCGAGGAACTGCCCCCACAGCGTCAGCGTCGCGTGGAACAGGAAGCTGCCCACGCCCACGGCGACGAGCGAGCTGCCGAGCAGGACGACGAGCGTGCGCTCGCGGCGGGCAGGCGGGCGGAGAGCGAGGACGGCGGCGATGCCTGCGACGACGAAGCCGAGCGACGACCAGGCGTTCGCCGGCTGCGCGATGCCGTCCGGGCGCACGAGCTCGCAGAAGCAGTGGCTCGTCAGACATGTGGCCCCGTCACCCGGCATGGCTGCGACAGTACGGCGCGGGCGCCCACCGACGGCGGTGAGTCTGGAAAGCCAGCCTCGACCGCTGGCGCTGCCTCGCCTGCGTCGGTGCTAGAAACGGGCTATGGCTACGACTCTGCTCGGCGGCTCCCCAGTCCACACGGTGGGCGACCTGCCCGCCGTCGACGCTCCCGCCCCAGGTTTCACCCTGACCGGCACAGACCTGCTCGACTTCGACCGTCCTGAGGGGGTCCGCCTGGTGCTCAACATCTTCCCCAGCATCGACACCCGCGTGTGCGGCCTCAGTGTGCGCACGTTCAACCAGCGGGCCGCCGGCCTCTCCGACGCGACCGTCGTCTGCGTGTCGCACGACCTGCCGTTCGCGATGCGCCGGTTCTGCGGGGCCGAGGGCATCGAGAACGTCACCGTCGGTTCCGGCTTCCGGTCGACGTTTGGGCACGACTACGGAATGACCTTGGTGGACGGGGCTTTTCGCGGCCTGCTTGCGCGCTCGGTCGTCGTGCTCGACACCGACGGAACCGTGCTGCACGCCCAGGTGGTGCCGAGCATCGACCAGGAGCCCGACTACGACGCGGCCATCGCGGCACTCGGCTGAGCCTCACCTTCACTCGTCGCGGCGGAGGGAGCGCCGCCGCCACGAGTGAAGGCTCGGACACTGCGGATGAGCAGGGGCCAGCAGCCCGCGAGGAGCATCCACGCGGCGATGGCCAGCATGAGCGGGGTGGTGTCGAGGCGCGCACTGAGGGGCCCGGCCAGGATGTTGCCGATCGGGAGCGCCACGAACGAGATGAGGATGTCCCACGACGCCACCCTCGCCAGACGGTCGTGCGGCACACCCTGCTGAAGGGCGGTCTGCCAGCCGACGTCGAAGAACAGCAGGCCGGCCTGGGCTATGACGGCCAGCGCCATGATCGGCGCGAGCGACGAGGAGACTCCGAACGCGAGCGGCAGCGCGGGGAACAGTCCGAGGGAGACGAAGGCGGCCAGCAGCATGCGACGTGGCTGCACGCGGATCCCGACGAGACCGCCGATGATGCCGCCGATGCCGAGTGCCGCAGTGATGAGGCCGAGGGCGTGCGCGCCCCCGAGGTCGCGCACTGCAGTCACCTCGGCCAGGACGATGAAGACGCCGCCGGCGACGTGGAACATCGCAGCCGACAGGAGGCTGGTCCAGAGCCAGTCGCGGCTGCGGATCTCCCCGAGCCCCTCGCCGATCTCCGTGAGCATGGAGCGGCGCTCGGCAGCATGGTCGGCGCGGGCGCTGATCCGGGCCACGCAGACGGCGGACCACACGAAGGTCAGTGCGTTGACGGCGAAGCCCGGCACCGGACCGAACTGTGCGACGACGAAGCCGGCGAGGACCGGGCCTGCGACCTGTGCCGCCGACTGGAGGAAGCTGATCACGGCGTTGGAGGTCTGGAGGCCGCCGCTCGGCACGATGAGCGGCCGCAGCCCGACGAACGCCGGGTAGAAGAACGCGCCGGCCCCGGATGTCACCGCGGCGAGGACGGCGAGGAGCGCAACGGGCGGGTGCCCCACTGCGAAGGCCGCGGCGGTGGCACCGACCGACAGCGCTCGCACGACGTCGGCAAGGACCATGATGCGGTGCGGTGTGACCCGGTCGGCCCAGACGCCGCCGAGCAGCGAGCACGCGAGGCGTGCGACGACGCCGGCGGCCAGGATCACGCCGAGCTCACCCGCTCCCCCGCCCGACAGGACGACCGCCACGGAGAGCGCGATCGGGTTGAAGGCGTCGCCCACCCAGGACAGGCCCTGCCCCGTGACCAGGAGCCTGAAGTCGCGCACGCCGAGGAGCCGCCGCGCGGTGAGGTGGGGCGCGGTCCCGCGCTTCGTGTCGCTGACCGTCTCGCTGCTCGTGTCGCTGCTCGTGTCGCTCTTCGCGTCCGTCATGGTCGTGACGTTAGTTAGTTATCTAACTATCTGTCAATGAACAGTTAGACTTCTGTGTCATGTGCGACGGTATCTGCGACACTGACGCCATGGCGGACGAGGGACAGGACTCGGTCGACCGGCATGTCGCCCGGTGGGCCGGCCTGTCGGGCATCAACCCCGAGGTCGAGGGCGCGACCACGCGGATGCAGGCGCTCATCAAGCACCTCGACCGCGGCACTCACGCACGCTTCGCCAACACCGACGACACCCTCGAGGACTACAAGACGCTGCACGCCTTGTTCGTCAACCACTACCCCGAGGAGGCGACGCCGGCCCAGCTCGCCGACGACTGCCACGTGACCCGCGCGGCCATGACCTCCCGGATCGACCGGCTCGTCGACCGCGGCCACGTGACCCGGGACGTCGACCCGATGGACCGGCGACGCATCCTGATCCGACCCACGTCGTCGGGAAGGATGCTCTGGGAGCACGCCTTGGCCGACGGCATCGCGGCCGAGAACCGCACCTTCGAGCCGCTCACGCAGCGCGAGCTTGCCCAGCTGAACTCCTTGCTACGCAAGGTGCTTCGCCAGATCGAAGCCGATCGCTGAGGCACCGCGCCGCGGCGTCACGCCTGGGACCGGGCGCTCACTCGACCGCGTGGTCGGCCGCGTGGTCGGCCGCGGCAGCGCGGCTTCAGTCAGGCCGTGTCGTCGTCCACCCAGTCCAGGGTCCGCTCGACGGCCTTCTTCCACTGCCGGTAGAGACGCTCCCGCTCCGTGACGTCCATCTGCGGGCTCCAGCGCCGGTCCTCGCCCCAGTTCGCCCGGATGTCATCGGTGCTGGGCCAGTACCCCACAGCCAGCCCAGCCGCATACGCGGCCCCGAGGGCTGTCGTCTCGGCGACCTTGGGGCGCACGACGTCGACACCGAGCAGGTCGGCCTGGAACTGCATCAGCCCTTCGTTGACGACCATGCCGCCGTCGACCTTGAGCTCGGTGAGCGGCACACCGGAGTCGGCGTTCATCGCGTCGAGCACCTCGCGGGTCTGGAATGCCGTGGCCTCCAACGCTGCCCGCGCGATGTGTCCCTTGTTGACATAGCGAGTGAGGCCGACGAGCGCGCCCCGCGCGTCGGGTCGCCAATGCGGCGCGAAAAGACCCGAGAACGCCGGGACGAAGTAGGCGCCGCCGTTGTCGTCGACCGTCGCGGCGAGCTCCTCGACCTCGGCGGCGTCCTTGATGAGGCCCAGGTTGTCGCGCAGCCACTGCACGAGCGAGCCGGTCACCGCGATCGAGCCCTCGAGCGCGTAGACCGGATCCGCGTCGCCGAGGCGGTAACAGACCGTCGTCAGCAGGCCGTTGCGGGACTCGACGATCTCGGGCCCGGTGTTGAGCAGCATGAAGTTGCCGGTGCCGTAGGTGTTCTTCGCGGTGCCCACGTCGAGGCACGCCTGGCCGAAGGTCGCCGCCTGCTGGTCACCGAGGATTCCGGCCACCGGCACGTCGATGAGGATGCCGGGCTTGCACGTGCCGTACACCTCGGAGGACGAGCGGATCTGCGGCAGCATCGACACCGGCACGCCCATCGCACCGGCGATCGACTCGTCCCAGGTGAGGGTGCGCAGGTCCATGAGCAGCGTGCGGGACGCGTTCGTGACGTCCGTGACGTGGATGCCGCCGTCCGTCGCGCCACCAGTGAGGTTCCACAGCAGCCACGTGTCGATGGTGCCGAAGAGCAGGTCCCCGGCTTCGGCCCGCTCTCGTGCCCCATCGACGTTGTCGAGGATCCAGCGGATCTTCGGCCCGGCGAAGTAGGTCGCGAGCGGCAGCCCGGTGACGTGCTTGAACCGCTCGGGCCCGGCGTCGCCCGCCAGCTGCTCGCAGATCGACTGCGTGCGGGTGTCCTGCCAGACGACGGCGTTGTATGCCGGCAGGCCCGTTGCACGGTCCCACACCACCGTCGTCTCCCGCTGGTTGGTGATGCCGACTGCGGCGACATGGGTCGCGTTGAGGTTCGCCTTGCCGAGCGCGCCACCCACGACGGCGCGGGTGTTCTCCCAGATCTCCATCGGGTCGTGCTCGACCCAGCCCGCGCGAGGGAAGATCTGGCGATGCTCGAGCTGGTCGACGGCCACGACCCGGCCGGACCGGTCGAAGACCATGGCCCGGCTGCTCGTCGTGCCCTGGTCGATCGCGACGACATGGCTGCGTTGCTCGGTCGGCATGTCCAGACCGTAGCGCTGCCCACCCCGGACAAGCCCCCTCGTTAGAGTGGCGGTCTCGGCACCGAGCGAAGGGGAGTCGATGACGAGCCCAGTGCAGCTCGACCCGCACTACCGCGTCAAGGCCTGGAAACGCCTGGCCACCAAGCAGTTCGACGTGCTCGTGGTCGGGGGTGGCATCACCGGCGGTGGTGTCGCGCTGGACGCGGCGACGCGCGGCCTGTCGACGGCGCTCGTCGAGCAGCGCGACTTCGCGTCAGGCACGTCGTCGCGCTCCTCGAAGCTCTTCCACGGCGGTCTGCGCTACCTCGAGCGGATGAACTTCGACCTCGTCCGCGAGGCCCTGCGCGAGCGTGAGCTGATGCTGACCCGGATCGCCCCACACCTGGTCCGCCCGGTCCCGTTCCTCTACCCGCTGACGAGTCGCGGCTGGGAGCGGCCCTACGTCACCGCCGGGCTCACCCTCTACGACTCCATGGGCGGCACGCGCTCGACGCCGCGCCACAAGCAGCTCACCCGCACCGGCGCGCTCAAACGGTGCCCGGCGCTCAAGCGGGACTCGCTGACCGGGGGGCTGCTCTACTACGACGCCCAGGCGGACGACGCACGGCACACCCTGACCACGGTCCGCACGGCGGCGGCATACGGGGCGACCGTCGTGTCGTCGGCTCGGGTCGTGGACCTGCTCCGAGCGGGCGAGCGGGTGGTGGGCGCGCTGGTCGAGGACGTCGAGACGGGCGAGCGGGTCGAGGTCAGGGCGTCGGCCGTCATCAACTGCACCGGCGTGTGGACCGACGACATCCAGACCATGGCGGGTGGGCACGGCCGGTTCCACGTGCGCGCCTCGAAGGGCGTGCACATCGTCGTCGCGCGGGACCGCATCAGCTCCGAGACCGGCCTGATCCTGCGCACGGAGAAGTCCGTGCTGTTCGTCATCCCGTGGGGCACGCACTGGATCATCGGCACGACCGACACCGAGTGGGACCTCGACCGAGCGCACCCGGCCGCGACCCGCGCCGACATCGACTACCTGCTCGAGCACCTCAACGCCGTGCTCAGGGAGCCACTCACCCACGCGGACATCCAGGGGGTGTATGCCGGCCTGCGCCCGCTGCTGTCCGGCGAGAGCGAGGACACCAGCGAGCTGTCCCGCGAGCATGCGGTCGCCCGGCCCCAGCCAGGGCTGATCTCGATCGCGGGCGGGAAGTACACGACCTACCGTGTCATGGCCGTCGACGCCGTCGACGCCGCACGGGAGGACATCGGCGGGGACGTACCCGGCAGCGTCACCGACCTCATCCCACTCTCCGGCGCCGAGGGCTATGTCGCACTCGTCAACCAGATCGACCGGCTGGCCCGCCACCAGGACCTCCCCGTGTGGCGGATCCGGCACCTGCTGGACCGGTACGGCTCGCTCGTGCCCGAGCTGTTCGCGCTCGCCGAGGGAGACCGCAGCCTCTACGAGCCGGTGCCCGGCGCCGAGGAGTACCTCAAGGTCGAGATCCGGTATGCCGCCGACCACGAGGCGGCCCTCCATCTCGACGACATCCTGGCCCGGCGCACCCGGATCTCGATCGAGACCCCGAGCCGGGGCGTGGACAGCGCCCGGGCCGCCGCCGAGATCGTCGCTCCGGTGCTCGGCTGGGACGACGAGCGGGTCGATACGGAGGTCGCGGCATACCTCGCCCGCGTCCAGGCCGAGCTCGACTCGCAGAAGGAGCTCGCCGACTCCGAGGCGAACGAGGAGCGGCTCAGCGCACCCGACGCCCGGCGGATCCCGGTGAGCCGGGCCCCCGAGGTGCCCTGATCGACAGCCCTTGGCCGATGGGTCGGTGACCAACCGACCACCCACTCGACCACCCACTCGACCACCCCACTCGACCGGGTGGGGTGGGGCGGCGGCCATGATGGGCGCATGACCACAGACGTCCTCGTCGTCGGCGGAGCGGGAGTCGACACCATCGTCCGGGTGCCGGAGCTGCCCGTGCCGTTCGCCGACTCGCACGTCGTGCCGCCGATCGACATGCACGTCGGGCATACCGGCAGCGGGGTCGCGCTCGGCTGCCACCGGCTGGGCCTCGAGACGCGGTTCGTCGACGTCATCGGCGACGACCACGAGGGCCGCCTCGTGCTGGACCGCTTCACCGCCGAGGGTCTCGCCTTCGACCACGTCGTGCACGAGAGCGGCACCCGCCGCGCGGTGAACCTCGTCGACGACCTTGGTCGGCGCATGTCGTTCTACGACCCCCGCCACCCCTACGACCTTGTGCCCGACGCCGCCCTGTGGCGAGAGCCCCTCGCGGAGGCCCGCCACGTCCACGCGTCGATCATGCCGTGGACAGTGCGCGCCCTCGAGGACGCGACGGCAGCCGGGGCGACGACCTCCACCGACCTGCACGACTGGGACGGTCACAACCCGCACCACCGCCCGTTCGCGTATGCCGCTGACGTCGTCTTCGTGTCCGGCTCCCGGCTCGACGGGGTGGAGGAGGACGTCGTCGCCGACGTACTCGACCGCGGACGGGCGCGCCTCGTCGTCGTCATGGACGGCGCTGCGGGCTCGCGGGTCCACGTTCGGGAGGGCGGCGCGTTCAACGTGCCGGCAGTCCAGATCGAGGGACGCCCGGTCGTCGACACCAATGGCGCGGGCGACAGCTACGTCGCCGCGTTCCTGCACACCTGGCTCCGCGGCGGCGACGCACGCGCCGCGGCGAAGGCGGGCGCGGTCGCGGGATCGTGGGCGTGCGGCACGGCCGGCACGCACACGAGCTTCATCGACGCGGACGAGCTCACCCGGCAGCTGGCCCGCTCGAGGTAGCCGACCGGCTGCCCGGCGACCCCGGCGACTCGGGCCCACCCGGCGACTCCGGCCCACCCGGCGACGTGGGTCGGTCTCCGGCCGGTCTCGGGCCGGGGCCACCAGCCCACGCCATCGCCCTCTGATTCTGCTCCGGATTCCGGAGCAGAATCAGAGGGGCCAGGACCAAGGGGTCACGCAGGGTCACGGCCCAGGGCCCCGGAGGTCGGGCCGGGTCCTGCTGGGCAGGGCCCAGCCGGGCGGGAACTCGCCCGCCCAGGCTGCTGCCGGCCGGGCTCAGGTGGCCGGCGCGGCGTCGCCCGGCGCGGCGTCGCCCGGCGTGCCGGCGATGTTGACCATCCAGCCGACGCCGAACTTGTCCGTCACCATGCCGAACTCGTCGCCCCACATCTGCTTCTCGAGCGGCATGGAGACCGTGCCGCCGTCGGACAGCTTGTCCCAGTACCCCCGCAGCTCGTCGCCGTCGTCGCCACTCAGGCTGACGGTGATGCTGCTGCCGGGCTCGTAGGTCATGCCGGGCGCGGTGTCCGAGGCCATGATCGTGTAACCGCTCGGCGACTCGAGCTGGGCGTGCATGACACCGCTGGCCTCGGGCCCGTCGGACCCGAACTCGCCGAAGGTGCTGACGTTCAGCTCGCCGCCGAAGACGGACTGGTAGAACTCCATCGCGTCGCGCGCGTTGTCCTTGAAGCTGATGTAGGGGTTGAGGCGGGATGCCATCACACTGCTCCTCACTGCACTCAGGTCATCGGGTCTCTCAGCCTAGAACGGTCCGCTGACATCGGCGCGAACTCAGAGTGGCGGCTGGGTGCCGGGCTGGCAGGTCGGGCAGTAGTTGAGGATGCGTTGGCGCGGAGGCAGCCCGATGGGGGCGGCCCGCACGGTGGTCCCGCAGCGCCGGCAGGGGCGACCGGAGCGCCCGTGCACGTAGGTCGACTCCCCGGACCGGGTCGAGCCGGTGGTGGACTGCACACCGCTGTCCCTCGAACGGACGAGGAACCGGTGCACCCGGTCGACGATCCGCTCCACGGTGTCGCGGTCCAGTGCGGCGACCGGGGTCCACGGGCTCACGCGCTCGGCGAACAGCGTCTCGTCGGACCAGATCGTGCCGACACCGGCGAGGTTGCGCTGGTCGAGCAGAGCCGCCCCGATGGTCCCGGGGTCGGCGAGCAGGTTGGTCACCGCTGTGGGTGCGTCCCAGTCGGGACCGAGCAGGTCCGGGCCCAGGTGACCGACGAGCTCGTCCTCTCGGGACGTGCTGACGAGATCGAGCATGCCGAGGCGCAGCCCGAGTGCCGTCCAGTCGGGGGCCGCGACGAGCGCCCGCAGCTGCGGGTTGCGCAGCCACCCGGCGGCCAGGGTCGGGGTCGCCTCGATACGCCACTGGCCTTCCATCCGCAGGTGGGAGTGGAGCGTGAGACCGCCTTCGATCCGGTGCAGGATGTGCTTCCCGCGGCTGACCACCTCGAGCGTCGCGCGTCCGCGCAGGTCGGCGGTCGAGATCTCCGGCCAACGCAGGTCGGACTCGACGATCGGCTTGCCCGCGAGCGCCTGGTCCAGGCGCGTCGCGGTGCGCCACACGGTGTCCCCTTCCGGCATGACGCTCACCCGTCCTTAACCCGACGTTCACCTGCGCTGCCCCGCGCCCGACCAGCCTATTCAACGAACCGGACTACCTTCGCCGGGTGCGTGACCTATCGGTGGTGGTATCCGCTCTCGGCTCGTGCGAGGGTGTCGCTCAGTGTATGGAATCCCTTGCCCGACAGTCACTTCCGCCTGACCAGTTCGAGGTCGTGGTCGTTCTCCACGGGCCCGGTGACGAGGCACACCGCGCGGTCGAGCGAGTCACGCTGGGTCCGCTGGCCGGGCATGAGGTCGAGCTGGTCGACCGCCGAGCCGACACCCGCGCCGAGGCGCGCAACGTCGGCGTCGGCCTCGCGCGCGGGGCCTGGACCACGTTCGTCGACGGAGCCGACACCGTCTCGGAGACCTTCCTCGAGCAGCTGTATGCCGCCCGGAGCCTCGACCGTGTCCCCGCCGGCCGGGTCGTGGGCACCCCCGCGCCCGCCGAGGACGCGCACCACGTGCCGCCGGACCGGGCCCTGGGTGTCGCCCGGGCTCGCGGCGGCAAGCTGTTCCCGACCGACCGGCTGCGCGAGATCCCCTTCGACGGCCGCCTCCACACGGGCGAGGACGCGGTCCTCAGCGGCCACCTGTTCAGCAGGTTCGACCGCCAGTTCGTCACGTTCGACCTCGAGCCCGGCCGCAGCGGCGCCGACTACCTCACGGGCGGTTCGGCAGCACCCCAGTCGGCGGAGGGCGCCTCGCCGGCCAGCAGCCCACCTCCCGCCGAAGAGCACGCAGGCCGGCCTCGGACCGGCTCGACGCAGAGCGACTTCGAGACCGAGGTCGTCGACCGCATCGCGGTGATCGCGGCGCTGACCACCGACACCCAGGCCGACCCCGCAGACCGCAGCACCCTGACGAACGCTCTCGTCGCGGCGGAGCTGGCCGACCTGCGCCGCTGGGCCGAGCGTCATCCCGAGCGCCGGCCCGAGGTCGAGCGCGCCCTTCGCGCAGCTGGGGTCAGGGGCGTCACCTCGCTGCGCCCTGGCCCGCTCGACGGCGCGGCCGAGGGTTTCGCGCTGTTCCACACTCCCCCACCGGGGCTGCGCTCGCTGGTCGTCGTCGCGGGCAGCGCCCGAGCGATCAACGACCACGCCAGGATGGTCACCTTCCTGGCCAGGAACGGCTTTGGCGTCAGAGTGCTGCACTACCGCGGACGACTCAAGCAGATGCTGCGCAAGCTCCCCGAGGTCCACCGCGTCGGGCTCCTGCCCGAGACGGTGCCGTGGGTCGAGTCCCGCGTCCGCGCAGACTCGCCGCGGCGGCACCGCGCCGTCCTGCGCGCCTCGCGCGAGGCCATGCGCGTCGGTCGCCGGGTGCTGCCCGCGGTCGTGCCCGCTGGGCTCGGCCGTCCGGCATACTCGCGCATCGACACGGAGGCGGCAGCGCTGCTCGCCGAGCCCGGCCCGCGGGTCATCCTCGACCGTGAGGGACGCACTCTCCTCAGGGCATACGGCGACGGCGACTCCGTGTCGACCGCGCTCGACGCCCACGAGCTCGCGCTCCTCACGATGCGCACGGCCGGCAGCCAGCTCCGAGGATCGCTCGCGGACGCCCACGCTGCTCGGCTCGCGTCGCGGGTCCTGTGCGACGACGCGGCCCGGACGCGCGGCGAGGTGGAGCCGGGCCTGTGGGCCATGGTCGGCTACCGCCTCATCCGCGCAGGGCGGCTCGAGGCGTCGGCCGAGGTGCTCGACAACGGCCGAAACCTCTTCAGCGACAAAGAGGTCGAGGGCACCGGCCTGCCAGCTCTCGCAGCCCTCCAGGAGATCCTGACCAAGGGCAACCGCGGCACCATCGACGTGCCCGGTGTCGTCGGCAGCACACTGCGCGACGCCGACACAGCGCTCGCGGACGACCTGGACCGCGCGGTCTTCCTCACGACAGTCGCCATCGACCTGCTCTTCACCCGACGGCTGCACACGGCCGAGCCCCGCTCCCCCATCGTCTCCGAGCCGGAGACCTTCCTCGCTCCGCTCCGCGAGACCGAGGTCGGCAGGCTCCTCGGGCGCACCACGCCGGCCCGACCGCCTGGCACTCCCCGCACCACGGCACCGAACGGCCGGCGGCGGGTCACGGTGCTGCCCGGCGCATATCCGAAGTTCGCCAAACCGGTCGTCGACGAGCTGTCCGTGGCGGCGGACGTCGAGGTGCTCGACCTGTCGGAGCGGCAGAAGCGGTTCACCAACACCGGCGTCGACCCGGCGACCGTGCGTGAGCGGCTGCTCGCCGCGACCGGGCACCCTCCTGCTGTGGACGTCGCGACCGCTGACGCGCTCGCGGCCGACGTCATCTTCGTCGACTGGGCCGACAAGGGGCTGACCTGGGTGACCGAGGTCGTCCCGGAAGGCACGCGGATCGTCGTGCGGCTCCACGGGGTCGACACGCTGAGTGCCTGGCTGCACACCGCCGAGTGGGAGAAGGTCAGCGACGCCATCTTCCCCGCCGAGCACATGCGGCGCTCCGCCGCCGCTGCCCTGGGCGGCCGGCTCGACCACGTGCGCCAGCATGTCGTGCCCCTGCCGCTCCAGGTCGACACGTACGCCCTGCCGAAGTCGCCCGCGGCAGCCAAGACGCTCGGGATGGTCGGGTGGGCCCAGCAGGTCAAGGACCCGCTCTGGGCGCTCGACGTCCTCGCGGAGCTGCGACGGCACGACCCCGAGTGGCGCCTGCGGCTGATGGGCGCCGACTTCGACCTGTCGACCCGCAACCCCGTCGAGAAGGCGGCCGCGCGCGCCTTCCACCAGCGCATCGCGCAGGACGAGCTGTGGGACGCCGTCGACTACGTCGGCTACACCTCCCGCCTGCCCGAGCACTTCCGCGACGTCGGCTGGGCACTCAGCACGAGCCGCCGCGAGGGCTTCCACACAGGCCTCGTCGAGATGGCGGCGAGCGGGGCCGTTCCGGTCGTGCGCGACTGGCCGGTCTACGCGGCGATCGGCGGCGCCAAGGACCTCTACCCGTCCGAGTGGGTCGTCCCTACACCGCAGGCCGCGGCCGAGCGCGTGCTCACGATCAGCGAGGCCGGCGAGTGGGCGGAGCTGACCGAGAAGACGGTCGCGTCGGCGCGCGCCAGGTTCAGCGGCGCCGACGCGGGAGACCGCCTCAGGACGATCGTGCTGGGCTCGCGCTGATCCGCGTCAGCACCTGCACCGCCGCACTCACGTGCTCCACCGGCGACCGGTGGTCCAGCGCCTGGTCGTCGAGTGCACTGCCCTCCTCGACGACGCCCCAGACCGGCGTGCCGCTGCCGCGGTAGTCGCTCCACTTCGAGGGTAGGTACGGGTTCCGCGCACCGCGGGGGCTCACCGCGTCGTTGACCAGGAGGCAGTCCATCCGCTTGGCCAGCGCGAGGAAGTCGAGATAGCCGACGAACGGCCCCACCCGGACACAGTCGCCCAGGCCCCGGCCCGAGACGACCTCCTGCAGCTCCTCCGGCTTCGAGGTGAAGACGTGGAGCATCACCGTGGACCGCACCGGCTTGGTCAGCAGCGCCAGCGCGTCGAGCACACCAGTGACGCCTCGGTTGGCGTAGAAGTTGCCGAAGTAGCCGATGTGCCGGCGGGCCGGGTCGAGCCGGTGGTCCGACGGGCGAGCGCCGTAGAATCGCGGCGACGGTGTCGGGTGCGGCGAGACGACCGCGACCTTCTCGACCCTGGCCGCCAGCTCCGCGTCGTGGCAGTTCTCCAGCATGAAGTCGCGCTGGCGCTCGTTGGTGAACATCACCGAGTCGGCGAGGGCGAACGCGATGACCTCGCACCACTCGAAGGCGTTGAGCCCCGACGGCGGCGCGAAGCCCGCGCCGCCCACGGCCGTGCGAAGCCGGGCGATGGTGCGGTCGTCGTTCGCCAGCGACTCGCGGACCTGACCCTCGACATCGTGCGACAGCGGGTCGGAGAACTCCGCGTCCCAGACGACACCCGGCCGGGCCAGCTTGATCTGCGCAGCGAGGAAGTGGGAGGCGGCGAACTGGGCCCGGCTGTACACCGACTCGTACTCGCCCTGCATCGACTCCCACCGCAGGTAGGTCTCGAGACCGAGGCGCTCGTAGTCGACGATCGCACCCCACGAGCTGAAGGCCGTCCGCGAGGGGACGGCGGCGAACCGGCGGACGAGCCCGCCGCAGAGCTGGACGAGGCTCGGGTCCTGGTGCCGGATGGAGTCCATCGCGTTGCAGATCACGTCGACGGGCTCGCCACGGTCGAAGACCCGCTTCGCCGCGACGATGGCGGCCGTGTCGCTGTAGGGCGGGAAGCAGTAGGACGCGACGAGGCGCCGCGCGGTGTCGCGTGGGGTCGGGTCGGGTGCACTCAAGGGTGTGGGCCTTTCAGATGGTGACGTGCTCGGTCGGGTCGCCGTGGAAGACGAGGCGGCCCTTGCGGGACAGCAGCTCCACGTCGGAGATCGGCCAGGTGTGCCCGTCGGGCGTCGCCGCGCGCACGGACACGAAGTTGAACCGGTCGGTGGAGTAGACCTTGGCGCCCTCGGCGCGGACCTTCTCGAGGAAGGTCGTGTCGACCCGGCGCGGGAGGTCCTCGAACCGGAGCCGCGTCGCCAGCTCGCGCTCGAGCAGGAGCGTGCCGCCCTGGACCAGGTCGACGTACCGGTGCTCGGAGTCAGGGAACCGCAGCAAAGTGGCGCCCGTGGCGGTCAGGTGGGCATAGTGCGCCCACTTCCCGACGACGCTCGCCTGGGTGTAGTCGAAGGCCCGGACGAGGTCGCTGAGGTAGTGGGCGGCATACACGTTGTCGTCGTCCATCTTCGCGACGTACCGGCCGGCGGCGGCGTCGACGCCGGCGTTCATGAGCGCGCCGAGGGTCTCCGAGCCGTCACGGCTGACGAGAACAAGCCGGTCGGCGGACAGCCCGGCCTCCTCCGCCTGGACGCGAGCCTTGTCGGCGTCGAGGTCGAAACCGTGCGTCACGAGCACCAGCTCGACGTCCGCGTGCGCCTGGGCGGCCACGAACCGCATCACGTGGGTGACCTGGTCCGGCCGCATCGTCGGCACGACGGCGGAGATCGAGCGGTCGCGCGCCGGACGGGCGATCCCGACCGACTGGAGCACGGTGTCCACCCGGTGGCCGTAGAGGTGCTCGTCGAACACCCGCCGGTGGGCGCGCAGGGCGAGGCGGTCGCGGTACTCCTCGTGCTGGAGCAGCGCCCGCAGCTCGCGCTCGGTCTCCGCCGCGTCGTGGCTGACCCGGACCGTGTCGCCGAAGAACGGCTCGATCGAGGCGGCCGGCCCGGACAGCACGGGCGTCTGCGCGGCCGACAGCTCGAAGAGTCGCCGCGCGCACATCGTCGGCGAATCCACGACGGAGTTGACGTTGAGGAACACCTTGTATGCCGTGTAGGCACCGAGCATCCGACGGTACGGGAGGCTCCCGACCAGCGAGCCGGCATACAGCCTCGGGAACTGGTACCGCTTGTCCCGGCCGGCCATGCGGGAGAAGATCTCGAGGCCGAGCGGGAGCGCGGGCTCGAGGATGTACTCCATCTGACGGCGGCGCTCGTCGTGCTTGTCGGCGAAGTAGCTGCCTGCGAAGGCGACCTCACGGGAGCGGCCGGCGCCGCGCCGCACCGGGGAGTGGATGCGCGGCTGGGCTCCGAACGGCAGCAGGCCGACCCGCGAGTGGCCGAGGTCGCGCTCGTAGTCGGGGATCCGGCCAGCATCGACGGTGAAGACGTGGTCGAACAGGCGCGCCGTGTCGATGAAGCGGTCGTAGTTCGGCGGGTCCTCCTTGTTCCAGAACACCGTCGGGATGCCGAGCGACCGGCAGCCGTCGACGAGGGCGCGCAGCTCGTCCGACGGCCCCTGTTCACCGGTCATCGCCAGGCGCCACGCGCCGGAGCTGCCGTTCCACGCCGACTCGACGAAGAGCAGGTCGGGGCGGGTGCTGTCCACCTGGGCCCGCCAGCGCTCCGGAGTCACCGGCACCTGCCGCCACTCGTAGCCGAGAGCGAGCTCGGAGAAGTCGTCGAGAATGACCGCCGCGGTCACGTCGGGGCGCGCCACCGGACCGGTCGGGATCTCCGGTGCCGGGATGTCGACCCGGAGACGGGCCGACCGCACCTTCGGGAGCCGTCGTTCGACTTCCTTACGCACCTTGCGGGGCAGGTCCGCCCGGGCCAAGGGGTCACGGGCAGCCCGGACTGCAGCGGTCCGCGCCCGGCCTAGGTCCGCGAGCACCCGCTGTCGCGCGTTCACCACAAACTTCTCTCTCTG
Source organism: Intrasporangium mesophilum (assembly GCF_054783095.1). Classification (NCBI taxonomy): domain Bacteria; kingdom Bacillati; phylum Actinomycetota; class Actinomycetes; order Micrococcales; family Intrasporangiaceae; genus Intrasporangium; species Intrasporangium mesophilum. The sequence continues at coordinate 84,691 of NZ_BAAGRF010000017.1, read as the reverse complement.
TTCGACTGACGTTCTGTCTGGGCAAGCCGGCTGTTCGGCGAGCGTCTGCAACGTTCCATGCGTGACCCCCAGACTCGGCGCCACTGTGGCACCTGCGCTTAGCGCGCCCGGCTCCCGTGATGTAACGGGAAGCCAAACAGTTGGTGACATCCCGTCCACGACAGCGCTCATGCTCGCGAACCTTCCCGTCGCGGCGTGCGTCGCGCGCGTCCATCTGGCGCGCAACCCGTGGCAGGCGGTCTGGGTGGGTGCGCGGCTGCTGCCACGCGGGGCCTCGCGTGAGCTCGCCCGCCGCACAACGGGGCCCGTGTCGGTCATCGCCGCAGCCGCGTCTGGGGAACGCGAGCTCGCACGACGCCGCCTCACCGACGGGCTCCGCGCCGGGGACAGCCGGCGCGCCCAGGGGCTGCTGGCCGCTGCCGCAGCCACTGGCCAGTGGTCGGCCGTTGAGTCAGGGGACGGCCGGCCACCGCAGTCCACGGCGCCCGCTCGAGGCGGCGCGGCGGCATACCTCGCGTATGCCGCCGGAGACGTCGCGAAGGCCGAACGGGCCCTCGTGGGCGTCCATTCGCTGTTCGCCCGGACCCACCGAAGGTGGCTGTCCGGTGAACGAGCGGTGCTCAACGGGTCCGCGCTCGATGACCTGGAGCCCCAGCGGGTGAACGTCGCCCCGAACGGCGGCGCCGTGGTGCACCTCGTCACCAACTCGCTGCCCGAGGTTCAGGCCGGCTACACCGTCCGAACCCAGGGGATCGTCGCGGGACAGCGCGCCGCGGGCATCGACGCCCACGTGTGCACGCCCCCGGGATTCCCGGTCGCCCAGGGACATCTGGCAGCCGCGCCGTTCGCCAGCCTGTCCGGGGTGCCCTACCACCGGACCGTCGCCGGCGCCTGCCGGGTCGACCGACCCGACGCCCACCTGGAGTCGTATGCCGCGGCCGTCGGTGCGCTCGCCGGCTCCGTCGGCGCCTCGGTGCTGCACGCACACTCCAAGCACGTCAACGCCCAGGCCGCGCTGGTCGCGGGCCGGCGACTGGGCCTTCCCGTCGTCTACGAGGCCCGCGGCTTCCTGGAGGAGACCTGGCGCAGCCGGGGCGGCCGCGCCGAGAGCGACTTCTACCGCTGGACGCGGAGGACCGAGACGCGGTGCATGGAGCTCGCCGACGCGGTGGTGACCCTGTCGGAGTCGATGCGCGACGACATCGTGCGCCGCGGCATCGACCCTGAGACCGTCCACGTGGTCGGCAACTGTGTGCCCGATGACCACCTCACGGCCGCTGTCGACCGGGACGGCGTGCGTGAGGGCCTCGGCATCGGCCCCGACGACGTGGTGGTCGGCACCGTGTCGACGCTCAACGACTACGAAGGCATCGACGTGCTCGTCGAGGCCGGCGGGATCGTGGACAGCCCTCGCCTCGTCGTGCTCGTCGTCGGCGACGGGCCCGCGCTCGACCGGCTCTCGGCCCGCGCGGCCGAGCTGACCCGGAGCGGGAACCGCACCCGCTTCGTCCTCACCGGCCGCGTCCCTCACTCGCGCAGCCGCGACCACCACGCCGCGCTGGACGTCTTCTGCCTGCCGCGACTCTCGACGCCGGTCACCGACCTCGTCGCCCCGCTCAAGCCGGTCGAGGCGATGGGGCTCGGGGTGCCGGTGGTCGGCAGCGACCTCCCGCCGGTGCGGGAGCTGCTGCGCGACGGCCGCGGCGTCCTCGTGCCCCCGGCCGACGCCCCCGCGGTCGCGCGGGTGATCGAGTCGCTCGTCGACGATGCGCCGCGGCGCAAGGAGATCGGCGAGCAGGGCCGGTCCCACGTCGCGCAGGAGCGGACCTGGTCCGCCGCCGCACGGACGTACCAGCGGGTCTACGAGGGGGTCGCCTCATGACGGGAAGCGCCACCATGACCGAGCAGCAGCGGTTCGCGCCCGCCACCATGACACCCGAGCAGGCCGAGGCGCTTGCCAGGTCCGCAGGACTCGACGAGCTCGGTGTCCGGCCGCCGTTCTGGTCGTATGTGCGGGAGGTCTGGCACTACCGGCACCTCATCTGGCACCTCTCGTCGGCCCAGTCCTACACGGCGAACCAGAACAACTACCTCGGGCAGGCGTGGGCTGTGTTCAACCCGCTGCTGCTGGTCGGCTCGTACTACCTGATCTTCGGCCTGCTGCTCAAGACCCGCGGCGGCACCGAGAACTACATCGCGTTCCTGACGATCGGCATCTTCGTCTTCGGCTACACCGCGTCGTGCCTCATCGCCGGGGCGCGGGCGGTGACGGCGAACATCGGGCTGGTGCGCGCGCTGCGCTTCCCGCGGGCCGTCCTGCCGATCTCGGTCACACTGACGCAGTTCCTGACGAACGTACCGGCCTTCCTCGTGCTCATGATCATGATCCCGATGACGGGCGAGCCGTTCTCGCTGCACTGGTTCCTGTTCCCGGTCGCGCTACTGCTCGTGACGCTGATCAACCTCGGTCTCGCGTTCTTCCTCGCGCGCATCGTCAACGCCGCACGCGACACCGCCAACCTCGTGCCGGTGGGCGTCCGCCTCGGCCGGTACGTCTCCGGCGTCTTCTTCAGCATCCCGCACTACGCGGGCTACGGGCTGATCAGCGCGGTCCTGCTCTACCAGCCGCTCGCTGTCGGCATGACCATCTCGCGAGAGGCGCTGATGGCCCAGTACCACCTCCAGCTGTCGAGCTGGATCGCCGCCGCGGTCTGGGGCGTCGTGCTCTGCAGCACCGGCCTGGTCTTCTTCTGGCGCGGGGAGGGTCGCTATGGCAGCAACTGACCCCCTGGCCGCCGCCGAGACGCGCTCGACCTACCCGGACCCGACCATCTCCGACCCGGCCATCTCCGGCCCGGACACCGCCGACTCGCCGCGACGCGACCAGGGTCACGAGACGACGGAGCCGGGCTCCGCCCGACCGCGCCCGACGACCCCCGTCTCGACGAAGCCGAGCGTGGTCTGCTCCGAGCTCGACATCATCTACACGGTCTTCGGCGCGAAGAAGCGCGCGACCGCCACCGAGGGTGAGCTGCCGTTCGTGGAGCGGATGTTCAGCAAGCGCAACGCTGTCTCCTCGGTCCGCAAGGTCCACGCCGTCAAGCAGGTCTCGTTCGTCGTCAACCATGGCGAGGCGGTCGGGATCATTGGGCGCAACGGCTCGGGCAAGAGCACGCTGCTGCGCGCCATCGCCGGGCTCATCCCGCCCAGCGGTGGCAAGCTCTGGGCGCTCGGCCGACCGTCCCTGCTCGGCGTCAACGCGGTCCTGCTCCCCGGCATCACCGGTGCGCGCAACGTCATGATCGGTGGTCTGGCGCTCGGCCTGACGCCGCGCGAGGTGCGCGCGCGCTATGACGACATCGTCGAGTTCTCGGGCATCGGCGACTTCGTCGACCTGCCCATGAGCGCCTACTCCTCCGGCATGGGAGCGCGCCTGCGGTTCGCCATCTCGACCGCCGCCGCACCCGACATCCTCATGATCGACGAGGCACTGGCCACGGGCGACGCGGACTTCCAGCAGCGGAGCAAGGACCGCATCGCCGAGATCCGCCAGGAGGCGAGCACCGTCTTCCTCGTCAGCCACTCGAACTCCGCGATCCGCGAGTCCTGCGACCGCGTCCTGTGGATGGACCAGGGCCGGATCATCATGGACGGCCCGACCGAGGACGTCGTGGGCGCCTACGAGGAGTCGCACCGGAAGCCGCCGAGGTGAGCCGGATGCCCGCTGACCGTGCCCTCGTCGTGACCGTGGTGCACCATCCGGAGGACGCCCGCATCCGCCATCGGGAGATCGGCGCCTTGCTCGACGCCGGCGTCCAGGTCACGTATGCCGCACCGTTCTCCGCGCACGGCCTCGACCTTCCCGACGTGCCGGGATTGCGTCCCCTCGACCTGCCGCACGCCACCGGCCGGGCTCGCGGCGAGGCGTTCCGGGCGGCCCGTCGCCTGCTCGCCCAGGAAGGACCGGAGCACGACGTCGTCCTGGTCCATGACCCCGAGATCGTCGCCGCCGCCATCGGGCTACGGATCGACAACCTCGTCTGGGACGTGCACGAGGACACCGCGGCGGCGATCGAGGCCAAGCCGTGGGTGCCCGAGCGGGCCCGAGGCGCGATGGCACGCGCCGCCCGGGCGATCGAACGCCGTGCGGAGCGCAGCCACGAGCTGATCCTCGCCGAGTACGCCTACGCGGAGCGGTTCGAGCGCGAGCACGTCGTCGTGCCGAACACCGTGAGCGTGCCGGCCACCGTCGAGCCGCCGGGCGACACCCGCGCGGTCTATCTCGGGTCGATCACCATGGCCCGTGGCGCGGCGACGCTGCTGCAGACCGGACGGCTGCTCACCGTGGCGATGCGCGGCTCGGTGCGCGTCGAGATCATCGGTGCCGCCCGTGACTCCCGCACCGCTGACACCCTCAGCTGGGGCGTCAAGTGCGGGCACGTGCGGCACCTCGGGTTCGTGCCGAGCGCGCGGGCGCTCCCGATGCTCGACGGCGCGCTGGCCGGCCTCTCCCTGCTCGAGGACCGCCCGAACTACCGGCACTCCATGCCGACGAAGGTCATCGAGTACATGGCCCACGGCATACCCGTGGTGACGACCCCGCTCCCCCTCGCCGCGGACCTTGTCAACGAGGCGGGCTGCGGCATCGTCGTGCCGTTCGACGATGCGGAAGCCACGGCGTCCGCGCTCGTCGAGCTGGCCCGCGACCCGGAGCGGCGCGCGGCGATGGGCCGGGCGGGTCACGAGTACGTGCGCGAGCACTACGACTGGAACGTCATCGGCCGCGACTTCGTGCGCCACATCGCCGATCTCGCCGAACAGTCCCGACGGCGCCGCGGCACGTCCTCGACCGCCGAGCCGGGCTCGCCGCCCTGGCCGCCACCACAGGTGGGTCCGAGCGACGCACCGACGGTCTCATCCACCGTCGCACCCATCATCGCGGCCCCGGCAACAGCCGGGCCGACGAGCATCCCCACCCCAGCCCGACCAGCAACCTCACCAGACACGGGAGTTCACGTATGTTCGACGACGGAATCGCCGTCATCGGTCTCGGCTACATCGGTCTGCCGACCTGTGCTGCCCTGACCCGTCAGGGCCTCAAGGTCACAGGCGTCGACGTCAACGACCGCACCGTCAGCGAGATCAACGCTGGTCGGGTGCCGATCGTCGAGCCGAACCTCGACGTCGCCATCGCGAGCGCAGTCTCCAAGGGGCTGCTCACCGCGACCACGGAGACGCCGCACGCGTCGGTCTACCTCATCGCGGTGCCGACGCCCTTCCAGGGCGACCACGAGCCGGACCTCCGGTACGTCCGAGCCGCCACCGAGGCCATCGCCCCGATGCTCACCGGCGGCGAGGTCGTCATCCTCGAGTCGACCTCCCCGCCCGGGACCACGTGGCAGATCTCCGAGTGGATCTCACAGCTCCGACCGGACCTCAAGCTCCCGCACATGGGGGGCATCCCGGACGTGCACCTGGCGCACTGTCCGGAGCGCGTCCTGCCGGGCCGGATCATGGTCGAGATCTTCTCCAACGACCGGATCGTCGGCGGTCTGACGCCCGAGTGTGCGACCAAGGCAGCCGAGGTCTACCGCACCTTCGTCACCGGCGAGATCCTGCTCACCGACGCCAAGTCGGCGGAGATGGCCAAGCTCACCGAGAACGCCTTCCGCGACGTCAACATCGCCTTCGCGAACGAGCTCGCCGAGATCTGCGAGCACCTCGGGCTCGACGTGTGGGAGGTCATCTCGATGGCCAACCACCACCCGCGCGTCAACATCCTCCAGCCGGGTCCTGGCGTGGGTGGCCACTGCATCGCGGTCGACCCGTGGTTCATCGTCTCGGCCGCGCCGGAACAGGCGCGCATCATCCGGGCAGCGCGAGAGACCAACGACGCACGCCCCGGCTCGGTGCTGCGCAAGGTCGACGCGGCACTCGCCGACGCCGGCCTGCCGACGGACGGTTCGGGCGCGACGATCGCGTGCCTCGGTCTCGCGTTCAAGGCCGACATCGACGACCTGCGCGAGTCGCCGGCCCTCGCGATCACCGCGGCCCTGGCGGCCGGACACCCGGACGCCCGGATCCTGGCGGTCGAGCCCCACGTGGACGAGCTGCCGCCCCGTCTCGCGGACCTGCCCAACGTCGCCCTGGCGCCGACGGACGACGCGGTGCGCGAGTCCGATGTCGTCCTGCTGCTCGTCGACCACGCGCCGTTCCGCTCGATCAGCCTCGGTGACCTGCGCGGCCGCCAGCTCGTCGACACGCGCGGCGTCTGGCGCTGAGGGGCTGACATGCACCGTGTCATGACCATCTACGGGACGCGTCCCGAGGCGATCAAGATGGCGCCGCTGGTGGCGGCGCTCGAGGCTGACGAGCGGGTGGCGCCCATCGTGGCGGTCACGGGTCAGCACCGCGAGATGCTCGACCAGGTCAACACCCTCTTCGGCATCGAGCCGGCATACGACCTCGACCTCATGACCCCAGGCGCCTCACTCGCCGAGATCACGTCGCGGACGGTCGTCGCGACTGCCGAGCTGCTGAAGGCGGATCGGCCCGATGTCGTTGTCGTGCAAGGCGATACGACGACTGTGCTCGCCGCCGGGCTGGCCGCGTTCTACGAGCGGATCCCGGTCGTGCACCTGGAGGCCGGGCTCCGCACCGGCGACGTGCAGTCGCCGTTCCCCGAGGAGGCCAACCGCCGCCTCACCGCTCCCCTGGCAGCGCTGCACCTGGCGCCGACCGCGACGTCGAAGGCCAACCTCATGCGCGAGTCAATCGCGGAGTCGATGATCCCCGTCACCGGCAACACCGTCATCGACGCGCTCCAGTGGACGACGGCGCAGCCGGTCGACTTCGCGGACTCGCGCGTCGAGGAGCTGGTCGCCGAGGCGAGGGCCGGCGCCGAGCTCGTCCTCGTCACGTCGCACCGCCGCGAGTCATGGGGTGCCCGCATGGTCGAGTCGATGACCGCTATCCGGGACCTGGCCGTCGAGCGTCCCGACCTGCGCGTCCTGCTGCCGATGCACCGGAACCCGGTCGTCCGGGACGTCATCGAGCCGCTGCTCGGCCGCCTGGACAACGTGCTGCTCACCGAACCGCTCGACTACCACCAGTTCGCGCACGCCCTCGCCTCCGCCACCGTCGTGCTCACCGACTCCGGTGGCGTCCAGGAGGAGGCGCCGAGCCTGGGCAAGCCGGTGCTCGTCATGCGCGACACGACCGAGCGGCCCGAGGCCGTCGAAGCCGGCACCGTCCGCCTCGTCGGCACCGACGGCGCCACCATCCGCGCCGGGCTGGAGGACCTGCTCGACGACCCGGCGGCATACGCGGCGATGGCGAACGCGGTGAACCCGTACGGCGACGGCCGGGCGGCCGAACGCTCAGTCGCGGCGATCGCCGAGCTGCTGGGCATCGGCCACCGGGCCCCCGACTTCGACCCGGCGCGCTCCGACCTCGGCATCGGCGGCGACCTCGACGATGACCTTGTAACAGCCTGAGCTGTAGTGGGGGAGAACATGATTCGCCGCAGATATGACGCTGTGGTCGTCGGGCTGGGGTACGTCGGTATGCCGCTCGCCGAGGCAGCCGTCCACGCCGGGTTGCGCGTGGCGGGGCTCGATACCAACGCTGCCGTCGTCACGTCGCTGGGCGCCGGCAGATCGCACGTCGACGACCTCTCCGACGAGGACGTCATGAAGATGCTCAATGCGGGCTTCGAGCCGACGACCGACGCGAACGTCCTCGCGGACACCGCAGCGGTCATGCTCTGTGTCCCGACGCCGCTCAGCTCGGAAGGCGGGCCGGACCTCACCGCGGTCCGCGCGGCGGTCGCGGCGCTCGCCGAACACCTGCAGCCGGGCACCCTCGTCGTGCTCGAGTCCACGACGTACCCGGGGACCACCGACGAGGTGGTGCGCCCGATCCTCGAGGTCGGTGGCCTCAAGGCCGGCGTCGACTTCAACCTCGCCTTCTCGCCCGAGCGCGTGGACCCCGGCAACCCGATCTACGGCATCCGGAACACGCCGAAGGTCGTCGGCGGGCACACGCCGGCCTGCACCGAGGCGGCCTGCGACTTCTACTCGCTCTTCGTCGACACCGTCGTGCCGACCCGCGGGACCCGCGAGGCCGAGACCGCCAAGCTGCTCGAGAACACCTACCGCCACATCAACATCGCCCTCGTCAACGAGATGGCGCGGTTCTGCCACGACCTCGACATCGACCTGTGGGAGGTCATCGCCGCGGCGAGGACGAAGCCCTTCGGCTTCCAGGCGTTCTATCCCGGTCCGGGCGTCGGCGGCCACTGCATCCCGATCGACCCGAACTACCTGTCGCACAACGTCCGGACCCGGCTCGGCTACCCGTTCCGGTTCGTGGAGCTCGCGCAGGAGATCAACGCGGCGATGCCGTCCTACGTCGTGCGCCGCATGCAGGACGCTCTCAACACCGACGGCAAGGCGCTGCGCGGCTCACGCATCCTGCTGCTCGGGGTGACCTACAAGGCGAACATCGCCGACCAGCGCGAGTCACCCGCCGTGCCGCTCGGCCGCAAGCTCATCGAGAACGGCGCGCACCTGTCGTTCCACGACCCTCTCATCGCCCGCTGGGATGCCCTCGGCGAGCGCGTGACGGCAGTGACGGACCTCGACGCAGCCGTGGCCGAGGCCGACCTCGTCGCGCTGCTCCAGCATCACCGGGCCTACGACGTCGACGCGCTGGCCGAGCGGTCGCGGCGATTCCTCGACACCCGGGGTGCGGTCACGCCACGCGAGCGCGTCGAACGCCTCTGAGGCCACCCACCCTCAGCGGCGCAGCCGGAGCCCGCGCGGGGTCATGTGGAAGCCGGCCTGCGAGAGTGCCTGCACCAGAGGGTGTTTCGAGCCCAGGATGGCTGCTCCGTCTGCCTTCTCGACGGTGAGGCGACCCAAGGCGCCCTCGCGGACGGCCAACGCCAGCGCGTCTGCCGCGGCCTGCAGCGCGTCGGGGTCATCGGACCAGCAGAGCATCGTCTTGCCGCCGCGCTCGACGTAGAGCACGAGGTCTCCGTCGACGAGCACGACCAGCGCACCGGCCTTGCGCGCCGGCTGGTGGCCCTTGGGGCGGCTGTCTTCGGGGTCGACGACTCCGCGCTCCGGCCAGCGGATCGCGGCGCCGTAGGGGTTCGCCGGGTCGCTCGCCGCGAGCACGAGCGTCGGGGGTCCGGACCGCTCGTCGCGCCGGGCCGGTCGCCGGTCCCGCCCGGCAGACCACGCAGGTATGCCGCCGGGCCCCGTCCGCGCGGACGCCCACTCGTCCCGCTCGAAGGGGTCGACCCGCCCACCGACAGCACCGGCGTTGCCGGCGTCGGAACCGCCGGGCGTGCCGTCAACCGCTTGACCAGAGACACCGGCCGGGCCACCGCCGGGGAGTCGCGACATCGACCTGAGCCGGTCGACCGCACCGGTCGAGGCGAACTGCGAGGCGCCGAGCCCCTCGACGAAGTAGCCACGGCGGACCTTGCCCGCCTCCTCCGCGGCAGCCAGCACGCGGTAGATCGCGGCGAAGCCGCCCGGCACGTCCTCGCTGACGACCGAGCCACGGGTCAGCACGCCGTAGCGGTCGAGCAGGAGCTCGGCGCTGGTCACCGCACGCACGGTCGGGTCGGTCTCCGCCTGCGGAAGAGCCGTCCACCGGCCGACGCCGGTCGGCGGGCCGGACCCGGCAGCCCGCCCGGCCTGCATCGCGCGCGCGGATGCCACCGTCTCCGCAGCGGCAAGCTGGTCCGGTGTCACGCCCGGCGGCACCCCCTCCGGCGAACCCGCCGCACCTGCCGACGCGCCCGAGAGGCCGGCCGATCCCGGCGAGCCCTGTGAGCCCAGCGAGGAGCCTGCCAACGAGCCCCGCAGCGAGCCGAAGCGGCCGAGCGAACCGCGGCGGCCGGCATACCTCGTCGCGCGGGGACCGGCCGTCGACCGCTTGTGGGCGGTGCGGCCTCCGGCCAGGAGCGCGCGCAGCGGTGCGATCGTGTCGTTCGTGACGCGACCCGACCACAGCAGCGTCCACAGTGCATCGTTGAGCTCGGTGTCGGCGAGGCCCGTGCGGTCGGCCAGGGCACGGAAGAAGTAGGCGCCACCGCCCGCGAGTGCGTCGAGCACGACGTGCTCGGCCTGGCCAGGCTCGGTGTCATCAGGTGGCGTCAACGTCAGCGGTGCGGTGTCGGACAGGTGCAGGCTGACCCACCCGTCGTCGCCCGGCAGAGACCCGTGGCCCCGCCAGACGACCTCGCCCGAGCTCATCACCTCGTCGAGCAGCGCCGGACGGTAGTCGACGACGCGCGTCGGCAGCACCAGGGTCTCCAGGGCGCTCGCCGGGACGATGGCACCCGTGAGCTGCTCGATCGCCCGCAACAGACCCTCACGCCCTCGCAGCCCGCCACCCACGCCCTGCCACTGCGGGAGGAACCGGGCCAGGTCGGACTGGGAGACGGGCTCGACCTCGTGACGCAGCGCCGCCAAAGAGCGGCGGCGGAGCAGGCGCAGCACCTCGGCGTCGCAGAACTCCGGGCCGTGCCCACCGCCGCTCTCGGTGGGCAGCAGCTCGCCCTCGACCACTCGCCCCACGGACACGAGCCGGCGCAGGGCGTCGTGCGCGACCGATGGACCGACACCCCACCAGGCGGCGACCGTGTGGACCGTGAAGGGGCCATGGGTGCGAGCGAAGCGTGCGACCAGGTCGCCGAGCGGGTCGGGCACCGGCTCCAAGAAGGCCTGCGGCACCCCGACGGGCAGCGCCGTGCCGAGGGCGTCGCGCAGTCTCGCGGCGTCCTCGATGGCTGCCCATCTGTCGTCCCCGGCGATGCGCACGGCGATCACCCGTCGCGCCGCGTCGAGCTCCTTCAACGCCGCCTCGACGTCCGCCGGGTCAAACCCCTGCGCCACCCGCGCAAGGATGTCCGTCGATGACAGCGGCCCGAGCACGCGAAGCAGGTCGGCGAGGTCTTCGGCGTCGCGCGCGCCCCGCTCGGGGGTGAGCCGCTGCAGCTCGGCCTCGGTGCGCGCCACGGCCTCGGGGTCGAGCAGGTCGCGCAGCGCGAGCGCCTCACCTTGACCGAGCAGCTCGGAGAGCAGGGACGGGTCGAGGGCGAGAGCTGCCGCGCGCCGCTCCGCGAGGGGGGAGTCGCCTTCGTAGAGGTATTGGGCGACGTAGCCGAACACGAGCGACTTCGCGAACGGGCTGGGCTGCGACGACTCGACGTCGACGACCTTGACCGCGCGAGAGCGGATCTCGGTCATGAGCGCGACGAGGCCGGGCACGTCGAAGACGTCCTGGACGCACTCGCGCACCGCCTCGAGCACGATCGGGAACGAGGGGTACTGGCTTGCGACCTGGAGCAGCTGGGCCGCTCGCTGGCGCTGCTGCCACAGCGGCTGCCGGCGGTCGGGGCGGCGACGCGGAAGCAGCAGCGCTCGGGCGGCGCACTCACGGAACCGCGCTGCGAACAGAGCGGATCCGCCGATCTCCTGTGTGACGAGCTCGTTGACCTCTTCAGGCTCCAGCGTGACCAGCTCGAGCAGCTGCTGTCCTACCCCGGAGCTGGCAGGGCCGCGACCGCCGGCTGCGCCACCCGAGCCGGCCGGGCCGTCGTCGTCGAACTCGAGGTCGGGCAGCCGGAAGACGATGCCGTCGTCGCCGTGCATCGCCTGGACGTCGACGCCGAACCGCTCCCGCATCCGGGCCGCCACGCACAAGGCCCACGGGGCGTGCACCTGCCCGCCGAACGGCGAGAGCACCGCGACCCGCCAGTCGCCGATCTCGTCGCGGAAGCGCTCGACGACGATGGTGCGGTCGTCGGGCACGTGACGCGTCGCCTCGCGCTGCTCACCGAGGTAGCCGATGAGGTTGTCGGCTGCCCACTCGTCGAGGCCCGCGGCACGCACGCGGTCGCGCGCGCGCTCAGGCCCGAGGCCCACGATCTCGCGCACGAACGCGCCGACCGCACGCCCGAGCTCGGCCGGGCGGCCCTGCTGGTCGCCCTTCCAGAACGGCAGCCGGCCGGCCTGACCGGGCGCAGGCGTGACGAGCACGCGGTCGTGGGTGATGTCCTCGATGCGCCAGGACGACGTGCCGAGCGTGAACACGTCGCCGACCCGCGACTCGTAGACCATCTCCTCGTCGAGCTCGCCGACCCGGCGACCGGGGCCGTCCCCGGAGGCGAGGAACACGGCATACAGCCCGCGGTCGGGGATCGTGCCACCGCTCGTCACCGCCAGCCGCTGCGCCCCGCGACGCCCGGTCAACGTGTCGGTGACGCGGTCCCACACGATCCGCGGGCGCAGCTCGGCGAACTCGTCGCTCGGATAGCGGCCGGAGAGCATGTCGAGGGTCGCCTCGAGGACCGAGCGCGGCAGCGACGCGAAGCTGGCCGACCGGCGGACCAGCGACTCGAGCTCGCCGACCGTCCAGTCGTCCATGGAACACATCGCCACGATGTGCTGGGCGAGGACGTCGACCGGGTTGGCGGGGACGCGCAGGCTCTCGATGGCCCCGTCGCGCATCCGCTCGACCACAACGGCGGTCTGGACGAGGTCGCCGCGGAACTTCGGGAACAGCACGCCCTGGCTGACCGCGCCAACCTGGTGTCCTGCGCGTCCGACCCGCTGGAGTCCGCTGGCGACGCTCGGCGGGCTCTCGACCTGGATGACGAGGTCGACCGCGCCCATGTCGATGCCGAGCTCGAGGCTGCTCGTGGCCACGACGGCCGGCAGGCGCCCGGCCTTGAGGTCCTCCTCGATGGCAGCCCGATGCTCCTTGCTCACCGACCCGTGGTGGGCGCGGGCGAGGACAGCGGGTGCGCCGCGACTCGCGCCGGACTGGGCCATGACCTGCGCAGGGGTATGCCGCCCCGGCAGCCCGCGCGACGTTGTCGCCTCGCTCAGAGTCGGGGAGCCGCCGGGCGCGGAGGGCTCGGGCAGCTCGGCCGCCTCGGCGAGGCGGTCCTCCCAGATCTCGTTGAGCCGGGCGGTCAGGCGCTCGGCGAGCCGGCGGGAGTTGGCGAACACCAAGGTGGAGCGGTGGTCCGCGATGAGGTCGACGATCCGCTCCTCGACGTGCGGCCAGATGCTCGCCTGTGGGGCGTTGCCGGCCGCGGGGCCGGACAGGTCGGGCACCCCGGGAGCGATCTCGACCGGGGAGCCCGCGAGCTCGGCCATGTCGGGCACCGGGACGACGACGTCGAGGTCCCACTCCTTCGTCGACGGCGGCTGGACGACCTCGATGGGACGGCCACCGGCGAGATAGCGGCCGACCTCCTCGACGGGGCGGACCGTCGCCGACAGGCCCACCCGCTGAGCCGGCTGCTCCAGCAGTGCGTCGAGCCGGTCGAGGCTGAGCGCGAGGTGCGCACCGCGCTTGGTGCCGGCCACCGCGTGAACCTCGTCGACGATGACCGTCTCGACCCCGCGCAGCGCCTCACGGACGGAGGAGGTCAGCATGAGGAAGAGCGACTCGGGCGTCGTGATGAGGATGTCGGTCGGCGTGCGGGCGAAGGCGCGACGCTCGTTCGCCGGGGTGTCGCCAGAACGGACCGTGACGCCGATGTCGGGCACCGGCAGGCCCATCCGCGTGGCGGCATGGCCGATGCCGACCAGCGGCGCCCGGAGGTTGCGCTCGACGTCGACGGCGAGGGCCTTCATCGGCGAGACATACAGCACTCGGCACCGCGACAACCGGTCCTCGGGGACCGGCTCGGTGGCGATCCGGTCGATCGCCCAGAGGAAGGCCGAGAGCGTCTTGCCCGACCCCGTCGGCGCGACGACGACACAGTGGTGGCCGGACGAGATCGCCTCCCACGCGCCCTGCTGGGCGGCGGTGGGCGCACTGAAGCTGCTCCGGAACCACGAAGCGGTCGAGGGAGAGAAGCGGTCCAGCACGTCTGCCATCACGCTCAGCCTGCCATCACGCACCGACACTGCGACAAGGCCTGCGACACGGGCTGCGACACGGGCTGCCACACGGGCTCCTACACGGACTGCGACACGGGCTGCGACACGGGCTGCGACACGGGCTGTGACAAAGGACAGGTGCCGGATCGTGACCTCGTTGGGTCCCAGGTCCTGCGCCGCCCCTCTAGCATTCGGGCGGCGCACAGATCACGCCCAGACTCGACCCAGACGAGGCACCGATGCATGACCCCCAGTCCGAGACCACGTCCGAAGCCTCCAGCGAGGCGGCGGGCAACACCCCGTCGTCCGGCAGCTCGACATCGTCACCGACGGCTGTGCCGATGGCGCCCGCCCTGCCGCCACCGACCGGACGTCCGGTCGTCGCGGAGACGTACCAGTGGCCGCGTCCGGCGGCGGCGCCGATGGCTCCCGTGCCTCCCCCCGCGGTGGCGGGCCAGCGCACGGACACCTACCGCGGGCTGGCCATCGCCGGCTTCGCGCTCTCGGTCCTTGCCGTCATCGGGGTGCTGCTCCTCGGCCTCGGCTTCCTCGATCGAGGGTCATTCACCCCGTCGATGGCCGACTCCGTGTCGTCCCAGCCCGATGATGCGAGCAGCATGCCTGTCGGTCCGCTGACCGGCACCGTCCCTGTGGCAGCGGGCAAGTCGCTGCCCGGCGACGACCTCGCCAACGCCGTCGAGCAGCGGCTCGACGACGGGTCGAGCGACATCACGATGGACTGCCCGAAGACGCGCAAGGTCGCCCAGGGGGTCGTGACGGTCTGCCACGGTCAGATCGACGACGAGGACTGGGCAGTGGTCGTCTACTTCGAGGACGAGCTCGGCACCTTCACGCTCAACCTGCTCTGACACCGCCGGTCTGCGTGCCCCTCTGCCCGACTCAGCGTCCGCGTCGGCCCGCGCTCAGCGGCATACCTCGCGGTGCGAACCGTCGAGCCTGCGGGTCCAGCCCCGGGCGTCCAGATGCTCGAGCAGGGGGATGACCGTTCGGCGCGTCGAGTCGAGGGCGACCCGCGCCTCGCTCGTCGTGAACGGCTGACGAAGCGAGGCGAGCACGCGCATCGCGTGGGCGGGGGCGCTGGGCTGGAGCAGCACGTCCTCGGGCAGCCGCACGAGACGTCCGGCCCGGACGGCCGCGGCGATCTCTCGCGGACCCAGTCCTGCGGCATCGAGCTCCTTCTGCTCCGGCGAGGCGAACGGGTGATCGGCCAGGCGTCGCTCGATGCCGCGAAGTCCGAGCTCCGCCCGCTCTCCCAGCGCGGCGCCCTGCCCTTTGAGACCGACACTGCCGTTCCGCAGCTCGAGCCCGGCCGCACCCGCCAGCTCCGGGAGCATCGCGCGGTCGGGGACCCCGACGGCGGCGCGCGCCGCTTCGAGGGTCATCGTCGGGTCCAGTGGCTCGCCGCTCGCCCGGGCCTCCACGGCAGCGCGAAGGTCGGTCGTCCAGCGCGACCACGCGGAGTCGGCAACCAGCCAACGACCCTGTCGTGCAACGGTTTCCGCGGGCCGATCGCCGCCGGGGACGAGGATCCCCAGCGCTTCGGCCTCGGCGACCGTCATCGCGTCCCGGCGCTCCACCTCCGCCGCCAGATCGGCTATGCCGCTCATCGCCGACACGTCGACCGCTCGCCGCGACGCGGCGCCGCGGCGGGTCAGCCGGGGAGGGTCAGCGTCGACGACCAGTGCTCCAGCGATGCGGCGCGTGCCTGGGTCGCGCAGGATCAGTCGGTCACCCGCGGCGATGGGTAGCGGCGACGGGAGGGTGAGGCGAGCGGCCTCTGTGCCGAGCGCCCGCAGCCGCGCCTCGACTGCCACGGTGCCCGCGTGCACCATGACGTGGGCGGGCAGCCGGTCATCGGCAGGTGTGAGCCGCAGGTCGAGTGTCGTGGTGAGGTGCCAGGCGTCGGGCGTCAGGAGGAGGTCGCCACGACGGACCTCGTCGACAGAGATGCCGCGCAGGTTGACGGCGACGCGAGCTGTCGCCAAGACCGAGTCCTTCGGCTGCTCCAGGCTCTGGAGCCCGCGCACCACGGCTGCGTGGCTTCGGCCTCCGGCACGATGCACGACGACCTCGTCGCCCACCCGGACTGCGCCCTGTCCGAGGGTGCCCGTCACGACCGTCCCACTCCCCCGCACCGAGAACGAGCGGTCGACCCAGAGCCGCATCCGGTGCTCGGTGTCGGCCCGTGGCAGCGCGGTGACGAGGCGGTCCAGGGCCGAGCGAAGCTCCTCGAGCCCGGCGCCCGTCCGCGCCGAGACGGCGACACTCTCGGCGCCCGCCATCGACGACCTGGCCGTCCGTGCCATCGCCTCGGAGAGCGTGCCTCGGGGGTCGGCGAGGTCAGCGCGTGTGACGACGACGAGCCCGTGGCGCAGGCCCAGCGCGTCGACCGCGGCGAGGTGCTCGCTCGACTGTGGCATCCAGCCCTCGTCGGCGGCGACGACGAAGACGACGGCCGGGGCGGGTCCGAGCCCCGCGAGCATGTTGCCGATGAAGCGCTCGTGGCCGGGCACGTCGACGAAGGCGATGTCCTCGCCCGAGGGCAGCGTCGTCCATGCGTAGCCCAGGTCGATCGTGAGCCCACGGCGGCGCTCCTGCTCCCACCGGTCCGGCTCGATCCCGGTCAGCGCGCGGACGAGCGTCGACTTGCCGTGGTCGACGTGGCCGGCGGTGGCGACGACGTACACCCTCAGCCCAGCCCCGACAGGGCGGTGCGGACGGCATACTCGACGTCGCCGTCCGAGTCGCTCGGCACGCACCTCAGGTCGACGAGACACTGGCCGCCCTCGATGCGCGCGACGACCGTCGGGTCGCCGGTGCGCAGCAGCTCGGCACAGCGCTCGGGCAGCGCCACCGCCCACCCGGGCAACTGGACGCCGGGCGCACCGCCGCCGCCCACGCGCCCGTCCACCGCAACCACCGGCATACCGACCGCGTCCGCGAGTCGCTCTGTGCGAGAACGGAGCTCGCCCTCCGATGCGTGGAGGTAGCCCTGCACGGGTGGTGCCGGACCCCGCAGGGTCGCCTCCAGGGCCGCGAGCGTCAGCTTGTCGACACGAAGGGCGCGCGCCAGCGGGTGCCGGCGCAGACGCTCAACGACGTCGGCATCGCCGAGCGCGAGTCCCGCCTGCGGGCCGCCGAGCAGCTTGTCCCCGCTGGCCGTCACCACAGAGGCGCCCTCGCGAAGGGTCGTGGCGGCGTCGGGCTCGTCGGGCAGCAGCGGGTCGGGGGCCAGGAGACCGCTGCCGATGTCCACGACGACGGGCACGCCGAGCCCGGCCAGGTCGCGAACGGACGCCGAGCTGGTGAAGCCTTCGACACGGAAGTTGCTGGGGTGCACCTTGAGGATGCAGCCGGTGTCGGGGCCGATGGCGGCGGCGTAGTCGGAGACGGTCGTGCGGTTCGTCGTGCCGACCTCGCGCAGGTGCGCACCGGTCGAGGCGATGAGGTCCGGGAGCCGGAACCCGTCACCGATCTCGACCATCTCGCCCCGGCTGACGACCACGTCTCGGCCCGCGGCGAGGCACGTCGTCGCGAGCACGAGAGCGGCGGCGCCGTTGTTGACGACGAGCGCGCCTCCGGCCTCCGGCACGGCAGCACGCAAGGCTGCGAGCGCGCCTCGGCCGCGGCGAGCGCGGGCGCCCGTGACCACGTCGTACTCGACGTCGACATACCGCGCAGCCGCGACCATCGCCTCGATCGCTCCGTCCGACAAGGGCGCCCGGCCGATGTTCGTGTGCACGACGACCCCGGTGACGTTGATGACCGGCCGCAGCGTGGTCGCGCGCCGGGGCAGCGAGGCCCTCGCCTCCGAGACGACGTCGCCAGGGGCGATCTCGCCCGCTCGCGCACGTTCCTGAGCAGCGCGGACCACCGCCTTGACCGCCGCGACACCGTGGCGTTCGACGGCCGCCGCGACGGTCGGGTCCGAGAGCACGGCGTCGGTGCGCGGGATCCGGCGCCGAGGGTCGGTCTGGGTCACGGCGTCCTCCAGTCGCACGATCGGGCCGGGAGTCAGTTGGCGGAGGTGGACGGGAATCGAACCCGCCAGACCGAGATCCTCGGTCTCACCGGTTTTGAAGACCGGGGGGACCACCAGGTGCCCAGACACCTCCACGCTCACCGTACCCACCACCGGTCACACCGACAGCGACCACCCGCGCCACGGCGTTCCTCGGGTGACAGCCGCGCTCGCTCCCGCGCACACGCTGCAGTCATCGGTGGTCCGCCGGCGTCAGCGCCAGAACTCGGCGAGCCGCTCGGCAAGGGCTCGCCCTTGCTCGTAGCCTCCTCGCGCGGCCTGCAGACGAGTCGACGGATCCAGGGCGTTTGCGTCGAACACGTCCCCCGCGCCGCCGTCCGGAAAGACGGTCTCGACCCTGCTGCCCCACCTGCGCAGCTCTTCGACCTGGGTTGCCAGATCCATGCCCCACTCCGGCGGCATGCGCGACCTGCCGCCGAACGGTGACAACACCAACACGCAGCCGAATCCAGCCGCCAGGTCCGCATTCTCGCTGCGTCGATAGCCGCCGTTGAGGTATCGCTTCTCGCCGATGCGGTAGGGCGTCATCGCCGAGGTGCTCGCCGCGACGGCGTCCACCAGGTCGACTCCGCTGCTGCGGTCGAACACCACCGGATCCCCGGTATCCGCGTCGACAGCGGTGATGAGCACCGGCTGCCGCGGCCAGTCGTGCCTGGGGAGCCGCGACGCGACGATGTCGCGCCAGCGCGTCCCGGCAGAGCCGTCGGAAGAGTCCCGCTCGATCGCCGCGGCGCCCATCCTCCGCCGCATGTCCGAGGCGTCCTGAGCGGAACCGATGATCCCGTTCGACCACTCCAGGTAGCTCGGTCCCGAGACGCTGGGAGCCCGTCCCCGGTCCGAGCCGGCGCCGGCAGTCCGTGGCTGGGGCACCTCGGCGAGGATGGCGGCATACAGCTCGGCGGGGCGTGTCCCGCTGGTGACCTGGGCGGCCACCGTCGACCCTGCCGAGGTCCCGACGATGAGATCGGCCTCCGTCACATCGACCCCGGCGTCGGACAGCCCTGCGATGAGACCGAGCTCCCACGCGTTGCCGGCCGCTCCGCCGCCGGCGAGGACCAAGGCCCGCCCGTCCCGGCTGCCCGCCTGGCTGGTGGCGTCGACCTGCTGGTCAGGCGCCGGCCAGTTCCCGCGCTGTGGGGTTCGCGTCACCGCCCCGCCATCGGACGTGGTCGTCGAGCTGGTGCGCGGCGTCGAAGAAGGTGTGTTCGTCATAGGAGTCGCCTTTCGCGAGGTGCGGGGTGGGCGCTCCCGGTCGCGACTACCTCGGTCGCGCGATCGTGGACTGCAGGGGAGCACCCGCTGTGGATACTGCGTACATGGGTCTCACCTCCTGCCGACGATCACGATCACCGGAACGCTAGCAGGCCGGTGACGCGGCGCGCAGGGTAGTTTCGACGCCCGACAATGGGCCAGGTGGCGGCTTGTTGAGGACCGCGGGCCAGGTTGGCCGCGACGAGTGCGCACGTGGTCGACTGTCGCGATGCGAGAAGGGACGGCGCCGGCCATGACCTCGACCTCCTGGGCGGTGGTGGCGATGGCCGCGCTCGGCGTCGCTGTAACCGTCGCGACGGTGGCGGTGGTGCCCTGGCGGGTGCCCAGGCCGAGCCGCGCCGACCAGGCGGCGGCGCTGCGCGACGTTCCGGCCGACATCGTCATCAGAGGGCGGGCGCTGCACGCAGCGCTGCGCCCCAGCTCGTACGCCTCCCTGTCGCTCGGACTGGCGGTGCCCCTGCTGCTCGGGCTGACCCCGGCCGGCGCCCGGATCGTCACCTGGGCGGCACAGCCGTTCGGCGGGCACTGGCTGGCCCAGGCACTCCTCGGCGGGCTGGTCATCCTGATGGTGCTCTGGTTGGTCTCACTGCCTTTCAGCGCCTGGCGCCACATCGTGCTGCGTGACTTCGGGCTGTCCACCCAGGGCTGGGGTGGCTGGGCGGTCGACCTCCTCAAGGGCTGCGCCGTCGGAGCGGTGACCAGCGGGGTGGTGCTCGCCGGGTTCTACACGCTGACCCACGTCGCGCCCGACTGGTGGTGGGCGTTCGGTGCGATAGGTGCCGCAGCGCTGGTGGTCGTCCTGGCTTTCGTCTTCCCGCTCCTGGTCGAGCCGGTCTTCAACTCGTTCACCCCGATGCCGGCGGGGCCACTGCGTGACGAGCTGGTCACCATGGCCGCTCGCGACGGTATGCCGGTGCGTGACGTGCTGGTCGCCGACGCGTCGCGACGCACCACCGGGCTGAACGCGTATGTCTCCGGGCTCGGGGCGACGCGGCGGATCGTGGTCTACGACACGCTGCTGCGTGAGGCACCGCCAGGACAGGTACGCAGTGTCGTCGCCCACGAGCTGGGCCACGCCCGGGACCGTGACCCCGAGCTGGGCGCGCTGCTCGGCGCGCTCGGCGCCGCCGCGGCGGTCGTGGCGCTCTACCTCTTGGGTCAGTGGGGAGCCCTGCTGGCCCGAGCCGGCGTCAGCTCCATCGGATCGCCGACGGCGATCGGCCTGGTGCTCGCCGTGGGCGCGGTGGCCGGCCTGGTCGGGGGTCCGTTAGAGAACCTGGTCTCCCGTCGGGTCGAGGCACGCGCCGACCAGCATGCGCTGCGGCTGACCGGTGACTCCGCCGAGTTCGCGGCGATGCAGCTGCGCCTCGCGGAGACCAACATCGCCGATGTTCACCCGCCCCGGATCGAGTACCTGCTGTTCGCCACTCACCCCGATACCGTCGAGCGCCTGGCCGCGGCGCGGGAGCCGACTGGCGCTCCCTGACCCCAGCCGCTGCCCGCGAAGCTCCCGGACGCTCACCAGAGGCGAGTGCGCGAGCTGCCGGCCGACAACGTGCCGATCGGGCCGGCGGGGTAGGTCGCGTCCGGGTCCTTGCGCGCCCCGAGGAGGTCCCGGTCGATCGTGACGGGTGAGCCGTCGCGCTCCTCGAAGTCGGCATCGACGAAACGGACCCTCGGCAGGTCGGCTCCGGTGACGACACCGACCTGCAGCCCGTCGAACGAGGTTGGGAGGTCGGCCTCGAGCCAGACCGCGTCGCCCTCCTCGACGACCGCGAAGGTCGCCGACTCGAGTCGGAGCGAAGCGTCCTCTGCGGCATACGCTTCGGCGCCACCGGCATACGCGTTGTGGCGGATGTAGACGGGCTGGGGCACGCCGGGGAAGCGGTCGTGGTCGCCCGGGGGCTGGGCGTCGATGAGCGCGAGGTAGTCCTCGAAGGTCGATGGGTGGCCGTCGTAGCCGGAGGTCCCGACCCCGGCGCCGCCGTGGGTGTGGGCGTCCGGGCCGTATGCCGTCTCGACGTCACCGCCGGCGAACACGTTGCCGATCCAGCGGTCGTCAGCGCCGTAGATGACGGCGTAGCCGGCGACCTGCGTGCTGTGGGGACGGTGGTAGGGGGTGGCGCGGTCCATGACCCGGATCAGCCCGAGGGTGCCGCACACGAGGTTGCCGACATAGGCACCACCCTGGCTGAAGGACTCGATCGACACCGGGGAGGCGAGGACGTTGTGGTCGACGACGTAGGGTCCGTGGCTCACCTCGACGAAGAGATCGCGCGAGTTGCCGTAGAGGACGTTGCGCGCGACCCGGGCGCCCTGGGTCTGCCAGTCGAGCCAGATCCCGAGGGAGCAGGAGTGGATGCGGTTGTGAGTGATCTCGACGTCGATGGCCGCGTGCAGCTTGATGCCGGCGATCTCGTGCCCGTAGAACTCCCGCTTCAGGGCGATGTCGTGGATGTGGTTGTCCTCGATCGTGGAGAACACACAGCCGAGATGGCCTGCGATGGCGCACTGCCCGCAGTCGTAGATCGTGTTGCGGCGGATGACGTGAGAGCCGATGTGCTCCTTGTCCCAGCCGATCTGGCGGGCGGAGAAGACAGACTCGAGCTGGTACTGGTACCCGGGCTTGTCGCCCCGGAAGGTGTAGTTGTTGTTGCCGGTCGACGCCTCCTTGCCGATGGAGACGGCGACGCACTTGGCATCGTGGATGAGGTTGTCCTCGATGACCCAGCCCTTGGCCCAGTTCGGCCCGATGAGTCCGGGCTGGTCCGCCGTCGGAGGCGCCCACGGAGTCGCGGCCTGGCACAGCTCGAAGCCACGGACGGTGATGTAGTCGATGTGGTGCTCGGTGGGGTAGAAGACGGACCGACGGACGTTGATCTCGACGAGCCGCGCGTTGGGGTCGGCTCCCTGGAAGTTCGCCCAGACGGTGGTCGCGTCGCGACCGACCTGCGCATGCCAGACGTATGCCGTCTGGTCGGGGTCGCGGACCGGCACCGGTCGCGTGGTCCAGTCGTCGACGATCTCGTCGCGGCGGGCTGCCGTCGCCACCTCGTCCGGGCTGCCGACCTCGTAGAAGCTGCGTCCGTCGAGGTAGACGTCGCCCAGGTGCTTGCGCTGGCCGGCTTCGATCGGCCGCACGACCCAGTCGCCAACGATCTCCTCGGCGAACGGGTTGAAGGAGCCGAAGAGCTCGTTCGGCACCTCGACACGCCAGACCGTTCCCTCGGTGCGCTCCCAGCCGGTCACCCGCTCCGAGCCCTTGACGACGACGCGCTCGCCGCCGGCAGCCTCGTAGGTGATCCGACGAGAGTCGCTGAGACCACCACGAGCCGGGCGGACCCACTCGCGGTACTCACCCTCGTGGACGACGACCCGGTCGCCGGGGCGGGCCAGCTCGGCAGCGCGGCCGATCGTGCGGAACGGGCTGGAGTCAGATCCGTCCGCTTCGTCGGAGCCGGTGGTGGCGACGTGCAGCACGCTGGTCACGGCGCTGTCCTCTCGGTGGGGCTTGCGTGGGGCGCCCGGGTTGTGCCGGTCGACGGGCTCGAACGGTGCGCGTTGACGACACTACGCAGATTGCATCCGGACACGCTGGATTGGCGCCACCTGGGTTTGCTCATCGCTCTCCGGGGTGTCGGGTGATGACGCCCGGCTCCGCCCGCCGACGTCCTCACCCAGGCTCCCGACCCTCCCTCATCATGGATACATGCTGACTTCGAGTGACGTCCTGAACCACAGCTTCACATCGACGTCCTTCCGGCGGGGGTACGACGAGTTCGAGGTCGACGAGTTCCTCGACGAGCTGGTCGAAACCCTGCGCTACTACGAACGCGGCGGACAGCCCCCACGGGAAGTGCCGGCATCCCACGTCCTGCCAGATCCGGAGGCACTGGAATCTCCGACTCCCTCGGACCCAGAGACGCTGGGATCCGCGACCCCCTCAGACCCAGAGACGCTGGAATCCCCGGCCCCCTCAGATCCAGGAGCGACGCAAGGCCCGGCAGCGACAGGTCAGCGGACGTCAGAGGACCAACGATCCTCGGACCCGGAGCCGCTGGAACCCGCGACCGCTTCAGACCCGGAGCCGCTGGAACCCGCGGCGTCGCCGGTCCCTGACGGGACGGAGACCACCGCACCATCAGCCCTACCGGTCATGGTCTCTCCGACGTCTCGCAAGTACATCGAACGAGCACAGCGGGCCAGCCGCTGGCTGCGCGAAGACCCGCTGCCCTGAGCCGCGTCGTCGCGGTCCTCGGGTCACGGCTCTCCTCTCAGGGCCCGGCGCGCTCACCGAGTCGCCATTGCTGCGGGGTCGTTCCGTGGCGGTCCCGAAAGCGGCGCACGAGGTAGCTCGCGTCTCGAAGACCGGTCCGCTCGGCGATCACGGCGAGCGTCAGGTCGGTCTCCCGAAGCATGCGCCTGACCTCGGTCATTCGCCGTTCGGTGATCCAGTCGAGAACGGGGCGGCCGGTGCGCTCACGAACCACGGTGGTCAGGTGTCCGGGCGTGTACCCGAGCGCGCGGGCAACGTCTCCGGCAGAGACCGGCTCGCGAAACGTGGCCTCGATCTGGTTGAACACGCGCTCGACGAGCGGGTCGGGCGCGCGCGTCGAAGCCGGCGACGCCAGACGTGCGGTGGCTACCAGGATCCTGGTGAGCAGCCCGGCCGCTGCCTCCCTCGCGCCGAGGCGCCCCGGGTCTGCCAGCTCCTCGGCCAGGTCCGTCAGCCACGCCGACCAGCGTGCCCGCTCCGGTTCGGCGACCTGGCCGCCTTCGACCCCCGGCGCGAACATGGCGAGCAACGGATGGTGAGCCCAGGCGAGCGGAGACAGGGCGGCGAGGTCAGGCACCGCGTCCGGTGTGAACGCGACCGACCAGCCCCAGCACCGGGCCAGCTCGTCGATGGCCGAGATGCCGATGGTCTGCCCGGGCGGCACCGCATAGACCTGTCCGGCGCAGAGCCGGCGCTCCGCGCCGTCGAGGGTGAACGACCCGGTGCCCTGTTCTATGTAGACCAGGACGAGGAAGTCGTGGGCGTGCCGGTGACCCGGGGGGAGGCCCGTGTGCGCCTCCGTGTCGAAGCGGATCACCGACGCCGATGGCACGCCAGGGCGATGCTCGTATCGGTAGACCGGGGTTCCGTCCGGACGCACCGCACGCAGGCGCGCGGGAACCGAAGGCGAAGGTCTGACCGAAGAATGTGCCATGGTGTGCGACCTCTGTGCTGTCCTGGAACGGAAGAACGTCGAACACTGGAATGAAGCAAGACAGGTCTACCACGATCACTGATCTCACCAACACCGCACACACCTGGGGGCACCCGTGACGACAACCAAGACCACCGTCCGCATCCTCGACCAGCGCACCCCGGATGAGCGAGACCGCCCGTTCCTGCCGGGCATGGGCAAGACCTGGCTCCTGCCCCTGTATGACGTGTTCACCCGGACGGCAGGCGTCCACGCGCTGCACGTGCGCGCGGTCGAGCTCGCGGGCATCGCCCCCGCCGACGCGGTCGTCGATGTGGGCTGCGGGACCGGAAACCTGTCGCTCGCAGTGCTCGCGGCCGAACCGGACGCGGTGGTCACCGGTCTCGATCCCGACGCGGCTGCACTCCACAGGGCCGCGCGCAAGGCCCGGCGCCGCGGCATACCCCTCACGCTGGTCCAGGGGTATGCCGACCACCTGCCGGCAGAGGACGCCACCCTGGACCACGTGGTCTCGTCCCTGGCACTGCACCACGTCGACGACGACAGTCGCGTCGCGTTCGCCCGGGATGCCCTGCGTGTCCTTCGGCCGGGCGGCAGGGTCACCATCGTCGATATCGGTGGTCCGGCGGCTAGCGCCGAGGGCGGCCACGACCACGGCCATGACAGTGGCCGTGACGATGGCCATGGCAGCGGCCACAGTCCCGCCCATGCCCTGCGGCACCTGCCCAGGCTGCTGCGGTCCCGTCTGGCCAGGAACCCCGTGGTCGCGCGCAACTTCGGCGACGGGATCGTCGCGCTCCTGGCCGAGGCCGGTTTCGAGGACGCTCGCGAGGTCGAGCACGTGGACCACCGCTTCGGACCGGTCACCTTCGTTCAGGCGACCCGCCCATAGACCCGGACGACCGCCTGCGCACCACTGCGTGACGTGACGGACCGGTCAGCATCGGTTCACGGACGAGGCCGCGGACCGGTGTTCTCAGCCGGCCGGCCTGGGGTCGCGCCCCTGCCACGTGCAGACGCACGCTTCGTTGCCTTCTGGGTCCGCCAGGATCCAGAAGGCCGGGGCGCGCTCGGCGGAGACCAGCCGCCCACCGGCTTCGAGCGCCCGCTCGATCCGGCCGGCAGCTTCGTCATGGGCAACGGTGACGTCGATGTGGATGCGGTTGCGTTGCGGTCTCGGCTCGTCCATCTGCTGGAACCACACCGCCGGACCGAGGCGCCGGCGGTCCTGGAGGTCGTCCGCGGCGATGGTGTCCCAACCGAGCACGGCCTCCCAGAACGGGCGAACCGCCTCTATGTCGAGTGCATCGATCGCGATCTCCAGCACCGTCAGGGCGTTGGGGTCGCAGGAGAGACCCATCTCCTGAACGACGGTCTCGATGGCCCGTCCGAGCATGACGTCGGCCTCGGTGACACCGCCGCCCGCACGCGTCGAGAGGACGACGTGGACGAGGTTGCCGCGCACATCCAGGTCAGGTGAGCTGCCCAGGCCGGCCGAGAGCCGGCCCACCCGGGCGACGAGCTCGAAGGCGGTGGCAACGTTCGGCGTGCGCACCGAGAGGTGCATGCGCTGGAGCAGGAGTCTCCAGCCAGGCAGGGCCTCAGAGGCGGCCTGACGGCTCAGCTTGTCGGTCACGGCCCCAGCGTATGGGCGACGACGGCATACTCGGCCCTGCGGGCGCCCGGGGCAGCTCGAGCGCCACACAGGACCAATAGGTGTCAGCGGAGGCTGACCGCCTGGGAGTACACGTCCTGGTTCGGTGTCCCCACGCCCGGGTTGCCGCGGAAGTCGGTCCACGTCGGGTGGGCGACCAGGTCACTGCCCATGGCGATGGCCGTGTTGTCGCCGATGAACTCGCCCTGGAGCACCTCCCCTGACACCGCCCCGATGCCGACGAACTGGACCTGCGGGTTGCTCGTCTGCGTGGTGACTCGCGCCGTTCCCGAGTTCCTCAGGTTGCCGATGCCCGTCCCACTGCTCATCCCGACATCGAGGCCGATTCCGTTCGGGTCGTACTTGCGGGTGTAGTAGGACACGGCCAGACGCCCGTTGTGGGCCGCCACCGCTGGGAAGACCTCGTCCTGGGGCGAGCCGAGGGTGAATGGCGCCTGCCACTGCACGCCGTTGCCGGAGGTCGAGACGAGGACGTCACCGTTGGTCCGCACCGAGGCGCCGGAGGCGTTGTAGATGCCGTTCCGGTCATCGGCCCAGGTGACGTAGAGACGGTTGTTCGTCCGGTCGATCGCCAGAGACGGGAAGCTGTTGATCCGGAAGTTCTCGCCGGTCAGGCTCATGTCACCGATGTCGCCGTTGAATGGGAAGTCGAAGTCCGCCGCCACCTGAGTGTTGACGAAGGTCGCGCCCCCGTTGGTCGACTTGGCGACGACGATCGCGTCGTGGTCGGTCGGCTGGTCGCACGCGAGGGTCTGGCACACGGAGCCCTCATAGGCGACGTAGAGCGCACCGTCCGAGCCCACGAGCGGGAACGAACCCTGGTCGTAGGGCGTGATTCCTCCGGTGCTGAATGCCGGCGTGACCGTGGTCCGGGGACTCCAGCTGACACCGCCGTCGACGGACTTCGACATGACGATCGGGTTGTCCGCGGGGCCGTACCGGGTCCAGGTCACATAGACCGCACCAGAACGCTGGTCGACGCCGATCCACTCCTTGTCGTTGAAGATGGGGGTGGGGCTTGGGTTGCCGTTGGCGTCGACGCCGTCGAGCTGCACGATGGATGGCTCGCTCCAGGTCAGACCGCCGTCGTGCGAGACGTTGACGGCGATGCCGTTGGCTTCATTGAGGCGGCTGAACACGATGTTCGCGTAGTAGACGGTGTTGTTCGGTCCGAAGGCGACCGCCGGGTCACCTGCGGCGTCCATCTGCGACAGCGCTCCGGTGGCTCCGGTCTGGAACGTCAGGTGGGGCAGCTGCACATTGGTCCACGTGTGGCCGGAGTCCGTGGTCGTGTAGGCCCACCCAGACGTGTCGTTCCGGTTCTCGCGGGAGTTGAAGACGCGGTAGTCGTTGGCACCCGCCACGAGGTTGCGCGGGTTGGCGGGGTTCACCGCGATCGTGGTCTCGTTCTGGGCCGCGGAACACCCCGTCTGGGAGCCGACCGGCACGACGGTGTCACCGACAATCGCGTCGACGTTCGGCGCGGGGTTGCCATACGGGTTCGGCTGACCCAAGAAGTCCTGGCACAACGCAGAGAGCCTGGGCTCGCCTGGGCCCTCCTTGTCATGGCCTCCATTCAGCAGCGGGTTGCGAGCCAGGGGGTGGGAGTGTTTGAGCTGCGGCGACGAATGGGCGTGACCGGCAGAGGCCGCCGTGGCGGACAACTCGGCCGAGAACGACGTGAAAGCGAAACCGACAAGGCTGAGGGTGGCCAGCGACGCCACCCTTCGCCGACTCTTCTTGTCCATGAGGCACCTCCGGGTTCCGTGACTATCCCTGGGCCTCCCCCATCCTTGGGACGGTACGCGGCCCCGATGGAGGCCGCAGGCGATTCGACAACACCCCGCCGACCACGCCTGAGGCGCTTGCGGGACCGATGTGACTGGCGTCAATCTCGTTTCATCAGGGCGGCGAAGCCCGACGTGAGCGAACCCGGACAGCGACGTATGCCGTCATGTGGGCCCCGTCGTTCGCTCGCGGTTCGCCTGGGCGGGCTACGAGGGGAACAGCCTCCAGTGCCCTTCGGAGACGACCTCGACCACGTCTTCGGTCACCTTGATCGCGGTCTCGTCGTCGATCGCATACGCCGGGCCGTTGATGTCGGCCGCCCACTTCTCCGCCTCGGCCTGGGTGTTGCCCGGCATGCCTTCGGGATTCACGTGCGGACAGATCGAGAAGTCGACGAACCCGAGCGTCTCGTCGCCCCCGCCAGGGGGCTTCCACCCGACGAAGTCCTCCCCGATCCGAGGGGTCATCACCATGCTTCCGGCGCTGAGCCCGACCCAGACCGTCTTGTCCAGCGCCGGCAGGAGATCCGCCAGGCCCGACTCGCGCATCCAGTGACAGAGGTACAGCGCGTCGCCGCCTGCCGCGAGCAGGACGTCCGCCTCTCGGACCCTGGGGACCCAGTGCTCCTCGTCGATGCTGGGCAGCGCAGTGAGCTCCAGCACGCCCACGGACTTCCACCCCAGGCCGGTCATCGGAAGGTGGGATCGTCCAGCGATGAATCGCCAGGCCCCCGCGCCTGGCCCGAGCTCGGGGTGTCCGTACTGCGCGGTGGGGATGCAGAGGGCGACGGAGTCCTCGATCGGCTTGCCCAGCAGGTCGACCAGCGCGTTCTGGATGCTCGGGTTCTTGACGCCCGCGGACGTGAGAAGAAGCCTCACCATGCCTCCTGCCTCGAGTGCGATGAACTATGCCTACCCGAGGGAGGAGACAATGAGGTCTGCGACGGCGGCCTGTTCGTTGGCGAACGGGTGGAACGCCTGGGCCCGAGTCACGTCCGCATGCTGGCCGTTGACCCATGGGTCGGCCGAGCACACGTCGTGGCCCTGGCTCGCCTGCCAGACGTCGATGTACTCGACGTGCTCCTGCGCGGCCGCCTCGCGCAGCGCCCACGTCAGGCGCTGGTTGACCTGGTTGCCGTAGCGGTAGTCACCGGTGGCCAGCGGCATGAGCGATGGGCACGCGCCCTGGCGCGGCAGAATCTCCGGGTAGCCCACGACGAGGACCCGGGCGTGCGGGGCGCGCTCCTTGATCGCGTCAATGACCCCGTGGATGCGCTGCTTGGTGATGGCGACAGCGGCGAGGAGGCGGTCCTGCCCATCGCTGCGCATGGCGTCCCGGCACGGTGCCCCGGTCGGGTCGCTCGGTGCCAGGGTCGGGCAGAAGCCGACGAGCGTGCCGAAGACCTGGAAGTCGTTGCCACCGATCCCCAGCGTGACCAGGTCGGTGTCGGGGGTGACCGCGTCGAGCTGTGCCGCGACGCCGGCCATCTGCGAGCCGAACATGTCCTTGGTCTGAGCTCCGCTGCAGCTCACGTCGACGAAGTCCGCGATGCTGAGGGTCCGGGCCACGACGTGGGCGTAGTTGTTCGTGGACCGGAAGCAGCCGTTGGCCGGGATGATGCTCGGCACGAGGGGAGCCGCCGTGTACGAATCACCCAGAGCGACATACCTCGTCACCGCTTGAGGTGCCGCGGTCGCGGACGCGCTCGCGGTCAGTACTGGCAGGAAGGCCGTGGCCAGGACTGCGACGAGCGCCATCCATCGAGGGAACCGGGCGCGACGGAACATTGATCCTCCACCTCGTTGTGGCAGCCCCGAGCAACCGGACCAGTCTGCATCGCGCGCTACCTCCGTGGCTGAATGCTGCCTGCGAAGTTTTCGGTGACGCTCAGCGGCCGCCCTTGGCGATGTAGTCCTGGCCCTCGTAGTGAAGTTCGAGCGTGTCGATCACGCCGTCGCGGTAGGTGAAGAACTCCGCGAAGCGCACGGTCCCGCCGGGCATCGTGGCGTCGTAGAGCACCGCGGAGCCGTGGTCGTCGTGGACCTCACGCACGATGTCGATCTGCTCGACGGTGGCGATGAACCCGGACACTCCGCGAAGGAAGCCGTCCGTCGAGTCGGGGCGATGTCCGGCGAGGGACCCGGTGAAGTCGAGGTGTTCCGAGAGCAACGGACGCAGGTCGTCCCCGTCGCCGTATGCCGTCGGTCCACTCGTGAGGATCTGGTAGTAGTTCTGCAGGACCCGGGGCGCATTTGTGGAGATGCTGCTCGACATGAGTCAGCGTGCCTTTGCGTAGGCCTTCTGTATTTCCTGGCTGATCCGGCCTCGGTCCGAGACGTCGTACCCGTTGTCTCGGGCCCACTTCCTCATCGCCCCGAGATCGGCCTTGTTCGACTTGGGTTTGGCTGCCGCGGCGCCGCTCGACCGCCGACCGCCGACCCTCCGTCCGTGCTGCACATAGACCGAGAGGCTCTGGCGGAGCTTCTTCGCGTTCTTGTCGTTGAGATCGATCTCGTACGACACGCCGTCCACAGCGAAGCGGACCGTCTCGCCACCCTGCCTGATCTCTTTGCCATCGACGTCATCGACGAGCTTGGTAATGATCTGCTGCGCCACCTTTTCTCCCATCGAGTAAACCCTGTCCCAAGAAACAATAGGCGCGCGGACGGCGAAGACGAAGACCCACACGCGATCCACGGACAATCGACCAGGTGGTGATGTGTTGCAGCGTCAGGAACGGTGCAGTCCGGACTGCACGACCCGCCTCGTGGAGGCCGGATGAGCGTCGAGCTGCGCAGCGGGACGAACCGGCCTGCGCTGCAGGTCCCCGCCGCAGTTCGGGCACTGACCACCCAGGCACACCTCGACACACCGCGCGCACCAGGTGCACTCGAAGGTGCAGATCATGGCATCGGTCGATCCGGGTGGCAGGTCGACGTCGCAGCATTCGCAGTTCGGCCGCAGCTCCAACATGCCGCCAGTGTCACAGCCTTCGCCGAGCGCCACCCGCCGATGGGAATCATCGGGGCCGCGCGGCGCGGCGAGACATGGCCCGCGCCCCACGTGCCACGATGACCGCATGACCGCGCAGCTGCATGTCCTGTCCGCTGGGTATGCCGAGGATCGGGTGGCCAGCACCGTGGTCCTGATCCTCGACGAGGGGCAAGCCGTGGTGGTCGATCCCGGGATGGTGTCGCACCGCGGCAAGATCCTCGATCCGCTGGCCACGCTGGCTGTCGACGCGGCTGACGTCGGCGATGTGGTCTTCAGCCACCACCACCCCGACCACACGTTGAACGCGGCGCTGTTCGCACGGGCCCGGTTCCACGACTTCTGGGCGATCTACCAGGACGACAGCTGGACGGACCGGCCGGCCGACGGGTTCCAGCTCTCGCCGTCGGTGCGGCTGATGGCCACACCCGGGCACACCGCCCAGGACATCACCACCCTCGTCGACACCGCAGACGGCCTCGTCGCCTGCACGCACCTGTGGTGGTCCAAGGACGGCCCCGCCGAGGACCCCAGAGCCGAGGACCAGGCCGCACTGGACCGCTCCCGAGCCGCGCTGCTCGAGCTCGGCCCGGCCCTGATCGTGCCCGGTCACGGTGAGCCGTTCCGCCCCGCCGAGCTGGACCGCGGCTGACCCGTCGGCGCGTGCCGCGAGTCAGCGGAAGCCGAAGTGCTCGAGAGCGCCCCACGTCGGCGGTCCGACGGAGTGGCCCGCCGCGCTGACACCCGGCCCCGAAACTCCTGCGCGACGCTGGAACTCGGCGATCACCTTGGCGGTCTGCGGGCCGTAGCGCCTCGGCGCGAGGTCGATGTGCGAGTACGCGGGGAAGTTCTTGTTGAGGAATCGCTGTAGCGCGGCGACCACGGGCCCGGTGTCGCCCTCACGGAGCGTTGGCCGCTCGGGCGGCGGCGCGGGCGCCGCAGCGAGGCTGTCCCGCCAGACCTGAAGGCGCTTCATCGCGTCGGTGGCGTAGGCCTCGGCCGCCGGCCCCGACCCGTTGTAGGCCCGGAAGCCGCTCCGCACCCCCTTGGCCTTGATCAGCCCCGAGAGGATCTCGAAGCCGACGAGGGCGTTGACTCGCCAGTCGTAGCAGCCGCCGCGGACGTCGGCACGGTCCTGGAAGGCCGCAAGGGTCAGCTGGGTCGGGCCCACCCCCTGACTGCCCAGCACGCCGCGGTGCTGCTTGTACTGCAGGTACGAGTCCTTGGTGACCGGGCCGCCCAGCTCGTAGAAACCTCCCGTGTCGACCGGGTCGTGGCCGTAGACGTTGCGGCCGCCGCTCGACTCCTTGTCCAACAACGTGGCCGCGGCAGCGAGCTCCAAGCCCGTGATCGCCGCGAGCTCGATGACCTCCGACGGCCTCTGTATGCCGTGCTGAGTCAGCACCGTGAGCGTTGCCATAGCGGTCATCCCCCTTGCCGCCGGTCCCCCTCGTCCCGGCGGACCGGCCCCGGTGCCGGAGCCGACAACAGCGACCTCGGCGTGTCTCCCCATTGTCGAACCCGGCCGGCCCGCGTGTCAGGGCAATGGCAAGGAGCCGCGCAATGCCTCTTCGCGCAGCCGGTCCACCTCGTCGCACAGCGCAGGCACGTCGCGAGTCATGATCAGCGGCAGCGCCCGATGGGCCCGTTCGGCCGCCGTGACCTGATGCTGGAGCCTGCGCCGGATCAGGGCCGTGTCGACCGCGCTGGCGACGCGGCCGCCGGAGCCCGGGCGAGACAGCAGCTCAGCGTCGTCGCTCATGACGCACCCTCGGAAAGCGCCGGCGGGCGTTCCTCCACGCGGCGGGACGTGCTCCGGGCCGGCTCGGGGCACCGGTGTACCGCCATCGCGGCCTCGACGCTCACCACGGGCCGCCCGCCGGAGTCGGTCGCGATCTTGCGAGCAGTGACCCGCAAGGGGATGCCCTCAGCGCAGTAGGGGCAGCCGACGACGGACACCTGGTCCTCCGCTGCAGGCTCGGGGCTCTGGAACCCAAACACGTCTCTCATGACCCTCCTGACCGATGGCCCGAGCGGGATCGACCCCGCCCGTCGGGCGCGGCCTCGTGGACCCGCCCACTCATGCGACGCAGGACGTGGCCGATCGTGACGGTGAAACCCGGGCCCGTCGCGAGCCGCCCCCGACGCGCCTGCTGTACCAGGCCGCATACGGTGGGGGGATGAGCGTGACCGACCGGGGCCCTCGGCTGACCCAGTTCGCCCATGGCGGTGGGTGTGCCTGCAAGATCCCGCCGGGCGAGCTCGAGCGGATGGTCCGCGGGCTGACCGGTGCGACCGACCCCGCCCTGCTCGTCGGCCTCGACTCCGGCGACGACGCCGCCGCGGTTCGCATCGAGGGTGGCGTGGCCGTCCTCGCGACCGCCGACTTCTTCACGCCCGTCGTCGACGACCCCTACGACTGGGGCCGCATCGCGGCGGCCAACGCGCTGTCCGACATCTACGCCATGGGGGGCCGCCCGGTCGTCGCCGTGAACCTTCTCGGCTGGCCGCGCGACGTGCTCCCGATCGAGCTCGCCGCAGAGGTCCTCCGCGGGGGCCTGGACGTCGGGCGGCTCGCCGGCTGCCCCGTGGCCGGCGGCCACAGCATCGACGACCCGGAGCCGAAGTACGGCATGGCTGTCACCGGCATAGCCGACCCAGATCGCTTGCTGCGCAACGATGCCGGCACCGCAGGTATGCCGCTCACGCTGACCAAGCCGCTCGGGGTCGGCATCCTCAACAACCGCCACAAGGCCACCGGCGAGGTCTTCCCCGAGGCTGTCGAGTCGATGACCCTGCTCAACGCGAGCGCCGGTGCGGCGGCCGTCGAGGCGGGCCTGCGTGCCGCGACGGACGTCACCGGCTTCGGGCTGCTCGGGCACCTCTACAAGCTGGCCCGCGCCTCGGGCGTCGCCGCCATGGTGGACTCGGCGGCCGTGCCGTACCTCGAGGGTGCCCGCGAGTCGCTGGCCGCGGGCTACGTCCCGGGCGGCAGCCGCCGCAACCTCGACTGGGTGCGGCCGCAGCTGCGCTCCGATGTCGACGAGGATGAGCTGGTGCTGCTCGCCGACGCCCAGACCAGCGGCGGCCTGCTCGTCGCCGGCGAGCTGCCCGGTCACCCAGTGATCGGTGAGCTTGTCGTGCACCGCGTCGGGGAGCCGGTCCTCGTCGTCCGCTGACGGCCCCCGTCGTCCGCGCGCCACAGCGGTTCGAGGTATTCGGGTCGAGGTGACAGGTCGCCTCATCCAACGATCCGGCACCTCGAACCGACAGGGCCCGCGGCTACCGCGCCGTCGTGATCGAGTCGTCCACGACACCCTCGGCTCGACGGCGCTCGAGTCGCTGTCGCTGCGGCTCGACGGTGTACTTCGGGTCGATCGCGGAGGCCATGCCCGCCTCGAACACCCCGAACCGCGTGCACACCGAACCGGCCATGAGCGCAAGGCCGCTCAACGTAGCGCCGACCCGGCTGCGACCCAGCGCGACCGCGCCGACGGCACCTGCCGTCGTGAGGATCTTGCTCGCCTTCAGCAGCCGGCCGGCCCGGCCGGTGTGCAACGGCTCGGAGAGGGTCGGGCCAAGACGCTCGGTCATGCTCTCGAACGCGACGAGCTCGGTGACCGCGCTGAGGGCGGCGAGCTTGCGCGCCGGCCCGTTCTGGCTCGTCGGGACGGTGATCATCGCCAGTCCCGCCGCGGAGGCGTTGGCCGAGCTGACGAAGACGAACGGCAGCTCACGGTAGGACTCGTGCCAGGTCGGCGTGGCCGTGTCGGCGAGCAGCACCGCGGTGTATGCCGCGAGCGGCGGCGCGAAGAGCGCCGAGCCGACCGTGGCGGGCGGGCCCGCGAGTGCCAGCGCCTTCCCCAGGCCTGAGCGGCCGTCGGTCAGCGCGGCACCCGCCTCCGACGCGAGCGCGAGACCGGAGAAGCCGCTGAATCCGGCAAGGATCCACGACCCGACCGACATCGGGGAGGTGAGCTTGACGGTGCGCATCATGTTGAGGGCCCGGCTCGGCTTGCCGAGGTCCATGGCCAAGGCGCCCCCACCCGCGGCCGCCGCCAGGACCGCGGCGACGCGCCCGGCCCGCCGCAGCGCCGGGTAGCCGAAGGCCGCGCCGCCCGCTGCAAGCAGCTGCGACCCAGCCGCGATGCCCCCGAGAAACAGGTAGGCCGCGATCTCCTTCTTCCACGGAGCGGGCTTGACGATGTGGCGGCCGTAGTAGCTGTCGAACGTCACGTCGGGCACCATCATCGACTCGTCGCGGCGACGTGCTTTTGGCGCCTCATTACTTGGCGCCTCGCTTCGCTCCGGCGCGTGCCGCGGCGCCCCTTTGGCGTTCCCTTCCTCCGCTCCGCTCGCTCGTTCCTCACTCGCTGCGCTACGTCCAGGCAACGCCGGCGCCGCATCACTTGGCGCCCCGCTTCGCTCCGGCGCGTACCGCGGCGCCCTTTGGGCGTTGCCTTCCTCCGCTCCGCTCGCTCGTTCCTCGCTCGCTCCGCTCGGTCCAGGCAACGCCGGCGCCGCGGCGTCCTGGGTTGATTGCCTTCGCCGACGGGACGGCTCTGGCGGCCGATCCGCGTCGAAGGGGTTGGTCGTCATCGGCGCCTCCTGAGGAACGAGGCCGCAGCCATCGCGAGCATGGCCAAGCCCGCGTAGCCAGCCTTGCGGAACATGTCGGGCAGATCCGCCGTGGTCACTCTGGGGTCAGGTGGCAGGCCGTAGACCTCGGGCTCGTCGAGCAGCAGGAAGACCGAGCCCGTGCCGCCGACGCCGTCGTCGGCGTTGGCGCCGTAGAGGCGGGCCTCGGGGTAGCCGAGCGCGTGCAGCTCGCCCACTCGCCGCTGGGCCTCGGTCCGCAGGTCGTCGAGGTTGCCGAACCTGATCGACGTCGTCGGGCACGCCTGGGCGCAGGCCGGCTGCTGGCCGTCGCCGATGCGGTCGTAGCAGAGCGTGCACTTCTGGGCGATGCCGACGTTCTTCACCTCGCCGTTCGAGGCCGCGTGCGACGCCGGGTTGCTGTGCGAGCCACCACCCGAGCCACCACCCGACCTCCCGGTCGAGCCGCCGATGGAGATGCCGTGCGACTGCGCGCCGCGCTCGTGCCCCTCGTCACCCCGCCGCCGTTCGATGACCCCGAACGGGCAGGCGGCGACGCAGTACCCGCAGCCGTTGCAGATGTCGTCCTGCACGACGACGGTGCCGAACTCGGTCCGGAAGAGCGAGCCGGTCGGGCACACGTCGAGGCAGGCCGCGTGCGTGCAGTGCTTGCACACGTCCGACGACATGAGCCAGCGCACGTCGGGCACGGCAGAGTCCGTCGGCCCCGGCGCGGCAGCGCCCAGCCGTGCGTCCGGCACGCCCGCCTGGCCGTCGGTCCCCGCCTCGGGGAGTGCGGTCCCCGCACCCGAGCGCATGGACGGCATACCCAGGGAGACGAGCCGTCGGCCCGACTCGCGGGCCTGCTCGATACGCTCGCTCGACTGCTCGACGAACGCGACGTGGCGCCACGTGCTCGCGCCCAGCGCGCCGGTGTTGTCATAGGACTGGCCGAGCAGGTCGAGCCCGTCCTCGGGGATGGCGTTCCACTCCTTGCAGGCGACCTCGCAGGCCTTGCAGCCGATGCAGATCGAGGTGTCGGTGAAGAATCCCTTGCGCGGCTCGACGACGTCCCAGGCCGCGTCGCTCGCCGGGTCGGTGGGGCCGGACAGCTGGTTGCGCCAAAAGCTCATGCGAGATCACCCTCTTGTTGGCTGGCGCCTCCGCGTCGCTTCGGCGCCCGATGGGCGTCTGCCTGCCGTTCCATGCGGGCTGTATGCCGAAGCTGTGCCTCCCGGGACGCCGTGACGGCCTGCGCGTCCGCGGTCACGAGCGTGTTGGACGTCTCGATGGTCACACCTGCCCGCGACTGGTACTCAGACACGAACCGCAGCAAGGCCTCGCCGGTGGGCCGGCGGCCCGGGACGATGTCGCACGAGCCTGCCTTGCTCTCCTGGATCTGCACGTTGGGGTCGAGCGCCACGCCGAGCAGGTCGTTGGCCGCATCGCCACTGACCAGGGCGTCCCGGCCGACCCCCCAGTGGTAGGGCAGCCCCACCTGGTGGATCGTGCGGCCGCCGATGAGCAGCGGCTTCAGCCGCTCGGTCACGAGGACCCGCGCCTCGATCGCGGTCCGAGCCGAGACGATCGTCGCCCACCCGCCGTTCTCGAGTCCTCGCTCCGCCGCGAGCTCGGGCGAGACCTCGCAGAAGAACTCGGGCTGAAGCTCGGAAAGGTACGGCAGCCAGCGGCTCATGCCGCCCGCGGTGTGGTGCTCCGTGAGCCGGTACGTCGTGAACACGAAGGGGTAGACGTCCGACCCGGGGTTGTCACCCGACGGGCTCCACAGGTTGTCCTTGCGCGGGAAGACCGTGCGCGCCGGGCTCGACTGCTGTGCGTAGAGCAGGTTGCGCACGGGCGACTCCTGCGGCTCGTAGTGCGTCGGCAAGGGCCCGTCGAGCATCCCCTTCGGCGCGAACAGCCAGCCCTTGCCGTCCGCCTGCATGACGAACGGGTCGTCCCCGGCGAGGCCGTCGGGCCCGCCTGTGTCCTCGTCCGGCCGGAAGGTCGGAGCCTTGTCCGGCACGAAGTCAGGCACGTCGTGGCCCGTCCACTTCCCGTGCTCCTCGTCCCACCACACGTACTTCTTGCGCTCGCTCCAGGGCTTGCCCTCCGGGTCGGCCGAGGCGCGGTTGTACAGGATGCGCCGGTTCGCCGGCCACGCCCAGCCCCACTCGAGGGCGGTCAGGTCCTGCTCGCGCCCGGGCTTGCGACGGGCCGCCTGGTTGACGCCGTCGGCGTAGACGCCGGTGTAGATCCAGCACCCGCCGTCGGTCGACCCGTCTGCCCTCATCTCGGTGTACGCCGAGAGGGGTTGGCCCGCCTTGTCCCCGCTCAGGTGACGGCCGTTGATCTCTGCCAGCACCGCCTCGGCGTCGGGGTCGCCCAGGTGGTCTGCCGGGTAGTCCCACGTGAGGTCCAGCAGGGGACGGTCGCGCTCGTCGGTCGAGCCGGCGAGCAGCTGCCGGACCCGGAGACCAAGCTGGTAGAAGAACTGGAGCTCGCTGCGGGAGTCGCCCTGGGGCTCGACCGCCTGGTGGTGCCACTGGAGCATCCGCTGCGTCTGCGTGAACGAGCCGCTCTTCTCCGTGTGGGCAGCTGCCGGCAGGAAGAACACCTCGGTCTGGACGTCCTCAGTGGCCAGCTCTCCCGTCGCGATCTCGGGGCCGTCCTTCCAGAAGGTCGCCGACTCGATCATCGTGAAGTCGCGGACCACGAGCCACTTGAGGTGCGACATGGCCTGTCGCTGCATGCGACCGTGCGCGGACCCGACGGCCGGGTTCTGGCCGAGCAGGAAGTACCCCTCCACCTCGTCGTCGAGCATCGCCATCGTCGTCTGGTACGTGCCGTGTGCGCCGGAGAGCCTCGGGAGGTAGTCGAAGCACCAGTCGTTCTCGGCGGTCGCGGCCTTGCCCCACCACGCCTTCAGCAGGCTCACGGCATACGCGTCGGCGTTGGCCCAGAAGCCCTTCTGCTGCTTGTTGGCGATCGCTCTGAGGTACTCCTCCCACGTGTCGTGCAGGCCCACGACCGGCATGGCCAGGTAGCCCGGCAGGATGTTGTAGAGGGTGGGGATGTCGGTCGAGCCCTGGATGCTCGCGTGGCCGCGCAGCGCCATGACCCCGCCACCCGGCCGGCCGACGTTGCCGAGCAGCAGCTGGATGATCGCCGATGTCCGGATAAACTGCGCGCCGAGCGTGTGCTGGGTCCAGCCCACGGCATACACGAAGCACGTCGTCCGGTCGCGGCCGCTGTTCTCCGTGACGGCCTTGGCGAGGTAGGCGAAGTCGTCGACGGAGATCCCACACACGTCGGCGACCATCTCCGGCGTGTAGCGGGAGTAGTGCCGCTTGAGGATCTGGAAGACCGTCCGCGGGTGCTGCAGGCTGTCGTCGCGCACGACCTTCGCGTGCTCCAGCGCGGGGCCGCCTGAGCCGTGCTGGTCGCCCGCGGCCCGTTCGGCACCGCTGTGGCCGTGCTCGTGCCCGGCTGCCGGCCCACCGATCGTGCCGAGCGGCGCCTCGGCGTCCTCACCACGGCTCTCGTAGGCCCACGTGTCGGGCTGGTAGCTGCCCTTCTCGGCGTCGTAGCCGGAGAAGAGGCCGTCGAGGTCCTCCGTGTCACGGAAGTCCTCGTTGATGATCGTCGCAGCGTTGGTGTACGCGACGACGTACTCCCTGAAGTAGAGGTCGTTGCTGAGGATGTAGTTGATCAGGGCGCCGAGCAGCACGACGTCGCTGCCGGCCCGGATCGGGATGTGCTTGTCGGCCGTGGCCGAGGTGCGGGTGAACCGCGGGTCGATGTGGATCACCTTGGCGCCCTTGAGGCGTGCCTCGATGACCCACTGGTAGGCGACCGGATGGCACTCGGCCATGTTCGATCCCTGGATGACGATGCAGTCCGAGTTGGACAGGTCCTGCACGTACTGTGTCGCGCCGCCGCGCCCGAACGAGGACCCCAGACTGGGGACCGTGGAGGAGTGTCAAATACGAGCCTGGTTCTCGATCTGGATCGCGCCGGCGGCGGTGAACAGCTTCTTGATGAGGTAGTTCTCCTCGTTGTCGAGCGTCGCCCCGCCCAGCGAGGCGATGCCCATGGTGCGCCGCAGCGGCCGACCGTGCTCGTCGTGGTCCTGCCAGCCGTGCCGGCGCGACTCGACGAACCGGTGGGCGATCATGTCGACGGCCTCGTCGAGGTCGATCGGCTCCCACTCCGTGCCGCCGGGCCGGCGGTACAGCGCCTTGCGCTGTCGACCCGGGTGGTTGACGAGCTGCTCGCTGGCCGAGCCCTTCGGGCAGAGCCGCCCGCGCGACACCGGCGAGTCCGGGTCTCCCTCGATCTGGACGACCTTCTCGTCCTTGACGAAGACACGCTGGCCACAGCCGACCGCGCAGTAGGGGCAGATGCTCTTGACGACCCGGTCCGCGGTGGCGGTGCGGGGCCGCACCGACCGCGTCGTGTCGGAGGTGACCGCCGGGCCGCGGGCGAGGTAGTCGCCCGAGCGGAGCTGCCGCACGACGGGCCACGAGAGGAACGTCTTCTTCGGGTCCATCACCGTCACCTTCCTTCGCGCAGGGCAATGCCGGTATGCCGTAGGCACCCGTCCATGAGTCATCTTTCCCAGGCAGGGGGGTCGCCTAACACCCTAGGCCCGCCCGGCGTGCGGACGCAGGACATGCTCTTGGCGCCGGCGCCGCGTCATGCTTTTGGCGCCTCGCTTCGCTGCGGCCAGCCGGCCGACACGATTCGGCGCGGCCCCGGGCGCGGCGGCATACTCGCCAGGTGACGACGACGAGCCTCGACGGGCGCATCCCGGCTGACCCCGACGCCGATGCGCTCTACGACGCGTTCGCCGAGTGGACAGCGGAGCAGGGGCTCACGCTCTACCCGCACCAGGAGGAGGCCCTTCTCGAGATCCTCTCGGGGAGCAACCTGATCCTGTCCACCCCCACCGGGTCGGGCAAGTCGCTCGTCGCCACCGCCGCCCACTTCACAGCCCTCGCAGAGGACCGCGTCAGCTTCTACACAGCGCCCATCAAGGCTCTGGTCTCCGAGAAGTTCTTCGCGCTGTGCGACCAGTTCGGCGCCGACAACGTCGGCATGATCACCGGCGACGCGTCGGTCAACGCGGATGCGCCGATCATCTGCTGCACGGCCGAGATCCTCGCGAACCTCGCTCTGCGAGAAGGCAGCTCGGCCGACATCGGCCTGGTCATCATGGACGAGTTCCACTTCTACTCCGAGCCGGACCGCGGCTGGGCGTGGCAGGTGCCGATCCTCGAGCTGCCACAGGCGCAGTTCGTCCTCATGTCGGCCACGCTGGGCGACGTGACGATGTTCCGCGACGACCTGACCCGGCGGACGGGTCGCGCGACGGCCGTCATCACGGGCACCGAGCGGCCCGTCCCGCTGGAGTTCTCGTATGCCGTCACGCCCCTGCACGAGACCATCGAGGAGCTGCTCGAGCACGACCGTGCGCCGGTCTACGTCGTGCACTTCACGCAGGCGGCCGCGCTCGAGCGGGCACAGAGCCTCATGGCCGTGCGGATCACGAGCCGCGAGGAGCGCGAGGCGATCGCCGAGCGGATCGGTGGCTTCCGTTTCGGCGCCGGCTTCGGCCGCACCCTCTCGCGCCTCGTCCGGCACGGGATCGGGGTGCACCACGCGGGCATGCTGCCCAAGTACCGCCGGCTCGTGGAGCAGCTCGCGCAGGACGGCCTGCTCAAGGTCATCTGCGGCACCGACACGCTCGGGGTCGGGATCAACGTGCCGATCCGCACGGTCCTGCTCACCGGGCTCACCAAGTTCGACGGGACGAAGCAGCGGCTGCTCAAGGCGCGCGAGTTCCACCAGATCGTCGGGCGGGCCGGCCGGGCGGGCTTCGACGCCCGCGGCTGGGTCGTGGCCCAGGCACCCGAGCACGTCATCGAGAACCTGCGGGCCGTCGAGAAGGCCGGCGACGACCCGAAGAAGCTCAAGCGGGTCCAGCGCAAGAAGGCGCCCGAGGGCTTCGTGGGCTGGTCCCAGGAGACGTTCGAGCGGCTCATCGCCTCGGAGCCCGAGCCGCTCCAGCCCCGGCTTCGCGTCTCGCACTCCATGCTCGTCAATCTCCTGGCACGAGAAGGGAACCCGGTCGCTCACGCCGTGCGCCTGCTGTCGGACAACCACCACGAGACGAAGGACCAGCGTCGTCTCCAGCGACATGCGCTCGTGCTCGCCAAGGAGCTGCTCACCTCGGGCGTGGTCGAGCGGCTGCCGACGGTCGAGTCGTCGGGGCGCCGGTTCGCCCTGACCATCGACCTTCAGCGCGACTTCGCGCTCAACCAGCCGCTCGCGCCGTTCGCCCTCGCCGTCATGGACACCCTCGACCCCGAGTCCGAGACCTACGCGCGCGACCTGCTGTCGATCATCGAGGCGATCCTCGAGGATCCCCGACAGGTGCTGTGGGCGCAGGAGTTCAAGGCCCGCGGCGAGGCCGTCGCGGCCATGAAGCTCGACGGAGTCGAGTACGAGGAGCGGATGGAGCGGCTCGAGGAGGTCAGCTGGCCCAAGCCGCTGGCCGACCTCCTCGAGGTCACGCTCGCGGCATACCGGAAGTCCCACCCGTGGGTCTCACCCGAGGCGCTGTCACCGAAGTCGGTCGTGCGCGAGATGTACGAGCGCGGCATGACGTTCAACGAGTTCGTCTCGTACTACGGGCTGTCGAGGTCCGAGGGCCTACTGCTGCGCTATCTCAGCGACGCCTATCGCGCCCTGCGCCGCACCGTGCCCGAGTCGCACCGCACCGAGGAGCTCGAGGACATCATCGAGTGGCTCGGCGAGCTCGTCCGCCAGACCGACTCGAGCCTCCTCGACGAGTGGGAGGAGCTGGTCAACCCGGCGTCGACCACCGCCACCACGCCCGAGGTGACGCCGCCGGCCCGGCCGCTCACTGCGAACGAGCGGGCGTTCACGGTGATGGTCCGCAACGCGATGTTCCATCGGGTCGAGCTCGCCGCCCGCGACGCCTGGGAGGCGTTGGGCGAGCTGGAGGCGCGCGTCGCGGAGCTCACCGACCCGCCTCGGCCGGTGGCCATGGATGCGGACGCGTGGAACGACGCCCTCGGCGCCTACTACGACGACCACGACTCGATCGCCACGGACCAGGCCGCCCGCTCCCCCGCGCTGCTCCAGGTCGAGAAGGTGCCGGGCGAGTGGCGGCTTCGGCAAGTTGTCGCCGACCCCGACGGCGACCACGACTGGGGCATCACCGCGGTCGTCGACCTGGCCGCGAGCGACGATGCGGGTGCGGCGGTCGTGACGGTCAGCAGTTTCGCCCGGCTCGGCGGCTGACCCAGGTCGAGCCACCCGCACGGGTCGAGGCCACGTTCGCGGCAGACAGATGGCCAACGGAAGCCCTCGGTGGGCCGCCCTAGGGTGGCCTTCATGGCGAACCACGAAGTGACCGAACGCGAGCTGGCGCGGCCCGAGGGCCTGGTCGTCAGACCCGCCGCGGGCGGCACCGGGACAGGCGTGCTCGTGCTGTCCGGATCGAGCGGGCGCGTCGAGCGCGACCGCGTGAGGGTGTTGGGCCAGGCCGGCGCAACCGCGATGACGTACCGGTGGTTCGGTGACGACGGCCAGCCCGCGGCGATCCACGAGCTCCCGCTCGAGTCTTTCGACTGGGCAGTGGATCTCCTTGCGGGACAATGCGATCGGGTCGTCCTCATGGGCGTGTCCAAGTCAGCCGAGGCCTTCCTGGCGTATGCCGCCGACGACCCCCGCGTGGACGCCGTGGTTGCGCTCGCGCCGAGTCACGTCGTGTGGGCGAACGTCGGACCGGGACCGGACGGTGAGCTCCGTCCGCAGGCCTCGTCGTGGAGCCGACACGGTGAGCCGATGTCGTTCGTCCCGTACGACGACGATGTACAGGTGTCCGGCGACCCGCCGGTCTTCGCTCCGATGTACCGCCAGAGCCTGCTCACCTTCGCCGACCGGGTCGGTGCGGCCACGATCCCCGTCGAGCGGTTCTTCGGCGACGTGCTGCTCGTTGCGGGCGGGGACGACCAGGTCTGGCCGTCGCTCGAGTCCGCCCGCGCGATCGAGGCCCGCCGACGCGCCGAGGGCCTCCCGACCACCGTCGTCACCCATCCCGACGCCGGGCACCGTGTCATCCTTCCCGGAGAGGAGCCCGCCCGCGGTGGCCGGCCGATGGCACGGGGCGGCACCGATGCCGGCGACCGTGCCCTCGGCCGCCTCGCCTGGCCCGAGATCCTTCGAGTCATCGGAACAGGGTGACGTAGGTACCTCAGGCCCGCCCGCGCGGTACGTAAGACACAGCGGGCGGCGAGGAATACGGCATACGTCCGATGTGCGGGGCCACGCCTCAGACCGAGTCTGGAGACGTCACGAAAACACCGACTCGAAGGACGAGGTCATGGTCTCCCACTACGTCTTCTCAGCCCTGGCCGCACAGCGCGAGGACGAGATCGAGCGCCAGGCCGCCCTGGCTCAGCGTCGTCGCGCACACGAGGAGCGAGACACCGCCACCGGACGGCTGCCCCGCGAGCGTCGACTCCGCTGGCGCCGGAGCCGTCACCTCCGTGTGGTCTGACCCCGCGCACCTCCGCCCGCACCGGTGACCGCAGGGGCGCCAATGGCGCCGCGGGCGGGACGGGCTTCACGGCGTGCGAGCCGGACGGCATTCCTGGGTATGTTCCCGGTTGGCTGATCGGAAGACCCTCCACCGACAGGACTACTCACCATGGACTCAACAGACGTCAGGTCCGCCGTGACCCGTGCGGGCAACAACCGGGCTCTCGAGCTGACGGCGCGTATCGGCTACGCGCTCAACGGAGTGCTCCACGTGCTCCTCGGAGTCATCGCACTGCAGATGGCGTGGCTCTCGAGCAAGGCCAGCGTCGACCAGTCCGGGGCCCTGGGCACGCTGTCCGACAACCCGGTCGGCAAGGTCGTCCTCTGGGTGGCGGTGCTCGGCTGGCTCGGCCTCGCGATCTGGCAGCTCAGCGAGGCCGTCGGTGGTGTGCGCAGCGCCGGAGACCGGGTCAAGGCCGCCGCGAAGTGCATCGTCTACCTCGCCCTGTCGTGGACGGCGTTCAGCTTCGCGACCGGCTCGGGCAAGAGCAGCAAGAGCCAGACCCGCGACTTCACAGCCACCCTCATGTCCAAGCCGGCAGGCCAGTGGCTCGTCGCGCTCGTCGGTGTCGTCATCATCGGCGTCGCGGG
The DNA here is from genome assembly GCF_054783095.1 of Intrasporangium mesophilum. Taxonomy (NCBI): domain Bacteria; kingdom Bacillati; phylum Actinomycetota; class Actinomycetes; order Micrococcales; family Intrasporangiaceae; genus Intrasporangium; species Intrasporangium mesophilum. The sequence goes on along the minus strand of NZ_BAAGRF010000017.1, from coordinate 39,955 downwards.
CTACCACGTCTACAAGGGCTGGCGGCGCACCTTCCTCAAGGACCTCGAAGAGCACCCCGGGCGCTGGATCGAACGGGCCGGGCGCTTCGGCTACATCGCCAAGGGTGTGGCACTCGGCATCGTCGGGTTCCTTTTCGTCATCGCCGCGGTGCGGCACAAGCCCAGCGAGGCGGGCGGGCTCGACACCGCGCTGCGCAACCTGCTCGGTGCACCGGGCGGTCAGCTGCTCCTGACCGTTGTGGCGCTCGGCCTCATCGCCTACGGGATCTACTCCTTCGGTCGCGCCAAGCACGCCCGCGTCTGAACCGTCAGGCGCCTCCCCGGCTGCTTTCCGAAGCAATTCAGCCCAGGATGAATCAGAACGGCCCGACCGCACTCTGTTGATGACCGCATCACAAGTGCAGGAGGGCACCAATGAACACGTACCTGAACGAGAAGATCGCTCGTCAGCGCAGCGTCGACCTGGACCGTCGGACGCGGCGTGCACAGCGACCGGTCACCGACACTCCGACCACGCCCCAGCGGGGCCTGATCCTCAGCCTCGGGATCCGCTGGATGCGGGCCCAGGTGTCCGGCACCTGATCGGTCACTAGAGACATCGGCGATCGCCGGGAGCCCGAGGGTTCCCGGCGATCGCCGCGTCCAGGGCCGGTATGCCGCCCTGCCGGGAGCTGGTGTGCCTACACCGACGTGCGCGCCGTCGGCGCCGTGTCCGCCGCACGCGTGGTCGTCACATCGCGACGCAGGTAGTTCCAGGCGAGCAGCGCGCAGACGATCCCGTTGAGCATGCCCATGAGGATGTCGCTCAGGTGGTGCATCCCGCGGTAGAGGCGTCCGTAGCCGACGAGCAGCGGGACGAGGAGACACACGACGGTGACCAGGCGTCGCAGCCAGGCGGGCCGGATCCGCTGGGCCATGAGCGCGAACGTCAGGTAGAGCGCAGTCGCCGCGCCCATGTGCCCGCTGGGGTAGCTGGATGTCGGCGGCGCGGGGTCGAGGTGGTCCACGGGCGGGCGCTGCCGCCCGACGATCGTCGTCGCGGCGACGAACACGCTCGCCTGCGCGGCGATCGCGATGGCCGGGACGACGGCATACCACCACTGTCTGGTTCGCCACCAGACGAGGGCCGCGACGACCACGCAGGTCCCGATGATGATCTCGGTGTTGCCGGTGTGCGACCACACCGCGGTGACCGAGTCCCAGGTCGCGGTCCGCAGCCGCTGCACGGCGCGGCTCAGGTCGTTCTCGCTGGGAAGGCCACCCAGCGGGCCGGTGATGACGAAGCCGAGCGCCGTGATCGCGCCGAACAGCAGGACCGCCGGCGCGAACACCCGCAGGGCCGCGTCGCGAACGGCGGACCCGAAGGTCGGGCGTGTCTGGTCGATCTCGTAGCGGTGGACGAAGCTGTGTCTCACGTGCTTCCTTTCGTCGGCTCGGGTCCCGTCCGGCCCTCCGGAGGGGGCGGGTCGTCAGGTTGGGCCGGGTTCCACCCGAGGTAGCCCAGGTACGACGCCGAGGCCAGGCCGACGCCGAAGAGGATGCCCGCCACGACGTCGGACGGGTAGTGGACCCCGAGGAAGACACGGTCGAGTGCGGTCACGAGGACGAAGACCGAGAGACACCCCACCAGCCAACGGCGACCAACGGGGCTCAGCAGCGGCCACAGCAGCAGCACCATCACCGTTGACACTGCGGCGGCGTTCGCGGCGTGGCCGGACGGGAAGCTGTACCCGGGCGCGTGCGACACCGGGTCGCTGACCACGGGGCGGGCCCGCTGCACGATCTCCTTGAGCACGAGCTGGAGGTTCCAGGCGATCATCATCGTGATGAACGCCCACAGGGCGCGGGTCGCGAGGCCGTAGCGACGCCACACGACCAGGCAGACGACCGATGCGACGATGTAGAGCCACTTGGGCTGGGTCGCCTCCTGCCAGGCGATCAGGAAGGTGCGCAGCCAGGGGTTGTCGCGGGTGATGTCGGTGGCCGCGACGATGGCCCGCTCGTCGAGCTCGATGACGGGCAGGAACTTCTCCCGGACGATGAACGCCAGCGCGGTGATCGGCACGGCGAACGCCAGCCCGTAGCCCACCGCCTTGAGCAGCCGTCGGCCACGGCCGAGGCGGCTGCTCCCGCTCCTCGGTGCCGCGCCCCGGACTCGTCTCAGGTCAGCCAACGCGCACCACCAGCGCCTCCGGCTCGACCCTCACGTCCAGACGCGAGCGGGGTCCGATGGCCTCGCCGTCGATCTCGGCCTCGACCGGGTGCCGTGCCTCGACGGTCAGGCGAGGGCCGCGCAGCCGGTCGAGGCGGCCGTGGCCCGCGCGATGCCTGGTTGCGATGTCGGCGATGACCGAGACCCAGCCGAAAGGCCCCTTCGGGGCGATCACGACCGCGTCGAGTATGCCGTCGTCCACGCGGGCGTCCGGCATGAGCTCGATGCCGCCCTGGAGCGTGCCGCAGTTGCCGACCACGACCGTCCGCGCGTGGCGCGTGATCTTCTGGTCGGTCGCCGTGCCGACGTGGACCGGGAATCCGCGTCCTACAAGGCGTTTCGCACCTGCCAGGACATACGCGACCCAGCCGACGGCGGCCTTGACGGTCTCGTTCGTCTCCGCCATGACCTCACCGTCGAGGCCGAGGCCGGTCATGACGAGGAAGACGAGCTCGGAGTCCTCGGCCGTGCCGGCCGAGGTGCTCTCGGGGGTCGCCGGGCTGTCCTCGGACACCCAGTCCTCGGAGCGGGCCACGCCGCCCTGCGCCTGGGCGGTCCCGCCTGCTGCCCTGACGAACCCGACGTCGATCCGCCGGTCCGACCCGGTCAGCAGCGCCTCGACGGCCGCGTCCAGCCTGTCGATCGGCAGGCCCAGGTTGCGGGCGAGAAGGTTCCCGGTGCCGCCGGGCAGCAGGCCGAGAGCCACGTCCGATCCGACGAGTGCGGCAGCGACGGCACGCACCGTGCCGTCCCCGCCGAGCGAGGCGACGACCTGCGCCCCGGCCTCGACCGCCTCACGAGACTGCCGCTCCCCCGGCTCTTCCTCGGTCGTCTCGATCCAGCACGGCGCGTCCCAGCCGTGCCGGGCCGCCGCCTCCGCGACCAGCCGCTTCGCGGCGTCGAGATCGTCCACTTTGACCGGGTTGTAGACGACGGTCAGGCGACGACGCGCCGTGGTGGCGGCCGGGTCGGGGCCAGGGTCTTGCATGCATCGGATCCTAGGTACTGAGGGGACAGGTCAGCGGGCCACGCGAGCAGCCTTCAGTCGTCATACCCACCGCGACGCTTCCCGTGTCACCCCAGCGGTTCGGGGTAACCTCCGGACCGTGCCCACCATCCGTCGGCGCCTCCTGGTCGCCCTCATCGTTGCGATCGCCGCCGGGCTCGTCCCGATCGGCAGGGCTGGCAGCCTGCTCGTGCACTCGCTGATCGGGTTCATCGTGGGCGGTCTCTCGTTCGCCATCCCGCTGCTCGTCCATCTCCTCAGCCACGACGCGCCCGCGACGCGGGACAAGGTCGCGGGCCGGGACGGCGACGCCGCGTGGTACGACGTGGTCGTGATCGTCGTCGGGCTCGCCAGCCTGTTCGGCGTCGCGGTGCTGCTCATCGCGACGAGGGCCAAGGGCACCGAGCTCGTCTTCGACGCGCTTGTCGGCATCCTCGCGGTCGGCGTCGGCTGGCTGTGCGTGCACACCGTCTACACGCTGCGCTACACGCGGCTCTACTACGCGAGCCCGGCTCCGCCGATCGACTTCAACCAGTCGGAGGACCCGCAGTTCTCCGACTTCGCCTACTTCTCGTTCAACCTCGGCATGGCCTACCAGGTGTCCGACACCAACCTGCGCTCCTCCGCCGTGCGTCGAGTCGTGCTCGGCCACACCCTGCTGGCCTACCTCTACGGCACGATCATCATCGCCTCGACGATCAACCTCGTGGTCGGCATCGGCGGGTCGCTCTGAGGCCGAGCGCCGGCCGCACGGGGCGGCGCCGCGCATGAGACGGGCGCGACGCATGAGACGGAGCGCTCACTCGACGAGGTGGGGCGGGCCTCCGTGCGCCTACTCGGCGACCGCGAGGCGGGCCTCCTCGTCGCGCACCCACATCGCGATGAGCCCACCGAAGTGCGCCATGAACTTGTCCCGCTCGTGGGCGGGGTACGTCGTGACCACGGTCGTGCGCAGCAGCTTGTCGAACGCGTCCGACTGGACCCACTCGAGCACCGCACGGTCCAGGTGCGACAGGTGCCGGTCGCAGAAGGCCCAGTAGTCCTTGGTCTCGAAGTACTCGTCCGCGATCGCGAGGTAGGCGTCGAGCTTCTCACCGTCGGTGAGGTCCTCGCGATCGGCGACATCGAAGTAGCGCCGCATCTCGAGGTCGACCCGGCCCTGCCGCCCGGTGACGAGGCAGTACGCCGACCACCGCACCAGCGCCTTGATGGCCCACGGGAAGTAGTAGTGCAGCGAGGTCACGGCGACGTCGGGGCACGCGTTCGCGTAGTCGATCGGGTAGACGTCATCGCCCTTGACGAGCATCTCCGCCGAGTTGAACTCCCAGCCGAACATCGCGTTGACGATGCGGCTGATCGCGGCCGCCTGGCGGCCCGCGGAGGGGTTGAGGAAGTCGTAGCTCACGGCATACCGGTTGTGCATCGGCTGCTCGGGACGGAAGTCCATGACCATCGTCTCGGGGCCGATCGACAGCGCCCGCGCGAAGTGGTCGTACTCGACGGTCGACTGCAGGTGCATGAGCATCTCGCCGGACTCGTCGTACGCCTTGACGAGGTCGGACTCGTCGTTGATGCGGGAGACGCCACGCCAGCCACCACCGTCGAACGGCTTCATGTACATCGGGTAGCCGAGCTTGTTCGCGATCTGCTTGAGGTCGAACGGGCGGTTGTACTTCGCCGACGTGTAGGCCCACCGGACATTGTCGACGGGGTTCTTGTACGGCACCAGCCACGTCTCGGGGACCTTGAGACCGAGCCGCATGAGGGCGCAGTACGCGCTGTGCTTCTCCATCGACTGGAAGGTGAACGGGCTGTTGAGCAGGTAGGTGTCGTTCATCAGCGCGGCCTTCTTCAGCCACTCGCGCGGGTGGTAGTACCAGTACGCGAGGCGGTCGATGACCAGGCCGGTCCGGACGGGTTGTCGCAGGTCGAACGGCTCGATGGTCAGGCGCTCACTGCTCAGCTCGTGGGTGACTCCGTCGTCGGTCGTGATCGGGCCGACCAGCCTGAGCAGCTCCTCGAACGCTGTCGGCCAGTCCTCCTCGGCTCCCAGCAGCAGACCGATGAGGTGGTTGCGGGTCTCAGCCATGTGCCTCTCCTGCTCGATCGTTCGGGTGGTCCGATCCTTGCAGGAGTGTCAACAGCAGGGGGTCGAACGCGGCTTGCCAGCTCGGCCAGTCGTGGCGCCCACCCGGGATCTCGGCGAACGTCACCTCGCAGCCCTGCCGGCCGAGCGCCGCGGCAAGCTGCCGGTTGTTAGCCAGGTTGCCCTCCTCGCTCCCGCACGTCATGACGATCCGCGCCCCCGTGCGCCTGCGACGCGCGCGTCGCACCGAGGCCACGAAGGCCGTGACCCGCTCCCAGAACTCGAAGTCCTCCTCGTCGTCGAGCCCCTTGCGGAAGAAGGACCCGGACTGCAGGAAGAGGCCGCCGAAGGTGCCGGGCCGCAGCCACTCGGCCTGGAAGGCCGCGAGCGCACCCAGGCTCGCTCCGACGACGGCCGGCCTCCCCACCGTCCCGTATGCCGCCTGTACCCGTGGGAGCACGTGCCCGGTGAGCGCTTCGGCGTAGTCCGGGTTGGCGGCATACCGCAAGTTCCGCGGGCCCGGCTCGAGCAGGACCACGCGGTGGGCTGGGACTCGGCCAGCGGCATACCACTCGCGAACGACCTTGAGCAGGTGGCCTTTTCGTGAGTAGTCAGGACCGTCGTGAACGAGCAGGAGCGGTAGCGGGTCGGCACGACGTGTGCCCGCCGGCGACACGACGGCGAGCTCGATGTCGCCGACCGGTGTGCCGGTGACGGTCAGCCGGGTGCGACCCACGTGTGGCGCAAGCTCGGCGCCGGCCTCAGGCCTTGGCCTTCTTCACCTTCGGCGGCAACGTCGCGACGTAGTCACGCGCCCGGTCGAACCACGCTGTCTTGTCGGCATCGCTGAGGTCTCCGGGCAGCGAGAGGTAGCCACCCATCGGGCGCTCCTCCGGACCGAAGGGGCCGCTCCCCGGCAGGGCGCGCAGCTCGTCGAGTCCAGAGCCGTCGAGCTTCACGCCGACGTTCTCGCCGAAGAGGCCGGCGAACATGTTCCCGTTGACGAACGCGCCGAGGCTGCCGAACATCGGCTTGACCTCGACCCCTGGAGCGTCGGTGACGAGCGTCCGGAAGTGCGCTTTGGCCTCGTCGCTGTGCTTGGGCATCTTCATGGTGCCCATCACACACCAGTCAGACGCCGTGAACCATTACATGGGCTCGCTCCGCTCGCCGTGTCCGGCGCGCCCTGACGTCACGCCTTCCCTGTTGTCTGGGCTCGCTCCGCTAGCGTGGCTGGATGGAACGGGTGACCGGGATCGGTGGCTTCTTCTTCCCTGCCGAGGACCCTGAGGCGTTGAGGACCTGGTATGCCGAGCAGCTGGGCGTCGATCCTCCGCCGGCCGCGGAGGGTGAGGAGCCCTGGATGCAGGCCGCGGGACCCACGGCGTTCGCGCCGGCCGACGTCGGCGCCGAGCACCTCAGCGGTCGAGCGTGGGCGATCAACTTCAGGGTGCGCGACCTCGATGCCATGGTCGAACAGCTCCGCAGGAACGGTGTCGAGGTCCGGGTCCACGAGGAGGAGTACTCCTACGGGCGTTTCGCCGAGCTCGCCGACCCCGAGGGCAACCCGATCCAGCTGTGGCAGCCCTCCGACGACGAGCCCGGCTGACGCACCTCAGGCCGCGACCGCCCGGCGCGCGGCCGCCGGGGAGCCCGGCGTGGGGGCGAACCGCCAGACCAGCCCCTGCTGCACGAACGTCCACAGGTTGTTGAACAGCCAGTAGAAGAGCAGCCCCGCGGGCACGAACCCGGCTGCCGCGAGGATGCTCACGGCACCGACCCACGGCATGAGCCGCTGCACTGACCCCATGACCTCGGGCAGGTCGGTCGGGTCGGTCATCGGCAGGACGAACCATCGCTGGGTGGCGAGGCTGAGGGTCGCTGCGGCCACTGCGACCGCGACCATCACCAGCGCGGCCGGAATGCTCTGGCTGAGGACCGGTCCGAGATGGCTGGTCAGGTGCAGACCGACCACGGACGCCGCGGAGGCTGATGCGACGAGCCCGACGTCGAGCGCCCCGACCGAGTGCCCGGCGGTCAGGTCGGACACGACGCGGTAGACCGCGTAGAAGATCGGCACCTGGAGCAGGACGGGCGCCAGGCTCCAGCTCGAGACGCCGTGCTCGGCGTGGATCCGCTTCTGCTCCTCACGCATGGCGGTCAGCTGTGCGAGATCGCGGCTGCCGGCATACCTCGCGCGCAGCTCGCGCAGCTGCGGCGCGGCGTGCGCCCGCGCGTGGGATGCCCTCACGCCGTGGATCGTGATGGGGAGCAGGAGGGTTCGGACGACGACAACCAGCAGCAGCAGGGCGATGAGCCATGCGCCCGCGGATCCGGGTGCGAGGCCGATGGCACCGGCGGCGTCGTGCGCTGCCGCCAGCACGAACGAGACGGCTGTGGTGAACGGGGACATGAGGTCAGGCATGGGTGAGCTCCTCGGCTCGGCCGGCCACAGGGGCCGGCGGGGTGGACGGGTGGGCGCAGGCCCGTCATGCCGCGAGGGCGGCGAGACGGGTCAGCTCCGACCCGGAGCCCGAGGACGCTGGGGGCAGGTGGGTGCCCCGAGGGCGCACCAGTATGCCGTGGGCGCATCCACCTCGCCCGCCCGCGCGCCTGGCATGACGACGGCCGGGGTGGCCCGCACCGCGATGCGGCGTGCTGTCGCCAGCAGAGCGGCGAGGGCACCGAGCGTCGCGGCAACGATGAGCGTCTGGCCCACGCTCGGGCCCGAGACCGCCGCGCCGACCAGGGCCAGCAGGAAGGCGAGACTCGCGAGCATCGAGACGATCGACATGGTGGACCCGGCCCGCGCTGCTGCAGCCCCGGCCGCTTCGTCACGCCGAACGGTCACCTGTGCCCCCTCCCGGACGCCTCGATGGATGAGACCGACTGCGGTCGCGTCGGGTTCCCTTCTGTTCGAGAGTACGTCAGCCGACGCCGGGAGCCCACACGCCCGCCGTCTAGAGTGCCCGGATGACCGACCGCGACCTCGTGCCCGGCTGTTACCCCTGCGACCGTCAGGCGTCCGGCTCGCTCCCACCGCGCGAGGACGTCGTGCGGACCGACCACTGGCGCGTCGCGGTTGCGTTCAACAGCACCCTGCCGGGCTGGCTCGTCGTGCTGCCGACTCGACACGTGACGTCCTTGACGGAGCTGTCGCCGGATGCGGCGGACGAGCTCGGCGGGCTGGTGCGACGCCTCGGCCTGGCCCTCGAGGCGGTCACCGGCTGCGTCAAGACGTACCTCATGCAGTTCTCGGAGGCAGAGGGGTTCTCCCACCTCCACATCCACGTGGTCCCCAGGATGAGAGACCAGCCCGAGCTCGCCCGCGGGCCAAGGGTGTTCGCCTATCTCGTCGACGAAGCGGCGCAGTGGCCGCCGGAGTCCGAGCGCGACGCGGTCGCCTTGTCGGTGCGCGCCGCCCTGACCTGAGCGGGCCACGTGGCGTCCGCCTCCTCGGCCCAGCCCGGCCCGGCCCAGCCCAGCCCGGCCCGGCCGGCCCAGTACAGCTAGCCGCTCGAGGCCACGACCGCCGTTCTCGTCTCCGAGGCATGGACGACGAGGAGGAAGATCGCGGCGACGAGAGCCGTGATCCCGCATATGGCCCAGACCGTCATGTAGCCGGAGAGTGACGCGTGGGCCGTGGCCTCAGCGTCGACGGACCCGGCCGATGCGAGCGCGATCGCGAAGACACTCGACGCGAAGGCGCCGCCGATGGTCTTGGTCGTGTTCGTCATGCCAGTGGTCAGGCCGGTGTGGGTCGGGGGTGCCTGGGCGGCCGCCGCGGTCGGCAGGCCGGCCACCAGTGCACCGGAGCCGAGCCCGGCGATCACCATATTCGTCATGGTCTGGGCCAGGGTGTCGTGGAACGGCAGGAAGAGCAGGTATCCGAGAGCCACGAGAAGGGCGGCCACGACCATCGCGATCCGGGTGCCGACGCGGCGCCCGAGGACGTGCAGGAGCATCGCCCCGACGGCGAGCGACAGCACGTAGCCGCCGATGATGATCGACACGCGTCCGGCGGAGGCGCCGAGGCCGTAGCCCGTCACGGCAGGGTCGGTCCGGGCGAAGGTCGACAAGGGGATCTGGGCGCCGAGCACCGAGACCCCGAAGAGGAACGCAGTGGCCTGGACCGGCCACTGCCCGCGGGCGCCGAGGATCCTCAGGTCGACGAGTGGCTCGGGATGGGCGAGCTCGGCTCGCGCGAAAGGCACGAGGGCGCCGAACCCGAGGACGACCACGAGCCACGGCCACGGGCTGCCCGGCCCCATCACCCGGAGCATGACAAGGCCGCCCATGACGAGCCCGAGTGCCAGGGTGATGAGCCAGAAGCCACGCCAGTCGATGCGGCCCTGGGCGAGCGCCGGCGACTCCTCGACGCCGAACCAGATCGCGAAGAACGCCAGGGTGACCACGACTGCGGGAATCGCGAGCAGCGCTGTCATGCCGAGGGACTCGGCGAGGGCACCGCTGGTCAGCGCACCCGCGATGACACCGAGCTCGAGCCCGGCGACGAGCAGTCCCGCGGCTCCCCGGACTCGCGGCTCGTTGCCCGCTGTGCGGCGGTGGATGATCGCCACCTCCATCGGCAGCCAGACCACGTAGAACCCCTGGATCGCCCAGGCGACGAGGAAGAGGCCGAACGTGGGGGCGAACGCCACGCCCCACGACGCCAGCGCCGTCACGACGGTCGACAGAAGCAGCACCTTCCGGTGCCCGATGAGGTCGCCGAGCCGCGCGAGGAGCGGCACGACGAGCGCCGAGACGATGAGCTGCGCCGCCTCGAACCAGTTGACGTCGGCATCCTTGATCGACAGGTGTCGGGCGATGTCGGTGAAGATCGGGGTGTAGTAGCCCTGGAGCACGCCGCTCGCGAGCTCGACGCAGATGAGGAAGCCGACGACCTTGGTGATCGGGCTGCGCGCGAGGGCTTTCGCGGCGTCGGCAACGGCGGTGTTGTCGGTCATGTGGTCCTCACTCGTATCTGCTTGGGCCTCAGAGCCGCTCGATGAGGCGGCGGTACCACGCGACCCCGTCGCGCAGGTCGTCGACGCCGATGCGCTCGTCGACCCCGTGGATCGCCGCGCGCTGCGCGTCGGTCATTCGGAACGGCGTGAACCGGTAGACCCGCGGCCAGACCTTGTGGAAATGGCGGGAGTCGGTGGCCGCCATCATCACGTAGGGCACGGGGACGGTCCCCGGGAAGACGTCTGCCAGGGCGGAGGCGAGCACCGTGTATGCCGCATCACGCGTCGGCGACACGGGGCTCGGCTCGTCGCCGTTGACCAGCGTCACCTCGACGCGAGGGTCCTTGATGGTCTTGCGAACTCGCTGCACAGCGCCATCAACGGTCTCCCCCACCATGACGCGCATGTTCACGTGAGCGCGCGCTGTGTCGGCGATGACGTTGGCCCCCTGGGAGCCCTCCAGCATCGTCACCGCCATGGTGGTGCGTGTCATCGCCTCCGTCTCGTGACCGAGGCGGACGAAGACGCGTGTCAGGACCGGGCGAAGGCGGCGGGCGTTGGAGAACACCGGCGCGAACGGCATACGGGAGTGGGGGCCGAGCCGCTCGATCATGTCGATGGTGGGGTCGGGCAGCCGAGCCGGGAACGGGCGCTTCTCGAGCCGCATGACCGCGCGGGCGATGCGCGCCGTGGCCCCCATCCGCTTGGGAGCGGATGCGTGGCCGCCGTCGCCCCGGGCGGTGAGCTGGACGTCGACGCAGCCCTTCTCGGAGACGCCGATGACCGCGATCGGATCGTCGACGCCCGGCAGCGCGCCCTGCACGATGGCCCCGCCCTCGTCCATCACGAACCACGGCTCGACGCCCCGCTCGCGAAGCAGCCGGACAGCCTCCTTGGCGGCGCCTCCGGACACCTCCTCGTTGCAGCCGAACGACAACCACACGTCACGTGCCGGTGTGAAGCCGGCCTGGATGAGGGACTCGACCGCCTCGCACGTCGCGACGAGAGAACCCTTGCAGTCCAAGGCTCCTCGCCCCCAGATGTGGCCGTCTGCGACCTCGGCGGCGAACGGTGGATGGGTCCACATCGACTCGTCGCCCACCGGGACGACATCGAGATGGGCCATGAGGACGACCGGTCGCTCTGGCGAGCGCCCCGCCCAGCGCACGAGCAGTGCGTCGCCTGCGATCCGCTCGACCTCGCACGTCTCGTGCAGTCGCGGGAACTGGCGTCTCAGCTCGTCGAGGAGTGCCGTGAACGCTGTGCGGTCCTCCTGCGCGGGGTCCCAGCTCGACACGGTCGGGATGCGGATGCAGGCGCGCAACGCCTCGACGACGTGGTCGTCGGCGACGGGCACCTGCGCGGCGTCGGCCTGGCTCTGCATGGACGGAGCGTATGCCGTCACGCTCCCGACCCGCGATCCCCGGTGCCGCAGCGCCCCTCTTTGCTCTCAGGCAGCTCAGGCAGCTCAGGCAGTTCAGGCAGCTCAGTCGCGGTGGCGTGTGACGCGAAGCACGGCAAGGAGGACGAGCGCGGCCTCGATCAGCAGTGATGCGATTCCGAGGCCCTCGGTCCAGTTGCCGATCTCGGCCCCTTCCTCACCGGGCAGGCCGATCGAGCGACTCAGCGTGTAGCCGAGGATCGTGGCCGCTGCCAGGGCACCCGCAGCGATCCAGACCCGCACGTCATCGGTGCGGATGAGAGCCTCGGCCAACACGAGGGCGGCCACGATGAGGCCTATGAAGAGGGCCCCGATGTAGGGGACCTCCTCGAGCTTGTCGGGCAGATCCAGCAGGTGGATCAGTGCCATCCCCAGCAGGCACATCGTCGCGACGCCGCGGCGGACTGTCGACTCGGACAGGTCCCGAGCAGCCAGGCGGGTGCGCACATCAGGTTCTCCAAGGCTCTCCATGGCAGCCTCCCCCAACTTTGTAACCTCCCATGATGCTAGGAGCGGTCATCTGCCGAGGTCGCCAGATGACGAGACCGTCACTTGGCCGTGCATTTCGGTCATGTTTCCGGATGCGCGATCGAAGTCCCGCCATCGACCGGAGTACCTCGAACGGACTACGGCCGCCGATCCCCGGCGCGCCTTGCGTGGTGAGATGGACATCTACGAGGAGGTGCGGTGACGGACTACGGGCACGAGGTGCAGTTCGGGATCTTCGCCAGCCCCGAGGCCGGCCACGTGCGCGACACCCTCGAGCTCGCACAGCTGGCCGACGTCGAGGGCCTCGACCTGTTCACCGTCCAAGATCACCCGTACAACGCTCGCCACCTGGACACGCCGACGCTGCTGACGGCCGTCGCGGCCCGCACCTCCACGATCAGGGTCGCCGCGAACGTCGCCAACCTGCCCCTGCGCTCGCCCGTCGGGATCGCCAAACAGGTCGCCACGCTCGACATCATCAGCGGTGGCCGCGCCGAGCTCGGCCTCGGCGCGGGGGCCTTCTGGGACCCGATCGTGGCCGCCGGCGGACCGCGCCGAAGCCCCAAGGAGGCCGTGGACAGCCTCGTCGAGGCGATCCGGGTCGTGCGTGGCGTGTGGGGCGCCGACCCGGCCGACCCTGGTGCGCGATCCTTCACCTTCGAGGGCGAGCACTACTCGGTCAAGGGACTGCACGTCGGCCCGCGCCCGGTGCACGATGTCGAGATCTGGCTCGGCGCGATCCGTCCCCGCATGCTCCGAGTCACCGGACGCCTGGCCGATGGCTGGCTGCCGAGCATGGGCTACGTGCGACCGGAGATGCTCGGCGACCTCAACGCGGTGATCGACGATGCCGCCAACCGGGCCGGCCGCGGGCCACAGGCGGTGCGACGGATGTACAACGTCTTCGGCCAGTTCGGAACCGGCAGCGAGCTCCTCGAGGGCACCCCGGCCGACTGGGCCGAGCAGCTCGCCGCGCTGACGTTGGACCACGGCATGAGCACGTACATCCTGACCACCGACGACCCGGACACCTTGCGACGCTTCGCCGAGGAGGTCGCGCCCGCGACGCGCGAGCTCGTCGACGCCGAGCGGGCCCGCCGCGCCAGTGAGACAGCCCCCTCCGAGCGGCCCGAGTCGACCGCCACCGGAGGACCCGTCGCTGCCCGTGGCGCCGGCGCTCCGGCCTTCCCGCTCGCGGTCCGGCCGACGCCGGACGACGGCACTCGCCTCAGTCCGGATCTCCCCTGGCGCGAGGACGACCGACCCGTGGCGCCCACCCCCGGCGACGCGGCATACACCGTCGCCGAGCAGGCAGTGCCTCAGCATCTCGTCGACATCCACGACCACCTCCGCACCGAGCTCGACCAGCTCCGAGACGTCGTCGACCAGGTCCGGCGCGGCGCCTTGAACACCGGCGCCGCCCGTTCGGTGATCAACACGATGGCGATGCGCCAGAACAACTGGACGCTCGGCGCCTACTGCGAGTCGTACTGCCGCGTCGTCACGGGCCACCACACGCTCGAGGACCGCAGCATCTTCGTGCACCTGCGCCGCGCCGAGCCCGAGCTGGCTCCGGTGCTCGACCGGCTCCTGCAGGAGCACCATGTCATCGCGGACGTCCTCGAGCAGGTCGACGAGGCCCTCGTCTCGCTCGTCGGGGTCGATGCCTACGGCCACACTGGCGTCGAGGCCTTCGACGAGATCCAGCGCGCGCTCGACCTGCTGACCGACACGCTGCTGTCGCATCTGGCCTACGAGGAGCGCGAGCTGCTCCACCCGCTTGCGCGCCACGGCTTCGGCTGAGCCCACCGAACCCGCCGGCCGGGGCCGGCGGCGGCGCTGCGCGGAAGGGACTCCACGACGGCACCGCAGAACTGGGGCAGGTCGTCGGGCTTGCGGCTCGCCCTCGGCTCATCGGGCTGCGCACGTCGTGGCCGCACTAGAGTCGGGCCATGGCGAGGGACCCTGTCGTCGCACTGGTGCCGGGCATCTGGCGCATCCCGCTCGTGCGTGACCTCGTCAACGGCTTCATCCTGCGCGACGCGGATGGCCAGGTGACGCTCGTCGACATGGGCATCAAGCCGTCCGGGCCGAAGGTCATCGCTGCCCTGGCCGCGATCGGGTCCGGACCGTCCGACGTCACCCGGCTGCTGCTGACGCACGCGCACCCGGACCACGCCGGCGGCGCCGCTCACGTCGCGGCAGCAACGGGCCGCGCCTTCGCGGTGCACGAGGCGGACGCGGCATACGCCCGGGCGGGGAAGTCACCACCGCGCGACCGGTCGTTCCTGCTCGGGAGGCTGTTCGACCGGTCATCTCGGCCCGGCACCGACTTCCCGCCGGTGCATGTGGAGCGCGAGCTCCATGACGGTGAGGTGCTGCCGGTCGCCGGGGGCCTGCGCGTCGTGCACACGCCGGGGCACTCACCCGGCCATGTGTCCTTGCTGCACGAGGAGACCGGGCTGCTCATCACCGGAGACGCCATGTTCAACGTGCTCGGCCTGCGCTGGCCGATCAAGGCCTTCTGCACCGATTTCGCGATGACGAAGCGGACGGCGCACGTGCTGGGCGAGCTCGACTACACCCTTGCGGCGTTCACGCACGGGAGGGAGCTGCGCGACCGACCCCGCGAGGCGATCCGCACCTTCCTCAAGAGGCAAGGGTCACGAGGAGACAGCTGAGCCGACCTGGCGGCGCTTGGTGATGTCGGCGCACTCGAGGCAGATCTCGTCGGGGATGACCCCGACCCGCATCAGCCCCGAGAACAGGAGGCACCCGACACAGATGCCCAAGATCGACTCGAGGGCCGGGAAGACCACCATGATCGCGCCGATGGCAACGACCAGCCCCAGCGCGACCGCCGAGCCCGTGACCAGGCTGACGACCCACAGGGCGGTCGCAGCCAGCGTCAGGACGGCCCCGATCGTCGCCGCGAACCGCTTCGGCGGACCGGGCGTCGGCCGCTTCGGCGCAGAGACGGCGGGTCGGATCCACCGCTGGACGAGCTGCGCGATCGGGCTGAACTTCGGACCGAGGGCTGCACGCAGGCTGAAGTCGACCGCGAGCACGGCATAGAGCCACCACTGCTGGGTCGCCAGGGCGATGACGCCGATGACGAGGACGACCGCGGCGATGAGCCGCACCGTGACGTCGTCGACGACCGCCGGGAAGCGCGAAGAACTCATGCTGACATTATTGACTGCATAAGGAGTGCTTATGCAAGGGCGATTCAGCTGGTGGACGCCGCCAGAGCCTCGCCCGCGACGGCCCGGCGGGTCAGGACCCGGTGGGTGCCGAGCACGAACGCCAGGTCGAGGACGGTCTTGGCACCCATGAGGAGCACCACGGCGCCGACTTCGTGCGCGGTGCGGCCGTCAGGCCCCCCGAGGAAGAAGAAGCCGAGCAGGACCGTCAGGTGCAGCGCGAGAAGCCGCGGATACGGCGCGGCCATCACCCAGCCGGCCCCGACCACAGCGCGCTCGCCGCGGCCGAACCAGTTCAGGCCGAGTGAGAGCGTGTGGCTGAGCAGCAGCGCCGCCACCGAGGCGACCCAGTCGAGCGGGCTTCCGTGCAGTCCCGCCATTGCGGCCAGGATGGCGGTGAAGACGCCGTGGACGAGGGTGAAGATCCCGTAGTGCAGCGCGAAGAACACCGCGAGCGCCGGATCGCCCGTGACCCACGACGTCCCGGCGAGCCGCCGGGTCAGGCCCCCCAGGTCGACGCTGAGGCCTCGAGCCTCTGTCGCCGACCCCTTGGTCGTCGTGAGGATCCGGACCGTCGTGGTGAACCAGATGACGACGTTCTCGAACCAGTAGATGACGAGGACGTCGCCCATGCCGAGGCGGCCCTCCATGGCCGCCCAGATGGGCATGAGGTTCGCCCCGACCAGCATGACGGCGCTCAGCAGCCGCGCAGCCGGGGTGGGCAGGCGCCGTCCCACGTGGGCCATCAGCTCGACCCCGAGGACCCTAAGGAGCACAGTCACGGGCGCCCATGCTGCCATGGACGCCCGCCCGTTTCCTCCCGAGTTATCCGTCGCGTGTCGCCGCGACGGAGACCCCGAGGACGTATGCCGTCACTCCGCCGCTGCGGCCTGCCCGCGCTCGCGCAGCACGCGCAGAGCCACCACCGCGACCACGATGAAGAGGGCCGCTCCGACCCCGGCCACGACGTTGAGGCTCGTCGTGAACGCGCCCTGCGCCGCGGAGACGAGCTCCCGCGCGGCCGCTGAAGGAAGCGCTCCGGCGGCGTGCACCGCACCCGCGAGGGAGTCGAGCGCGACCGAGCCGGCGCTGGAAGCGTGCTCGGCGGCGTACGGTGCCAGCTGCTCGCGGTAGACGAACGTGGCCAGGGAGCCGAGGCCCGCGACGCCGACGGCGATGCCGAACTCGCCCGAGGTCTCCGAGAGGGAGGCGACCGACCCGGCACGCTCCGGCGGCGACGACTGCATCATGACGGACATCGTCAGCGTCGAGGGCAGCATGATGCCGAACGACGTCAGACACATCCCGAAGATCAGCAGGCCGAACCCGGCCGTCGGGCCGACTGTCATGTAGAAGCCGAGTCCCACCGCACAGAGGCCCAGCCCGGCCGCCATGGTCCGGCCCGTGCCGAGCCGACGGGCGATCGTGGCCGAGGACGACGAGCCGAGGAGCAGGGCGACGTTCGCCGGCAGCATCCACAGGCCCGCCCCGAGCGGGTCCAGACCCGCGACGAGCTGGAGCCACTGCGTGCTGAGGAACGAGACGCCGGCCATGACGACGCCGCCGACGAGCATGACCGCCAGGGCCGTCGAGAAGGCCCGGCTGCGGAAGAGCGACAGGTCGATCAGTGGGTTGTCGATCCTGCGCTGACGACGGACGAACAGGACGCCCATCACGACACCTGCTGCGGCGATGGCGAGCGCAAGAGTGGTGTTGCCGCCACGGGCGATCTCCTTGAACCCGTAGATGACCGGCAGGATCGTCACGAGCGACAGCACCGAGCTCGCCAGGTCCACCCGCGCTCCCGGCTGGCGCTCCGACTCCGGCAGCACGCGGCGACCGACCACGACCAGGACGACCATGAACGGCACCCCGAGCAGGAAGGCCGAGCCCCACCAGAAGTGCTGCAGCAGCATGCCGCCGACGAGCGGGCCGACCGCCATGCCGCCCATGAAGCAGCTGAACCAGATGCCGATAGCCGTGGTCATCGACTTCTCGTCGCTGAAGATCGTGCGGATCAGCCCCATCGTCGACGGCATCAGGGTGGCGCCGGCGATGCCGAGCACGGCGCGCCACAGGATGAGCTGCTCGGGCGAGGACGCGTATGCCGCAGCAACCGATGCGATGCCGAACGCGACCGCGCCGGCGAGCAGGAGCCGCTTGCGGCCGATGCGGTCGCCCAGCGCCCCCATCGTCACGAGGAAGCCGGCCAGGACGAACGAGTAGATGTCGAGCATCCACAGCTGCTGCGTGGTCGAGGCTCCGAGGTCGGCTGACAGCTCGGGGAGCGCGAGGTAGAGGACGCTGACGTCGAGCGAGAGCAGGAGCGCGGTCAGAGCCAGCACGCCGAGGGCGACCCACTGGCGACGCCTCGTCGTCGGCGCCGCGGCTGTGGTGGTCGCCGGGGTCCCACGCTCGGCAGAGCTGGCGGTGCCAGTGGTGTCGACGGTGGCCTCGGTGGCCGCTCGCTCGGTCGTGGAGCTCATCGGTGTGTCCTTCCGGTCTGTCTGGCTTCGAGCCCTGGTCCGGGCCTTTCACCACCACGTCGACCGGTCCGGCGGGCTTTCGACACGGGCTGCGAGATTTCTTGTCGTCGTCGAGGGGCGGGCACGGACCCGGGTCGGGGGGTGGGCCCGAGGCAGGGTGCCGAGGCTTGGTGGGGCGACGGGGTGAGCTCCCTGACGGGCCGTCGCGCTGTCGGCGGGGCGGCATACCCTGTGTGGCATGTCGAGAGGCGCAGGTGTGCACATCGGAGCCCATGTCGAGCAGGAGGACCCCATCGCGGAGGCCGCAGCACGCGGGGCGACGCTGTCGCAGTTCTTCCTCGGCGACCCGCAGAGCTACAAGGGTCCGGTCGTGCGCTTCGAAGGCGGCGCGGGTGCCCTCAAGGCGGCAGCCGAGGCGGCCGGCATCGACCTCTACGTGCACGCGCCCTACCCGATCAATGTCGCCTCGCTCAACAACCGCATCCGCATCCCCGGCCGCAAGCTGCTCCAGCAGCACCTGACCATGGCGGGCGAGATCGGCGCCAAAGGGGTCATCGTCCACGGCGGGCATCTCGGCGTCGACGAGGACGCGGCCGTCGGCTTCGACAACTGGCGCAAGTGCATCGACGGCCTCGACATGCCCGTGCCGCTGCTCATCGAGAACACCGCCGGTGGCGACAACGCGATGGCTCGCCGTCTCGAGGCCATCGCCCGGCTGTGGGACGCGATCGGTCAGGCCAAGGGTGGCGACCGCGTCGGCTTCTGTCTCGACACCTGCCACGCGCACGCCGGCGGCAACGACCTCGGGACGGTCGTGGACGAGGTGCGAGCCATCACCGGCCGGATCGACCTCGTGCACGCCAACGACTCCCGCGACGAGTTCGACTCCGGCGCCGACCGGCACACCAACTTCGGGTCCGGCCACATCGACGGCGAGGCGCTGGCGGGCGTGATCCGCGCGGCCGGAGCCCCGGTCGTGTGCGAGACGCCCGGTGGGGTCGAGGGGCAGGCAGCGGATATCGCCTGGCTCCGCTCTCGCGTCGACTGAGCACAGTCGCAGACCCGAGTCTGGAGCAGCAGGGTGCGCCCACCCTGTCGATCATTTGCACTCTGAGCCATGAGGGTGCAAGAATGCACTCTTGTGAGCCAGAGTGCAACCGCCAGGAAGCTGTCGACGCGACGCCGGATCAACGTCGCGGCGCAAGAGCTCGCGATCGAGCGCGGCTACGACGGGTTCACCCTCGACGAGCTCGCCGAGGTCGTGGGCGTGTCGCGGCGCACCCTTTTCAACCACGTCGCAGGCAAGGAAGAGGCCGTCCTCGGCGTGCGGCCCGAGTTCAACGCCGAGGTCGTGGACCGCTTCCGTGCGGGGGGCCCGACCGGTGATCTTGTCGACGACCTGCTTGTCGTGATCGTCGACGTGCTCGACCGCGACGACCCGGATCGCGCTGATGCCCAAAGGTTCCACCGGGTCTTCGAGCGCAACCCCGAGCTCATGCACCGCGCTCTCAAGGAGCTCGAGCAGATCTGCGCCGAGGCGGTGGCGATGGCGTCGGACCGACCGGGTGAGACCGACCCGCAGCGCACGCGCGTCGTCGTCACCCTGCTCGTCGCCCTCGTCGCCCACGCCATGAACGAGTTCGTCCTCGCCGAGGACGACACCACCGTCGTCGAGCACCTGCGTGCCGCGGTCTCGACGGCACGCGCCCTGCTCACCTGACGGCACCAGCCCCCCGCTCACCAGACGACACATCGCCCTGCTCACCTGACGGCACGCGCCCTGCTCACCTGACGGCATAAACCCGATCTTCCGGACGGCATACGTCCTGCGTCCTGACGGCGGGCGGCCCGCCAACCACCCGCTCTCGTCCCGCCACAGCGTCGTGGCCACGACCGCCCACCACACCCCCAGAAAAGAGTCATCGTGGCCACACGTCTCTATCGCCTCGGCCGCCTCGCCTACCGGCGCTGGCCGATCTTCCTCGTCGTCTGGCTCGTCGCACTCGTCGGCATCGCCGGCGTCTCCAAGGCCATCAGCAAGCCGATGGTCGACGAGTTCAGCATCCCTGGCATCCCTTCGGAGCAGGCCCAGACGCTGCAGCAGGAGCTCTTCCCCGGAGCGCGCAGCGCCTATGACGGCGCGACCGGCACGCTGGTGATCGCGGCCCCTGCGGGCCACACCCTCGCCGAGCCGACGTACCGCAAGGCCGTCGACGTGCTCCTCGCGGACATGCGGGACACACCTCAGCTCGCGCCCGGCACCACCTTGGTCAACCCCGTCGACGCCGCCCAGGCGCAGCGTACCCAGATCGTCGAGGCCGCCGTCAGGGCCGGCCAGCCGAAGGCCGTCGCCGAGGCCAACGCGGCCGCGCTGTCACCGCTCAGCGCGGACCAGCGCGTCGGCACGGTCAGCTGGAGCTTCGACGTCGCGTCCCCGACCGACGTCAAGAAGTCGAGCCAGGACGCCGTACTCGGCGCGATGGACGACGCTCGTGACACGGGCCTCACCGTCGAGGTGAACGGCAGCGGGATGCAGTCGTTCGAGATGCCCGGCGGGTCAAGCGAGCTCATCGGCATCGCGATCGCAGCCCTCGTCCTCGTTCTGACGTTCGGGTCCCTCGTGGCGGCTGGCCTCCCGATCCTCACGGCCCTCGTCGGTGTCGGCATCGGCGCCCTCGGTGTCACCGGCGCGACGGCGTTCGTCAACCTCGGCAGCACCACGCCCATCCTGGCGACGATGCTCGGCCTTGCCGTCGGCATCGACTACGCGCTGTTCATCCTCTCCCGTTATCGCGCGGAGCTCCACCACACCGACGACCGGGAAGAGGCCGCAGGGCTCGCCGTGGGCCGTGCCGGCTCGGCCGTCGTCTTCGCCGGACTCACCGTCATCATCGCGTTGTCCGCGCTGACTGTCGTGGGCATCCCGATGCTCTCCGCGATGGGAATCGCTGCCGCCGCAACGGTCTTCGTGGCTGTGCTCGTCGCCCTGACGCTTCTGCCCGCCATCCTCGGCATGCTCAAGGGGAAGGCATTCGCCGGCCGGGTGCGCCGTGACCGGATCGTCGACGACGGGGACGGCGCGCGTCCCAACGGTGGTTCGAGGTGGGCACGCTGGGTCGGCCGGCACCCGATCGTCATCGGCATGCTCGGCGTGATCCTGCTCGGCTCCCTCACGATCCCGGTGGCGGATCTGCACCTCGCCCTGCCGACCGACTCGACCGCGTCGACGGAGACCTCGGCCCGTCGCGCGGCCGACCTGCTCGACGACGCGTTCGGCCCCGGACGCAGCGCACCGCTGCTTCTTGTGGTCGACGCGCGAGAGGCAGGCGACCCGGCGGCAGCGGGCAAGGCGATCGGCCAGGTCACCGCGTGGGCCGGGTCCCAGAAGGATGTCGCCAACGCACAGGTCATCGCGATGAACCCTGATGGCAACGGCGCCCAGATCCTCATCACCCCGAGGAGCGGGTCCGACGACGTCGCCACCGAGCAGCTGCTCACCGACCTTCGCGACGGCCAGGCGGCCCAGGAGGAGGCCACCGGGACGACGCTCGGCGTCACTGGACTGACCGCCATCCAGACCGATGTGTCCGAGCGGCTGTCCGGAGCGCTCGTGCCCTACCTCGCGATCGTCGTCGGTCTCGCGTTCGTGCTCCTGGTCATGGTCTTCCGCTCGATCCTCGTGCCGCTCACGGCGACCCTCGGCTTCCTGCTGTCGGTCCTGGCGACCCTCGGTGCGACAGTGCTGGTCTTCCAGAACGGGTTGTTCGGTCTCTTCGAGCCGGCGCCGATTATGAGCTTCATGCCGATCCTCGTCATCGGGATCGTCTTCGGCCTCGCGATGGACTACCAGGTGTTCCTCGTGACCCGGATGCGGGAAGCGTATGTCCACGGCGAGTCGGCCAAGGACGCGATCGTCGACGGCTTCCGGTGGAGCGCTCGTGTCGTCACGGCCGCCGCAGCGATCATGATCTCGGTCTTCGCCGCGTTCATCCTGCAGGACCAGGCGCTCATCCAGTCCATGGGCTTCGCTCTCGCGATCGCGGTCCTCTTCGACGCCTTCGTGGTGCGGATGACCCTGATCCCGGCGGTGATGAACCTGCTGGGCGACAAGGCCTGGTGGCTGCCGAGGTGGCTCGACCGGATCCTGCCGAACGTCGACGTCGAAGGCGAGTCGCTGACGCGACACGTGTCCGGCCCCGCGTCTGCCGCGCCCGATCGGGAGCTTGCCGGCACCCACTGACCCGAACAGCGCCGCCCGTCCACGTCGACCACCTGGACCACCCTGTCGACCACGACCATGGCCACCACCGGCAAGGCGACGTCGAGCTAGCGCACCACGTCGCCGAACCCGTTTGCCGCACTCCGAGCAGTCGCCCACCGCGACGGTCATGACCGTCAAGGCGTGCGACTGCTCGGGCTGTTGCGGACTGGGTCGCCGGCCTATTCGAGCAGCCGGTGTGACCGAGGTTGGCCTGCGCCCGTGCGGGACGGATGCGCCCCGCGAGGCGGCGGGTCGGGGTCGATCTCGGCGGGGACGCGGGCCGGCGCCGCCGGTGGCGGATGCCAGCTGACCAGCTCTGGTGTGACCTCGGCGGTGAGCCCGAGCTCGTGGACTCTGGTGTGGTGTCGACTGCACAGCAGTGCCCCGTTGAGCAGGTCCGTGGGCCCGCCCTCTGCCCAGTGAACGACATGGTGCGCCTCGCACCACTGTGCCGGCACGGTGCAGCCCGGGTACGAGCAGCCGCCGTCGCGGACCGCGAGAGCCAACCGCTGAGCCGGGGTGAAGTACCGCTGGGTGAACCCGAGGTCCAGGACCTGGGACGGGCCGCCGAGCACCATCGGCACGACCCCGGCCTCGCACGCCAGCCGGCGCACCGCGCCCACGGACAGCACCTCGTCGTTGTCCGCGACGCCGGCGCCGTGCACGAGCCCGACCAGGGCCGCGTAGGACATCGTGATGACGACCTTGGCCCGCGGGGTCCGGGTCACGCCCATCGGGGCGGCCACCGCCCGAGCGACCAGCTCGAGCAGCGCGTCCGCGCGTCGAGTCGCCGGCAGCCGCGGGTCGGCCACCGGCACGGCGCAGACCTCACACCCCGGCCGCACCCAGGACCCACCCACATGCCCATCCACATGCCCGCCCACGGACCCACCCGTGGACCCATCCGTGGACCCATCGACACGACCGACGGAGTGGTCGCCCTCGAACGGCTGGTCACCGTGCCCTCTCAGGGCGAAGGCCGCACCGCCGCCGACATCGCCCGAACCGCCCGCACCGCCCGCACCGCCCTCGATGGGGCCATGAGCCGAGCCAGCGCCAGAGGCCAGCACACCGGTGCGCTCGCCCGGATGGCGATCCACCCCCGCGTGATCTAGCTGATCTGGGCCGGGTGACGGCTCGGGGATCAGGTGTCCGCACACCGGGTGCCGATACGGCGCCGGACGCTCTGCCCAGTCCAGGTCTGGCCGCGGCCGGGCCAGCGGGTCGATCGCGGCGTCCAGCACCGCCGCGCCCTCGGGATCCAGCCGGAGCCGGTACTCGACCAGCCCCGCCGAGCGACCCACCCGCGACAACGACCGACCCGCCCGCATCCGCGCCTCCTGGGCCGCCACCTGCTCCGGTGGCCGCAGCGACACCCGAGCCTGCCGGACCAGCCGCCGCAGCTCACGCACCCCCAGCACCCCGGCCTGCTCGACCATCGCATGGACCACCCCGTCGAGATGAGCCCGCTCGGCAAAGGACACCGCATCCTCGTGGAACCGCACGATCACCGCCGCCCGCTCCACCGTGGTCACCCCCGAACGCACCATCTCGGCCAGCGCCCGCCACCGCGGCTCGCTCATCACCGCACCCACCGCCGTCAGCTCCGCCGCCCCGGCACCCTCCAGGGCCGGGGCCTGGGCCGCGAGCCAGTCGTTGCGCGACAGGCCCTCCCGCAGACCCAGACCGCGCGAGGACACCTCGCCCGCCAGCACCGCCGTCAGGCTGTGCGCCAGATCCCGCACCCGCTGCGCCTGCGCGACCGCATCGCCCACCCCGGCCTCGGGCAGGCACCACGTCGGGAACGACCGGGCGATCAGCCGCAGCTCCTCGGCCATCGAGGCCAGCCGCGCGGCCAGCCCCGGCAGACCCGCCAGAGCCTCCAGCTCCACACCCGCCCGCGAGTCAGACGAGGCCAGCAACGCCACCCGGGCCACCGGGTCCATCACCACCGATGTCGCCGCCACCGCGGCCCCGCCCACCAGCCCGGCCCCGCCCACCAGCCCGGCCCCGCCCACCAGCCCGGCCCCGCCCACCAGCCCGGCCCCGCCCACCAGCCCGGCCCCGCCCACCAGCCCGGCCCCGCCCACCAGCCCGGCCCCGCCCACCAACCCGGCCCCTGCCGGCTCACCAGGCTGCCGCACCGGCGCGGTGACCCCGTGGCGCGGGCCCCGTCGGCGCTTCGGATGGCGGGCTGTCTGGCTCATGACCCAAACATACGTTCGACCACCGACAGCCACCCGCCACTACCCACAGCAAACCGATGCAAACACCTGGGTTGTCCACAGGCTCGAAGGGTCCGCCGGAGCTAGCTGCCCTTCTTGGCCGTGCCCCGTGCATGTCCGTCCGACCCGAGCCGGTCGACGAACGCCTCGATGCCGTCGAGCAGTCGCTCCAGCCCGAACTCGAAGATCATCTCGCTCTCGGCCTCCAGGTATGACCCCTCGAGCTCGGTGCCGTCGAACGTGCCCTGGCTGGCAAGCGCCGTCAAGAAAGGGAACCGCTCGGCATAGTCGGGCGCGACCTCGTTGAACATCCGGGACCGCGACATCCACCATTCGTTCTCGTCGACGCCTGTCACCTCGGTCGCACGGGTCGTCTCGGCCATGGCGCGAGCGTTGCCATGGACGAAGCTCGCGACGGACCACACGCTCGCCATGAGGTCGGGACCGGTCAGCCCGAGCCCGGAAAGGAGCTTCGCGGAGGTCTCCTGGTTGCGGGTCTCGTTGGGGCCCATGCCGGCCCGCGCGCCGGAGATGTCAAGGGTCCACGGGTGGCGCAGGAAGAACGCACGGTTGTCGTGGGCCCACTGCCGCAGTGCGGGCCGCCAGCCGTCGGAGAGGTCGTAGTCGGTCGGCAGCTCGCCCGCCACGTGGTCCCACATGAGGTCGATCAGCTCGGCCTTGCCCGGAATGTACGTGTAGAGCGCCATGGGAGTGCGGCCGAGCCGGTCACCGACCGCGCGCATGGAGACGGCGTCGATCCCGCCTTCGTCGGCGAGGGCGATGGCGGCGGCGACGATCTCCTGGACGCTCAGCGCGGCCTTCGGCCCACGCCGCGTCGCGGGGGGCTGCGGTTTCGCACCCCAGAGCAGGCGCATGGACTCCTCGGGGTCGCCCTGGCCGACGTAGATGACCATGAGGGTTGCCAACTCCTTACGCCGTAATCTAATCTCTTCGAGGATCTCTTTACGGCGTAAAAGATACAGGGAGGTATGCCGTGCCGGACCGAGGACTCGCCAGTCCCACCCAGCCCACCACCACCGCAACACCCACCACCGCAACACCCACCTCAGGCACCGCCCCCGCCAACACACCGGCGATCGTGGCACGAGGCCTGGTCAAGACGTATGCCGCCCACCGGGCTCTCGACGGGTTCGACCTCACGGTCCCGCGTGGGGTGGTGTGGGGCCTGCTCGGCCCCAACGGCGCCGGCAAGACGACAGCGGTGCGCACCCTCGCCACGCTGCTCGCCGTCGAGCAGGGCGAGGCATCGGTCGCGGGGGTCGACGTGCGCACCCGGCCGCAGGAGGTGCGTCGCCACATCGGGCTCTCCGGGCAGACGCCGGCCCTCGACGAGATCCTCGGCGGCAGGCAGAACCTCGTGCTGTTCGCGCGGCTCAACCGGTTCGGCGCGAAGCAAGCCCGCGTCCGCGCCGACGAACTGCTCGCCCAGTTCGAGCTCGTCGACGCCGCTGACAAGCCGGTCAAGCAGTACTCCGGTGGCATGCGCCGGCGCCTCGACCTGGCCGTGACGCTGCTGCTGCGTCCTGAGGTGCTCTTCCTCGACGAGCCGACCACCGGTCTGGATCCACGCAACCGCGGCGAGGTGTGGACCTCGATCTGCCAGCTCGTGGCCGACGGCACGACGGTGCTGCTGACGACGCAGTACCTCGACGAGGCGGACCAGCTCGCCTCGGGAGTCTCGGTCATGGACCGCGGCCGGGTGATCGCCGAGGGCCGGCCGGACGACCTCAAGCGCGACATCGGCGGCGACCGCCTCGAGGTCACGGTCGTCGACCGCGCCGACCTGGACCGGGCTCGCGCCGCGGTCGCCCGATGGGCCGCAGGTGATCCGGCGGTCGATCTCGAGTCGGGCACTGTCAGCGCGGCGGTGGCCGACCGGGTGACCGCGATCTCGTCGGTGCTCGAGGAGCTCGGCCGAGGTGGGGTGCGCATCGCCGACATCGGGCTGCGCCGCCCGACGCTCGACGACGTGTTCCTGCGTCTGACCGGCCATGTCGCCGAGACCGCTGAGCCGACCTCGGTCGAGCACGACGCCCCCTTCGAAGACCATGCCGACGACGATGCCGACGATGGTGTCGACGACGGCGTCGACGACGGCGTCGGGGCCCGCGAGGACCGCAGTCACCCCGAGAGCGGGGGCGGCCATGGAAGCCCGGGCCACCGGCATACGAAGGTCGGCGCCGAGGACGCGGAGGTCGCCCGATGAGCGCCGCCACGACGACCCTCCCGGTGGGAGGCGACAGCCTCGCCGGCCGGGTCCGCTGGGCGGTCCGCGACGGGCTCCTCATTGCGGGCCGCGACGTGGCCCACTGGATCCGGGAGCCGCAGCTGATCCTGTGGACGCTTCTGTTCCCGATCGTGTTCGTGCTGCTGTTCGCCTACGTGCTCGGCAGCTCGATGCAGGTGGCCGGCGGGGGCAGCTACCAGGAGTTCCTCATGCCCGGGATGTTCGTCCAGACGATGGCCTTCGGGCTGGGCGAGACGGTCGCGGCCGTGCAGTCGGACAACGCGAAGGGCGTCATGGACCGCTTCCGCTCGATGCCGATCGCGCCGTCCGCGGTGGTGCTCGGGCGCGTGCTCGCGAACATGCTCTACTCCGTTGTCAGCCTCGTGATCATGATCGGCTGCGGGCTGCTCGTCGGCTGGCGCTGGCACACCGGCATCTCGGGCCTCGCGCTCGGCGTGGCGCTGCTGCTCCTGCTGCGGCTGGCCATGATGTGGCTCGGGATCGTCCTCGGCCTCAAGGCCAAGAGTGCTGAGATGGCCAACGGCCTGTTCGGCCTGCTCTACCCGCTGACGATGCTGTCGAACGCCTTCGCCTCTCCGGAGCTCATGCCGGGGTGGCTGGGCACGATCGCGATGCTGAACCCGCTCTCGTGGACGACGACCGCGGTGCGCGAGGCGTTCGGCAACCCAGGTGTGCCCACGACCGGCTGGCTGTCGGACCACGCTGTCATGCTTGCCGTCATGTGGCCGCTCATCGTCACCGCCGTGACCTTGCCGTATGCCGTCCGCGCGTTCCAGAGGCTCAGCCGATGACCGCGGGCGCGACCACGCCCGCCGAGGCACACCGTCACGACGTCATCCGGGTCCGGGGGGCGCGGGTCAACAACCTCAAGGGGATCGACGTCGACATCCCGAAGAAGAGCCTGTCCGTCTTCACCGGCGTCTCGGGGTCGGGCAAGAGCTCCCTGGTCTTCGGCACCATCGCGGCCGAGAGCCAGCGACTCATCAACGAGACGTACTCCGCGTTCCTCCAGTCGTTCATGGGGAGCCCGGCACGCCCGGACGTCGATGCGCTGGAGAACCTCAGCGCCGCGATCGTCGTGGACCAGGAGCGGATGGGGGCCAGCTCGCGTTCGACGGTCGGCACGGCGACCGACGTCAACGCTTTCCTTCGCCTCGTCTGGTCTCGCCTGTCGACGCCCCACGTCGGGCCGTCCTTTCACTTCAGCTTCAACGTCCCCGACGGCATGTGTCCCGAGTGCGAGGGCATCGGCAAGGTCTCGGCGATCGACGAGTCCCAGCTCGTCGACAAGGACCTCAGCCTCAACGAAGGCGCCATCACGGTGCCCAACTTCACCCCGAACACCTGGTACTGGCGGGCCTATGCCGAGAGCGGCCGGCTCGACCCTGACAAGAAGGTCCGCGACTTCACCCCTGAGGAGTGGGAGTGGTTCATGCACACTCCCGCGACGAAGGTGAAGCTCGGCGGCATCAACACCACCTACGAGGGACTGGTGGTCAAGGTCAAGCGGGTCTTCCTCGACAAGGAGACCGAGAGCGGGCAGAAGCACATCAAGGCGTTCGTCGAGCGGGTCGCGACGTTCTCGGCCTGCCCCGCCTGCGACGGCACGAGGCTCAACGAGGCTGCGCGCACGGCGACGGTGGCCGGTCGCACGCTCCCACAGGCGTGTGCGATGCAGATCAGCGACCTTGCCGCGGTCATCGAGGACCTGCGCGACGACCCGGTCGCTGCGCCCGCGCGCCCGGCGGTCGTGTCGCTCGTCGACCTGCTCGGCTCGCTCGTCGAGGTCGGGCTCGGCTACCTCTCGCTCGACCGCGAGTCGGGCACGCTCTCCGGAGGCGAGGCCCAGCGGGTCAAGATGGTCCGCCACCTCGGCTCGGCCCTGTCCGACATCACCTATGTCTTCGACGAGCCGACCATCGGGCTCCACCCTCACGACATCGCGAAGATGACGGACCTGCTGGTCCGCTTGCGCGACAAGGGAAACACCGTCCTCGTCGTCGAGCACAAGCCGTCCGTCATCGAGCGGGCGGACCATGTCGTCGACCTCGGCCCGGGCGCCGGCTCGAGCGGCGGGGAGGTGACGTATGCCGGTGACGTCGCTGGCCTGCGCGCCTCCGACACGCTCACCGGCCGCCACCTCGACGCCCGTCCCGGCCCACGCGACGCCACGCGCACCCCCACCGGGCGCCTCGAGATCCGCCATGCCACGACCCACAACCTCAAGGACGTCTCCGTCGACCTCCCGCTCGGCGTGCTCACCGTGATCACGGGTGTCGCCGGTTCCGGCAAGTCGTCGCTCATCCACGGCTCGCTGGCCGACGGGTCGATGGCTGCGGCAGGCGAGGTGCGCGTCGTCGACCAGTCGGCGATCCGTGGGTCGATGCGCAGCAACCCCGCGACCTACACCGGCCTGCTCGACCCGGTGCGCACCGCCTTCGCCAAGGCGAACGGCGTCAAGCCTGCGCTCTTCTCCGCCAACTCGGAGGGCGCCTGCCCCAACTGCAAGGGCCTCGGCGTCGTCTACACCGACCTCGCGATGATGGCGGGCGTCGCGAGCCGCTGCGAGGAGTGCGAGGGCAAGCGCTTCACCCCGGAGGTGCTCGCCTACCGGCTCGACGGGAAGAACATCGCCGAGGTGCTAGACCTGTCCATCGGGGAAGCGCGTGAGTTCTTCACCAAAGGCACTCCGCGCAAGATCCTCGACCGCCTCGTCGACGTCGGCTTGGGCTACATCCGGCTCGGGCAGCCGCTGTCCACCCTGTCCGGGGGCGAGCGCCAGCGGATCAAGCTGGCGATCCAGATGGCGGAGGGTGCCGGCACCTACGTGCTCGACGAGCCGACGACGGGCCTGCACATGGCCGACATCGAGAATCTCCTCCGAATGCTCGATCGCCTTGTCGAGCAAGGCAACTCCGTCATCGTGATCGAGCACAACCTCGCGGTGATGGCGCACGCGGACTGGATCGTCGACATCGGTCCGGGTGCGGGGCACGACGGCGGCGAGATCGTCTTCGAAGGGCCTCCTGCAGAGCTCGCGCGGTCACGAACGCTGACCGGCCAGCACCTCGGCGCCTACCTCGGGGTCGGTGAGCCGGTCGGCATGTCCCAGTCGTAGACACCAGCCATGCGGTCGGCGAGCAGCACAGCGACGCGGAGCTGCTCGGCGGTCGGCCGCACCACGCGGGTCGACGTGACGACCCGGAAGTGACCGATGACCTGCCCTGCCCAGCGCACTGGGACCGTGGTGTACGAGTCCGTCGGCAGACCGATCCGCTGCACTGGCACCATCCGACCAGCGGCCTGGACGGTCCCGTCCGCGCCGACGATCGCGTCGTGCGCCTGAGGCTGGCCGGTCATCCACTCGGTCCGATCGGCCCCGAGGGCGTGCGTGATCGCCGTGGCGATCGCGCGGGCGTGGGTGTCGGCACTCGTGTCGGGCCCGAGCTCGAGCAGGTCGGCGAGCCCGTGCAGGTAGCCTTCGCGGCGGAGCGCGGCCGCCTGCTGCCGCCGGCCCCAGAGCGCGATCTCCGTGACGGCAAGACCGACGATGACCAGCACGACCGCGAGCTCGACGTCCTCGCTGTTGCTGATCGTCAGAGAGTGGTACGGAAGTGTGAAGAAGAAGTCGAAGCTGGCCGCCGCCGACAGTGCGGCAACGACTCCGGTGATGCGGTCGCCGGTCGCGGAGGCGGCCACGACCGCGAGCACCAGCACCATGGCCGCGGTGCTGGAGTCCATGCTCGCGCGGAAGATCCCCAACACGGCCCCGACCACGACGGGCAGGAGCAGGGCGAGCCAACGGATGAGCCAACGGTGGCTCATCGTCCAGTCAGACGTCATGCCTCCACGGAACCATCGGTGCCTGGGAGCAGGCACCGTGCCCGCTGGGATCCTGACGCCATCTTGACGACATCCTGATGAACACGGAGTGGAGCGCCGATGACCGACCGCATGCATGACGACGAGGTCACGATCACCGATGAGCTCGTACACGGGTTGCTGGCGGCGCAGCTGCCGCACCTGGCTGGTCGGCCGCTGCACCGCGTTCGGTCGACGGGCACGGTCAACGCCATCGTGCGGCTCGGCGACGACCTCTACGTCCGGCTGCCTCGGGTCGCCTCCTGGGCGAGCGACCTCGACAAGGAGCTCGAGTGGCTGCCCCGACTCGGGCCGGGGCTGCCCCTCGAGGTCCCCGAGCCGGTGGCCGTCGGTGAGCCGACCGACGAGCTCCCGTTCAGGTGGGCGGTCTTTCGCTGGATCCACGGGTCTCCGTATGCCGTTGACGACGTGGACGAGGCCTCGGCGGCCGCCGACCTGGCTGGGTTCGTGCAGCGCCTGAGAGCCGTGCCTGTACCCGAGGGCGCCCCCCGGGGCGGTCGCCGCCCCCTCGCGCAGCTGGATATCGACACCCGGGATGCCTTGCAGCGCAGTCGTGGACACATCGACGTCGAGGCCGCCCTGGCGGCCTGGGACCGCGCGCTGGACGCGCCCACATTCGAGGGCGACGGCCGCGTATGGCTGCACGGCGACCTCCTGCCCCCGAACGTCCTGGTCCGCGACGCCCGCCCGGTCGCCGTGCTCGACTTCGGCAGCGTCGGGGTCGGAGACCCTGCGGCGGACACGATCGCGGCCTGGACCATGTTCGGCGGGCGCGGGAGAACGGCATACCGGGACGCCCTCGGGGTCGACGACGGCACGTGGGAGCGAGCCCGCGGCTACGCCCTGACGCAGGCGGCCATGATCATCCCCTACTACGAGCGCACGAACCCGGCCTTCACGGCGATGGCTCGGACGACCGTCGCCAACGTCGTCGCCGACGTGGCGGGCAGTGTCGCGACCAGCCGGTAGCGTCGCGCCATGACGAGCACCTCGACCTTCACGACGTCCGACTTCGACGTGACCGACTACGCCCCCGACGTCATCACCGCGCTGCCGACGGGCCACCTGCGCATGCGCAAGACGTATGCCGGTGCGGTCGCCGGGCGCAGCGTCACCCAGTTCACCTCCGCCTTCGACCAGGCCACCGGGGTCGGCACGTACGTCGCGATGGAGTCGTTCGAGGGCACCGTGGACGGGCGCGTAGGGGCCTTCAACTTCGTGCACGCCGCGTCGACCAGCGGCTCCGACCGGACCAACGAGTTCGGCTTCATCGTGCCCGGCAGCGGCACGGGCGAGCTAGCCGGGATCGAAGGCAGCGTGCGGCTGCACATCGATGACGACGGCACCCACCACATGGACTTCGACCACAACCTCTGACCCGCGCCGGGGCGCCCACCAGGTGGTCGTGATGCTGCCGTCCACAATGTGGGCAGTGCGTCGTCGGCCGACGTGCGCGGGTCGGCAGACGGCACACGGCCCGCCGACTGCTCGTGGCAGTCGGCGGGCCGGCCCGTCCTTTCGGATGCTCAGCAGGTCACGTCAGCGCACCGTGACCGTGAGGGACCCGAGGACGTCGGAGCGGGAGTCGGACGCCAGGACACGCACCGAGTAGGTGCCCGCCGCCGCCCACGTGTGGCTCCCGCTGATCGTGGCGCTGCCATCGGATCCGGTCGCCGAGACAGTCGCGTCCTCGGTCACCGTCCCGTCGCCCCACTGGACCCGGGCGCGATAGCCCTGGTCGCCCGAGGCGGGCACGCCGCCCGACACCGTGCCGAGGTCGACGTTCGTCGAGGTCTTGGCCGTCGTCGTGGTGTCGGCACCCGGCTGGACCCTCAGCGCGGCGCCGTTGTCGGCGATCGCGAAGATGTGGATCCGTCCGGCGCTACCGGGGTCGCCGGTCTGCGTCGGCAGGGTGATGCCCGTGACCGTCTTGCCCGCGGGGATCGTCAGCGGCGCCGTGGCGAAGAGCTTCGCGTGGCAGCTGTCCGTGCCGGTCCCGTTGAGGCGGTAGCCCATCTCCAGCGCGACGATGTTGCCGAACTGGGCCGAGCCGCACCAGTCGCCGAACTGGATCGGGTAGCTGACGCTCGTGCCGTCGCTGAACCGGACGGTACCGACGGTGTCCTGGTTCTTCTGCGTCGCGGTGCCGATGATCGACAGCCTCGTCGCGCCAGGTGCCAGGGTGACAGCGAGCGTCTGGCCCATGCCGGTGGCGTTGTCCTTCTGACCCGCCGGGATGGCCGGGATCGAGAAGCCCAGGTCGGTGCCAGGCACCGCGACGAGCTTTCCGGGGACGCCGCCCGCCGCAGTCATCGCCTCCCGCGAGAGACCCGCCCGGTCGCCGTCACACGGGACCGTGTCGCCGACGTGTCCGATGCAGACGGAGTCGAACCCAGCGGCATACGACGGGATCGTCGCCGTGTGGACCGTGACTCCGCCGACGTCGCTCGATGACCCGTTGGCCGTCGTGACCGTGACGCGCGGCTGGTAGTAGCCCGGCGTCTCCCACGTGTGGCCGCCCTTGATCGTGTACGAGCCGAGGTCGCCGGTCTCGATGGTGCCCTCGGATGTCGTGCCGTCGCCCCACGCGATCGTCGCCGTGGCCACGACCGGCTTGCCGCCGACGCCGCCGGAGAACTCGCCGACGGTGCCCGACCAAGCGGTGTCCTCGGTCACCTCGAACGGAGCGGCGGCCGACACCTTGATCTGGGTGTTCTGCGCCTTCGAGCCGTCAGTGAGGAACTCGACCTCCGACAGGTTCGGTGCCACCGCACCAACGGTCGCCGTGACGACGAGACGGTACGACGTGTACGTCTCCGGCAGGGCGATCTTGAAGGGTCGCGTCTGGCTGCGCCACGGGAAGGTCTGGTCCGAACGGGTGTCGAGCACCGTCCACGTCGCACCACCGTCGCGCGAGCCCTCGAGCCGCCAAGCCGACGGGTCGCCCGCCTTGGGGCCGGAGGTGATCGTGTACCACGTCGCCCGTTGGCCCACGCCCGAGAGGGCGAAGGTCACCGTCGGGGTCGCCGACGAGAACGCCGTCGACGTGCGCGACGTGTTGTCGAACATCGCCTTCGGGTCAGCGCCCGACGCGAGGTCGGTCGCCGTCGCGGTGCCACGGCCAGGGCCGGTGGCGTCCATGAGCGGCTTCGGGGCCTCAGTGCCCTTGGTGAGTGCAGGCGGGGCATCCTGGATGCGCGCACCGAAGTCGGACGGGTTCGCACCCATCGCGAAGTCGATGGTGGTCGCACCCTTGATCTGCGACTGGTCGATCGAGACCGACTTCTGCTTCAGCCCGTTGACCGTCACGCCCTGCACGTAGATGTTGCGCTCCGAGTTGCTCGGGGCGTTGACGACGAGGTCGCCCTGCGTGCGATGGACGGTCGCCTGCGCGAACTTCGGCGAGCCGATGGCCCACTGCGACGACCCGACCTGGAGCGGGTAGAGGCCGAGCGAGGACAGCACGTACCACGCCGACATCTCGCCGTTGTCCTCGTCACCCGGGTAGCCCTGGCCGGTCTCGGTGCCGACGTAGAGGCGCCGCATGATCTCGCGGACCTTCTCGGCCGTCTTCCACTGCTGGCCGGTCCAGTCGTACATGTAGGCGATGTGGTGCGAGACCTGGTTGCTCTGGCCGAGCATGCCCATCCGGACGTCACGCGCCTCGAGCATCTCGTGGATCGTGCCGCCGTAGCCGCCGGGCTTGGTCGCCGTCTCCGGGGTGGAGAAGAACGTGTCCAGCTTCTTGGCCAGGGCGTCACGACCGCCGTAGAGGTTCGCCAGACCCGTGCCGTCCTGCGGCGCGTGGAAGGCGAAGTTCCAGCCGTTGGTCTCGGTGTAGTCGCCGCCCCACGCCTCCGGGTCGAAGGTCGACGGGTAGCTTCCGTCGGCACTGCGGCCCTGGAAGAAGCCCACCTTCGGGTTGAAGACGTTGACGTAGTGCGTCGACCGCTCCAGGAAGTACTGCGACTCCTCGGCGAGCTGCGCGCGGCGGGCGGCCGGGGTGGCCGGGTCCGTGGCCAGTGCGGCCGCCATGTTGCCGATGCCGAAGTCGTTGATCAGCCCTTCCAGCCCCCACGAGACGCTCTCGCCGGTGCTGGTGCTCGTGTAGCCGAGGAAGATCGAGGTATCCAGGCCCTTGCGCCCGACGGCGCTGGACGTGGGCAGCACGGTCGCGTTCTTCACGGCCGCGTCATAGGTGCCCAGCGGGTCGGGCAGCTTGACTCCCTTGACATAGGCGTCCGCGAACGCGACGTCCGAGCTGGTGCCCGTCATGAGGTCCGCGTAGCCGGGCGAGCTCCACCGGGCGACCCAGCCGCCGTCACGGTACTGCTGGACGAAGCCGTCGGCGATCTCCGCCGCCACCTCAGGGTAGAGCAGGCTGTATGCCGGCCAGACCGTGCGGTACGTGTCCCAGAACCCGTTGTTGACGTAGATCTTGCCGTCCTTGATCGCGGCGTTGGTCGTCGTCGTGGTCGCGCTGCCGGTCTTCGAGGCGACCGGGCTCGCGTACTGGTAGTGCGGAGCCTGCGCCGTTCCGGTGTTCTCGAACTGGCTGTTCGGGTACAGGTTGAGCCGGTACAGGTTCGAGTAGAGCGTCGTCCGCTGCGTGTCCGCGTTCGTGTCGCTCGACGCCTTGACGTCGACGACGCCGAGGCGCGCGTTCCACGCGGCCTTGGCCGCTGCGTGCACGGCGTCGAAGTCGCGCGAGGCGAGCTCTAGCGCGTGGTTGCGCTGAGCCTGGTCGAGCGAGATGAACGACGTCGCGAGCTTGAGCTCGACCTGGTGGTTCGTGCTGGTGTCGAACGTCGCGTAGCGCGTCCCGGTGCGGCCGCCCGACGCGGTGCCCGTCGCGGTCGAAGGTCGGTCGAACGTGCCGTAGACGAACATCCGGCTCCGACCAGCAGACAGGCCCGATCCGTTGTCGACCCACCCCGTGAGGGTGTCCCCTGCCTGGTTGACCGTGAACGAGCCGTTGTTGTCGACGGTGTCGACGACGAGGTGGCTCTTCGCCGCGGACTCCGGGAAGGTGAAGCGGTAGACGCCGCCGTGGTCGGCGGGTGTCATCTCCGCGTCGATGCCGCCGGCCAGCGACACCTTGTAGTAGTCGGGCCGGGCGACCTCGGTCTTGTGGTCGAAGGCCAGTGCCCGGTTCGTTGCGTTGCCGGTCGGGGTGCCGGTCGCCACGGAGGGCATCACCGACAGCTGGTTCCGGTCACCCATCCACGGGCTCGGCTCGTGAGAGATGGCGAGCCCTTGCAGCAGAGGCAGGTTCGCTGCGTTGTTCTGCGCCTGGTAGTAGTACTCCCACGACTGGGAGGTCGCGTTCGTGACCGGGGTGAAGAACGTGAAGCCGTTCGGCAGCGCGCTGATCGGCAGGTTGTTGCCACGTGAGAACGACCCGGACGCGTTGGTGCCACGCCGGGTGTCGACGAAGTTGGTCAGGTCGGACTCGTCGACGGCTGCCGGGTCGGCCGCGACCGAGAGGTCGTCGATCCAGCCCCCGAAGCGGGTGTCCGCCTTCGCTGCAGTGTTGTCGTAGCCGACGAGGATGCGGTCGATCGTCTTGCCGGCCGCAACCCGCCCGACCTCCAGGGTCACCGCGTTCCACTGGTTGGCGTAGAGGATCTTGCCCTTGCCCTGACCACTCGGGGACGCCGAAACGCCATGTGCGTCAAGGGCGCTCAGGTCGGACAGGTAGGTGCCGTCGGTGAACCGAAGGTCGATGGCGGCATTCGTCGACGGGTAGGTGAGGTCGCCCGCGACCATGTCGGGGAAGATCTTGTAGCTCAGCTCCGTGGTGGACGTCACCGGCACGTCGACGTCGAAGAGCCGGTTCCACGCGTACCCTCGGCCGTCTGCCGTGTGTCCGCCCGAGTAGCGCAAAGCCTTGAGGCCGGTCCAGCCGACGAGCGGCTTGATGTTGAACCCCGAGATCGGGCCGGAGCCGACGCTCGTGATCATCGGAGTCGCCGGGCCGGTGCCGGTCGTGCCGTCAGAGATGTCCCAGTCGGCGAGCTGGACGATGCTGCCCGAGTGCACCGCCGTGACGTTGAGCCGGTAGTAGACGAACGTGTCCGGGGTGGCCACGTCGAAGCTGCGCTTCGCGAAGCGACCGGAGAAGTCGATGTTCGCCTGCGTGTCGAGGTCGGTCCACGACGAGCCGTCCTGCGAGCCCTGCAGGGTGAAGTTCTTGGGGTCACGCTCGGGAGAGTCGTTGGCCGAGGTGAGCGAGTAGCGCACCACCTTGGCCGGCGCACCGAGCTGGTAGCGCACCCAGCCCGTCGAGGCGAATGCGAGCCACTTCGAGTCCGGGTTCGCGTCCGCGAGGTTGGCCGCAACCTCGCCCGGCGCGTTCTCCGCGCTTGCGGAGACCGATACAACGGAGCCGAGGAGGCTGCCGTTCGTGCTCGACTTGCCGGTCACGTTCTGTTGGCGCGGGCCGTCCTGGCCGGTCTCGACCGTCGAGAGCTCGGGCTGTGGCTGCCCGGCTTCGAACGAGGTCGAGAAGTCCCCCGCTCCGGCCGTTTCGGTGGTGGCACCCGCGGTCGACGCCGAGGCGTCAGCGGCGGACGCAGGGGGCGATGCGGCAACCGCCCCCATCGTCGAGGTGACCAGGAGCGCCATCGCGACGGCGCCTCTCTGGATCCCTGATGTCAAACCCATCGGTGTCCTCCGTGCTCGTCGTTGAGCCGTGCTGTGTGGTGTCTGTGGGCGGTTTCCCTGACCTGGCCGAGACTCGCCGGAAGCGGCAAATGTCGTCAACGTCGCCTAACGAACTTGTCCGGACAGGACACCCAATCGGACAAGACTCGATCGCAGAGGCATCGATCCGCCCATTCGGCTTGCAGTCGCCGCAGCGCGTCTGCTCACATGTCCCCCATGACAGCGTTGTCTGACCATCGGACAGGAGCTCGTCCGACCATGGCGGACGTGGCTGCCGAGGCGCATGTCTCGGTCAAGACGGTGTCTCGCGTTGTCAACCACGAGCCCGGCGTCCGTCCGGACACGGCCGAGCGCGTCCGAGCAGTGATCGAGCGGCTCGGGTTCCGCCGCCATGACGGCGCCCGGATCATCCGCCAGGGCCGCACCTTCACCATCGGCCTGGTCGTCGAGGATCTCGCGAACCCCTTCTACTCACAGATCGGCGCCGCGGTCGAGCGCGAGGCACGGATCCGCCAGCACCAGCTCATCACCGCGTCCGCCGAGGGCTCGCCGTCGCGCGAACGAGCGGTCCTCGAGGCGCTCATCGCACGGCGTGTCGACGGGATCGTCGTCGTGCCTGCCGGCGAGACCCCGTCGGCCGACCCTGCCGTCGAGGCCAGCGGCACCCCCATCGTCTACATGGACCGACCGGTGCGCGGAGCCGACAACGACACCATCCTCAGCGACAACCAGGGTGGTGTCCGGAGCGCCGTGGAGCACCTCGTCGCGCACGGCCACCGCCACATCGCCTTCCTCGGCGACGACCCCGGCTTCTGGACCGCTCGCCAGCGTCGCGAGTCGTTCATCGCGACCCACCGCGCGCTCGGCCTACCGGGCTCACCCCGGGTGTCGATGGGGCCGCACTCGACGGCATCCGTCCGTGAGCTGCTCGCCCAGTGGAGCCACGAGTCCGACCCGACCACCGCCATCATCACGGGCAACAACCGCGTCACCCTCGCGGCCCTGCTCGCGATGCGCGAGCTCCGGGTCAGCATCGCCATGGTCGGCTACGACGACTTCGAGCTCGCCGAGCTCATCGACCCACCGGTCACGGTTGTCCACCAGGACCCAGCTGCCATGGGACAGAAGGCAGCTCAGCAGCTCTTCGCCCGCCTGCTCGGCGACGAGTCGCCGCCGCAGACCGTCGTCATGCCCACACGCCTCATCGTCAGGGCGTCCGGAATCCGTCGTGGAGGACCCACTCGATGACCCCTAGTCATGTCGCCGACGACTCCGTCATGCCCACGCGGCTGTCGGTCAACACACCGCGGCGCTTCTACCGCGGTGGGGAGCGCATCCTCGCCTTCCGCGGACTGCCGCTGCCGGACGACTTCGACGGCTACCGCCCGGAGGACTGGCTCGCGTCGGCGACCCACCTGTTCGCCGAGGGCGGCGGCGGGGTGACCCGCCTGACGAGCGGCACGGACCTGCCCGACGCCCTCGCTGCGGACCCGGACGGCTGGCTGGGCGCGGCGCACGTTGTGGCATACGGCGTGGCCCCCGGCCTGCTGACCAAGCTGCTCGACAGCGGCGAACGGCTCCCAGTGCACTCGCACCCTGACCGGGCGTTCGCGGCCCGCCACCTCGACTGCGACAACGGCAAGACCGAGGCCTGGATCGTGCTCGACGCCGAGCGCGGTGCGAGTGTCTGGCTCGGCTTCCGCGAGGAGCTGCCTGCAGACGAGCTCGCCGAGCTGGTCGAGGCCCAGGATGAGCGCCTGCTCGCCGCCCTGAACCGCGTCGAGGTCTCCCGCGGCGACGCCATCCTGGTACCCGCCGGCCAGCCGCATGCGATCGGTGAAGGTGTCCTGATCCTCGAGCTGCAGGAACCGACAGACCTGTCCGTCATGCTCGAGCACGCCCGCTTCGGGCTCGAGGAGGCGCATGCATTCCTCGGTCTCGACCGACCCCTGGCGCTGCAGAGCGTCGACCGCGGGCCGCTCACGAGCGAGAGGATCGGCGCGCTGCGGCGCCGCTGGACCGACGTCACCGGCGTCGGGCCTGCGCTGCCTGTCGAGGCACGAGATTTCTTCCGGGCGCAGGTCGTCCGGCCCACCAGCCCGGACCCCGGCAACGGGGCCCCCGAGCCGGTGACCGTCGAGGCGGCATTCGCCGTCACGGTTGTCGTCGATGGTCGCGGCACGCTCGCGACCATAGGTGACGCCGGCGACGGCGTAACGCTGGACATCGAAAGGGGCGACGTCCTGCTTGTCCCCCACGGTGCGGGAGGGGTCCGCATCGAGGGAGACGTCACAGTCATCCGGTGTATGCCGCCGGCTGGCAATCCCGTGGGTTGATTCTGCGGGTTTTCGTTTATTGGGAGCTGCCGGGGCCGTGGTGGTGTCGGTGTGTCGGGTTCTGCGCCGGGTGTGGTGTGGGGTTCGGTCTTTTCTAGGAGGATTCATGCGTAGCAGGTCTGTCAGGTCTGTGGTGTCGTTGGCGTTGGTGGGGGTTGTTGGCGTCGCACTGGCTGCTTGTGGGTCGTCGTCGGACAACACGCCGGCGGCGGGTGGGGCCACGACGCCGTTGTCGACCAAGGCTGGTGGTGCTGGTGGTGATGTGGGGGTGTTCACGTGGTGGGCGGCCGGGTCGGAGAAGAAGGGCCTGGACGCGTTGCAGGGGTTGTTCAAGCAGAAGTACCCGAATGACAACTTTGTGAACCTGGCGGTCGCGGGTGGGGCCGGCAGCAACGCGAAGGCGAAGCTCGCATCGGATCTGGCGAA
>NZ_BAAGRF010000016.1:0-163860 GCF_054783095.1 Intrasporangium mesophilum | reverse complement strand
GACGGGTGGGGTGGGGCGCCCACTCGACCGGGACGGGTGGGGTGGGGCGCCCACTCGACCGGGACGGGTGGGGTGGGGCGCCCCCTCGACTGGGGCTGCGGGTGGGCCGCCGAGGTGGGGCGCGGCATACACCTGTTTCATCGGAACTCGCCGAGTGCACCCTGAAGAAACCACGAGAATGGGCGATTTGTCCTCTGGCGCTGACGAGCCCGGCGATGGAAGTCTCTCCCTCGGGCTGCGCGGGGAACCGTAGGCCCATCCATCAACCAGGACGTGCGACCTCCGAACGGGGTCGCACGTCGCGCGCACCGGCGGCAACACACCGCCGATCGAGGAGGATCCGTGCGAAGGACGTCAGTGGGGCTGCTCAGCCTCGCGCTGGCAACCGGGGTGGGGGTGACCATCGGAGCGCCGTCAGTGGGCGCTGCGCCGACGGTCGCGCCCGCGGTCAAGGCGGCAGACCAGCAGCCGCAGTCGAGTGACGAGCTGTCGAGCCCGCCCGAGACGAAGCGCAGGGCGCTCAAGGAGGAGGCCCTGAAGGAGGTCATCTCCGGGAAGGTCAAGCCGGAGAAGGTGGGTAAGAGCACCGTCGCCAAGCTCGCCAAGGGCAAGGGTGGCGGCGGCAGCGACGAGTACGTCGAGCTCAGCCGCGAGGGGACTGACAAGATCTTCGTCATCCTCACCGACTTCGGCAACGAGCGCGACCCGAGGTACCCGGACCGCGACACCGACCCGAACACGCCCGGACCGGTGCTGTTCGACGGCCCGCTCAACAACCAGATCCCCCAGCCGGACCGGTCGGTCGACAACTCGACGAACTGGAACGCCAACTACAGCCGCGAGTACTTCCAGAACCTCTACTTCGGTGACGGCGGGACGATCGGCGAGGGTGGCACCCAGGAGACCGTCAAGGAGTGGTACGAGCGTCAGAGCTCTGGCCGTTACAGCATCGACGGCACGGTCTCCGACTGGGTCAAGGTCAGGTACAACCAGGCCCGGTACGGCCGCTCCAACGGCTCACCGTGCGCCAGCAACGTCTGCACGAACACGTGGGCGCTCGTCAACGACGCCGCGAACGTCTGGTACAACGACCAGATCGCCAAGGGCCGCCCCAAGGCCGAGGTCATCGCCGACCTCAAGTCCTACGACCAGTGGGACCGCTACGACTACGACGGCGACGGCAACTTCAACGAGCCCGACGGCTACA
This sequence comes from Intrasporangium mesophilum, assembly GCF_054783095.1. Lineage (NCBI taxonomy): Bacteria > Bacillati > Actinomycetota > Actinomycetes > Micrococcales > Intrasporangiaceae > Intrasporangium > Intrasporangium mesophilum. The sequence goes on along the minus strand of NZ_BAAGRF010000016.1, from coordinate 162,653 downwards.
TCGACCACTTCCAGATCGTGCACGCCGGTGGCGACCAGGCCGACGGCGACCCGTACTACGGCGAGGACGCCATCTGGTCGCACCGCTGGTACGTCAACCAGATCTTCAACGGCACAGTCGGCCCCGCCTTCAACCCGTTCGGTGGCTTCCAGATCGGTGACTCCGGGGTCTGGATCGGCGACTACACGATCCAGCCGGAGAACGGCGGCATGTCGGTCTTCACCCACGAGTACGGCCACGACCTGGGCCTGCCGGACCTCTACGACACGACGACCGGCGCCGACAACGGCGTCAACTGGTGGTCGATGATGTCGCAGAGCCGCCAGGCCGGCCCGAACGACCAGTCCATCGGCTCGCGTGGCTCCGACTTCGGCGCTTGGGAGAAGCTGATGCTCGGCTGGCTCGACTACGACGTCGTCGTCCCCAACGCCCGTCCGGTCAAGACCGAGCTCGGGCCGCACGAGTACAACTCCGCGAAGAAGCAGGCCGCCATCGTCGTGCTGCCGGACAAGACGGTCACCACCGACCTCGTCGCCCTGGCGGTGGGCTCGAAGTCGTGGTGGAGCGGGCGCGGCAACAGCTTCACGCACACCCTGTCGCGTGAGGTGACGCTCGGCCAGGGCGCCGCCACCCTGACGTTCCAGGCCAACTGGGACATCGAGGACTGCGGTCCCGACCCGTGCGACTACGCCTACGTCGAGGTCAAGGACGGCTCGGCTCCGTGGACCGTCCTGGCCGGCTCGATCACCAAGCCCAGCGAGGGCAACGGCATCGACGGCATGAGCTCGGGCTGGGTGCCCGCGACCTTCGACCTGTCGGCCTATGCCGGCAAGACGGTGGGCCTGCGCTTCCGCTACACGACCGACCCGGCCGCCGGCGGCAAGGGCTTCTTCGCCGACGACGTCAAGCTGGTGTCCGGCGGGTCGACGGTGTTCCAGTCCGGTGCCGAGTCGGGCGCCGAGGGCTGGACGGCCGACGGCTTCTCCGCAGTGGGCGCGACCATCGAGGCTGACTACCCGAACTACTACATCGCCTCGCACCGCGACTACGTCTCGTTCGACAAGTACCTGCAGAGCGGCCCGTACAACTTCGGCTGGCTCAACAGCAAGCCCGACCTGGTGGAGCACTTCCCGTACCAGGACGGCCTGCTCATCAGCTACTGGGACCTGTCGCAGTCCAACAACAACACGGGCGACCACCCGGGTGAGGGTCTGATCCTCCCGGTCGACGCGAACCCGACGCCGGTCAAGCTGGCCGACGGCACGTTCCTGCGGGCCCGCGTGGCCGGCTACGACGCGCCGTTCTCCAAGGAGAAGTCGGACTCGTTCGTCTACCACAAGAACGGCGTGGGCTACCCGGTCAACGGTGCCGTCTCGCGCCCGCTCTTCGCGGACAACGCGCAGTTCTGGTTCGCCGACACGCCGTACACCGGCGTCAAGGTGCCGAACAACGGCGTCAACGTCCTCGTCGAGTCGCAGAGCGGCACGTCGATGACGATCAAGACGTGGCTGCGCTGAGGCGGATTCCGTCCTAGCGACAACGTGAGGCCCGCTCCCGACCGGTGGCGGGCCTCACGGCATACGTGGGTTGTTCAGACGGGTTGTTCAGACGGGCTGTTCAGACGGGCTGTTCAGACGGGCTGTTCAGACGGACGCGGCGAAGGCCTGCTCGAAGATGTCGAGGCCCTCGGCGAGCAGCTCGTCGCCCGCGGCGAGCGGGGGCAGGAAGCGGAAGACATTGCCGTAGGTGCCGCACGTGAGGGTGACGAGCCCCTCGGCGTGGCAGGCCTTGTTGATGGCTGCGGTGAGCGCGGCGTTCGGCGTCAGGTCTCCGCCGCCGTTGACGAGCTCGACCGCGAGCATGGCCCCACGGCCGCGGATGTCGCCGATCTGCGGGTACTTGGCTGCGAGCGCCGTCAGGCGCGGCATGAAGATCGCCTCGACCTGGCGAGCCCGGCCGCACAGGTCCTCCGCCTTCATCGTCTCGATCGCGCCGAGGGCGGAGGCGCAGGCGACGGGGTTGCCGCCGTACGTGCCGCCGAGCCCGCCGCCATGGACCGCGTCCATGATCTCGGCGCGCCCGGTGACCCCGGCGAGCGGGAGGCCGCCGGCCATGCCCTTGGCGGTCGCGATGAGGTCAGGCACGACGTCCTCGTGCTCGCTGGCGAACCAGTCACCGGTGCGGCAGAAGCCGGTCTGCACCTCGTCGGCGATGAAGATGATGCCGTTGTCGGTGCACCACTGCGCAACCTGCTTGACGAACCCCGGTGCGGGGACGATGAACCCGCCCTCGCCCTGGATCGGCTCGAGGATGACGGCGGCGACGTTGTCCTCGCCGACCTGCGCGTGGACCTGCTGGACGAAGACGTCGAACGACTCCTTGGCGCAGTCGGCGGGGCCGCCCGGCCAGCGGAACGGGTAGCTCATGGGAGCGCGGTAGACCTCGCCCGCGAAGGGCCCGAACCTGTGCTTGTACGGCATGTTCTTCGCGGTGAGCGCCATCGTCAGGTTGGTGCGGCCGTGGTACGCGTGGTCGAACGCGACGACGGCGTTGCGGCCGGTGTAGTGCCGGGCGACCTTGACGGCGTTCTCGACCGCCTCGGCGCCGGAGTTGAACAGGGCGGACCGCTTCTCGTGGTCGCCGGGGGTCAGCTCGTTGAGCGCCTCGCAGACCAGCAGGTACTCCTCGTAGGGCGTCACCATGAAGCACGTGTGGGTGAAGTCCTGGACCTGCTCCGTGACACGCTCGACGACGCGCGGCGCGGCGTTGCCGACGGTCGTCACGGCGATGCCGGAGCCGAAGTCGATGAGCTGGTTGCCGTCGACGTCGACGAGGATGCCGCCACCGGCCCTCTCGACATAGACCGGCAGGCCGGTGCTCACCCCGGCCGACACTGCGGCCGCCTTGCGTGCGTGGAGGGCGGCCGACTTGGGGCCGGGAATCGCGGTCGTGAGGACCCGCTTCTGGTCGACGTTCGTCATGGGCTCAGTATGCCGTTGGGCGTGCCGGGCCGTATGCCGGTCGGTCGGGGCTGTGGATACCCGCCCGGGTGAGCACTCGGTGCAGGTTGCGCGTTGGATGGGAGCCCGATGGGAGTTTGCCCAGAATCCCTGGTGAACGCTGGTGGCGGCGGCGTGGCGGGGTTTGGCTGAGCGGGTCGACTGTCGGCGCTGACGGTCCGCTCGAGGCTCCTGGCCGAGGGTTCGCGCCGGCCAGCCGAAGGGTCAGATCCACCGATCACGTCCACTCGGGGAGCTTCGGAGAAACCATGATTCACACCCACCCCAGAGCCGTGGCCGCCGCCGGCGCCCTCGCGCTCGCCACACTCGGCCTCGCCACGAGCGGCGCCGTATCAACCGGGTCGGCGTCGCAGGCATCCGCCGCGACCTCGGCCTCCGCCGCGAAGGCCGCCTACCCGGCCCTACGGCCCTCCGTGTCCGACTACCAGCAGATCTCGACCTCGACGACACCGCCGACCCAGGCGCAGTGCATCTCGGTCGGGCGCCGCTGCTTCACGCCCACCTCGACGCGGGCGGCATACGACGTGCAGGCACTCATCGACCAGCACCAGGACGGCCGGGGCATCACCATCGCTGTCGTGGACTCCCACGGCAGCGACACGATGGCCCACGACCTGCATGTCTACGACCAGGCCTTCGGTCTGCCGCCGATGTGTGGTGAGGAAGGCGTGAGCTGTACGGGCAACATGCCGACGTTCAGCCAGCTGGCACTGCAGGGCACACCCGCGACCAAGGCGCCGCCGTCCAAGAGCAACAGCCCCGGCCTGCAGGACAAGTCGGCCTGGGCCCTCGAGGTCTCGCTCGACGTGGAGACGGCCCACTCGATGGCGCCCGGGGCCAACATCCTCCTCGTCACCACGCCGAACTCCGAAACCCTTGGCGTGCAAGGCTTCCCGCAGATGATGGCGGCCGAGCAGTACGTCGTCGATCACCACCTGGCCAACGTCATCACGCAGAGCTTCGGCTCGGCCGAGGACGCCTTCGGGAGTGCGAAGTCACTGCTGAACCTTCGGCACGCGTTCATCTCCGCCGCACAGAACGGCGTCACGGTGCTCGCATCCTCCGGTGACGACGGTTCCTCGGGCACGATGAAGGCGCCGGTGGGCGGCCCCAACGCCGGGCCGGTCATCCCGGTCCCCGTCGTCGGCTGGCCGGCCTCCGACCCGCTCGTCACCGGCGTCGGCGGCACCTACCTGTGCACCGACGCGCTCGCGACGTCGGGCCGCGTGGTCGACAGTGCGCACCCGCCGACCGCCTGCACGAGCCACCCCGGCGCTGCCGAGGTCGGCTGGACGTTCTCCGGTGGTGGTTTCAGCCACGTGTTCGACAAGCCCGACTACCAGGCGACCCTTCCGGCTCAGAGCACGCCGATCGGGACCAAGCGTGGCGTTCCGGACATCGCCCTCCAGGCGAGCGCCGGCACCGGTGCTCTGGTCTACCTGACGCTGCCCCCGGACGGCCTGAGCGGCCTGATCTGCGGCTCAGCGCCGTGCAGCACGGGCTGGTACGACATCGGCGGCACATCGCTGTCGAGCCCTGAGTGGGCCGGTCTCGTCGCCATCGCCGACCAGATCAACGGTGGCGGGCTGGGACCGATCAACGACGGTCTCTACCGGATCGGCAGCGACGCCGGACGGTATGCCGCGGACTTCCACGACGTGACGCTCGGCAACAACACCGCCGCGGCCGGGGTCCCGGGCTACCCGGCGACGACTGGCTGGGACCCGGTCACCGGGCTCGGGACGCCGGACGCCGCCGTCCTCCTGCCGGACCTCGTCAACGCGGTGCACGGCCACTGACGACGCCCGCCCCGAATGCAAGACTGATCCGCAGACGGAGATTCGTCTGCGGATCAGTCTGCGATCGGTCTGCGTGTCGGCGGCTCAGAGCTCGACGCCCTCGCCGAAGCGGCCGCGGTACTCGTGCGGGATGAGCGGCTTGTCGGCGCGCACCGTGAGCTGCTGGACGGCCCACGAGTTGCCGTCGGGATCGGAGAAGCCGAAGAAGGTCCCGCCATCGCGAGGGTCGATGACCGTGATCTCCGAGCACTCGACGCCCCGGCCGACCAGCTCGGCGCGGGCCGCCTCTGCATCGGCGACGACGAGCTGAACGCCCTTGAGCGAGCCGGGGGCCATCTCGTTCTGCGCGGGCAGGTTGCCCAGGACGATCGAGCAGCCCGAGCCCCGGGGCGTCAGTTGGGCGAAGTGCATCTCGCCCATCTCGGTGTTGTGGTCGAGGTCGAACCCGACCTGGTCGCGGTAGAAGGCGATCGACGTGTCCAGGTCGCTGACCGGCACGATGACCACCTCGAGGGTCCAGTCCACGATCAGGCTCCCGTGGCGTCAGCCGTGGCGTCGGCCGTGGCGCCCGCGAGCAGGGCGTCGAGGCGTGCGTACCCCTGGGTGAGCCCTTGGTCCATGCCGCTCTGGGTCATGGCATCGCGCGACTCCTGGTTGGGGTAGACCGAGTGGATCCGCAGGCGGGTGCGGCCGTCGCCGAGGTCCTCGAAGACGAGCGTCTCGAGGGCGACGACGTCCGGGACCATCTCGAACTCGAAGGTCTGGATCGCCAGCTGGTTCTCCCGAACGGCGTGGAAGACACCGTGGAAGCCGAACGCCTCGCCGGCCGGGTTCGTGTGGACGTAGCGGTAGCCGCCGCCACTGGTGAAGTCGTAGCGGTCGATCCGCATGTCGTAGCCGTCCGGGCCGAGCCACTGGCAGATCTTCTCGGGGTCACGGTGCGCCTCGAAGACGTCGGCCACGGGTGCGTCGAACTCGCGGGCGATGTCGAAGTAGAGCTCGCCCTCGGGGGCGGAGATGGACAGAGAGTTGGCGGTGCTGGGGGTGCTGGGCGTGCTGGTCACTGCGGGTCACTCCTTGGTGGTGTCGGTTGCGAGGACGTCCCCTCGGCGAGGAGGGCGTCGAGCTTGCGGTACTGCTGCTCGTGGATGAGGCGGTAGCGGTCGATCCAGGCCGTCAGGGCCTCGAGCCGGGCTCCGTTGAGATGGACCGGCCGGCGCTGCGCCTCACGGGTGCGGGTGACCAGGCCGGCGAGCTCGAGCACCTGGATGTGCTTGCTCACGGCCTGCTTGCTGATGTCGAACGGCTCGGCGAGCTCGTTGACGGTGAGCGGACCCCGGCTGAGCCGGGCCACGATCGCGCGACGAACCGGGTCGGCGAGGGCCGCGAACGCGCGGTCCAGCTCGGCCTCGGACGTCGGCACGAACAACATTGTCAATCAACTCCTTGATCAATCAGTTGATTGATTACAACACCTCAGCCCGCCCCCGTCAACCCCCACGCGTCCCCCGAATCTCCACGTCGAGTGGGCGCCCCGTCCCACCAGCCCCGCCAGCCCCGTGACCAGAGTGACCGAGCGCTCCACTCGTCGAAAGGTGGCCGCCCGCGAAACTCGAGTGGGCGCCCCGTCCCACCAGCCCCACCAGCCCCGTGACCAGAGTGACCAGAGTGACCACACGGCCACTCGACGAGAGGGGTGAGCGTCCCGAAACGCCCGGTCGAGTTAGTCGAGTGGGCGCCCCGTCTCACCAGCCCCCACCAGCCCCGTGACCAGAGTGACCAGAGTGACCGAGCGCTCACTCGACCGGAAGGGGGCGACGCTCGGGGGCCATGGAAGGCCGAGGAACGCTCCGACCGGAGCGCGGTCCGCACCCAGCTCCGACCTTTCTCGCCCTTTGGTCAAAAATGCTCGGACGTCCTAGTATCTGGCCATGCCAGCAACGCGGCTGATGCCCACCGACGACGCAACGGACCTCATCGAGCTCACCCGCGAGATCTGCCGCAAGGACCTCGCCCCCGAGGTCGACGACGCCGAGCGGGCTCGGGTGTTCCCGGAGGAGACCTTCCGGACGCTCGGTCGTGCGGGCCTGCTGTCACTGCCCTACCCGGAGGAGTTCGGCGGCGCCGACCAGCCCTACGAGGTCTACCTCCAGGTCGTCGAGGAGATCGCCTCGGTGTGGATGAGCGTGGCTGTGGGGGTCAGCGTCCACAGCCTGACGGCATACCCGGTGGCGACGTACGGCACCCGTGAGCAGCAGGAGGCCCTGCTGCCCGACATGCTCTCCGGCGAGCACCTCGGCGCGTACTGCCTCTCCGAGCCGCTCGCCGGCTCCGACATCGGCTCGATGACGACCCGGGCGACCCGCGACGGCGACGGCTGGTCGCTCAAGGGCACGAAGGCCTGGATCTCCCACGCCGGCCACGCCGACTACTACACGACCTTCGCCCGCACGTCCGACGACGGCGGCAAGGGTCTGTCGACCTTCGTCGTGCCAGCCGACGCTGCCGGCCTGACGTTCGCCGAACCGGAGAAGAAGATGGGCCTGCACTGCGACCCGGTGGCGCAGGTGATGTTCGACGGCGTGAAGGTGGACGGCGCACGCCTCGTCGGCAAGGAGGGCGACGGCATCAAGATCGCGCTTGCGGCACTTGACTCGGGCCGGCTCGGAATCGCTGCTGCCGCAACGGGACTCGCGCAGGCAGCCCTCGACGCTGCCGCAGGTTACGCGAAGGAGCGGGAGCAGTTCGGCCGACCCATCGCCGACTTCCAGGGCATCGCGTTCCTCATCGCCGACATGGAGGCAGCCGTGACCTCCGCACGCGCCACCTACCTGCACGCCGCCCGGCTGCGCGACGCCGGGCGCCCGTTCAGCAAGGAAGCAGCGGTCGCCAAGCTCGTCGCCACCGACGCCTCGATGCGGGTGACGACCGACGCAGTGCAGGTGCTCGGCGGTGCCGGATACACCGAGGACTTCCCCCTCGAGCGCTACATGCGCGAGGCCAAGGTCACCCAGATCTTCGAGGGCACCAACCAGATCCAGCGCCTCGTCATCTCTCGACACCTACTCGCCCGCTGACCAGCCCCTGAGCCACCCCAGCACGCCGAAGACCCGAAAGGCCTTGCCATGCAGCTGAACTCGTCCGCAGTCGCCATCGTCACGGGAGGCGGGTCGGGCCTCGGCGGGGCCACGGCACGGCGTCTCGTCGCCGACGGTGCTCGCGTCGTCATCCTCGACCTCGAGGGGTCGGCAGCGCCCGCCCTCGTCGACGAGCTCAACGCGAGCCGCTCTGGCAGCGCGGTGTTCAGCCCGGCCGACGTCCGCGACGAGGAACAGGTCCAGGCGGCGGTCGCGACCGCGAAGGACCTCGGTGAGCTTCGCGTCGCCGTCAACTGTGCCGGAGTTGCGACGCCCGGCCGGGTCGTCGGCCGCGGCGGCCCGCTCGCGCTCGACACCTTCCGCACCGTCGTCGACATCAACCTTGTCGGCTCGTTCAACGTCATGCGCCTCGCAGCCGCGGCGATGCTCGACAACGAGCCGCTCGAGGGCGACCGCGGGGTCATCGTCAACACCGCCAGCATCGCGGCATACGACGGTCAGATCGGGCAGGCTGCGTATGCCGCGAGCAAGGGCGGAATCGTCGGGCTCACTCTGTCAGCCGCTCGAGACTTGGCGGACAAGGCGATTCGCGTCATGACCATCGCCCCGGGCACGTTCGAGACGCCGATGCTGGCTGGTCTGCCCGGCGAGGTGAAGGAGATCCTCGAGAAGCAGGTCCCCCACCCGTCGCGCCTCGGCAACCCGGAGGAGTACGCCAGCCTGGTCCGTCACATCGTCGACAACCCGATGCTCAACGGCGAGGTCATCCGCCTCGACGGCGCGCTCCGTATGCCGCCGCGCTGACTCCCAGCACACACTGACCCCGGCGCCCGGTCGAGCTCACTGCTCGGCCGGGCGTTCCCCTTTCGCCGGCACGTATCGGGCAGCCCCTGGACGGTCTCTGAGAGCCAGCACAACGTTCGATGACAACCGGATGAGGTGCCAGCGCGTTCAGAGAGCATCACGCCCGACCGAACAGGGGAACGTCAGTGTCAAGCACCGAGCGCGAGGCCGACTTCACGGCATACGTGCGCGCGAGGCAGAAGTCCTTCGCACGGTTCGCCTACCTGCTCACCGGTGACCCGCACAACGCCGAGGACCTGGTCCAGTCGGCGCTGGCGAAGGTGTACGGCCACTGGGACCGCGTGAGCACAGTGGAGTCGCCCGACGCCTACGTGCGCAAGGTCATGGTCAACGAGCACACCTCGTGGTGGCGCCGCCAGTGGCGGCATCGCGAGCGCACCGACAGCGACCTCATCCGCGTGATCGACCCGGCGGCGGTGCCGGACGTCGCTCACGACGGCGATCTCTGGGCCCAGGTCCAGAGCCTCGCGCCACAGCAGCGTGCGGCCGTGGTCCTGCGCTTCTACGAGGACCTCAGCGAGGCCCAGACGGCGGAGATCCTCGGCTGCTCCGTCGGCACCGTCAAGAGCCACACCAGCCGGGCGATCAGCTCCCTGCGCGGCAAGATGAAGGAAGTCACGTCATGACCACCACTCCCGAGCGCGAGTACGAGCTGCAGGCGTTCCTGCGCCAGCGCGCCGAGAAGGTCGACGTGCCGGGCGACTTCGCTCCGCTGGCCATCGCGACGCGGCGTCGGACGATGCGCAACCGAGCCGTGCTCGGTGCGGTCGCGGCGGTGGCCGTGGTCGCGGTCGCCACCCCCGCCGTCTGGTCTCGGCAGGGGCCTGGCCCGTCGCCCGCCCCAGCCATCACGACTCCCACATCGTCCAGCTCCGGGACGAGCAGCGTGCCGACGGAGACCGCCCCGACGACGCCGCCCAGTCGGTCGGCGACCGGGACGAGTAGTCCGCCGGCCACATCTACCCCTCCGCCGGCCAGCCAGCCGGCCGCAGCACCGACCAAGGACTCGAACGCCTCGCCCGTGAACGCACAGGAGCTGGGGTTCGGCCCCCGGGACGGAAGCCCAGAGGCGGCATACGCGGTGGGTGACGTCCTTTACTTCCGTGGGGCGGAACGACGACTTCCGGTCGCGTCCGGCATCCAGTACCTCGCGATGCTCGCGCAGGACGGGGTGCTCGTCCACGCTCCCGCCCAGGGGCGCACCCGGCCGACGTACGTCATCGACTCCAACGACGCGATCGTCCTGCGGCTGTCGGACGTCCAAGACATCAAGGCCAGCGGAGACGGCACCCGGTTCACGACGGTCGACGGGACGGGCAGGATTCGCCTCCGCGACGCGCGGGGCGCGGTCCTCGCGTCGCTCGCGGTCGGCGACCCGAATGTGACCGTCCGGGGCTTCTTCGGCGATGCCGTCTACTTCGTGGTCGTCGACGGGTCCGGCCACTCGAAGACCCGCGCCTGGGATCCAGCCAGCGGCAACACCCGCGACGTCACGTCCGGCAGCATCGTGGACATCAGCGAGCTCAAGGGTCTGGCGATCCTGTGGCCCGAGCAGGACTACGACCCCGGGCACACCTGCTACGGCATGTTCGACCTCGCCGCGGGTCGCGTCAACTGGTGGTCGTGCGGCTCGTTCGCCCCGACCCACTTCGGCGGCGGCGGAAACATCGTGGTCGGCCCCGAGGTCGCCGACGGCGCCGGCACGACCGGCTTCAAGTCGGCGCGCACGGACGACGGCAGGATCGAGGGACGGGTGACCCTCACCGGCGGGGCATGGTCGCCGTCGTGGACTGCTGACGACGCCAAGGGCCTGACCTTCACGCTGCTCGACCGTGAGGCGCCCACGCGCCAGGCCCTCGCCGCCTGTTCCTTCCCGACCCCATGCTCGATCGACTCGCTGCCCGCGAGCGTGACCGCCGCGCAACGCGACACCTACGACTGGCCGATCGTGCTGGCCGACAACTGAACCCAAGCCGCCGCAACACACCCGGAAACCTGCAGGTGCGCATGGTTGCAACTATCGCGACCTGACGACATCCGGGTGTGTTGCGGGGTGGCGCGCGGGGGGACTGCGAGGGACTGGACGGCATACGTTTTCCGGGACCGAGGCAACCTTGACGCGGCGCCGATGCGTCATGGGGGCAACGGGTCCGCAGGGGGACCCGGCCGAGGAGGCTCACACCATGCAGGGACACGAGGAGGACTTCGCCGCCTTCGTCCGCGCGCGGCAGAACGCCCTCGTGCGCTTCGGCTACCTCCTCACGGGTGACCGGATGAGCGGCGAGGACCTCACCCAGACAGCCCTCGCCCGGCTCTACCTGAAGTGGGACACCATCCGCCAGACCGAGGCCATCGAGGCCTGGGTCCGCCGAGTCATGGTCAACGAGCACGCGAGCTGGTGGCGCCGGGCGTGGCGGCACCGTGAGCGTCTCGACTTCGACACCGCCCACTCGGACTCCAACGCCGGCCCCCAGTCCGCGCCATTCGACGACGACCTCTGGCGGCAGGTGCTGGCCCTGCCACCCCGACAGCGCGCCGCGATCGCACTCCGCTTCTACGAGGATCTCAGCGAGGCACAGACCGCTGAGATCCTCGGCTGCTCGGTCGGCACCGTCAAGAGCCAGACCCACCGAGCCCTGGCGGCGCTCCGGACCAAGCTCGAGGAGGTCCCCGCATGACTACCGACCCGACCGGCTTCCGGCCCGACGACCTCGAGGCCCGCCTCGGCGCGGCCCTGCGCGGCCGCCTCGACACCGTCTCCGCATCGACCGACCTCACCGGCCCTTCCGTGGTCCGCTCCCGTCGCATCCGGCGCACCCGCACCATTGCCACGAGCGTGGCCGCCACCGTTGCTGCCCTGGCCGTGGCCACGCCGCTGGCCTGGAGCAGTCTGCGCTCCCCCGACGAGCCGCCGTTCGTCCCCGGCACGACCCAGCCCGCAACCGGGCAGAGCTCGGTCCCGACCCAAACCACACCCCCGCCCACCTCGGGGCCCGCGACCAGCACCCCGCCGACGAGCACGTCGGGGACCGCCGGCACCTCCACGGCCACCGGGCAGCCGCCCACGGGCCCAACGGGATCCGGCGTCACCGCTGCCGACAACAACCGCCCGCCGGTGCGGACGGTCAGCCTCGCGTCGAGCGCGCCGAGCGGCCCGGCTCCGGACACCGCTTGGACCCAGGGCAAGACCCTCCACCGTGGAGGCACTTCGGCGACTCTCGACGTCGGCGACCCGTGGTCGTACGTGCCGCTGAGCGCGGGCCGGGGCGTCGTCATCGACTCCACGCCGGGTCAGCCGGAATCCCTTCGCATCGTCGGACCGGACGGATCCACGGTGCGCAAGCTTGCGGACCTGCCCATCGGTCGCTCCGCACAGGTGAAGGCGAACGACTCCGGCACATGGTTCACGGTCTACGCCGGGGTCTACGGCAGCCGCCCTGACGCTGGGTCCGACGCCCGCATCACGACCTACACCGTCGACGGCGCGGTCATCGCACAGAAGGACAACCTTCGCCGCGACGTCACCCTCGTCGGACTCGTCGGCAACAAGGTGTACCTCGCCAACAGCAACGTCGACCGCAGCTACGTCTGGGACCTCGACAGCAACGTCATCGACCGGTACACCGACTCCGGAGTGCTCAACGCCGTCAACGAGGCCGCCGGCCGTGGCGCCCTGTGGACACACGACGCGAACTTCACCACCGGGTGCACCGAGATCCTCGACCTCGCCACGAAGCGGACCATCGCCGAAAGCTGCGGGCGGTTCGTGCCCGACGGGTTCTCGGACGACGGAGACCTGCTCGTCGGCTACCCCATCGGCGCCGACGGCTTCGGTGCCCCCCAGGTGGACGTGCTGGACGTCGCCACCGGCCGGATCAGCCTGCGCATCGCGGGGGCGGTCTTCCCGCAGCTGAGCGTGTTCCTGCCCGACGGGAGGGTCGGCGTCAACGTGGTCAGCTACGCGACACCCACCGCGAGCAACAGCCTTCAGGCGTGCTCGCTGGACGCCAGGTGCACCTCGTGGGTCGACACCGTGCCCATGCCCAACGACCTGGAGACGCCGTACCGGCTCCCCCGCTAGGGCCCGTGCCCGTCGTATCCCCAGGTCGAGTGAGCGCCCCGTCACTCTGGTCACACGAGGCCGTGTGTGCCGTGTGCCTGGTGGGACGGCGCGCTCACTCGACTTCGGGTGGGGCGTGGGGCGGGTGGGACGGGGCGCCCACTCGACTTGCGGGGGCGGGTGAGCGGTCAGGCGGTCTTGGTGGCGCCGGTGGCCGCAGCCGAACCGGTGCGATCCTTGTCGCGGATGCCGGCGTAGGTGAACACCAGCGCGCCCGCGGCGACGACGGCGAGGAGGACCAGGCCGAGGCCGTAGCCGGCGAAGACCTTCTCGAAGGTCGCGCCCATGACCAGCGGCGGGAAGTACCCACCGAGGCCACCGGCGGCACCGACGAGGCCGGTCACCGTGCCGACGCGCTCGGCCGGCGCACGCTGCGCGACCCAGGCGAACACGCCGCCGGTGCCGAGGCCGAGGAAGAAGGCCATGGCGACGAACGAGATGCCGGCCGGCACCTCGAGCGGCGGTTCGAAGGCGAGGACGACGGCGAGGACGGTCGTGCCGGCCAGTGAGATCCCGAGCACCGAGCGCGGCCCGATGCGGTCGGACAGTATGCCGCCGAGCGGGCGGGCGACCACGGCTGCGATCGCGAAGCCTGCCGTGCGGGTGCCCGCGTCGGTGAGGTTGAAGGAGTAGATGTCCTTGAGGTAGGTCGGCAAGTAGGTCGAGAAGGCCACGAAGCCGCCGAACGTCACGGCGTAGAGGAACGCCATCTGCCAGGTGACCGGCAGGGCGGCCGCGGCACGCAGCTTCGGCATGACCGGGTCGGTGTTGGACTTCCAGAGCGGAGAGTTCCGCATGCCGAACCAACAGATGGCGGCCACTGCGACGAGGGCGACCGCGATGATGATGTGCGTCGCGGTGTAGCCGAACCACTGGACGAACCGTGGCGTGAAGAACGCCGAGAGCGCGGTCCCGCCCATGCCGGCGCCGAAGAGCCCGGTGGCGAACCCGCGGCGGTCGGCCTGGTACCACGCGTTGACGAACGGGATGCCGATCGCGAACGTCGTACCGGCGATGCCGAGGAAGAAGCCGACGACGAGCATCATGCCGTAGGAGCCGATGTTGCCGGCGACGGCGAGCAGGAGCACGAAGGGCACCGTGACCAGCGTCATGATCGGGAACATCAGACGCCCGCCGTAGCGGTCGGTGAGGGCACCAACCGGGATGCGGCCGATCGACCCGACGAGCACCGGCGTGGCCACGAGCAGCGCCTTCTGCGTGCTCGACAGGTGCATCTGCTCGGTGTAGCGCACCCCGAGCGGGCCGACGAGGTTCCAGGCCCAGAACGTGATGGCGAAGGCCAGCGTTGCGAGGCCGAGGTTCTTGCCTTGGCCCCGGAGGTCGGGCACCACGGCAGTGCGGGCGGATTGGGTCATGATCACTCCTGACGGCGGTCACGGTCAGGGGTGCCGACGGTGCTCCAGCCTCGACGGGAGGAGCGGGCGCCGGACACCGGCTGCCGATCGCGGGACCGGTAGACGATGTATGGGCGGAACAGGTAGTGCAGCGGGGCCGTGAAGGCGTGGACGAGACGCGTGAACGGCCACAGCGCGAAGAGCAGCATCCCGACGATGGCGTGGATGTGGAACTGGATCGGCGCGGACTCCATGGCGGCGATGTCGGGGTGGAAGTAGAAGATCGACCGGAACCACGGCGAGACCGTCTCGCGGTAGTTGTGTGCCTCCGAGCCCGCGCCGACGCTGACGAGCGTGGTCCAGAGACCCAGGACGATCGCCCCGACGAGGAAGACGTACATCAGCTTGTCGTTGCGGGTCGTCGCCATGAACACGGGTCCCGTGCGACGTCTCCGGTAGACGAGGATGAGGATCCCGACGAGGGTGCAGAGCCCGGCGATGCCGCCGAAGAGCAGCGCGTTGAAGTGGTAGAGGTTCTCGCTGATGCCGAGGGCCTCGGTCCACGACTCCGGGATGATGAGCCCTCCGACGTGGCCGAAGAAGACCAGCAGGATGCCGAAGTGGAACAGCGGCGACCCGATCCGCAGCAGGCGCGACTCGTAGAGCTGGCTCGACCTGGTGGTCCATCCGAACTTGTCGTAGCGGTAGCGCCAGATCGTGCCGCCGACGAGGCTCGCGATGCACAGGTAGGGAAGGACGCCCCACAGGAATGTGCTCATCGTGATGCTCCCGTTGGTTGGTGGGCCGAGATCGGTTGCAGCGGAAGGAGTCTCGGGTCATATGGTTCGAGGCCGACGGACTCAGGCGACGGCGGTCCGGTCACGCCCGCCATGGCCATGACCGCGGCGCGGTCGCGAGGCGACTCCCCGGGAAGGGTGGCGCACACGGCGACGACCGCGCCGGCATACGGGGACTGTCTCTCCTGCAAGGCGATTCGCAGCAGCTCGAGGCTGGGGCGGTACTCCTCGAGGATCGCGCGACCAGCGTCGGGGTCGGCGCACGCCGCGAACTCGAGCACCATGGGGAGGTAGTCGGGCAGCTCCCCTCGCGTGTCGACGAGGAAGCCACTCTCCCGGTATGCCGCCTTGAACCGTGCCAGCACCTCGCCGCGTCGGCGCGTGTCGCCGTCGGTCCAGTAGGACAGGTAGAGGGCGTGCTTGCGGCTGAGGTCGAACACATCGACATACACGTTCTGGAGGTCGGCGAGAGGGGTCGACGCGAGGTGGTCGAGCAGTGTTCCGAAGTCCCGCGCGCCAGCCGAGTCACCTTGCTCCGCAAGGGCGTTCGTGAGCGTGGGCAATGACTCGACGAGCTCGGCCGTCGGGTACTCGAGCAGGCGACCAGCGACGAGGTGTACGACGCGGTTGTCGTCGGCGTCGGGGCGGCCATGCCGCTGACGCCTGCGCGGCAGGCCGATCATGGTGCCGACTCCTCGTCACGCGTCTGCGCTTGCGGTGCCTGCGCAGCGACCGGCGTCGCCTCCGTCTCGTGTCCCTCCGGGAAGAGGCCCGGCGGGGTCCCGTTACCATCCCAGTTGAGCAGGTTGACCCGACCGCGCAGCTGGCCCGAGCTGGTCGTGGACGCCGCGGTCTCTGCCTGCTGTCGCTGCTTGAGCGCAGCGAACGTCTCGACCGCGACCGGGGCCGGCCTGCCGCTCGCCTCACCGAACGGGCCGGACTCGTACATCCCTGGCCCCTCGTCGTAGTCGAGCGAGCAACCGATCTCCTCGAGCATGTGGGCCTGCTCGACGTGGGCGGTGGGGATGACATAGCGCTCGTCGTACTTGGCGATCGCGAGGAGCCGGTACATCGAGTAGACGAGCTCCTCGGTCATGCCGACCGACTCCGGGATCGACGGGTCGCCGTCGCGCCCGAGCGAGACGTCGCGCATATAGGCGCGCATCGCGGCGAGCTTGCGCAGCACCCCGGTCACGACGTCGGTGTCACCGGCCGTGAACAGCTCGGCGAGATACTCCACGGGAATGCGCAGGGCCTCGATCGCGCCGAACAGGACGCCGTGATCCTCGGCATCATGTCCTTGCGAGGCAAGGACATCCACCACCGGTGACAGCGGCGGGACGTACCAGACCATGGGCATGGTGCGGTACTCCGGGTGCAGCGGCAGAGCGACGCGGTACTTCTTCGCGAGCGCATAGACAGGCGACCGCCGGGCCGCCGCGATCCAGTCGTCGGCTATGCCGTCGCGCTTCGCCGCTGCGACCACCTCGGGGTCGTCGGGGTCGAGCATCAGGTCGAGCTGGGCCTCGTAGAGGTCCTTCTCGTCCGGGGTGGCGGCCGCCTCGGTGACCCGGTCGGCGTCGTAGAGGAACAGGCCCAGGTAGCGCAGCCGGCCGACACACGTCTCGGAGCAGACCGTGGGGAGGCCGACCTCGATGCGCGGGTAGCAGAAGGTGCACTTCTCGGCCTTGCCGCTCTTGTGGTTGAAGTAGATCTTCTTGTACGGGCAGCCGGTGATGCACTGCCGCCAGCCGCGGCACCGGTCCTGGTCGACGAGGACGATGCCGTCCTCCTCGCGCTTGTAGATCGCGCCGGACGGGCAGGACGCCATGCACGACGGGTTGAGGCAGTGCTCGCAGATGCGCGGCAGGTAGAACATGAACGTCTTCTCGAGCTCGAAGCGCACTGCATCCTCGGACTCGCGTCGCAGCTTCGCGACGATCGGGTCGAGGTGGCCGAGCTGGCTGGCGCCGCCGAGGTTGTCGTCCCAGTTCGCCGACCAGGTCACCTTGGTGTCCTCGCCGGTGATGAGCGACTTGGGACGGGCGACCGGGAAGTCGTCGCCGAGGGGTGCTTCGACGAGCGTCTGGTAGTCGTACGTCCAGGGCTCGTAGTAGTCGGCGAGCTTGGGCTGGACCGGGCTGGCGAAGATGCCGAGCAGCTTGCGCACGCGGCCCCCGGCGCGCAGCTTGAGGTTGTCGTCGCGGCCTAGCGTCCAGCCGCCACGCCAGGTGTCCTGGTCCTCGTAGCGGCGCGGATAGCCCTGGCCGGGCCGCGTCTCCACGTTGTTGAACCAGACGTACTCGGTGCCGGCCCGGTTCGTCCAGGCCTGCTTGCAGGTGACCGAGCACGTGTGGCACCCGATGCATTTGTCAAGATTCATCACCATGCCCATCTGGGCCATGACGCGCATCAGTACGTCACCTCCTGCGAGCGCTTGCGGATCGTCGAGACCATGTCGCGCTGGTTCCCGGTGGGTCCGAGGTAGTTGAAGGTGTAGGACAGCTGTGCATAGCCGCCGATGAGGTGGGTGGGCTTGACGAGCAGTCGAGTCACCGAGTTGTGGATGCCGCCGCGGCGACCGGTCGCCTCAGACTTCGGAACGTCGATCGTGCGCTCCTGCGCGTGGTGCACGTACACCACGCCCTCCGGCATACGGTGGCTGACGATCGCGCGTCCGACGAGAACGCCGTTGGCGTTGACGCACTCGACCCAGTCGTTGTCGGACACGTCGATCGCGCCGGCGTCCTGTGGGCTCATCCAGACGGTCGGGCCGCCACGGGAGAGCGACAGCATGAGCAGGTTGTCCTGGTACTCCGAGTGGATCGACCACTTGGAGTGCGGTGTGAGGTAGCGGACGGTCACCTGGGTGGCGCCGTCCGGCCCGAGTCTCGGCTCGCCGAAGAGACGGTGCATGTCGAGCGGCGGACGGTAGATCGGCAGCCCCTCGCCCACGTCGAGCATCCAGTCGTGGTCGAGGTAGAAGTGCATGCGGCCGGTGAGGGTGTGGAACGGTTTGAGCCGCTCGATGTTGACGGTGAAGGGGGCGTAGCGCCGGCCGCCGGTCTCGGAGCCGGACCACTCCGGCGATGTGATGACCGGGACCGGCTGAACCTGGGTGTCTGCGAAGGAGATCCGCTTCTCCTCGGCGCCTTCCGCAAGGTCCACCAGCTGCTTGCCGACGCGTTGCTCGAGCGTCCGGAAGCCTTGCACGGCGAGGTGCCCGTTCGTCGTCCCCGAGAACGACAGGATCGCCTCGGCGAGCTTCTCGTCGGTGTCGATCGCGGGCCTGCCGTCGCCGGCGCCGCCGAGCATGACGCCGTTCTTCTTGGCGAGACGGGCGGCCTCCTCCTCGACCCGGAACGTGACGTTCTTGACGGTGAAGCCGAGGGTGTCGGCGAGCGGGCCGACGGTCGCGAGCTTCTCCGCGATCGCGGTGTAGTTGCGCTCGACGACCTGGAAGACCGGCATCGACTGGCCCGGGGTGCCGGGGCGACCGGTGCCTCGCCAGTCCACCACCCGGCCGCCCGGCTGGGCGGTCTCGCCCGCCGTGTCGTGCATGAGGGGCACGCTGACGAGGTCCTTGCGGACGCCCAGGTGCTTGCGCGCGAGACCCGAGAACCGTTCTGCCAGAAGGTGGAAGAGGTCGAAGTCGCTCTTGGCCTCCCAGGGCGGGTCGATCGCCGGCGTGAACGCATGGACGAACGGATGCATGTCCGTCGAGCTGAGATCGTGCTTCTCGTACCACGTGGCCGCAGGCAGCACGATGTCCGACAGCAGGGTCGTCGAGGTCATCCGGAAGTCGGCCGACAGAAGCAGGTCGAGCTTGCCCTGCGGAGCCTCGTCATGCCACTTCACGTCGGACGGCCTTGGCGTGTTGGGGTTTTCGGTGCCCATGACGTTGGAGTGGGTGCCGAGCAGATGCTTGAGGAAGTACTCGTTGCCCTTGGCGGAGCTGCCCATGAGGTTCGACCGCCACAGCACCAGGGTGCGGGGCCAGTTCTCGGGGGCGTCGACGTCCTCGATGGAGGCTGTCAGCGTCCCCTCGCTGAGGGCATCCGCGACGTATGCCGCCGGGCTGGCTGCCGCTCCCGACTCGACCGCCTGCTGGGCGTCCTCGGCCACCGCGAGCGGGTTGGCAGAGAACTGGGGGTAGAACGGCATCCACCCGAGCCGGGCCGACTGGGCGATGGCGTCGGCCGTGTGCATGCCCCGGAGGTGGCCCTTGGCGAGCGGAGAGGCGAGGGAGTCGGCCGAGTACCCGTCGGTGCGCCACTGGTCGGTGTGCATGTACCAGTAGGCCGTGCCGATCATGGTGCGCGGCGGGCGTGACCAGTCGAGCGCGTTGGCCAGGGAGATCCAGCCGGTGATCGGGCGGCACTTCTCCTGGCCGACGTAGTGGGCCCAGCCGCCTCCGTTGCGACCCATGCAGCCGGTCAGGAGCAGGAGCGTGAGGATCGACCGGTAGGTCGTGTCGCCGTGGAACCACTGGCAGATGCCGGCGCCCATGATGATCATCGAGCGGCCTTGCGACTGCTCGGCATTCGCCGCGAACTCCCTCGCGATTCGAATGCACTGCGCAGCGGGCACGTTCGTGACCTCGGCCTGCCACGCCGGCGTGTACGGCGTCGACGCGTCGTCGTAGCCGGTCGGCCACTCACCCGGGAGCTCTTCTCGCTCCACGCCGTACTGCGCGAGCATGAGGTCGAAGACGGTCGTGACGAGGTGGTCTCCGACCCGGCGCGCTGGGACGCCGCGCCGGAGCACCGAGCCCGAGCCGTCGGGTTCGGTGAAGGCGGGCAGCAAGACCTCGATCTTGAGGGCGTCGGCTCCGGCCATGGTCAGCGCGGGCCGGACACCCTCGAGGTCGAGGTTCCAGCGACCGACGCCGGAGTCGGCGTAGCGGAAGCCCATCGAGCCGTTCGGCACCACCGGCTTTCCGGTGGCCTCATCGAGGATGACTGTCTTCCAAGCACTTTCCGATGCCGTCGGCTCATAGATGGGCTCGGCCAGGTCTGCAGCGGTGAGGAACTTGCCCGGCACCATCGCACCGACGATCTGGTCGGCTGCGGCCGGGTCGAGGCAGACGAGGAAGGGAAGGTCGGTGAACGTACGCACGTAGTCCGTGAAGAACTCGACCTCGCGGTCGACGAAGAACTCCTTGAGCAGGACGTGGCCCATGGCCATCGCGAGCGCGGCGTCGGTGCCCGCCTGGGCCGGCATCCACTCGTCGGCGAACTTCGTGTTGTCGGCGTAGTCAGGGCTGACTGTGACGACTTTCGTTCCGCGGTAACGGACTTCGGCCATCCAGTGCGCGTCCGGTGTCCGCGTGACGGGGACGTTCGAGCCCCACATCATCAGGTAGGTGGCGTCCCACCAGTCGCCAGACTCGGGGACGTCGGTCTGGTCACCGAAGACCTGCGGGCTGGCCACCGGCAGGTCGGCGTACCAGTCGTAGAACGACGTCATGACGCCGCCGATGAGCTGGATGAACCGCGTGCCGACACAGTGCGACACCATCGACATCGCCGGGATCGGCGAGAACCCGGCGCAGCGGTCGGGCCCGTAGGTCTTGATCGTGTGCACGTGGGCCGCAGCTGCGATCTCGACAGCCTCACCCCAGGACGCGCGGACGAGACCGCCCTTGCCACGGGCACTTTGGTACCGCCGGCGCCTCTCGGGGTCGCCCGTGATGTCGCCCCAGGCGAGCACCGGGTCGCCGAGACGGGCCTTGGCCTCGCGGTACATCTCGAGGAGCACGCCGCGGACATAGGGGTAACGCACTCGCGTGGGCGAGTATGTGTACCAAGAGAATGCGGCGCCGCGAGGACATCCTCGCGGCTCGTACTCCGGCCGGTCGGGGCCGACCGACGGGTAGTCGGTCTGCTGGGTCTCCCAGGTGATGATGCCGTCCTTGACGTACACCTTCCACGAGCACGAGCCCGTGCAGTTCACCCCGTGGGTCGAGCGCACGACCTTGTCGTGGCTCCAGCGGTCGCGGTAGAACACGTCGCCGGCACGCCCGCCTTCGCGGTAGACGACGCGGCCGTCCTTCGACTCGTCCCACCTCGTGAAGTAGCGGCCGGCCTTGAGCAGTGCCGCCGAGGCTGGGCCATCGATCTGGGCTGTGGCGGTCCTGGGGCCGCCGCCCTGTCTGCCATCTGCGGGGCCACCGCTGGTCGCGGGCCTCTCACTCTCGCGAGGTGAAATCTGCGGGTCCTCTCGCTCACTCATGCGTCCTCAACTCCCCGTGTCGAGACGATCTGACAGCCGTGAACACCAGGCAACGTCATGGTGGAAGGATCGCACGCCCGGGTCCCGCTCGCACCCTTCTACGACGCTCTGTCGTTGAGATCTACGACACAGTGTCGTAGATATTCCGACCGACGGCGCGGGCCACCGAGTTTCACCTTCAAAGGATGAGTTCGGTTGGCACGCGTGGCGCCTAGCGTCGAGCCGAGGGGTCAATCCGGCCGCGTGGGCGCCGGTGACATGAAGGAGAGAGTGAATGTCGAGTCAACCTTCACCGACCAAGCTGGCATGGTCCGAGGGCCTCACCGTCTTCGCGGCGTCGCTGCTCATCACGGTCGGCATCTTCCAGGCGCTCCAGGGCCTGGCCGCCATCATCAACGACCAGCGCTTCGTCGTGACCGGCGACTACATCTACAAGTTCGACACCACCACGTGGGGCTGGATCCACCTGATCCTCGGCCTGGCCGCGATCGGCCTCGGCATCGCGCTCATCATGGGCCAGACGTGGGCGCAGATCGTGGCGCTCGTGGTCGTCATCCTGCAGGCCGTGGCGCAGTTCATGTGGCTGCCGTACTACCCCGTGTGGGCGATCGTCATCATCATCCTCGACGTGGCCATCCTGTGGGCGCTCGTGGTCCAGCTCGGCCGTCCGAAGACCGTCTGACCGCTGTCCGCCTGCACCAGCCTCTTGGGGGTGCGAGGAGACCGTGCTCCTGTTTCGGGGCGTCCTACCTCAGGTTCGTGAGGAGGTAGGGCGCCCCGATCGCGTGCCCCGCAGCTGCCTCGAAACTTATCGAGAGGCCGTGACCGCGAGACCGTCCGGCATCGCCTCGACGGTGAATGCCGTCAGGTCGGGGATGACGGCATCCGCGCGGTCCAGCGCGTCGGCAGGGTGCGAGGTCG
Source organism: Intrasporangium mesophilum (assembly GCF_054783095.1). Taxonomy (NCBI): domain Bacteria; kingdom Bacillati; phylum Actinomycetota; class Actinomycetes; order Micrococcales; family Intrasporangiaceae; genus Intrasporangium; species Intrasporangium mesophilum. The sequence continues at coordinate 140,445 of NZ_BAAGRF010000016.1, read as the reverse complement.
CCACGGCGAGGACTCTGGCGCCCGAGGCCCGGCCGGCCTCGATCCCCGCGGGTGCGTCCTCGACGACCAGGCAGCGGCATACGTCGACGCCGAGCGTGGCGGCCGCACGACGGTATCCCTCAGGGTCAGGCTTGCCCTGCGACACATCCTCGGCTGAGACCAGCACCGCCGGGACGGGCAGCCCTGCTGCGCCGAGCCTGGCGTGCATGAGACGGCGAGGCCCGGAGGTCACCGCCGCCCAGCGGTCCGGCGGGAGCGCCTCGAGGAGGGTGCTCGTGGCGGGCAGTGCGGTGATGTCGGCGAGATCCGCGAGCTCCAGCTGCTCGAGCTCGCTCACCGCCGCGGCCTGCTCGGCCGGCGGCAGGAGCAGGGCGATGGTGTCCTCGCTGCGGCGTCCGTGGCAGATCCGCAGGATCTCGTCGGCGTCGAGGCCGCGGCCCGCGGCCCAGGCCCGCCAGGTGCGCTCGACGGCACCCGTGGAGTCGACCAGGGTGCCGTCGATGTCGAACAGGATGGCCTCTACGTCAAACCGCATGCACGTCAACCTATGCGCCGAAGGCGGCCGTGGCTCAGATCTGCTCGACCACGGCGGTCAGCGCTCCTCCGGCGTCGCCGGTGTTGACGACTCCGGTGGGCTCGAGGAGCAGCACCTTCACCTCGTCGTCGGCGCGGGGGCAGTGCTCGACGCCGCGCGGCACGACGAACAGCTGGCCTGGCCCGAGCGTCACATCGCGGTCGCGCAGCTGGATCGTGAGGCTGCCCTCGACGACGAGAAACAGCTCGTCGGTGTCGTCGTGCGTGTGCCAGACGAAGTCGCCCTGCACCTTGACCAGCTTGACCTCGTAGTCGTTGAGCCGGGCCACCAGCTTGGGTGACCAGTGCTCTGAGAACAGGGCGAACTTCTCGTTGAGGTCCACGGCGTCGGGGGTCATGACGACCAGTCTGCCAAGCCCTCCCCGGCGGCACGCGGACTCATGGGATGCCGTCGTCCGTTCTCGTCCGCCCTGCGGTCGTTCATCAGTCCAGGTCCGAGGCTGCCGCCACGAGCAGCTCCTGAAAGGCACTGGCCAGCGGTGCAGCTCGCGCGGCGGTGGGCGTGAGACTGTGGATCGTGCGGTGGGCGTTCCGGTGACGGAGCGGCCGGTGCGTGAGGCCGGGATCGTGCCGCAGTGCCATCCGGGACACGAGCGCGACGCCGTACCCGGTGGCGACGAGCGCCTGTGCGACGTCGTATGACTCCGTCTCGAAGCGGATCCTGGGCTCGAACCCGGCCTCGCGGGTGATGCGGTCGAACTGCTGCCGGGCCGCGGTCCCGCCGCGGATGACGACCCACGACTCGTCGGCGAGCGCTGCGAACGAGACCGGTCCGGTCTTCGACGCGAGCGGATGGTCGTCGGCGAAGGCGACCACCATGGGGTCCTCGAGGATGGTCTGCAGGACCAGGTCCGGCCCGGGGTCGGGTGCGGCGTCCCAGGAGGCGAGGACGGCGAGGTCGAGCTCGCCCCGGGCCACGAGGTCGACGGCGTCGCTCGACTGGATGTCGATGACCGACAGGTCGACGTCCGAGACCTGGTGGCGCAGCGCGGTCATCGCCGGTGGGAGCAGGTGCAGGGCCGCGGCCTGGAAGGCGCCCACGCGGAGCCGCCGCACGAGCCCCTGACGGTATGCCGGGAAGGTCGCGAGCGCGTCCGCGACCTCACGTTCGATCCTCCGTCCGTGACCGGCCAGCGCCGCGCCTGCCGGCGTGAGGCGGGCGCCGCGCGGGCCGCGGTCCACCAGCCGCGCACCCCACTCGGCCTCGGCGCGGCCGAGGCGCTGGGAGACCGCTGGGGGCGTGAGCCCGAGCACCTCGCCGGCGGCCGACAACGTCCCGTGCTCCTCGATGAGTGCGAGCAGGAGCAGCTGGTCAGCTAGATCGCTCTTCACAATTCTTCATACAACCACGAGTTGTCTTACTTTTCTTCACGTGCCGCTCGGGCCAGGCTTGCGTGAGAAACCAGCGGATCGACCTCGAGGACCGGACATGCTGCTCAGCTTCATCGTCACCACCTGGCTGCTCGCGATGCTGCCCGGCGTCGGCCAGGCTCTCATGCTCAGGCAGACGCTGGCTCACGGTCCCCGGGTGGCGATCGCCACGATCGTGGGCACCGCGACGGGCCTGCTGATCTGGGCTGCCGCGGCCGGGGCGGGCTTGTCCGCTGCGCTACTGGCGGACCCGGCCGTCTACCGGGTGCTCACCCTGGCCGGCGGGGCGTTCCTTGGGTACATGGGGCTTCGCACGCTGTGGGCCGCGCGACGCGGCACGACCGGCGTCCCACCGGACGCGGACGTCCCGGTCCCCGACAGCCGCTGGGGCGCGTATCTCGCCGGCCTCGCGACCAACCTCGCGAACCCTAAGGCAGGGGTGTTCGCGATCTCGCTCCTGCCGACCTTCGCCGGTGCCTCAGTCGGGTCGTTCTGGCCGACACTCGGCCTGGGCGCCGTCTGGTCCGCCGTCACGGCAGCCTGGTACATCGTCTTCGTGGCCCTGGTCTCACGGGGACGCTCGTTCGTCAGCCGGCCCGCGACGCATCGCACCGTCAGCGTCGCGAGCGGGGTCGTGCTCGTCGGCGTCGGCACCGCCGTCGCCCTGGGTCTCTGAGAGGCGCCAGGCGAGCGTGACCGCCCGGCGGCGGTCGGCGGGGACGAGCGACAGACCCCGTCCGTGTCTCGTGAGCTGGCGATCCGGCATACCAGGACCGCAGCCAGCGTGAGGTAGTCCCGAACGCCCACCGTGCGCGTTGTGTGGGCTGCAGCGCTTTACTCTCGTTCTGCGCTATCACCACACTTTGTGACCGAGTGGCGGGATTACGCCGGGAAATGGCCATTCTGCTGACACCCCGACGGCATTACCCCTACCTTCGAAAGTGCGGCGTTTGCGCGTAATCCGGGGAGCCACAGGGGCAGCGCGGGGCCGAGGTGAGGATTTGGCGGCCATTGCCGTACCCCGGCGGCGCGGCCGAAGGGGGTTCCTCCATGCACCGTCATGCCGCACGCCCTCGTTCGCGTGCACTGGCCAGCCTGACCGCCGCCATACTGGCCGGCGCCGGGCTCATCGTCACCCAGTCGACCGCCGCCCAGGCGATCGATCCCGTATGCCAGACGAAGAACTATCCGAACTTCGACAATGTGCAGCCGGGCGACCTCACCCTGAACGGCGATGCCGCCATTGTCGGCTCGCCGGGGGTGCTGCGCCTCGTGCCGTCCGTGCTGTCCAGCGGGGGCAGCAGCTTCACGACCCAGAAGGTGAGCTTTCTCAACGACGGGTCATTCAGCACCGCATTCAGCTTCAGGTTCTCGAACCAGCAGTTCGGCGGAGCGGACGGGATGGTCTTCGTCGTGCAGAACGTCGCCAACAATGTCGGCACGCTCGGCGGCGGCATGGGCTACCAAGGCCTGCCGCTGAGCATCGGCGTGGAGTTCGACAGCTGGTTCAACCAGGGGTTCGACAGCGATGACAACCACGTCGGCATCGACGTCAATGGCGACATCAACTCCAACCCGCGGGCGACGCTCAATGGTTTGCTCACGCTGGATGACCCGAACGCGGTCCACCACGCCTGGGTCGACTACAACGGCGCGACCGACGTCCTCGAGGTGCGGATCTCCGACGGCGCGCGTCCGACGGCACCGATCCTCACCACGTCGATCGACATCCCGGCCACGCTGGGTGGGGTCACCGACGCCTTCGTCGGCTTCACCGCCGCGACGGGCGCTGCTGCCGCCGACCACGACGTCCTCGACTGGACGCTGATCAACTGCTACCAGCCGATCGACGGCCCTCCGGTCGTCACCCCGGGCGGCCCCTACACGGGGACCGAGGGACAGCCCGTGGCCCTGGCCGGCACGGTCACGGACGACGTGAGTGCGACATCCCAGTGGACCTATGCCGTCACGTCTGCCGACCCGGGCGCGACGTGCGCGTTCGGTGACGGCACGTCGCCCGCGACGACGGTGACCTGCACCGACGACGGGACCTACACCCTGACGCTCACCGGCACCGACGGGCAGAACCCGCCGGTGTCCCAGGACGTGACCTTGACGGTGGTCAATGCGCCACCGGTCATGGGCACGGTGACCCCGACGTTCACGTCCGCGTGCACCGTCGGCGTCAGCGCCGCCTTCACCGACGCCGGCACGAACGACACTCACACGGCATCGATCGACTGGGGTGACGGTTCGTCGAGCCCGGCCTCGGTCACCGAGTCGCTCGGATCCGGATCTGCGTCAGCGACGCACGCGTTCACAGCAGCAGGCACGTTCCAGGTCCGGGCCACGGTGTCCGATGACGACGGCGGCGCCTCGGCGCCCGGCTCGGCATCCGTCACGACGAAGAACACCGCATCCGGGTTCGGCCCACCGATCAACGCGGGCGGGGACCGCAGCGTCTTCCGGCTCGGAAGCACCATCCCGCTCAAGATCACCGTGACCGACTGCACCGGTGCTCTCGTGACCACCCTGACCCCGACGGTCCAGCTCGACAAGGTGAGCTCGGTGCCGGGCGGACCGGTCAACGAGGCCATGATCACCGAGGTGCCGACGAACGGGAAGGCCATGAGGTGGACTGACGACCACTACCACTACACGCTGTCGACCAAGCGCAGCGAGTTCTTCGGCGGCGCGGCCCTGACCAGCGGCAGCTACCGGATCACGGTGACGGACCCGAGCCTGTTCGCGCTGGCGACGGTCTACATCGACCTGGCCTGATCCCCGCTGAGCGGCACGAACCGGCGGCGTCCCCATCCAGTGGGCGCCGCCGGTTCGTGCTGTCCATGCCGTGACCCGCTCAGTGGTTGACCACGCCGTCCATAAGTCGTAACTTCTATTTGCGATGACTTATGGACCAGACGAAGCGTGGGCTGCGATGGCCGACCGGACGCGCCGGGCGATCGTCATGGAGCTGGCCGAGGGCGAGCGGACCGTCGGTGAGCTCGCCGATGCGCTGCCGGTCAGCCAGCCGGCCGTGTCGCAACATCTCAAGGTCCTCAAGCACGTCGGCGTGGTCAGCGACCGGGCCCAAGGAACGAGGCGCATCTACCGGCTGAGCGAGGCCGGGGTCAGCGCCTTGCGGGATCAGCTCGACACCTTCTGGAGACAGACCATGTCCGGCTTCGCACACCTGATGGAGGAGGAAAACGAATGACCGAAGCACCAGTGGTGCGCCACGACGTTGTTGTTCGCGGGACGCCCGCACAGGCGTTCGCCGCATTCATCGAGCGGATGAGCGACATCAAGCCCAAGGAACACAACCTGCTCTCCTCGCCGATCGTCTCGACGACCTTCGAGCCCTATGTCGGCGGCCACATCGTCGACCGTGCCGAGGACGGCAGCGAGTGCCGATGGGCACGGGTCCTGACCTATGAGCCACCGGACCGGCTGGTGTTCAGCTGGGACATCGGTCCGACCTGGCAGCTCCAGCCGCCGGAGAACGCCAGCGAGGTCGAGGTCCGCTTCATCGCCGACGGCTCCGACCGCACCCGCGTCGAGCTCGAGCACCGCAACCTCGACCGCCACGGGCCCGGCTGGTCGTCCGTCCGGGACGGCGTCGACGACCCACAGGGCTGGCCGCTCTACCTGGCCCGGTATGCCGGGCTGCTGGAGGCAGCATGACCACCGTCACCGTCGACGCCGCCAGCCGGCCCACGTCGTATGCCGCATACCTGGTCGCGGAGGCGCACGGGAGCCGCTTGCCGGACTGACCCTGCCGGACCGTCGCGTCCGATGGCGGGCACCCGGTGCCAGGACGCCGCCCAGGGAGGCCCTGGCAGTGCCTGTCACGTCAGGGCCTGCCACATCGCAGGCTTCCCTGGTGGAGTGGGTACTGACGGCACCGGCCGGACGCATGACCGTCGAGGTCCCGCTCGCCTGGCCGGCGCCCGTCCCCGAACCCAAGACGCTGACCAGGAGCACTCATGCTCGGAACGATCATCTATGGTCCCAACGACATTCGGCTCGAGGAACGGCCGGACCCCACCATCGTCGACCCGACCGACGCCATCGTGCGCACCGTCGCAGCCTGTGTATGTGGGTCTGACCTGTGGCGTTACCGCGGCATCTCCGACGTGCCCCGGCCGACCCCGATCGGTCACGAGTATGTCGGGATCGTCGAGGCCGTCGGGTCCGATGTCGTGACCGTCGAGCCGGGCCAGTTCGTGGTCGGAGGCTTCCTGACCAGCGACAACACCTGCCCCGTGTGCAAGGCCGGCGCGCAGGCCAACTGCCAGCGCGGCACGGGCTACGACGGCTGCCAGGCCGAGCTGATCCGTGTGCAGAACGCCGACGGGACACTGGTCGCCACACCAGAGCACCCGGCAGACGATCTCGTGCCGAGCCTGCTGGCCCTGTCGGACGTCATGTGCACCGGCTGGCACGCGGCCGTCTGTGCCGACGTCCGCGCGGGAAGCACTGTCGTCGTGGTCGGCGACGGCGCGGTCGGGCTGTCCGGCGTCCTGGCCGCCTCGCAGCTCGGCGCAGAGCGGATCATCGCGATGAGCCGGCACGCCGACCGGCAGGCGATCGCCCGCGAGTTCGGCGCGACGCACATCGTCGCCGAACGCGGCGACGAGGGGATCGAGGCCGTCAAGGAGCAGACCGGGGGCATCGGCGCCGACTCGGTCCTCGAGTGCGTCGGCACCGATGAGTCTGTCGTCCAGGCCCTGAAGGCGGCTCGGCCCGGCGGCATGGTCGGCTGGGTGGGCGTCCCCCACGTCACCGACATCCCCCAGGAGCACATGTTCTGGAAGAACGTCGGACTGCGCGGCGGCGCCGCGCCGGTGCGGGCCTACCTGCCCGACCTGCTCCAGCGCGTCTGGGACCGCCGGATCGAGCCCGGGAAGGTCTTCGACCTCACGCTGCCGCTCGCGCAGGTCGCCGAGGCGTATGCCGCCATGGACGAGCGCCGCGCCATCAAGTCCCTCCTGCTCCCCTGACCACCCCGGCACCCCGGGTGCGACCACCCCAGTGCACCAGCCGGTGACCGCCCCTCGAGCGGGTCTCGCGGTGGCCCGCGTGCCGGCGAGCCGGCATACCGCGTGCCCGGCGAGCCGGCATACCGCGTGACCGGCCAGCCGGCATACCCGCGCGGATGACGATGCGGCATACGGGCGCCGCTGACGCTGGGACGCTGGTCGTGACCGGCTCAGCCGTCGAGTCGGGCGGCGACGTCGGCCGGGAAGCCCCCCGTGGCGATCGGGCCCCAGCGCGTCGGGGTGATGCGGATCAGGGACTTGTCCTGGATGCGCATGGCCTCGCGGTACTCGTCCCAGTCCGGGTGTTCTCCGGCGATGCAGCGGTAGTAGTCGACCAGGCCGTCGGCCGCCTCGGGCATGTGCAAGACCTCGGCGTCGCCGTCCACCTGCACCCACGGACCGTCCCATTCGTCTGAGAGGACGAGCACCGAGACGTGTGGCTCCTGCTCCGCGTTTCGGGTCTTCGCGCGGGACGGATAGGTCGAGATGACAATTCGACCCTGGGCGTCCACTCCCCCGGTCACCGGCGAAATCTGGGGGCGGCCATCCCGGCGAGCGGTGGCAAGGAGCAGATGATGGCGTGAACGCACGAAGTCGAGGAGCTCTGGCAGCTCGACGGTGCTGTTGGTCGCAATGGATCTGGCCATGAAGGCACCCTACGAGCCGGCCCGCCGTGCAGGCGGTGTGCCCGATGGGAGGATCACGGAGTGGACGCGCCATCGTTTCGGATCTGGCCACCCGTAGCGCTGGGCATCCCGCTCGCCTGCGGCCTGGTCCTCACGGCGACCTTGGGCGACCCGGTTCCTCTCACCGGCGCGCTGGCGAGATGGACGGGCGGCCTGCTGATCGTGGCGTTCGCCCTCTGGAACGGCTGGACGTTGCTGGTCATGGCGTCGCACGGCACCTCGATCCTGCCCGGTGGTCCGGCGACCGAGCTCCTTCAGGCGGGTCCGTTCCGTCTCAGCCGCAATCCGCTCTATCTCGGGTTGATCGCGCTGGACATCGGACTCTCGCTGATGGGCTCTTTCTGGGCGCTCGTGTTCGTGCCCATCGGTGTGGCCGCGCTGTTCTGGGGTGCGATCCGCCCCGAAGAGCGTTACCTGTCAGGCAAATTCGGCTCGGACTACGAGGCTTACTGCGCTCGCGTGCGCAGGTGGCTCTAGCGGCGACGGGTCCACGCCCGGGTCGGGACCGTCACGGTCGCGGCGACCAGGTTCAGCGCGATGAGGGAGGTGATGGTGGCGGCGCAGCGCGAGGGACCGCACCCGGACTACTCGGTGCCGTTCGCCGGCAGCTGCTCCGGCAGCCCGAGCCGCGGGAACTGGTCGTCGTGGAACGTGACGATCTCGGTGATCACCCCGCCGGCGATGCGGAGGACGTCGATCGTCAGCGGCAGGTACGCACCCTCCTGCTTCTGCCAGAGGTAGAAGGCGATGGCGGGCTGCCGGTTCACCGACGTGGGGACGGCGCGCAGGCGCTCGAAGCCTTCGAATCCGCTCTCGACCCAGTCGTTCACCACGGCCTCGCGGCCGACGTACAGGCCCGGCGTGGGAGGCATGGAGCAGCGGACGTCGTCCCGCAGCAGTGCGGCGACGCCGTCGATGTCCTTGGCCACGCTGGCGGCGGTATAGCGGCGCACGAGCTCGCGCGTCCCGGCGTCCTCCTCGCCCCCGGTCCAGTCCTGGCGCTCGGCGGGCAGGTGCTCGCGCATCCCCGCACGGGCCCGCTGCAGCGCGCTGTTCACGGAGTTGACGGAGTCTCCGAGGAGCTCCGCCACGTCCTTCGCTGGCCAGCCGAGCACGTCGCGCAGGATCAGCACGGCCCGCGGGCGCGGCGCCAGATGCTGGACGGCAACCAGGTACGCCAGCTCGATCGTCTCCCGCGCGACCGCCACGGTCTCCGGCTCGTCCGCGTCGTCCGCCGGCAGCTCGTCGAGCAGCCGGTCCGGGTAGGGCTGCAGCCACAGCACCTCGCCGCCGGTCGCCGGCTCAGGGCGGCGCTTGGCGAGCAGGTCCAGGCACGCGTTGGTGGCGATCCGGTACAGCCACGCCCGGAACGTCGACCGTCCCTCGAAGGTCTCCCGTCGCCGCCAGGCACGCAGCAACGTCTCCTGCACGGTGTCCTCGGCGTCCTCGAACGACCCGAGCATCCGGTAGCAGTGCACGTGCAGCTCCCGCCGGTGCCGCTGCGCCAGCCGCGAGAACGCCGGCTCGTCGACCTCGCCCAGACCGCTCACGCCCAGACCGCTCACGCCCAGACCGCCGTCGCCCAGCCCGCTCACGCCCAGCTCCTCCAGTCGCGTGTCCGCACCCATGACGTCATCCTTCCGTCTCGTGGTGTCCCGTCGTAGATAGGACGGGTGCGGGCGCGACAACTCATCACCGGGCTTCGGGCTCTCGGGAGCGTGGTCTCCCGCGTCGGCGCAGGGCCAGCGTTCACCGCGCCAGTCAGACGACCCGACGCTCAGCCCGTCAGAAGAGAAAGCGAGTCAGGCCTCCCGGCTCTGCTGCCGATACCACGGTCGCTGAGCGTGGCTCGATCCGATAGACATTCCACGGCGGAGGGCCCTGCGACGGCGCGTTGAACGGGGCTGCGATGCCTGACCCGCTCGCATCGGGTTCTGCCGGCCAACCGTTGTCCGCCCAGGCCTTGGCAATGCGTGCCAGGGCGCCGGGCTCGGTGACCCGCACCGCGTCGCCTTCGATCACGACGTCCGCGTCGCGGATCGACACCGCGACCGAACACCGCTGGTCGCGCGTGACGTTGCGTCCCTTGCGTGTCCCCGCGCCGGTCTGGAACCAGAACACGCCGTCCACCCAGAGAGCACCGACGGCGGTCACGTGCGGGCTGCCGTCCTCGTTGACGGTAGCCAGCCAGGTCGCGCGGGCGTTCGCCGCCTCGGGTGGCGGGATCGACCCTGCCTCGAGCTTCGCGACGACGTCGGCCCAGTCCACCGGCGGCAGGCCCTCGGCCTCACCCAGGTTGATGCGCTCCATATCCCGAGCCTACGCATCGTCAGGCCTGAGAGGCCGCCTACGGCCTGGTCACCACCGTCCGCGGTGCACGACCTCGTCGAAGGGACGTCGGTCCGGCCGCTTGATGACGGCCAACGGCCTGTCCGACGGATAACCGACGGAAAGCATGTAGGCCAGGAAGCGTCCCTCCGGAATGCCCAGAACCGCCCTCGCCTGGTCCTGGTCTGAAGCTGCCGCATGGCCCGTGCCAACGCCCAGGTCAGCCGCGGCGACCGTCATCGCATACGTCGCCTGGCCGAGGTCGTACTGGAGCAGAGCCGACTGCCGGTCATCCTGCGGCTCTGGCGCGACGATCGCGATCGCGGCTGCCGCCCCGGCGACGTGTCTGGCGCCCTGCCAGACCTTCGCCAGCTCGACCAGCTGCGCCCGGTCCGTCACGAGCACGAAGTCCCACGGCTGCCAGTTGCCCGCCGACGGGGCACGTCGACCAGCCTCGAGAATGCGGTCGAGCGCCTCGTCGGGGACTGGCTGCTCCGTGAACTGCCGAACGTTTCGCCGCGCCCGCAGGGCGTCCCAAGTTTCCACGGTGTCAATCGTGCGCCTCCAGCGCCGTTCTGGCGACTGTATGCCGCGCCGACCGCGGTATGAGGGATCCCTTCGCCCACAACCCAGCTCCGGATGGGGCACGACAGTCGACCAGTTGGCGGGTTGTTGCGGTCGGTGGCCCAGGTCGGCACGCGACACCTGACCATCTGGTCGATTGTCGTGGCGCCAGGGGCCGTAAAGGCACTGGCCCACTAGAAGATCCAGCCGGGGATGGACCTGGTGGCCGAATCCTCCGTCCCGGCCTACGAGGTCCAGCCCGGGCCGGATTCTGTAGGCGGCAAGGTCCGCAAAGCAGCGACCTCCGCTGGGCACGATCGCGCGAGGCCAAAGCATCCGGGCTATCGCCACGATCGACCGGCCAGCTGTGGCACCTTGTGCAACACCAGAGGTCGCCGAAGTGGAGGAATGACGATGGACTAGCTACGAACCTGGAGAGCTTCTACGGTCCACAACGGGAGTTTGGCGTGATGCGACGAGACCTTGAGGCATTCGCCTGACGCCCCGTGAACGATCTGGTCACGCTCTCGAAGCTGGGCGACCGGCTCGTGGGTCAGTCGCGGGCGGTGGGGGCCACCTCGCGCACCATCACGCAGTTTCCTTGCCCCTTGGGACGGTCGTAGGTAAAGCCCTCGCGCTCGTACATCGTGCGGGTGCCGTTGTAGAGGAACGACGAGTTCTTCTTCCGAACCCCGCCGGTGTCGTGCGGGTAGCCCTCGACGAGGCCGCCCCCGGCCCGCGCGATAAGCTCGACGGCTCCGCGCAGGGCGGTGGCCGCCAGGCCCTGATCGCGAAAGCCGCGCTCGACCAGGATGCAGGTGACCCGGTAGTCGGGCAGTCGCTCGGAGGTGGCGAGGTACTCCTTCCGGTGCTGGAGGTTAGGCAGTTCCTCGGGTGATCCGTACTCCGCCCACGCCACGGCCCGGTCGCCGTCGTAGACCAGTGCCGCGTGCGCGATCCCCTCGGCCACGAGACGTTGCTTGAGGGCCCGGTTCCCTTCGGCGGTCTGGCCCTTCTCCGCACAGTCGGGATGGAAATGCGTGCACCAGCAGCTGGCGAACATGCCCTTGTTCCGCTCGACGAGAGCGGCGAAGTCGTCGAATGTCTCCGGCGTGAGCTCCTTGATCGTGAAGTCGGACATGCTCGGCAATGTACCCGGGGATGCGGACGTTCGGCGTCCGGATGTTGGTCAGCCAGTCGCCGATGCCTACCCGAGCCGGCGACGCCCAAAAGCAGCGCGCAAACATTCTTGAGACCCGCAGGTTCTGCGGCCCGGTCACCCGTGGAGCAGGGCCTGGTGTCGGGTGCGCTCGAGGTAGGTGCGGATGGTGTCGCGGCTGCGGGTGAGGCAGGCGATCCGGCTCTCGAGCGGACCGAGCTCGGCGGCAAGCTGCGCGGCGACCTCGGCGGGGCAGCTCGGCTCGTCCCGGGCGGCGGCATCCTCGGCATCGAGGAGCACCTTGACCAGCCTGGTCGGGATGCCAGCCTGGACGAGGCCGGCGATCCGGGTGACTCGCTCCACGTGCTCCTCGGTGTAGGTGCGGTAGCCGTTGTCCGCGCGATCGGCGTCGAGCAGGCCCTGCTGTTCGTAGTACCTGATCAGCCGCGGCGCCACCTGCGTGCGCTCAGCCACCTCACCGATCTTCATCCGATTCACCCCAGAGTTTGACATTGACATTAGTGTCAGACTTTACGTTAGGCGGGTGACCCAGACCAGCACCATTCCCACCCCGGTCCCGGCGGCCGAACTCCCATGGCCTGCGTTGCTCGCGCTCGGCACGGCCACCCTGGTCATGGTGACTGCCGAGATGCTCCCGACGGCCGTCCTCGTCCCGATGAGCAACGGGCTCGGCATTGCCGAGTCGCTGACGGGACAGCTCGTTGCAGCGTGGGCCCTCACCGTCGTCGTAGCCAGCCTGCCGCTGACTCACCTCACCCGGCGACTGGACCGTCGAACGCTCCTCGTCTACGGACTCGGGGTCTTGGCCCTGTCCTCGCTGGCGACGGCCGTGGCGCCCGCGTACGGCGTTGTGCTGGGCGCGCGGCTGGCCGGCGCCGCGGCGGTCGGCCTGCTCTGGTCCACCGCGAACGCCCACGTTGCCGACCTGGTTCCCGTCGCGCTCCTCGGTCGAGCGGTCGCCGTGGTCCTCGGCGGGGCGACCCTCGGCATGGTGGTCGGTACGCCGATCACCCGGCTGATCGCCGACATCGCGAGCTGGCGAGCGGCCTTCGGCGTGCTCGCTCTCGTCACGCTCGGCGTCGCCCTGCTCGTGCGGGGGGTCGTACCGAGTCGCAGCCGCATGGGCGCCGAGTCGACCGCTCACGAGGCTGGCGCACAGACATCGCTAGCGCCCACGGTGGTCCTGACCGGGCTCGTCGGGCTCCTTCTCATCGGGTTCTACGGCACGTACACCTTCATCACCAGGATCGGGGAACCCGCCGCAGGTTTGCTGCCCGGCGGCGCGAGCAGCCTGCTGCTGGTCTTCGGCGTCGCCTCCGCGATCGGCGTCGGGATCGCCGGACGGGTGAGGCGAACCGGGACCGCGCTCGTCGCCGCCGCGGCCGGCACCGCCGCGGCGCTGTTGGCCCTGGGCTGGGCATCGCATGCGGCAGTTGGTCTCGTGATGATCCCCGCGCTCGGCCTGGTCACGGGCGCGTTGCCGCCACTGGCTCAGACCGAGATCCTGCGCCGAGCGGGCACGAGACGCCGCGACCTGGCTGCGGCCCTGATCCCTGTGGTGTTCAACGGGGGCATCGCCGTCGGTGCTGCCACCGCGAGCCTTCTGGTCGCGGAGGCCGGGCCCTCGGCTCTAGCCGTGCCTGCCGCTTTGACGGCTGGGGTTGCCGCGGTCGGCTTGGCGGCCGCCTCCCGAAAACAGACCCGCCACGACACGCGGTCGTCGTGACGCACGAGACTCTCAGAGCAGGGGAGTCACAGGCCGAGCATCAACGGCGTGCCCGGGATGTCACCGGCGATCAGCGCCGCCAGCGGTGTGGCGAAGTCACGAGGCGAGAACAGGTCGGTCCCGCCGTATGCGGCGATGTCTGAGTGCCGCCACCATCGCATGCCGCTGATGTGCTCGGCGGCGAGGTCGTCATCGGACAGCGCGCCGCGGGGGTCAAAGCGCGCCGTTCGGACGAGGAAGTAGTCGTTGACCACCCCGTCGTAGCCATCGGCATGGCCGGGAGCGGTGACCTCCTGGTGCCAGACGTGAGGCGGGTCGGCATCGACGACAAGCCCCGTCTCCTCGTGCAACTCCCGGCGCAGGGCCGCCAGCGGCTCTTCACCGGGCTCGATGCCGCCGCCAGGCGCAGCCCACACAACTGTTGCGCCCGTCGGTACAGCTGGATGCGGGAAGCTGAAGCGGCACAGCAGGACACGGTCATCTTCGGCCAGGATCACGGCCCGGACCGCACGTCTTAGCCTTGCCGTGGCGGGCGTCTCGTTCATACACAGATGATCAGGGCGACCAGCGGCGGACCGCAATCTGGCCATGTTCACTCCCGGGCCCGACAACCTGACCTCTTCCTGCGAGTCCGGTCGCCGACCTTGTGGCCGGCGATGCGCCGCGCAACAATCGCGAGGCAGCGACCATCGTCTGAAGGAGTCCAATGCCAACGGCGCAGCGAACGATCGTCATCGACCGGCCCGTGGAAGCCGTCTTCGCGTTCTTCAGCACCCCTTCCAACGATCCTCGCTGGCGAACCCACGTCAAGGAGATCGACGGTCCGGCGGAGATGCGCACCGGAGCACGGGTCCGGCAGGTGATCTCCGGTCCAGGCGGTCGCGGCATCGATGCTGATATCGAGGTGACCGAGTACACGGCATCGTCGCGATATGCCTTCAAGGTGGTCGCGGGGCCCGCACGGCCTCGCGGTGAGTTCTCGTTCAAGAGCGCAGGGCCCGACTCGACCGAGGTCACCTTCTCCCTGACCGCGGAGCTCAGCGGCCTCAAGAAGCTGGTGATGTCCGGACCGGTTCAGAAGTCCATGGACGGTGAGATGGCGTCTCTGGACACCGCGAAGAGGCTCCTCGAGTCTGAGTAGATCCACCAGGGATTCCCGGCCCGTCGCACGGCAGGCTCAACCACTGCGAGCGCGAGCTTGCCGCGGTTTCGTCCAGTTACGCGTCGCGGTGATCATCGCGTTCCCTCGCGGTGGTGGGGTAGATGGTTTCTCCCCGCGCAAGCATGGCGACGAACTGCTCGATACGTCGGCTGCGGGTCTCGGCACGCTTCGCAGTCTCGATGCGGTAGAGGATGGCGTAGCGATTTCGGCTGTTGAGGTTCTGGAACATCGTCCGCGCGGCAGGGTGGGAGTCGAGGGCCGCGAGGAGATCGGCCGGAACCTCGATGCTCGCCGGTCCGGCATACGCGGCGTCCCAACGGCCATCAGCCCTGGCGCGCTCCACCGCGGCGAGTCCCGACGCCTCCATGCGCCCTTCCGCTATCAGCCGCTCAGCGATGGCGACGTTGCGCTTTGACCACCCGCTGCGCGGCGTACGAGGCGTGAAGCGCTGTCGGTAGCTGTGCTTGTCGCCGCCGCGGACCTGCCCGTCGATCCATCCGTGACACAGCGCCTCCTCAAGCGCCTCATCGTAGGCGAGGCTCGTGGGCTCGGCGGCGCCCTTCCGCGCCAGGGTCAGCCACACACCGCGGTCATCACCGTCGTGCTCTCGGAGCCAGGAGCGCCACGCGGCGCGATCAGCGACCGTCAAAGCGGGCAGCTCGTCACTCACGCTCCCAACCTTCGCACGCGCAGCGGCGTTCCCCGTACGTGCAACCGCCGACCTTCCTCACCGGCCGGCACGACCACACTTTGTTGCACGGCCCGAAGGTTGGTCCGACGGGCTCAAGACCGCATCGTCTCTGTTGGCCGTTCAGGATGCGTCGCTGAGCCGTCGCACGACGTACTGGTTGAGGCTCAGATGCTCCTGCGCAGCTTCCAAGGCCAGCTTGCGGTGGAGGCGCTCACCGACACGCAGGTTGAACTTGCCCGAATAGGTCCGAGACGACAGCGGCTCCGGGATCGGCTCACCGCCCGCGCGAAGGTCCTCGACAACATCGCGCACCACATGGCGAATCCCGTGCAGGGCATCACCCGCGGTACCGCCCGGAATCGGCCGGGTCCGCTCAGCGGCAGGAGCGGACGTTGCCCAGGCGAGGCCCCGCCCACGACACGTCGAGGCGCTGTCCCAGCAACGTGGTCTGCTCCTTCGACTACCGCTGAAAAGGCTCCTGCCCAGGTTGAAGCAACGCCTGGAGCGCCAAGATGACACAGCCAAGCAGCAGGCCATATCCCGCCGACGCCACCAGCCGCCAGCCCGTCAACCCTGCTCTGCGCCCAGCGACGGCACCCCAGACGCCCAGCGAGACCGCTCCCGTCAGAACGATCACCCGGATGATGTCGTCGTACGAGACGCCTGCCACGCTCAGCACGATCAAGATGAGCACCGGCGGTACGGCGATGACGAGAAATCGACACTCCTCCGCGAATGCCGTCCGGCGCTCGCGCGAAGTGAGCGGACGACCCTTTGCAACGCGAGTCCCGAGCTCGGCACCAAACAGATGGCTGAGGAAGATCGCCAGCAACGGCCCGAGCATGACGGCCAGGACGCCCCAGAAGGTCAGCTGGTTCCAGCCGTCGTAGATGATCAGGACGGACACCAACGTGATCGTCGTGTAGATCAGCCGATCGACACGGATCTTCAGCCGGCCCACCCGCGTCCCTTGTCCGATGGACATCGTTCGACCTTATGGTCGGTGCGCCGCGCGGTAAAGGCCTACTTCCCCTGTTCCCGACGTGGCTCGTACCTGGCTCCGGACGTGGAGGCCAAAGCCGTTTCACCTGCCTCTGGTCAGCCGCTGAGGCCCGCGATGGCGGGCGGATACTCGACCCGTCCTGTGACGTGGGGGTCATAGCGAGACAGCGGGTATACCTGCGCGGCTTCGCGCGGCGCCCAGTCCGGCAGGTCGATGGTGATCCCATGCGCGGGCGCGAAGGTGAATCCGAGCCGCCCGTAGTAGTGCGGGCTACCTTCGAGAACCACGAGCGGCTCACCGCAACGGTCCGCCTCCTTGATCGCGGCACGCACCAGGGCCGAGCCGATCCCGCGGCGCTCGTACTCAGGCACCACGGCCAGCGGCGTCAAGGTCAGCACCTCCCGCCGCGTTCCCAGGTGGTCGACCAGGTCCGTGCCGCTGAGCATCACGAAACCTACGACGTGATGGCCGACCCTCGCGACGAGCGCAAGGCCCGGCCGGAAGCGCGGCGAGACGCGGACAGCCGCAACCATGTCGGCGACCCGCGGCTGGTCCGCGAACGCTCGCCGCACGACCTCGTCCACTGCGGCGTGGTCGGCGAACTGCTCAGGCTCGATAACGACGTCGTCCACGACCGCACGGTAGAGCGAACCTCGCCACCAGCGCGACGGGTTTGCTGGCACGGGTTCCAGCCGGATCGGCCGACCTTCCAGATCGCTGCGCCGGACTGCGGCGCCGAGAACGCGGGGCACGAGGAGCGCAACGACCCGCGGGAGGCGCATGATCGGTGCATGGCTGAGGTCACCGTGCGGCTCGCCGACGTCGCCGACGCCGACACCGTTGGTCGGTTGCTGCGGGACTTCAACGACGAGTTCGAGGCCGCAGGCCCGACCGCTGCTGAGTTCGCGGGTCGGTTCACCACGCTCCTGGCCAGGGACGACGTTTCCGTCGTCCTGGCCAACCGCAGCGGCCGAGCCGTCGGCTTCGCTCTCCTGACCCTGCGACCGACCCCTTACTACGACGGATCGCTCGCGCAGCTCGAGGAGCTGTACGTCGTGCCCACCCTCCGCGACCAGGGCATCGGCACTCTGATCCTCAGGACGGCGATCGAGACCGTGCGCGCCAAGGGAGCGGGCGAGATGCACATCAATGTCGACGAGATCGACGAGGACACTCGCCGCTTCTACGAGCGCCACGGTTTCAGCAACATCGAGGCCGGTAAGGACTATCGAATGCTCTGTTATATCCAGGAGCTCTAGGGTCGAAAACCCAGCCGGGGCGCGGCATACACCTGCCGTGGAGTTCTGCATCCGCGAACTCAGCTGGCGTATCAGACCGCGACTCACCGGGCTCTGGAAAACGGGAGGCGCACTGTCGGCGGCGATCGGTAGCGTTTGGTGACTGTGACGATGACCAGACTGGGGCACGACGAGGCGCAGGGCACGAGACAGCACGGGGCCCTTCGCGGGGCGGGAGTGCCTGCGGATCGGGTCCCCGTCGACTGGCGCCGGGTCCGTCGTCCCCTCACGATCGTGTGTTTCGCCATGTCCCTGTTGGGTGCCGTCGCGGCATCCCTCGGGTCCATGGTCGCCGGCCGGCTCGCCGAGCAAGCCACCTCGACGCTGGTCGTGCTGCTGGCGCTGTGTGTCGTCGGCGGTGCCGTCATCGACACCGTCGCCAGGATCATCTGGGGGGTGGTGTGCGACCGGGCCGAGGGCAGGCTGCGCGCCGACCTGCTCGACGCCGCGATGGCCCAGCCGCTCTCCGAGCTGTCCGAGCAGGCCGTCGGTGAGGTGCTCGACCGCATCGACGACGACACGTGGGAGGTCGGCCAGCTGATGCGCTGGGGTGTGTGGCAGGCCGTGCGCACCCTGCTCGCCTCGGGACCGCTGTGGGTGGTCGCGAGCATTGCCTGGTGGCCCGCTGCCCTTCTCTTCCCCCTGACGGGGTACGCGACGTACTGGGTCGTGCGCCGGCTGCTGCCCCAGGTCGCCGAACGCAAGGTGGTCGAGGAAGCCGCGTGGACCGACCATGCAGCATCCACCGAGGAGGGCGTCACCGCTCGGGACGACCTGCGTACCGCTCTCGGCCAGGCACATGTGCTGCGCCACAACGCGCGGATGGCCGCCCGGGTCCACGCAGCACTCGACAGGGTGCTCCAGGTCGAGGCCCGGATCACCCGACGCAGTGGCGGGCTGCTGCACGGCGCGCTCGCCGCGGTCGCGGTCGTCGGCACCGCCCTCGTGCTCGCCGACGACCTGTCAACCGCCGAGCTGGTCACGCTCTTCCTCGTCACCACGATGTTCGTCGGCGGCGTCGACATGCTCGCTCGCCACCTGCCTGACCTTCAGGAGGGCTTTGGCGCGGTCCTGCGGCTGCGGGCCATGCTCGCCTCTCCGGCCGAGCCGACCGGCGGGCTGCCACTGCGCGAGGGACCGCTCGACGTGGCCTTCCGCGACCTCGAGTTCAGCTATGGCACAGGCACTTTCGCTCTGCGGGACATCAACCTCGTCGTCCCCGCGGGACACACCTGCGCGCTCGTCGGACGCACCGGCTCCGGCAAGTCCACGCTCGCCTCCCTGCTGTCACGCGCTGTGGAACCGCCGCGCGGATCCGTGCTGCTGGGCGGCACCGACGTTCTCGACCTCGACCTGCAGCAGCTTCGCGCCGCGGTCGGTGTGGTCACGCAGCGCACCGAGGTGCTCGCCGGCACCCTCGCGGAGAACCTGACGCTCTTCGGCGACGTGCCCCGTGCCCGGGTCGAGGCCGCGGTCGCCGAGCTGGGCCTCAGCGAGTGGGTGGCCGGGCTGCCCGACGGTCTGGACACGATGCTCGGCCCTGGTGGCACCACCCTCTCGGCGGGCGAGGAGCAGCTCGTGGCGTTCGCGCGGCTGCTCGTGCGCGACGTGCGCGTCGTCGTCCTCGACGAGGCCACGGCCCGCATGGACCCGGTCACCGAGGCGCGCGTTGTCCGGGCTGCGGACCGCCTGATCTCGGGGCGCACGGGCATCCTGGTCGCCCATCGCCTCTCGACGACCGAGCGGGCCGAGCACGTGGCTGTCCTCGAGTCGGGCCGCGTGGTCCAGCAGGGTCCCCGCGGCCGACTGGCCGCCGACGAGGGGCCGTTCCGGCGGTTGCTCGAGGCGGCCGCCCACGAAGTGGCGGTCGAGGAGCACCACCACGATGACGCCGCGATCGGCTCGGTCCGTCGCAGCACCAGCCCGCCACCGCCTCCGGCCCTGAGTCCGACGCCGAGCCTGGCCCGGCAGGTCCTGCACGCAGTGCGCATCCTGCCCCAGTGGGGGCTGCTGGGCGCCTCCCTCTTCCTCGTCGCGTCGCTGACGGGCGCGTTCGGAGCAGTCACGGGCTGGATCTGGGGGCTCGTCGTCACCGACCTGCAGGCCGCGCAGAACCCCGGCTGGCTCGTCGTGGCCCTCGTCGTCTCCCTGGTCGTCGCTCCGTTCCTGCTGTCTCACGCATTCCGGACCTATCCCCACTGGTGGGTCGAGGTCAGGCTCCGCGTGCGCGCCGCTGTGCTCGCCGGCCAGACCGCGCAGCGCCGGCTCGTGCGGACCCCGCCGGGCGAGGTGGTCGCGCGCACGATGGACGCCGATCGCCTGGCTCGGTACACCGACCGCTGGGTCGACTTCGTCAACGGCCTCGTCGTCGCCTCGATGACGGCGCTGATCGCCGGCACCTGGATCGCGGGCGCGGTCCTGCTCGTGGTCATGGTCGTCTCGGGGCTGGCCTCGGCCCTCGGCCGACCGGTGGCCGGGCGCTCGGCCGCGGCCGCCTCGACGGCCCGAGCCAACTTCGGGCGCTCCCTGGTCTCGGCACTGGAGTCCATCCGCACGGTCAAGCTCGCCGCGGCGACCCCGCAGGTGCACAAGCACCTTCGCCAGGTCGATGGTGGCCGAGTCGACGCCGCCGTCCGCGAGCATCGGGTCCAGGCGCTGCTCGACGGCGTGCCCATGGTCATGGTCCAGTGCGGTGTCGTCGCCGCCTGGGCGGGCTACCTCCACGGCACATGGACGCTCGCCATCACCCTGCTCGTCGCCAACGCCGTCAGCGGCTTCAACTGGTTCGGCCGGGTCGCCGGCTCGGTCGTGACCGAGGCACCCGGGGTGCGGGCGTGGATGAGGGCCACGAGCAAGCTCGCCGGTGGTGGCGACCTGATGAACCTCCCGCCGGGCATGGACCTGGTACACGGCACTGCCGACGAGCCACGGCCCGGGCAGCGTGAGCCGTTGCGGACCTTGAGTCTGCGCAAGCTGACCGCGGTCCACGACGACGGCACCATCGGAGTGCAGGACGTCGACCTCACGGTAGAGGCAGGCGAGCTGGTGCTCCTGCTCGGCCAGGTCGGCTCGGGCAAGTCCAGCCTGCTCTCCTCACTGGCCGGCCTGACCTCCCACACCGGGCAGGTGGTCTGGAACGGCCGCACCCTGGCCGAGCCGGAGGTCGAGCTGCGCCCCGGACGGGTGTCCCACATCGCCCAGGTGCCGCGGGTCCTGTCCGGGACCTTCACCGGCAACATCGCCCTCGACCACGCCGACCGGCAGGTCGGGCCCGCACTCGCCACGGCTCGTATGGAGCGGGACGTTGCCGAAGCCGGCGGACCCGACGCGCTCGTCGGCCACCGCGGGGTCCGGCTGTCCGGTGGGCAGGTTCAACGGCTGGCCCTCGCCCGGGCGCTCGCCTGCGAGGCTGACCTGCTGCTGGCTGACGACGTGTCCTCGGCGCTCGATGCGGCGACGGAGATCGAGCTCTGGGCGGCGCTGCGCTCCGGCCGGGCGACCGTCATCGGCGCGACGAGCAAGGCGGCTGCGCTCGCTCAAGCCGACCGAGTCGTCGTCCTCGACGGAGGCCGGGTTGTCGAGACCGCTCCGTGGCGCGAGCTCTCCCAGAGGTGGGGCCACCTCGCCGGGTGATGGCTCAGCCGTGAGCCGCCGCGGGCGGGCACAACCGTGAGCTCCCGTTCGCCGAGCCCGTATGCCGTGCTCGCCGGGTGATGGTTCAACCGCGAGCTGCCGCTGGCCGAGCCCGTATGCCGGCCCGGCCGACGGGGATGTGCTCGCTCGGCACCTCTTCGGTCGGCTCGCTCACGTCTCGCCCGCTGCCGGTGAAGCACGCGTCGGAAGCGTGCCACCCGAAGCGGTGGACGGAGCAGGCCGGCTCGCTCGTGCCGATCTGACGGGCCGCGACTGCAGAACGGGCCGCTCGATCAGCACCCACGACACCGACGCGATCAGGAGCGACACCAGCATCACCAGCACGAACGGCACGGGTAGCCCGTACCCCAGCACGAGCCCGAGCACGGCCGCGTGCCACAGGTAGACGCCATAGGACACGCGCCCGACGTATCGCAAGGGGCCCAGCTGCAATGCCGAGACCATCAGGCCCGGCCGCGTCACCTCGATGCACCGGGCGACGAGCACCGCGGACGCGACCACGGCGAGTGGCAACAGGGCCAGCACGCCGTCGCCCCACACAAAGCAGACGCCGAACACAGCCAGCGCAGCCGATGTCAGTCCGCGACCGACCCAGCCCGCCGGAAAGCGCCAGCCGCGGGCGACCTTGAACGCCAGCGCGCAACCGACCAGCAGACCGTCGGCGCGCGTGACCGGGCTGTAGGACCCGAAGGCCCACGCCCCTGCGAGACACGTCGCGAGCCGCAGTGCGGCTGACGCCACAGCCGCCCACGCCAACGCGACCACCGGGCGTCGCAGACGGACCAAGAACGGCAGGAGCAACGGCCACAGCAGGTAGAACTGCTCTTCCATCGCCAGCGACCACGTGTGCGTCAGCGACGACCACTCACCCATCGATGCCTGGACGTTGGTCGCATACCCGGCCGCCAGGAACACCGGCACCAGCGTCTGGCCCGATGCCACCCTCAATGCCACGTCGAAGGCCAGCAGCATGGCCAGGGCGGGCAGGAGCCGTCGAGCCCGGCGCGCGTAGAACGACCGCAGCCTGACTGCTCGGCCGTCGGCGACATGGCTCTGCAGCAGGATCGAGGTGATCAGATAGCCGGACAGCACGAAGAACAGAGTGACGCCGGCGGCAGCGAGGGACGGGTTCTGCGGCTGGCTGGTGTGCGCGGCGACGACGAGCAGGATTGCGCAGGCCCGGAGGCCGTCCAGAGCCGGAATGCGCCTCGGACTCTCCGGCGCGTGCCCGTCCGCGTGCCCGTCCGCGTGCCCGTCCGCGTGCCCGTCCGCGTGCCCGTCCGCGCGCTCGGCCGCGTGCCCAGCCGCGTGCCGTGCCCCCGCCATGGCCCAAGGCTGCCTGACCTGCCCGGCCCTGTCCCGCGAACCGCGCGAATCCGAAGGCCGAACCGCCGTCAGCGCTCGATCGGCCGCACGTCAGCCATCACGGGCCCTCGGGGATAGAGGGTGATGAGCGACCCGACGGGCATGACGTCGGAGTCGCTCACTGACGTGATGCCGTGGTCCTGGAGGATAAGACCGAGCGCGAGCGCTGCTTCGACCATCGAGAAGTGCTGGCCGATGCAGGCCCGCGGTCCGCCTCCGAAGGGCATCCACGCATAGCGGTGGCGGGACCTCGCTGCCTCCGGGTCGAGGAACCGGCCGGGGTCGAACGTCATGGGGTCGTCCCAGAAGCCGGGGTGGCGGTGGATGGTCCAGGGTGCGACCACGACGACCGTGCCCGCCGGGACCGGTTGTCCGAGCAGCTCGTCATCGGCCACCGTCAGTCGCCCGAAGAAGGGGGCCGAGGGGTAGAGCCGCATCGTCTCCTTGAGCACCGCGTTCGTCAGGGGCAACCCGGCAGCCATCGCCGCAGTGGGCCGCCCGTTGGCCGCACCGGCGACCGCCGTGCCGAACTCCTCGCGGACCTGCTGCTGCAGGTGGGGGCGGCGGCCGAGCAGGTGCAGGGCGAAGGTCAGGGCCGTCGACGTCGTCTCGTGGCCGGCAAGGAGGAAGACGAGCACCTGGTCCCGGATCTCCTCGTCGGTCATGCGCTCCTCGCCGTCGCGCGCCGCGAGAAGTCGCCCCAGCAGGTCGGTCTCACCTGA
Source organism: Intrasporangium mesophilum (assembly GCF_054783095.1). NCBI lineage: Bacteria > Bacillati > Actinomycetota > Actinomycetes > Micrococcales > Intrasporangiaceae > Intrasporangium > Intrasporangium mesophilum. The sequence goes on along the minus strand of NZ_BAAGRF010000016.1, from coordinate 117,059 downwards.
GGTCGCCCCGAGCCGCCGGTCGGCAATGATGCGGTCGCACACGCGAAGCAGGTCGGCCTGGGCCACTCGGCCACGCCGGATCCGCGGGGTCGGCACCGACCGTGGCAACCGAACCGCGCCGAGACCTCGCCGCATGATGGTGTCGCTGACGATCGGGAAAGACTCGCGGATGTGCGGCACGACCTCGTCTGCGGATCCGCCGAACAGCGCCCGAACGACCACCCGCAGAGTCAGACGCTGCATCTGCTCTGCCAGGTCGAGCCGTGTCGGGCTCACCACCTGCAGGTTGCCCACGGCGGCGACGATCTCGTCGACCATGAGCTCGCCGTAGCCGTCGACCGCCGCATGCGTGAACAGCGGCTGCACGAACCGCTTCTGCCGAGTCCACTGCTCGCCTTGCGAGGTGAGCAGCCCGTGTCCGAGCCAGTGCGCGATCTCGTCGTAGACCGGCCCGTTCTTCGAGTAGTTGGTCCACGAGCTGCTGCCCAGCACCCTGGCCGCCGCGTCGGGATGGTGCAGCATCCACACGTCGACCTCGAGTCCTGGCGGCCCGATGCGCAGCCGAACGATGTCGCCGTGTCTGCGCCACATCCGCTCGTGGTAGCCGACCATGTCGCGGCGCATCTCGAGGGCAGGACGGATCCTGCCACCGACGGCCGCCGCTGAAGGGACGCGGCGCACGGAGTCGATCGCGGGCGTCGACATGACTACATGCTCCTCTGTGGCGCGGTGAGCGACAACAGCCTGGCGGCACAGGCGAGGCCAACAGCGCTCGCGCGCACCGGCGCCGAGGGGGTGCGCGGCATACGTGCAGGGCGTCGAGGCAAGCCTCCACCTTATGTACCTTGACGGTTACGTAACCATGCCGGTACGCTCATGCTGTAGAAGTAGTGGTGCAGCACGAACGGAGGAAGACCAGATGACCAAGAGCACGCAGGAGCGCCGCATGACCGACCACGCAGGTCGCAGCACCCGCATCCTGGGAAGCCTCGGATCAGCCGACGGCACGGGCGTCGTACGCATCGAGGATCGCTACGACACCGACATCGAGGACCTGTGGTCCGCCCTCACCGACCCGCTCCGTCTGGCGCGCTGGTACGGCGAGGTCGAGGGTGACCTCCGCTCTGGCGGGCAGTTCACCCTGTACCTGGAGAATGCCGGCCTGCGCGCGCACGGTCGGGTGGAGCAGTGCGAGCCTCCGCGCCGGCTGCGGGTCCTGACCAGGGAGACCGACGAGTCCTTTCAGCAGGGCGAAGGCGTGCCGCCGTTCGACGAGCTGGTCACGGCGACGCTCACCGCCGACGGAGGTCAGACCATCCTCGTCATCGAGGTGCACGGCATGCCTGTGGACAAGGTTGCCTTCTACGGGGCCGGATGGCAGATCCACGCCGAGGACCTGGCCACCTACCTCGCGGGCCGCGAGCCCGGCGACGCCGAGGCTCGGTGGGGCGAGCTCGTCCCCGCCTACCTGGAGCTGGCAGAGGCCATCGGCTAGCGTCGCCGCAGCGCCGGGGATCGGCATACGGCTGTGCCGCGTCCGGCCAGTCGTACAGGCGCAGCGCTCTGTCTGTGTCGCCCGGACGATCGGCCTGTAATCCTGTTCGCATGACCAGGAGAACGTCCGCCCTGCTGGCGACCGTCGTTGGCGCAGTGTGTGTCTACGCGATCGTCAGAATCGTGCTGGCCCCTGAGCGACTCGTACGGAACGACATCGTGCAGGGCGCACTCGTGGGCATTGGGCTCGCGGTCGTCACCCTCGAAGTCCTTTCGAGGGTCAAGGCCACGAAAGTCAACGGCTGGACCACGATTCTCGGGTGCGGCGTCCCCGGCAACGGCCCACTCATGAGGGCCACCTGTACATGGCTTTTCCCAGGACCGGTCAACGTGCCCGAAGAGGCGACGTACTGGATCACTCAGGTCGACGGGGCGGGCCGGTCCTTAAGCGGCCAGCACCGCTACGTGATGCGCTTTCCCGCGGGTGGCCTCCCGCCCAACGACGCGTTCTGGTCGCTGACGATGGGCGACACAAGGAATCGCTTCGTTCCGAACCCGATCGACCGATACAGCGTGAGCGACCGGTCGGGGCTGGCACCGAACGCCGATGGCTCTGTCGACATCTACATCCAGAACAGCGCACCGCCAGGTCGCGAGACCAACTGGCTGCCTGCGCCCGCAGGAAAGTTCACGCTCTGGCTGCGGGTCTACCTGCCCGGCCAGGTCATCCTCGACGGGGCGTATGCCGTGCCGCCGGTCGCCGAGGCGGCGTGACCTCTGCGATGAGGCTCGAACACCTGCTCGTCTTCGGCGCGGTCATGGCGATTGCCTGGTTCCTGGCCATCTATCTCTGGCCCCGCCTGCTCCTGTCCGTGTTCAAGAGAGCGATCCTCGTCAAGGGATTCGGCGACGGCCCTGTCCCGGTGAACTCGCTCTACGTGGAGTCCCAGGCGCTCTTCGCTGATCCTCTCGGAGCCACCACGGGTTCGAGACTGGCGACCACGGGAGTGAACAGGGACACGCTCATGGCCGCGGGGTGGCTGGATCTCCGCAAGGGCCCTCAGCTCGTGCACGTGCCGGACGCGGCAGGTCGCTACTACAGCCTCCAGTTCACTGATCCGTCCACGAACACGAACTTCGCCTATGTCGGCACGCGCACCACGGGGACGGAGGCAGGCGACTATCTCATCACCGGACCGGGTTGGGCGGGGCAGGTTCCTGCCGGGATGAGGCAGATTTCGTCACCCAACAGCTCGGTCCTGGTCTTCGGCCGCGTGCTCGTGTACGCGCACAGCGACCTCCCGACCGCCCACGACCTCGCCAGTCGCATCCGGCTCATGGCACCGCGGACCCCTCCGGAAGCCGCGTAGGTCACCTTCACCATCGGATTCACCGAGACCGGGCCCGAACGACGTCGCTGTCGGTGCGCTGTGCCAGGGTCACGACATGAGCGAGAGCCAGCCGGAGAAGCACCCCGAAGACCTGAGCCGCCGGATCTTCCGAAACCGGACCCTGCGGCAGACGAGATTCATCAGCTGCGACCTGAGCGGGGTCGTGGTGCGCGGGAGCGAGGTCGCCGGGATGGAGATCGACTCCCCGTGGCTTTTGGAAGACGGCGGCCGGCTGCTCGTCAACGGTGTCGACGTCGTGCCGATCGTGGACGCTGAGCTGAACCACCGCTTTCCAGGTCGTGAGCTGCGTGTGGCAGCGGACCCCGCCGGCCTGCGCTCCGCCTGGGCAGCCTTGGAGGTGACCTGGGCCGCCACGCTCGAGCGCGCCGACGCCATGCCTGCCGGAACAGTGGACGCGACCGTCGACAACGAGTGGTCGCTGGCCCAGACGCTGCGCCATCTGGTCCATGCGACAGACACCTGGCTCGGGAAGGCGATCCTCGAGCGGGAGCAGCCCTATCACCCGGCGGGCCTGCCCAACGACGACCCCGACACCGAGGCCGCCAGGGTCCACGACGAGTCCGCGTCCCCCGCCGAGGTGCCCTACGACCGGGTTCTCCAGGCGCGGGCAGGGCGGCAGGCGATGGTGCGCGACTTCCTGGCCGATCTTGTCCCACTCGACCTCGCGGCGCCCCGAAGGAACCCACACGACCCCGATATCGAGGAGACGGTGCTCTCGTGCCTGCGCACGATCCTCGAGGAGGAATGGGAGCACCACCGGTATGCCGTGCGTGACCTCGACGCACTCGCCGCACGACCGGCCTGACGCGGCTCACCCCACCGTGGATGTCTGGGTCAGGCGCTGCTGGCCCGGGCGAGAAGATGTGTGCGCTCGGCCTCGTTCGCCGTGAGGCCGGCCGCGCGAGTGAACTCGGCTCGCGCATCCGTCGAGCGTCCGAGCTTGGCCAGCAGGTCGCCTCGCACGCTCGGGAGCAGGTGGTAGCTGAGCAGGGCAGGGACGTCGAGCAGCTCGTCGGTCACCGCGAGCCCGGCGGCCGGTCCGTCGGCCATCGACACGGCAACGGCGCGGTTCAGCTCGACGATCGGCGAACGCGTCAACACGAGGAGATCGCCATACAGGCCGGCGATGCGCGCCCAGTCGGTGTCACCAACCCGCGGAGCGCGGGCGTGGCAGGCCGCGATCTTCGCCTGGATCGCATACGAGCCCGTGCCGCCGAGCTCCTCGGCACGAGCGAGCGCCGCAAGACCGTGAGTGATCAACAGCCGGTCCCAGCGAGCGCGGTCCTGCTTGTCGAGCGTGACGATCTCGCCGGCATACCCGGTCCGGGCGCGGAGGCGGGAGGCCTGGATCTCCATCAACGCGACCAATGCGTGCGCCTCCGGCTCGTCGCGTGCCAGCGCGGCAAGCATGCGGCCGAGTCGCATCGCCTCATGGCACAGGTCAGGGCGTGCCCAGTCCTTGCCAGCGGTGGCCGTGTAGCCCTCGTTGAAGACCAGGTAGACAGCCTCGAGCACCGAGCTCAGTCGGTAGGCGAGCTCCTCGCCCACCGGGACCTCGAAGGGCACGTTGGCGTCCGACAGCGCCTTCTTCGCACGGGTGACCCGTGCTGCCATGGTGCTCGGCTTCACGACGAATGCGCGCGCGATCTCCTCCGTCGACAGGCCGGCGACCAGCCTCAAGGTGAGGGCCACGCGGGCGTCGACCGAGAGCACCGGGTGGCACGCGGTGAACATCAGCCGCAGCACATCGTCGTCGACGTGACGATCGAGCTCGATCTCGTCCATGGGTGTGCCGTGATCACGGAGCTCGCGACCGAGCAGCGCGACCTTGTTTCTCAGTGTCGCGGCTCGACGCGCCACGTCGACGCCGCGGCGGCGCGCGACAGCCATGAGCCAGGCGCCCGGGTTGTCCGGGACACCCGACTCGGGCCACTGTTCAAGCGCTGCGACAAGGGCGTCCTGGGCCAGGTCCTCGGCCACCCCGACATCGGACACAACCCTGGCCAGGCCGGCGATCAGCCTGGCGGACTCGATCCGCCAGACCGCGTCTATCGCCCGCTGGGTCGCTGAGGTCATTGCCTGATGCAGCTCTCAGCGCGCTCGTTCCTCGGCCGCCGCGATCTCGGCTGCCAAGGAGTCTGAGAAGTCGTCGGCATCAAGGATCTTGCGGATCTCGACCTCGCTGCCGCGCAGTGGCGAGCGCTTCACCCACTCGACGGCTTCCTCGATGGAGGAGACCTCCCAGATGCTGTAGCCGGCGATCAGCTCCTTCGTCTCGGCGAACGGGCCATCGATCACGGTGGCGCCGCCGTCGGCGTCGAAGGCGACCCTCTTGCCCTTGCTGGAAGGCTGGAGTCCGTCGCCGGCCACCAGGACGATGCCCGCCTCGGTGAGCTCCTGGTTGAACTGGTCCATCGCTACGAAGTCCTCGGGGTTGCCGAGCTCGCCGGCCTCGGACTGGGCCGTCGCCTTGCCCATGATCATGACCCTCATCGCTGCGCTCCTTCTCGTCCGTCCGGGACCGGTCCCATCGACCGAGACAACCCTGACTCACCCATGCGTCGAACGGGAAGGGCTGGAATCGACAGGTCGCGGCAGCCCTTTCTCGCTTGTGCCGGACCGCGCACGGTCTGCCGGTGCCCTCAGGGCTTGGCGGCCACTGCGATCTCGCCCGTCGGCTCCTGCAGCCACCCGGGTGCGGCCTCGGGCCGGCTTGGGGGCTGGGCAGGAAGGAACAGCCACGACACGATGCCGCCGATGAGCGCGACCACCCCGGCGACGACGCAGCCGAGCGCGACGCCGTGGTCGAATGCCGCGGTAGCGGCGTCGCGGAGCGCACCTGCTGCGGCCGTGTGCCCCTGGGCGGCGAGACGGGCGGCGACGCCGTACGTGGCTCCGATCGACTCATCGATCCCGTGCGGCACCGTCGGGAACAGGTGCTGCGCGACGTCCTGGATGCGTTCGCGGTACAGCGAGGCGTAGACGCTGCCGATGACGGCCACCCCGAGAGTGCCGCCGAGCAGTCGGGTGGCGTCGTTCACCGCCGATCCGACGCCGGCCTTGTCGTCAGCGATCGCGCCCATGATCGACTCGGTGGCAGGTGCCGAGGTCAGTCCCATGCCGAGCCCGAACACCACCATCTGAATGGCGATCACCCCATAGGGGAACGACGGCGAGACATCGCTGGCGACCCAGAAGTAGAACGCCACCTGCAGCAGCATCCCGACGGTCACGACGGCCTTGGTGCCGACCCTGATCGCCAGCCTGGTGCCCAGAGTCGAGCCCACGGCCACCGCCATCGCCACCGGCAGCAGGCGCACGCCGGCGGAGAGTGCGCTGTACCCCCGGACGAACTGGAAGAACTGGGTCATCAGGAAGATGAAGCCGAACAGCGTGAAGAACGCGACCGAGACCGAGGCGCTGGCGGCGCTGAAGCGCGGGTTCGCGAACAGTCGGACGTCGAGCATCGGAACGGCCGCTCGCCGCTCGCTGGCGACGAACGCCGCCAGCAGTGCCGCGCTTGCGGCGAAGCCGAGGATCGACTGGGGCGACGTCCAGCCACGATCCGGCGCCTCGATGATCGTGTAGACGAGGACGCCCATGCACGCGGCGGAGGTGATCAGGCCCAGCGCGTCAAGTCGGTGCCGCGCGTCGCCTGCGCGTCGTGGCACACCCACCGCGACAAGACCGATGACCGCGACCGCCACGGGGCCAAGGGTGTAGAAGACGCTGGACCACGCGAACCGCTCCAGGAGGAATCCGCCGACGATGGGGCCGAGTGCGATCGCCATCCCGCCCGTCGCGCCCCACAGCCCGATCGCCATCGCCCGCTCCTTGCGCTGGGTGAAGGCTCCCGTCAGCAGAGACAGGGTCGCCGGAAAGGTCATCGCGGCCCCGAGACCCATCACGGCCCGAGCTGCGATCAGCTCGCTTGGTGTAGTGGCGAATCCGCCGACGAAGCTGGCTGTTCCGAAGACGGCCAGCCCACCGAGGAGCATGCCCTTGCGACCGAACCGGTCGGACAGGCTTCCGGACGTGAGTATGAGCGCGGCGAACACCAGGTTGTAGGCGTCGACGACCCACTGGAGCTCAGAGGTCGTAGCACCCAGCTCCCGGGAGAGGGTCGGCAGAGCGACGTTCACCAGAGTCGTGTCGAGGCTGATCACGAAGGAGGCGAGAAGAAGGGCGGTAAGGATCAGCGGCTTGGACGGCATACGGGTCATGTCTCACACGGTAAGCCTGATTACTTTAGTTTTTCAATCATCAAGTCCAAAATCTCTACCAGATCGTAGGATGGCGGAGTGAGAAGCTATGGCCAGTACTGCTCGATCGCCCGCGCGCTCGACCTCGTCGGCGACCGATGGACCCTGCTGCTGGTGCGGGAGCTCCTGCTCCGTGGGCCATCTCGCTATACCGACCTGAAGAACGGGCTGCCCGGCGTTGCAGCCAATCTCCTTGCGGTCCGTCTCAGGGAGCTCGAGCAGATCGGCCTGGTCAGACGCGAGGACGCTCCCCCGCCGATCGCGACCCAGGTGTACGAGCTCACCGAGGACGGCGCCGCACTCGAACCCGTCCTGAAGGCCTTGGGGCTGTGGGGCCTGCGTTACATGAACGACGAGCGGCCGGACGATGCGTTCCAGGCCAGCTGGCTTGCGTACGCTCCGGCCTGGTTCACCACCGACTCAGACCCCGCCGGGCCGGCTGCCGCAATCCAGCTGGTCGCCGACGACGAACACGCCGTGGTCGAGCTCGGCGACGGATCCGTCCGCGCCCGGGCGGGTCAGACCGACAGTCCCGACCTGACCCTCGTGGGCCCCGCCCGCGCCGTTCTGGGCCTGCTGGTCGGAAAGATCGACCTGTCTCGTGCGAGGGCTATCGGCCTGACCGCCAAGGGGCGACGCGACCTGCTTGCCAGGCTCCGGCCGGCGCAGGGCGTGTCACAGACGCGACGACCCTGACCGTGGCGTGTGGCCCGCGTATGCCGCGTGCTCACGAGGGGTCACCCGCGAGCTGAGCTCTCGGTCGGGTGCCACCGCACGATGCAGAAGCCATGGTCGATGGCGGCCTGCAACGATGCCGGCTCCAGGCTGCCGTCGGCCTCGCGCGGGATCGGGATGAAGCCGCCCGCACGCGGGTTCCCCGCCTCGATCGCTCGGATCTGCCGCTGGATCTCCTCGGGGTCGGTGAGGAGCTCCGGCCTCGCCATCACATCGCGCCCTCGGATCCGCAGCCGGACCGGCTCGCCGGCCTCGAGGCTCAGGGTCCACCGCCCACCACCAGGGGTGAGGAGGACATTGCCGTCGCGCACATAGCTGAGCGGCTGACGGTAGGTCCTGCCGGTCTTGCGCCCGGTGTAGTGGAGCAGCATCAGCGATCGCCCGAGGGGCGTGGGAAAGGGCAGGCCCAGGACCGCGCGCATCGGCACGTTGACTCGGCGCATCATCTTCCGGCGCCGCTGGGCGGCTTCGAGGTCCATGACCATCGTCGTCTCCTCTTTCATTCAGTCAGTGTGTATGACCAAATCTAGCCCGACGCGCCGTAGAGTCAAGGCGATGTCACCCAGGCCCTATCAGCTCGGCAAGCGGCAGGTGCAGATCGACGAGAGCCGCCGCCGCGTACTGGATGCCGCCCGCGCGGTGCTCGGAGGTGACAGCGGCGGCTTCTCGGTGGACACGGTCGCGCGCCACGCCGATGTCGCGCGCGCGACCGTCTACTACCAGTTCGGCTCGCGCAGCGGCCTTCTGGAGGCGGTGTGCGACGACCTCGCCGAAGAGGGCGGGGTGTCAGGTCTTGCCGGCGCGTTCCAGCGTCCCGATCTGGACGGCGCACTCGCCGAGCTCGTGCGCGTGTTCGGGCAGTTCTGGTCCGTGGACCGCACGGCGATGCGGCGTCTGCGCGCCTTGGCGGCCCTCGACGCGGACGTTGCAGCCGTCATCGCAGCCCGCGACGAGCGCCGGCTCAGTGCCCTCACCGCGCTGTTCGCGAAACACGGGGCCGGCCCCGAGGCCATCCGCGCGGTCTATGCCCTGACCTCGTTCGAGACCTACGACACCCTCGCCGGCCGAGACACCATCGCCGACGTGGTGCCCACCGTGGCCCGACTGGCCGTTGCGTCGAGAACCGAGCTTGACGGGCCGAGCTGACCGCCTGCCAGTGTCACCCCCGTGATCGACGGGCTTGCTTCTGTGCCGCGTCCTGGTACCTGTCGGCGTAGGTCGGTGTGTCCTTGATCAGGTCGTCACAGAACGCGGCCACGTCGCTGCCGGTGAGCTCCAGGACTGTCTTGCCCGCAGCAGCTCCCTCCTCGAAGAACGTCACGATGCCGGGAAGGAGGTCACCGTCGACCAGATCGACCGGGCCGACCTTGAAGTAGTACTTCTGGATCTCGTGGTAGACGACCTGGTAGTCGGCCGGGAGCGCCTTGACCCGTGCCAGGTGCGCTCGCCACTGCCGCTTGCCCTCGATCACGTCGCGGATGCCCATGTCATTCTCCTCATCGACCAAGTTTTCTTGCGACGTTCTTGTTCAGCTGTTCGCGCCATTTGTCGCGATAGGTCCTGGCGCCGTCGTTCCCGACCAAGGCAGCGCAGAAGCCCGCGACGTCGTCGCCTACTGCCTCACGGGCGCTCTGCCCGTCGGCCGCGGTCTCTTCGAACAGGCCGAGCACGCCATCGAGTACAGGCATCAGGTTGCGGCCGGTGAAGTCACCGTGAGGAAGGAGCTGGAGCTTGATCTCCGCCCATGCCTGCTGGTAGTCGGTCGGCAGGGCTTCGGCCCGAGCCTCGAATGCTTTCCAGTCACGAGTGAGATCGCTCCCCGTGACCTTCTCCCAGACGTTCATCTGCTCTCCTTGAGCTCGTTGATCCGCGATGAGACGTACTCCCACTTGACCCAGAACGACGCAAGCTCGTCGCGACCTGCGTCGTTGAGCTCGTAGAACTTCCGTGGCGGCCCCACGTCGGACGGCCGTTTGGACACGGTCACCAGGCCGTTCCGCTCCAGCCGCAGCAGGATGGCGTAGACCGTCCCTTCGACGACATCGGCGAAGCCGAGCTCGTTCAGGCGCCGCGTGATGGCATATCCGTACGTCGCCTCGGCGTCGACGATCGTGAGCACGCAACCTTCGAGCGTGCCCTTCAGCATCTCAGTCAGGTTGTCCGTGGCAGCCTCCTTCGATCGTCGACCAACTACTCCGTATCACTAGCTACCACTAGACTGTAGCACAGAGTAGTGACCGGCGCCGCACGCCCACGACGCCGGAAACATCACCTCGATCGCGCGGCAGGCGGCGGCCCCGATCTTGATGCGGTCTTAACGCGGTCATGGTCGTTGGAGGCCAGACGGACCGGAGCGCGACTGCAAGGATGACCGACGTGAACGACAGCCATGCCACCGCACGCAAGGGCTGGGCCCCGTTGGCCCTGGGAGCCCTCGGCGTCGTGTTCGGCGACATCGGCACCAGTCCCCTCTACGCCTTGCAGACCGTCTTCTCGATCGACGACAACATGGTCGCAACGACACCGGGCGACGTGTACGGCGTGATCTCGCTCGTGTTCTGGTCGATCACGCTCGTCGTCTCGGTGAAGTACGTCGCCTTCATCCTGCGCGCCGACAACGACGGCGAAGGCGGCGTCATGGCACTTGCCGCTCTCGCTCGCACGGCAGTCCGCCCTGGCGGGAAGCGGTTCGGGCTGGTCATGCTGCTGGGCGTGCTCGGCGCGTCGCTGTTCTACGGCGACAGCGTGATCACGCCGGCGATCTCGGTGATGTCGGCGATCGAGGGCCTGTCGGTCTCGACCCCATCGCTCGCCCATCTGGTCGTGCCGATCGGCGCCGCGATCATCACCGCCCTGTTCGCCGGCCAGCGCTTCGGCACTCACCTGGTCGGCCGGTTCTTCGGCCCGATCATGGTGCTCTGGTTCGTCGTGCTCGCGGTCATGGGTCTCGGCCAGGTGATCGGCGACCCAGCCATCCTCGCCGGGCTGTCGCCCCACTACGCGCTGCTCTTCGTCGTCGAGCACCCTGTCGTCGCGTTCGTCGCGATGGGCGCCGTCGTCCTGTCGATCACCGGCGCCGAGGCGCTGTATGCCGACATGGGCCACTTCGGTCGCCGACCCATCAGCCGGGCCTGGTTCGTCGTCGTCTTCCCCGCCCTGACGCTGAACTACCTCGGCCAGGGCGCGCTCATCCTGAACGACCCGTCGGCAGCCGCGAGCCCGTTCTTCCACCTCGCTCCCGACGCACTCGGCTTCCCGCTCGTCATCCTGGCGACCGTGGCCACGGTCATCGCCTCGCAGTCCGTGATCTCCGGGGCTTACTCGGTGTCTCGCCAGGCCGAGCGGCTCGGCTACCTGCCCAGGCTCACGGTGCACCACACCTCCACGGAGGAACGCGGGCAGATCTACGTACCCGCCATCAACTGGACCCTGTATGTCGGCGTCATCCTGCTGCTGGTCATCTTCCAGTCGTCGGAACGGCTCGCCACGGCATACGGACTGGCGGTGACCGGCACGTTCCTGATCACCACCACGTTGTTCCTCATCTATGCCCAGGCGGCCTGGAACTGGAGCCGCGGGCAGCTGCTGCTGCTCGGCGTGCCGCTGGCGGTTCTCGAGCTGACCTACTTCGGGGCCAACCTCACCAAGCTGTTCCACGGGGGCTGGCTCCCCGTGCTGATCGCGGTCATCGTCGCGACCGTGATGCTCACCTGGCAACGCGGCCGGGTCCTGGTCACCGAGCGCCGGGTGGCGATGGAGGGCCCGCTCGACCCGTTCGTGGAATGGCTGCACGAGGACCCGGTGTCGAAGGTGCCCGGAACGGCCGTGTTCCTGCACCCTGACAAGCTGTCGACTCCCCTGGCGCTGCGCGAGAACGCGATGTTCAACCACGTCATCCACGAGACGGTCCTGATCGTCAGCACGGCCTCGATGAACGTGCCATTCGTCGCCGACCACGAGCGGGTCGTGCTCGACCACCTCGGTGATCCCTACGACGCGATCACCCACTTGACGGTGCACTTCGGTTTCCAAGAAGACCAGGACGTCCCACGCGCCCTGGCGGTGGCGCGCGACCTCAAGATCTTCGCCGTCGACCCGGACACCGCCTACTACTTCCTGTCCCGGATCACCTTGCAGCGCGGCCCCGGTCGCGAGATGCCCCCGTGGCGCAAGCGGTTGTTCCTGGGTCTGGCCCACAACGCCGCATCGCCGACGCAGTACTTCCGGCTCCCTGAGGACCGCACCGTCGCCATGGGCGCCACGGTCATCCTCTAGACCTGCAGCCCGGCGCTCAGGGCTGGCGCTTCTCGAGCTTGGTCCACCCGGTCCAACCACGCTCGGCGAGCAGGTCCCGCAGCCGCCCGACGACAGGGTGGGTTGCGTCGGCGAACGAGTCCATCAGCCCGATGAACGCCGCGTCCGGCATGAGCTCGTCCTGCTCATCCAGCTCCCCGCTGGCTGCGGCCTGCTCGAGCAGCTCGCTCATCAGGTCGGCTGTCTCGCGCAGCAGCTCCTCGTCCTGCCAGTTCTCAGAGATTCGGCCGATCAGCTGGTAGAGCCGGACGACCTTCGGGTTGTCCAGCTGGGCCACCTTGTCGGCCATCATTGCCGGGAGCAGCTCCGGATATCGCGCCGCCATCAGGATCCACGCATCGCGCTCGGGCGCGATGATGGCCTCCGACGCTCCGGTGGCACGGAGCCGGTCCAGATAGTCGACCACCTCCGCCGGGAGGGCCAACGAGTCGCCGGAGCCCAGCTGCGCAATCCGCCGCCGGTGCTCCTGGAGCGCCCTGATCTGCGCACGAAGCTGACCGTCGATCTCGGCGGTCGCGGCTGCGAACGTCTCCGGGTCAGCGTCGAGCAGCTCGCGGACCCTGGCCAGAGGCACGCCGGCCTCGGCCAGGGTCCGGATCCGGATGAGCCGCACGACCGCCGCGGCGTCGTACGTCCGGTAGCCGGACGCGTCGCGCTCCGGCTCCGGAAGCAGCCCGACCTGGTGGTAGTGCCGGACCGCCCGGATGGTCACCCCGGCATACGATGCGAGTCGTCCGATCGTCAGCACGGCCACAGCCTGCCCGAACGAGCCGCCCTAGGCGACCTTGCGCCGGTACGCGGCCATCGCGAACACGTAGGCGACGACGAGGATGCCCACGCACCAGGCCAGAGCGACCCAGGCGTCGGAACCGACCGGCTGCTCGGTGAGCAGGTTGCGGATCGTGTTGACGATGGGCGTCACCGGCTGGTGCTCGGCGAAGGCGGCCACCACGGTGGGCATGGTGTCCGTGGGCACGAACGCCGAGCTCACGAACGGAAGGAAGATCAGCGGGTAGGAGAAGGCACCCGCGCCGTCCGGGCTGTTCGCCGACAGGCCGGCGATGACGGCGATCCACGTCAGCGCCAGCGTGAACAGGACCAGGATCCCCGCGACGGCGAGCCAGGCGAGCACCCCTGCAGGAGAACGGAACCCGATGATGACGGCGACGGCCACAACGAGCACGAGCGAGATCAGGGTCGAGACCAGCGAGGTCACCACGTGGGCCCACAGCACGCTCGAGCGGGCGATCGGCATGGACTGGAATCGCTCGAAGATCCCGTTCTGCAGGTCCGTGAAGAGCCGCAGGGCTGTATATGCGGTCGCTGTCGCGATCGTGATGATGAGAATGCCGGGCAGCATGTAGTTCACGTACTCGACCGAGCCGGTGTCGATCGCGCCACCGAACACGTAGACGAACATCAGCATGATGGCGATCGGCATGATCGTGACCGTGATGATGGTGTCGACGCTGCGGGTGATGTGCCGCATGGACCGGCCCAGCAGGACGCTGGTGTCGCCGACGAAGTGCGTGGCGGTGCTCATTTCTGTTGCTCCTCAGTGGTCCGTGCCGTCGACGGCGGCCTTGACCGCGCCGTCTCCGGGGTAGCTGACGTTGTCGCCGTTGTCGGCCTTGTCTTGGCTGTCGCCGACGATCGCGAGGAAGATCTCCTCCAAGGTCGGCTGCTTCTCGACGTACTCGACGGTGGCGGGCGGGAAGAGTGCCTTGAGCTCGGCCAGAGTGCCGTTGGCGATGATCCGTCCCCCGTGCAGGATCGCGATCCGGTCCGCCAGCTGTTCGGCCTCGTCCAGGTACTGGGTCGTGAGCAGCACCGTCGTGCCCTTGCCGGCGAGCTCCCTGACGCTCTTCCACACCTCGATGCGAGCCTGCGGGTCAAGCCCCGTCGTCGGCTCGTCCAGGAAGATCACCGGCGGGTCTCCGATCAGGCTCATGGCTATGTCGAGTCGCCGTCGCATGCCTCCGGAGTACGTCGACACGCGCCGGTCCGCAGCGTCGGTGAGCTGGAAGCGCGCGAGCAGGTCGTCGGCTATCCGGCCGGCGTCCCTCAGGTGCCGCAGGCGAGCCACGAGCACGAGGTTCTCCCGGCCGGTGAGGATCTCGTCCACGGCGGCGAACTGGCCAGTCAGGCTGATCGACTCCCGGACGCTCGCCGCCTCGTCGGTGACATCGAAGCCCTCGACGCTGGCGGTCCCCCTGTCGGACTTGAGGAGAGTGGACAGGATCCTCACGACAGTGGTCTTGCCAGCACCGTTGGACCCCAACAACGCGAAGATGCTGCCTCGCGCGACGTCGAACTGCACGCCGCGCAGCACCTGCAGCTCGCCATACGACTTCTCCAGGGCCTGCACGTGGATCGCGGGACCCCGGACCTGCTCGTCTGTCAGGTAAGTATCTGTGGACATGACGACAGCGTGCAGGGTTGACGTAGCGTCAAGGTCAAGCCCATTCGGCAAGGAAGCGCAACACGCGCACGAGAGTGGTGCGCGAGGGTGCCCGTCGGCGCTCGGTCAGGGCCGGAACCGGTAGCCCATGCCCGGCTCGGTGAGCAGATGGCGAGGCCGGGTCGGTTCGGGTTCGAGCTTGCGGCGCAGCTGGGTCATGTAGAGGCGCAGGTTGGCGGGCTGGTTCACGTATGCCGGACCCCACACCTGTGTGAGCAGCTGCCGCTGCGACATCAGCTTGCCGGGCGCCCGCACGAGTGCCTCGAGCAGGTTCCACTCGGTCGGGGTCAGGTGGACGCTCTCGACGACCTCGTCCGGCCGCTGGCGGGTGACGAGCTTCTGGGCGAGGTCGACCCTGATGTCGGCAAACTCGACACAGGGGGCGGCCGCTGCGTCGGCAGAAGGGACGCGACGAGTGACGGCCCTGATGCGAGCGAGCAGCTCATCCATGCCGAACGGCTTGGTGACGTAGTCATCCGCTCCGGCGTCGAGGGCGGCTACCTTGTCCGGCCCGCTGCCGCGCCCGGAAAGAACGATGATCGGGACCTCGCTCCAGCCCCTGAGACCGTGGATCACCTCGACGCCGTCGATGTCAGGCAGACCGAGGTCGAGGATGACGAGCTCAGGCTCGACGGAGGCCGCCACCCGCAAGGCTTCGGCGCCCGTGGCGGCGACATGGACGTCGTGGTCACGGGCGCGCAGGTTGATCCGCAGGGCCCGCGCCAGCTGCGGGTCGTCGTCGACAACGAGCACCTTCGTCACGTCGGCACGTCCTCTGGTCCGGCCTTGGCAGGCAGGGAGATCACCATGGTGAGCCCGCCGGACGGTGTCGACGTCGGTGTGATCGTGCCGTCCATCGCCTCGACGAGGCCGCGCGACAGGGCCAGCCCGATGCCTAGTCCCGACGTGTTGTCCGTGTCTCCCAGGCGCTGGAACGGCCGGAAGATCCGTTGCTGGTCGGCCTCGGGCACCCCAGACCCGTGGTCGATGACGAGCAGCTCCACGTGATCGCCCGCCAGCTGGGCCGTCACCGTGGGCGGGTCGGCGGCCGAACAACCATGGCGCAACGCGTTGCCGACGACATTCACGAGGACGCGCACGACGAGCGCCGCGTCTCCGACCACCGGAGGCAGGTCGTCCGGCAGATCGACAACGACCCTGGCCGCCTGCGGCCCGAGCTCGTCGAGCACCGGCGGCAGCAGCTCGTCGAGCCACAACGTCTGACGCATGACGCTCAGCACCCCGGCTCGCAGCCGGGAGAGATCGAGGACGTCCGAGACCAGGGTCCCGAGCCGGGCAAGGGACTCATCGGCAGTCGCCAGCAGCTCGTCCTGCTCCTCGGCGGTCCACGCGACGTCCTGGCTGCGCAGACTCGTGACCGCGGCCGTCGCCGAGGCAAGGGGGGTTCGCAGGTCGTGACCGAGGGCGGCGATCAGCGCGTCCCGGAGTCTCTCGGAGGCTTCGAGTCGGGCTGCCAGGGCGGCACTGCGCTCCAGCTCGTCGCGTTCGAGCAGAGCCTGAGCCTGCGCGGCGAAGGCGCCGAGGATGACGCGGTCCGAGGAGCCGAGCGAGCGTCCCGAGAGTGCCAGCACGAGCTCCTCGCCAGCAGGCACGTGCACGTCGGCGGTCCCCGGGTGGCGCGGGGCATCTGGCCCGCAGGCCTCGACGACCGCCCAGTCCGTCGCCCCGTCTGAGGTTCGCCGCAGCAGGCTGGCCGATGTCATCCCGAAGGCCCGACGCATGTTCTCCAGCAAGGTCGGCAGCGCATCCTCACCGCGCAGAGTGGCCTGCGCGACCTCGGACAAGGTCCTGGCCTCGGCCGCCGCGCGCGCTGCAGCCGAGGCGGTTGTTGCGGCTCGGTTCACGACGCCACTGACCAGCAGGCCGACGATGACGAAGCCCACGACCGTCCAGATGTTGTGCGGCTCCCCGATCTCGAAGGTGTGCACCGGGGGGATGAACCAGTAGATGAGCAACGTCGAGCTGAGCACGGCGCACAAGACCGCGGCCCACATGCCTCCGACCAGTGCGGTGACGATGACGCCGATCAGCAGCACGAGGGCGTCACCGGCCAACCCGACCGACGCGCCCAGCCACACCAGGCCCGCGGTGAGCCCGACCGGCAGGACGAGGGCGAGCGCCAGGCCGCTCAGGCGCCGGGAGAGCGGCAGGGCACTGACGGCAGCCGTGTCAGGGAGCGTGCCCAGCGGCATACCCACGTCGTCCGACCCGTCTTGCGGCACTGAACCATCCTTGCGCACTCCTTGCGACAGGACCGGATTCCCTTGCAGAACGTATGCGGCGGCGGTCCTAGCGTCGGAAGGGTGCTGACCCAGCTCAACACCGCCAAACGGATCCTGGTCGGGCGGCCCATGCGCAACGAGAGGCTCGACGAGACCCTGCTGCCCAAGCGGATCGCGCTGCCGATCTTCGCCTCCGACCCGCTCTCGTCCGTCGCATACGCCACCGAGGCGATTCTCAAGGTCCTCACCCTGGGAGGTCTCGCGTACCTCTACCTCACGCCCTGGATCGGGGCCGCGGTCGTCATTCTCCTTGTCGTCGTCGTGATCTCGTACCAGCAGGTCGTCAGGGCCTACCCCGGCGGGGGCGGCTCCTACGAGGTAGTGCGAGACAACCTCGGTCCCACGGCCTCGACGGTGGTTGCCGCTGCGCTGATGGTCGACTACGTCATGACGGTCGCGGTGTCCGTGGCCGCCGGCGTCGACAACGTCATCTCGGCCTTTCCGGGACTCAACGCGTACCGCGTCACCATCGCCGTCTCGGTGGTCATCGCCCTGACTCTCGTGAACCTGCGCGGCACACGCGAGTCCGGTCGGGCGTTCGCCCTACCGACATACGTGTTCGTGGCATCCATCCTGGCCGTCATCGGAGTCGGCCTGATGCACACCCTGCTCGGCGCCACCCCCGTCGCCGAGAGCGCCGGCTACTCGGTGCGCCCAGTGCAGTCGGGACTCACCGAGGTGGCGATCCTCTTCCTCGCCCTCAAGGCATTCTCGTCCGGCTGCACCGCGCTCACCGGGGTCGAGGCGATCAGCAACGGTGTGCCCGCCTTCCGGCCACCGAAGTCTCGCAACGCGGCCCGCACTCTGTTCGCCATGGGCGCCCTGGCCGTGACGATGTTCTCCGGCATCACCGTGCTCGCCATGATCACGCACGTCCACGTCGCCGAGGACACGTGCAACCTCGTGGGCTTCCCCGGCAACTGCCAGACGGACCCACAGCCGACAGTCATCGCGCAGCTCGCGACTGCTGTCTTCGGCGCGGGCAGCATCATGTTCTATGTCGTCCAGGCCGCTACCGCTCTCGTGCTCGTCCTCGCGGCGAACACCGCCTACAACGGCTTCCCGATGCTGACATCGCTGCTCGCCCGGCACCGGCTCATGCCGACCCAGCTGCGCACCCGCGGGGACCGGCTCGCCTACAGCAACGGCATACTCGCTCTGGCCCTCGTCGCGGGCCTGCTGATCGTGGCCTACCAGGCGAACGTGACCCAGCTGCTGCACCTCTACATCCTCGGCGTCTTCACCTCGTTCACCCTCAGCCAGGCTGGAATGGTCCGGCACTGGAACCGCGAGCTCAAGGTCGTCATCGCGCCAGGTGTCCGCCGCCGGATGAGCGGGTCTCGCCTCATCAACGCCTTCGGCGCCACCCTCACCGGCCTCGTGCTCCTCATCGTGCTCGTCACCAAGTTCACCGGCGGTGCGTATCTGGTCGTCATCGCCGTGCCCCTCATGTGCCTGCTCATGCGCGGGGTCAACCGGCACTACGCGACGGTGTCGCGAGAGCTGCAGCCCCACCGGAGCGCCCGGCTGCTGCCCAGCAGGGTCCACGCCCTCGTCCTGGTCTCGAGCGTCAACGAACCGGCCCTGCGTGCCGTCGCCTACGCCCGTGCGACCCGGCCCTCAACCCTCACCGCCCTGACCGTGACCGTGGACGCCGACGACACGCGCGCGCTCGAGGACAGCTGGGTCGAGGCTGACGTGCCCGTGCCACTCACCATCCTCGACTCCCCCTATCGAGACATCACGACGCCCATCGTCGAGCAGGTGCTGCGGCTCCGCACGGACAACCCTCGCGACCTCGTGGTCGTCTTCATCCCCGAGTACGTGGTCGACCGATGGTGGGAGGGCATTCTGCACAACCAGAGCGCGCTTCGCCTCAAGCTGCGGCTGCTCACCGTCCCCGGGGTCGTCGTGACCAGCGTGCCCTATCATCTCGAGCCAGGAACGGTGCGCGAGCCGGTCGAGCCGAGCAACCCGTCAGCCGACCACTGACCGTTCACGTCGAGCTCGCGGCGCCCTTGCCGGGCAATGGATTTCGCGCGGGCATCTGCGGCTCGGTCAACGCTGCTCAGTGCGGCCATCCGGTCTGCCAGAAGGTCGATGCGCAGCGAACCACGACCCATGGACCCGAATCCTCTGGTCAGCCCGCGGAGCCGGAGAGGCGGGCGAGCGCGAGGTTGAGCTCGAGCACGTTCACCCTCGGCTCCCCGAGGAAGCCGGCCGAACGTCCCTGCGTGTGCTCGGCCACGAGCGCTGCCACCCGGTCCTCCGGCAGGCCGCGCGCAGCGGCGACGCGCGCGACCTGCGCGGCGGCATACGCGGGTGAGATGTGCGGGTCGAGGCCGCTGCCCGAAGCGGTCAGCGCATCCGCGGGAGCGGTGGCCTGGTCGAGGCCGGCGGCCGCCGCTCGCTTGGCGACCTCGTCGGCGAGCGCGCTGCCGGACAGGTTCGAGCCGCCGCTCGTGTCACCTGAGTAGTCGCTCGCGGACGGGCGGCCCCAGAACCACTGGTCGCCGGTCCACTGCTGGCCGATCAGCGAGGAGCCGGCGACGTGGCCGTTGACGCTCACGAGCGAGCCGGCGGCCTGGTCCCGGGCCACGACCTGCCCGACCCCCCACACCACGGCGGGGTAGAGCAGCCCGAGCAGGACGGTCAGGACGATCATCGCGCGCAGGCCCGCCCAGGACTGCCTGACGAACGAGTTCACGGTGCTGGTCACAGGGATCACATCATTCCGGGGAGGTGGCTCACGACCAGGTCGAGCAGCTTGATCCCGATGAACGGGGCCACGATGCCGCCCAGGCCGTAGATGAGGATGTTGCGTCGAAGCAGGGCCGTGCTGCCGACTGCGCGGTAGCGAACCCCCTTCAGCGACAACGGAATCAACGCGATGATGATGAGCGCGTTGAAGATGACCGCGGAGACGATGGCCGACTTCGGAGACGCGAGTCCCATGATGTTCAGCGCGTCAAGCCCCGGGAAGATGAGCACGAACATCGCCGGGATGATGGCGAAGTACTTGGCGATGTCGTTGGCGATCGAGAACGTCGTGAGCGCCCCGCGGGTGATGAGCAGCTGCTTGCCGATCGAGACGATGTCGATGAGCTTCGTCGGGTCGGAGTCGAGGTCGACCATGTTGGCCGCTTCCTTGGCCGCCATCGTGCCCGTGTTCATCGCCACGCCCACGTCGCTCTGCGCCAGGGCCGGCGCGTCGTTCGTGCCGTCACCCGTCATGGCGATGAGCCGGCCGCCGTGCTGCTCGCGCTTGATCAGTGCCATCTTGTCTTCCGGCGTCGCCTCAGCGAGGAAGTCGTCGACGCCGGCCTCCGCTGCAATCGACGTGGCCGTGAGCGGGTTGTCGCCGGTGATCATGACGGTCTTGATGCCCATGGCCCGCAGCTGCGCGAACCGCTCCTTCATGCCGGGCTTGACCACGTCCTTGAGGTGGACGACTCCGAGGGCGCGCGGCGGTCGGCCGGGCTCCTGGACCGCGACGACGAGTGGGGTGCCGCCCGAGGACGCGATGCCGTTGACCTCGGTTCGTATCCCCCCCGGCATCTCACCGCCCTGGCTGGTGACCCAGCGGTCGACCGCGTCCGCCGCACCCTTGCGGTATGCCGTGCCGTCAGGCAGGTCGACGCCGGACATCCGCGTCGTGGCACTGAACTCGACGAACGTCGCGCCGTCCCTTGGGAGCCGGTCCAAGGAGTCCCGAGTCGGAGTGTCGATGCCAGAGCCGGCCAGCTCGACGATCGAGCGCCCTTCGGGCGTCTCGTCCGCCAGTGAGGAGACGTATGCCGCACGGGTGATCTCGTCGTTGCCCAGACCCGGTGCGGCGAGCAGCTCGGTGGCGCGGCGGTTGCCGTAGGTGATGGTGCCTGTCTTGTCGAGCAGCAGCGTCGACACGTCACCGGCGGCCTCGACGGCGCGTCCCGACATGGCGAGGACGTTGTGCTGGACCAGGCGGTCCATGCCGGCGATGCCGATGGCGGACAGCAGTGCGCCGATCGTCGTGGGGATGAGGCAGACCAGCAGCGCCACGAGGACGACAGCCGACTGTGCTTGTCCGGAGTAGATGGCCATCGGCTGCATCGCCATGACGGCGAGCAGGAAGATGATCGTCAGCACCGTGAGCAGGATGGTCAGCGCGATCTCGTTCGGGGTCTTCTGCCTGGAGGCCCCTTCGACCAGAGCGATCATCCGGTCGATGAAGGTCTCGCCGGGCTTGGTCGAGATCCGCACCGTGATCCCGTCGGACAGGACGGTGGTCCCGCCCGTGACGGCGCTGCGGTCACCGCCGGACTCGCGGATCACCGGCGCCGACTCGCCGGTGATGGCCGACTCGTCGACCGTGGCCATGCCTTCGATGACGTCGCCGTCGCCGGGGATGACCTCGTTGGGGCGGACCACCACGATGTCGCCGATCCTCAGGTGGGAGGCGGCAACGGTCTCGAGCGAGCCGTCGGACGTCCGGCGCTGCGCGGTGGTGGTCTTCCTGGTCGCCCGCAGCGTGGCGGCCTGCGCCTTGCCGCGACCCTCGGCGACCGCTTCGGCCATGTTCGCGAACAGGACTGTGGCCCAGAGCCAGATCGTCACAGCCCAGGCGAACCACGAGGGGTCGACGACCGCCTGCACGGTGGTGACGACAGAGCCGATCCACACGACGAACATGACGGGGCTGTGCCACACGTGCCTCGGGTCGAGCTTGACGACCGCCTGGGGGAAGGTCGTGACCAGCTGTCGCCCGAGCTGGGTGTACGACGTGCTCGCGCGGCCTGGCCGGATCAGCTGTTCACCCCGCTTGTGGTGGTGGGGGGCGAGGGCGGTCGCCGCACGCTCGGATGCGGCGGGGACGCGCGGTTGGGTGGTCGTGCTGGACGTCATGGACGACCGGGTCATGAGAGTGCCTCCGCGAAGGGACCGAGGGCCAGCGCCGGGAAGAAGGTGAGACCGCCGACGATGACGGCCACCCCGACGTACATGCCGATGAAGGTTGAGGTGTGGGTGGGGAGCGTGCCTGCTGTGACCGGCCGGCGGCGTTGTGCCACAAGGGCGCCGGCGAGCGCGAGCACGAGGACGATGGGGACGAACCGACCGAGGAACATGCACAGGGCCAGGGTGAGGTTGGTGTACGGGGTGTCCGCTGAGAAGCCGGCGAAGGCGCTGCCGTTGTTGTTGGCCGCAGAGGTGTAGGCGTACATCACCTCGGTGAGGCCGTGCGGACCAGTAGCGAGCATCTGCGACGACACGAGCGGGGCCACCATCCCGATACCGGTGAAGGCGAGGACGAGGGTCGGCATGACGAGCAGGGCCAGGGCAGTCAGGGTGATCTCGCGCCGGCCGATCTGCTTGCCGAGCAGCTCGGGCGTCCGGCCGACCATGAGCCCCGCGATGAAGACCGACAGGGTCGCGACAAGCAGAGCGCTGTAGAGGCCCGTTCCGACACCGCCGGGCGACAGCTCGCCGAGCATCATGTTGAACATCGCGCCTCCCCCGCCGAGCGCAGAGAAGCTCTCGTGCATCGAGTTGACCGCTCCGGTCGAGGTGCTCGTCGTGCTCGCCGCGAACAGCGCCGAGGGCCACACGCCGAAGCGGAGCTCCTTGCCCTCCAGGCCACCCAGCGAGCCGGACGCAGCGTGGACCTCCGCCCACGTCACCACGGCCAGCATGAGCCCCCACAGGGTCGCCATGAAGCCGAGAACGGCCCATCCTTGACGCTTGTCGCCGACCAGGACGCCGTAGGTGCGCGGCAGGGAGAACGGGATGACGAGCAGCAGGAAGATCTCGACGAGGTTGGTGAAGGCGTTGGGGTTCTCGAAGGGATGGGCGGAGTTGGCGTTGAAGTAGCCTCCGCCATTGGTCCCGAGCTCCTTGATCGACTCCTGCGAGGCCACGAGGCCGCCCTGGATCACCTGGTGCCCACCGGACAGCGTCGAGATCGTCGATGGCTCGGTGAGGTTCTGGATCACCCCGCCGAGCAGCAGCACGACCGCACCGATGACGGCGATCGGCAGGATGACGCGGAGCAGCCCCCGGACGAGGTCGACCCAGAAGTTGCCGAGCTCCGAGCCACTCGATCTCGCCAGGCCGCGCACGAGGGCGATCGCCACGGCGAGCCCCACGGCCGGTGAGACGAAGTTCTGGACGGTCAGGCCCACAGTCTGCACGAACGGCGACGTCCCGGCCTCACCGGCATACGACTGCCAGTTGGTGTTCGTCACGAAGCTGACGGCAGTGTTCAGCGCAGTGTCGACGTTCATCGCGGCACCCCGGGCGAACGGCAGCACGCCCTGCAGCGCGATCATGAGAAACAGCAGCACGACGCCGACGACCGAGAAGGCGACGACGGCGACGGCATACGTCGTCCATCGCTGCTCCGAGCGGGGATCCACCCGCACAAGTCGGTAGAAGTATCGCTCGATGCGCCAGTGCCTCTCGTCGGTGAAGACCCTCGCCATCCAGTTGCCGAGTGGCACGTGGACGATCGCGAGAGCCGCGACGAGGACGGCGATGGTGAGCAGCCCGCTGACGGTGTCGCTCATCAGAAGCGATCCGCATGCAGCAGGACGTGGACGAGGTAAGCGAGCACGGCCAATGCCACGATGCCTAGGAGGATGTTGATGACCATGGGTCGTTCCTACCGGGGGCGCGGGGGCCGTTCTTGACCCTTGACATGGGGTTGACGGTTCTTGACGCGAACTTGATGACACGTCGGTCGCGGGGCCCGGAGGATCGAGGTACGGCGGCTCCGGAGTGCCACGGTTCCCAGGCTCCATGCTCACGCCGATGGGTCCGATTCGCGCCGGGATGCCGATGCGCCGGGGTAGCATGTCGGTGCTCCGCATCGGGCGGGGACCTTGTCGACTGGAGGTGGTTGCCGTGCATACCGGCCCTGCCAGTCGTCGCGCTGGCATCTGCTGACCGGTCGCTCGAAGGGGCCGGTATCACCGTGCCCATTCACCGATCCGAGGTCCTGCCATGTCCGAGCGTTCGCTGCCGTCGATCCGGCGCCGCCTGACCACGCGCGTCGCGCGCCGCGCCACCCTTGCGGCTGTCCCAGCACCTGAGAGCTCCGCGGCGGCGACTGCCACACCCGCGCCCTCGAGCCTGGTTGACAGCGCGATCTATGTCGACGGCGAGCGGGTGTCATCGCCCGGCTCGTTGGCGCGGTCGTTCCGCGAGCTTCGCTCCACAGACGGGGCGGTGGCGTGGATCGGCCTGTACCGTCCGAGCAACGACGAGCTCGCTGCCGTGGCAAAGGAGTTCGACCTGCACGATCTTGCGGTCGAGGACGCGATCGTGGCCCATCAGCGGCCCAAGCTCGAGCGATACGGCGAGACGCTCTTCGTGGTCCTGCGCGCGGCCCGGTACCGCGACGAGATCGAGGAGGTCGACTTCGGCGAGCTGCACCTGTTCGTCGGTCCCGACTACGTGATCACCGTGCGTCACAGCGAGTCCCCCGACCTGGCTGCGGTGCGTCGGCGACTCGAGAGCAACCCGGACCTGCTCAGCCTGGGCCCGGAGGCGATCCTCTATGCCATCCTCGACCGCGTCGTCGACGGGTACCTGCCGGTGGTTGCCGGGCTCGAGAACGACATCGACGAGATCGAGGTCGAGGTGTTCCGCGGTGACCCCGCGGTGTCCCGGCGCACCTATGAGCTGACGCGCGAGGTCATCGAGTTCGAGCGCGCGACGCGACCGCTGGCGGCTGTCGTCCAGGCCCTGGCCGCCGGCTTCGAGAAGTACGGAACCGACGAGGAGCTGCGCCGGTATCTACGTGACGTCGATGACCACCTGACCCAGGTCATCGAGCAGATCGACGGCTTCCGCCAGCTGCTGCGTGACATCCTCACCGTCAACGCGACGCTGGTGGCGCAGAAGCAGAACGAGGAGATGAAGATCCTCAGCGAGACGAGCAACGCCCAGAACGAGGAGGTCAAGAAGATCTCCGCTTGGGCCGCGATCCTGTTCGCCCCGACGCTGGTCGGCACCGTCTATGGGATGAACTTCGACAACATGCCGGAGCTGCACTGGCAGTACGGCTATGGGCTCGCGATCCTGCTCATGCTGGGTGTCAGCCTCGTTCTCTACTCCGTCTTCAAGCGCAGGCGCTGGATCTAGCGGTCCTGCGTCGGCGTGGGGGCGCGCGACTGACACCTCGGCGTCCCCCGTGCTGCTGACCGGGTGGAACCTCACCCCTCGCCGGCGGTGATGGGCGCCCTCGCCTGAGACCCGTCCCTGACCTTGCCGTACTCGCGCCAGATCAGCCACAGGATGAACACGTCGAACGCCGTCAGGAGAATCATCCCGACGGACGGCTTGACGAAGACGATCGAGTAGACCTGGTACACCATCAGCAGCCCCAGCGTGATGAGTGAGAACGGGTACGCCCAGAGCTGGTTCTTGAGGATGCCGATCACGGCAATGAGCTTGATGGTGGCGTGAATCCACAGGTAGGCGATTGCGAACGCCTGACCTCCCGAAGAGAAGTGCGAGGTGGCGTTGAGAAGGAGGTTCGCGACCCGGTCGTTCGGGTCCTCGAGCAGCTCGCGCTGGGTGAGCAGGACGACGAACTGGTGCATCTGCGCCGGGCTCACGAAGAGCAGGAGCAGCCCGGCGAGGAACTCGAGCACTCCCGTAGCGCCCTTGATGAGGATGCCGCCCTCGAAGACCTTGTCGAGAACGGTCGTCGGATGGAATGTGCTCATACGGCCGAGACCTCTTGGACCGGTGTCGCGCCCGTGGCCGGCAAGCGCACGCGCGAGTCAGCCCCTCCCGTCAACGGCCGCTCCACCTGGGCACGGTACGGAGAGGACCTTGGAAGACTCTGGGACCTCCTCGGCGGCCATCCGCCGCTGCGCTCGCCGACCGGGCCACGGACGGGGGTTGGCACCCCCGTCCATGGGTTGAGCCGATCTGTTCAGTCGAGCAGACCGGTCACCGTGCCGGCGGCGACGGTCCGCCCGCCTTCGCGAACGGCGAAGCCCAGGCCGACTTCCATCGCGATCGGCTTGCCGAGCTCGACGGTCACCTCGACCGTGTCACCGGGCATCACCATCGACACCTCGCCCAGATCCATGCCGCCGGAGACATCAGTCGTCCGGAAGTAGAACTGCGGGCGGTAGTCCGCTGCGAACGGCGTATGCCGGCCGCCCTCGGCCGTGGTCAACGCGTGCAGGTTCGCGGCGAACCTCGCATGCGGCGTCACCGATCCAGGGACAGCGAGCACCTGGCCACGGCGTACGTCCTCACGACGCACCCCGCGCAGCAGCACGGCTGCGTTGTCGCCGGCCTGAACCTCGTCCAGCGTCTTGCCGAACGTCTCCAGCCCGGTCGCCACACTCGCGACGGTCTGGCCCAGCCCGACGACCTCGACGGTGTCGCCGACGCGCAGCGAGCCACGCTCGACGGCACCGGTGACGACCGTGCCGCGGCCGCTGATCGTGAGCACGTTCTCGATGGGCATCAAGAACGGCTCGCCGAGCTCCCGGTCAGGCACCGGCACGTAGTCGTCCACCGCTTGCAGCAGGTCGATGATCGACTGCGTCCACCGGGGGTCACCCTCGAGCGCCTTGAGCGCGGACACCCGGACCACGGGCACCTCGTCGCCGGGAAAGCCGTAGTCGCTGAGCAGCTCACGCATCTCGAGCTCCACGAGATCGAGCAGCTCGTCGTCGTCGACAGCGTCGGACTTGTTCAGCGCGACCACGAGGTAGGGCACGCCGACCCGCCGTGCGAGCAGCACGTGCTCACGCGTCTGAGGCATCGCGCCGTCCTGAGCGGACACGACCAGGATCGCGGCGTCCACCTGAGCGGCGCCGGTGATCATGTTCTTGACGTAGTCCGCATGTCCAGGCATATCGACATGGGCGTAGTGACGGATGGCAGTCTCGTACTCCACGTGCGCGATGTTGATGGTGATCCCGCGCTGGATCTCCTCCGGCGCGCGGTCGATCCCCTCGAAGGCGACGAAGGTGTTCTGGCTCGGGTCTGCATCCGCGAGCACCTTGGTGATCGCGGCTGTCAGGGTGGTCTTGCCGTGGTCGACGTGACCCATCGTCCCGATGTTGAGGTGCGGCTTGGTCCGCACGAACTGGCTCTTGGCCATGATCTGCTTTCTGTGTCTGATCCGTCGGCGTGCGACATGGCGCGGCGGCATGCCAAATCCACCAGCGCCCGGGACCGGGGAGGAACCACCCTCCTCCTTCAGTCCCGCTGGAGCGGGAGGAGGGTCAGCGTCGCGCGCCGGTCAGGTGCGGGTTCGCGGCAGGGCAGGGCGCTGCGACCGACAGAAGAACTGTCGGGAGCGCGGTGCCTACGGCGAACATGCGGATCACGATAGACCTCAACATCATTGCTGCCCACTGGATTCCCGCGCGGGCCCGCGCCCCGTGACGGGTGAGACGGAGCGCTCACTCGACCCAGACTGAGCCCGGCGGCATACCCCGCCCCCCACTCAGACTGAGCCCAGCGGCATACCCCGCCGCCTGCCACTCGCCGGGTCGATGAGCGCTGAGCCCCACGGTGTGTCACAACGTGCGGCCGGCCGGCGTCTGGATGTCATACCGACTAACCGGAGGACGACATGACTGGAACGACCCGCATTCCTCCCGCCGACATCACCGGCTTCAAGGGTGCCCTGATCAAGCGATTCGCGAGAAAGGCTCTGGGCCAGGTGCCGAGCTCGCTCGGTGTCTACTGGCACAACCAGAAGGTGCTGATGAGCATGACCTCCGTCGGCGGCAAGGTCCAGAAGTGGGACGCCTGCGACGAGCAGCTCAAGTCGTTCGCGCACATGGCCGTCGCGGCCCAGGTCGGCTGCAGCTGGTGCTTGGACTTCAACTATTTCGAGGCCCACAACAAGCACCTCGACATGGACAAGGCCCGCGAGATCCCGCGGTGGCGCGAGGCGGATGTCTTCTCGCCGCTCGAGCGCGAGGTGCTGGCCTACGCCGAGGCGATGACCGTGACCGAGCCGACGGTGACCGACGAGATGGTCGCATCGCTTCGCGCCCAGCTCGGTGAGGCGGCGCTCGTCGAGCTCACGGCGACCATCGCGTTCGCCAACCTGACGACGCGTGGGAACGTCGCCCTCGGCATCGAGTCCGACGGCTTCGCGGCAGCGTGCGGCCTGAAGCCGCTCGCCCAGCGGACAGCCGTAGTGTCGTGACAGTGACCGTGACCGACGACCCGTTCATCGCCAACCGGGGGCTGCTCTTCACCGTCTCGTACGAGATGCTCGGGTCCGCGGCCGACGCCGAGGACGTTGTGCAGGACACGTGGGTGCGGTGGGACGCCATCGGTGAGGAGGCTCGCGCCGCAGTGGACAACCCGCGCGCGTACCTCGTTCGGATGGTCACCCGCAAGGCACTGGACCGGTTGCGCTCGAACGCCCGACGGCGCGAGGACTACGTCGGCGAGTGGTTGCCGGAGCCGCTGCTCACCGCCCCGGACCTGGCCGACGACGTCGTGCTCGCCGACAGCGTGTCGATGGCCATGCTCACCGTGCTCGAGACGCTGACACCCAGCGAGCGCGCAGTCTTCGTGCTGCGCGAGGTGTTCGACACACCGTACGGCGAGATCGCAGAAGCTGTCGGCAAGTCCGCGGCCGCAGTTCGGCAGATCGGCCACCGGGCGCGCGAGCACGTCGCGCAGCGGCGGCCTCGCATGGAGGTCAGTCGCGGTGAGCAACAGGAGGTGGTCGAGCGGTTCCTTGCGGCCGTGGCTCACGGCGACCTGCAGGGGCTGCTGGACGTCCTGGCACCCGATGTCGTCCTCGTGGCCGACGGTGGCGGAGTCGCCCAGGCGGTCGTCAACCCCGTGGCCGGCGCCAAGAAGGTCGCCAACCTGCTGCGGCCGTTCACGCGGCTCGCCCCGGGTGCACAGATCCTGCCGATCATGCTCAACGGCACGGTCGGGGCCCGAGTGGTGGGCACCGACGACGGCTACGACACGGCGATCAGCTTCGTCGTCGAGGACGGCCTCATCCGCCGCATCTATGCCGTCCGCAACCCGGCCAAGCTGGGCCAGATCGACATCGAAGCGCCGATCAGCCGCTAGGGGGCCGGCATACGGCGGGGCCGATGTGACGGGGCGCTCACTCGACCGGGCGTGTTCCTCGGACGTTGCCGCCCTACAGAATCCAGCCGCGGGTGAGCGACATCGGAGCTCTGGGCGAGTCGGCTACCAGGTACTGCCGCGGCTGGATCGTGTAGGACTTCCCTGCTGATCAGGCGTGACTCTCGGGCCCGGTCATGGCGACCCGCCCGGACTTCCAGCCGTATCGCCGCCGAGTCGGCGCTCGGTCTCGAGAGCTAGGCAGAGCTCGAGGACGTCCCGTGGCCGGCTCAGCGATCGTCCGGTGTGCGCTTCGAGCCGCCGCAGCCTCTGCCGAACTGTGTTCGGATGGACGTAGAGCCGCTGGGCTGCCCGGCTGGCGGAGCCGTCGCAGTCCAGCCAGGTGTCGAAGGTGTCCAGCAGGACCCTGCGGTCGCTGTCCGCAACGTCGTCGAGCCCGCCCAGCACGGTTCGGGCCACCCGCAGGTTGATGTCGGGCGAGGCGATCGTGGTCACGCCCAAGGCGTCTGCCTCGAACGGCGTGACGAGTCGTCTCGGCAGGCTCGCCGCCATCGCCAGCCGAGCCAGCCGCAGCGCATCCGAGGTACGGCGCAGGTCGGTGAACACAGGGGATATGCCCACCCTGGTGACGGCCCGCTCGTCGAGCAGGCCAACCAGCCTGGGCTCGTGTTCGGCGCGGTCGAGGCGCACCAATCCGACCTGCAGGTCGGGCATCAGCCGCCAAGCCGAGGAGAGCCCGACCGCCCGCAGTGCCGCTTCGATGCCCGCGAGCGCCGGGCGACCGACCGACGGGAGATCGCAAGCGACAACGGCATACGGCCCCGACGCGCCGATCCCAAGCACGTCGGCGACCTCCCAAAGGGTCTCCTGCTCGGCGATCCGGCCGGTCAGCAGGGCCTCGACGAGCGCGGAGCGCTCATGCTCGTGTTCGAGGACGTGGGCGGTTCGAGCCTCCCGGTAGCTCTCGACCATGGCGGTCGTGAAGATCTCCTGGGTGTCCCAGAGCTCGGATGCTGCCGTGAGCAGCTCGCTCTCGGGCACCCGCTTGCCCTGAGCGGCACGCCCCACGAGCTCCTGCCACAGGAAGCGTGACCCGATCCGGATGGTGTCCATCAGCGCCGGAAGGGGCACGCCTTCGCGCGCCCTCGACCTCCAGATCGCCCGGCCGGCGGCAGGATCGGCCGAAGGGGCGCCCGTGACGAAGGGCGTCAGCGCGAGCGTCATGTTCAGGCGCACGCTCTCCCGGAGGTCGGCCACGTCGAGGACCTGGGTCGCCCGGTAGAAGTCGACTTCGCGAGAGATGACGGTGGTCGCGCCGTCGACCAGCTCGTCCAGGTCGTCGAGCATGGACTCGGCCAGCGCGGCGAGCTGGGGCTGCTCGGAGCGTTTCATCGCGGGTCCGTTCGTCGGTGCGAGCAGCGTACGCCCGGGTGCGCGCCGTGGAGCGTCCAAGGGCACCGGGCATCTGAGCGACCTTCGGATCGCCCTGCGCCACAAGGTGTTCGCGCGGACATCGAGTCCAGCTGATCGCTGGCCGCGCGGACATTGTCGGGCGTTCCGGACGGCCGAAAGTATGGAGCGGCCTCGTCCTGCTGGACCAGCAGGGCGGGGCAGCCCACGACCGATCGATCAGACCCACACCACGTTGAGAGGGGAACGAGATGTCACTGTCAGAGCAGCTGAGCCGGCTGTCGGCCCGCACCCAGGAGCTTGAGCGGCGCGCGTCTGCCGCGCGCAGCAAGGCACACGCCGAGCTGGAGGGGGACGTCAAGGCGGCCCGTGAGGTCTCCCGAGCCAGCGCCGAGGCCCTTCGCAAGTCCGCGGAGGCGGACGCCGCGGAGGTCTCGGCGTGGTGGACCGAGGTGGGTCGGTCCTGGGACCGGCACGTCACCCGGATGCGTGAACGGGTGGATCAGCAGAGGGCCCGGCACGACCTGTCGGCGGCCCAGCGCGATGCCGAGGAGGCCGAGGAGTACGCCTCGTACCTGCTGGACTACGTGGACGCGGCCGTGCAGGAGGCCGAGTATGCCGTGCTCGATGCGGCCCTGGCCCGGCAGGAGTACGACGAGCTCGCCGCCACCCAGCCCGGCCAGCCCGGCCACGCCACCCAGTCCGGCCAGTCGGGCCAGGGGGTGAACCGCTGATGATGGTCACCAGCCCCGTTGACGCGGTGCGCCGGCTCAGCCGGGCCCAGGTCGCGGCGATGAGCCGGGCGTGGTGGGTGCTGCTGGTGACCGGCATCGTCGNCTCGGTCCGGACCTGGTCCATCGTGCTGGGCGTGATCGAGGTCTTCGTCGGGGTCGGGGTGTTCGTGTGGCCGGGCCCGGCGCTGCTGGTGGTCGCGTTCTCGATCGGGTGGCTGCTGGTGTTCCGCGGCACGATGGCGATCATCGGGGCGGTCCTGGGCCGGGCGGTGATGCCGTACTGGGGCCTGGTCCTGGTCGCCGGCATCATCGAGGTGCTCGTGGCCTTCTACCTGCTGAGCCGCCCGGAGGTGACGCTGCTGGCTCTGGTGTTCGCGGTCGGGTTCACCGCGATGCTGTACGGCCTGCTGGAGATCGTGGCGGCCTTCGAGGTCAAGAAGCTTCCCGAACGCGTCGACCAGCTCACCGGCGAGCACTCCGGACCCGACCACACGCTCGAAGCCGTCGGCTGACGACCGACGGAGGCCACGAACCCTGCCGTGCGGCGGGGTTCGTGGCCTTCCGCGTGTCTCGGGACGACCTGGGTATGCCGCTGCGCGGGTTCCCTGATCCCCTGGGGCCGATCAGCCGCTAGCAACCCAGCGGCATACGGTGGGGCCGACGTGACGGAGCGCCCACTCGACCGGGCGTGGTCCTCGGACGTTGCCGCCCTACAGAATCCAGCCGCGGGTGAGCGAATACCGAAGTTCTGGGCGAGTCGGCTACCAGGTGCTGCCGCGGCTGGATCGTGTAGGAGCGGCATACGGTGGGGCCGATGTGACGGAGCGCCCACTCGACTGGGGGTGTTCCGCTCCGTCGAGAGTGACCTAGGTGGAGCAAACGATCTGGCGCATGGTTCTCCTCTTGCCCTAGCTGATCTCTTCAAGGAAGTCGGCGGCCCGGGCGGCGAAGAGATGTGCCTCGCGGTTCCGAGCGAGGTCGGAGGCCCGACGGGCAGCCGCGAGCACCTCCGGCTCGGCGGCGCCCAAGCCGTGCAGTGTCTTGGCGCGGATCAGCAGGACCAGAGCCTCGGCGTACCGTTCGCCGTACGCGGCGATGAAGGTCTCTGCCTTGTCGAGCGAGCTCGTTGCAGCCCTGGGGTCGCCGGCGGCCAGCTGCATCTCCGCGAGCAGCGCGTACCAGATTGCCAGGTTGGATCTGGGCGGATCGACCAGGGTCGCCGCGATGATCCGTTCCGCCTCTGCTGCTGCTGCACCTGCGTCGTCGCCGGACATGGCGAGGGCCCACTGACGGGCCAGGCGCGGGTAGCTGCCTGAGAAGGAGAAGGAGAACTCTGGATCCACCGCGATCGCCGTGTCGGCCGCTCGGGCTGCCCAGGCCGGGTCCCCGGCGGCGGCCGCCGCGGTGACACTGAACGACCCCCAGATGCTGATCGCATAGGGGTTGTCATGGGCGTCGACCTCCACCGCATCGAAAAGGGCACGAGACCCGTCCAGGTCGCCATGCAAGGCGGTGTTGAGAGCGAGCATCACCGGTGTCACCATCTGTAACCGGTGTCGTAGAGGTTCGCTCTCCGGAGCCGCCTGCATGATCTCGTCGGACCGGCTGAGGTTGCGGTACGCCTCGCCGATGTTGCCCGCACTCCACTGGTACACGCCCCACGCATGATGCCCGGTCGCCTGGACAACGGGATCCGTCGAGCGAAGGCCGTCATCGAGCATCCGACGCGCGAGCTGCCCAGCGGCCTCGACCTGGATCCCCTGCGCGTGGCCGAGGAACCGGGAAAAGACGAACCCAGCCGCCTCGCGGTCGCGGCCGAGGGAGCGGGCTACCTCCGCCCCCCGGTCGAGGTGTCCCGTCGCGCTGCCGACGAAACCCGCATGGATGCCCGCCACCGCCGTCAGCTCGGTCAGCGCGGCGAGCTCGAGCTCCGGTAGTCCTGCTCTCCCTGCGATCTCGGCTGCGGACGTCAAGTCCCTCTCGGCTGTGTCGTACGCCGATCGCCGCGCTGCGATGCGTCCCGCCGCGACCAGCGCCTGTGCCACACGCGCCGGTTCGGCCAGTGGGCCAGCGCCGCAGAGGTGGTGGGCGAGCGCCTCCGCGAAGCGGTCCGCCGGCACCGGTGCGCTGTCCTGGAGGGCGTCGGCAATGCGCAGGTGCATGAGGCTCGCCTCGGTCCGCAGGACTGAGCGCTCGACGGCCTCGCGCACCAGGTCGTGGACGAACCGCCATGGCCCTGCTGGATCTGACGGCGGCTCGACCAGTCCCGCCGAGTCCAGCGCTTCCAGACTGGTGAGGCAGTGGGTGGCATCGACAGCCGCGGCGCTTGCCAGCAGCCGTACGTCGATCTCACGGCCCATCAACGCCGCGAGCTCGATGAGACACCGGTCGTCGTTGTCCAACCTCCTCGTCCGGTCGAGCACGATGTCGCGCACGGTGGATGGGACAGCCGCCAAAGCAGCCGTGGGGTCCGACAGTGCGCCCTCGTCGCCCAGGAAGCGCGCAAGCTCCCTCACGAAGAGCGGGTTGCCCTCGGTCCGGGCCTGGATGCTCCGGGCGACATCCGGGGCTGGTGTCTGGCCGGTCTCGCGTCGGACGAGCTCGGCGACATCGCTGGGTTCGAGGGGGCCCAGCACGACTCGACGGTGATGTTCCTGACGGGCAACGACCGCCAGCAGGTGCTGCAGGGCCTGGCTCGGCGAGGGCGCGTGGCTTCGCATGCTCCCGATCAGTACGCAACCAGCCGGCACTGACTGGGCGAGGTGCCCGAACAGCTGCAGCGAGGCCGAGTCCGCCCAGTGCAGGTCGTCCACCACGATGACCAGAGGGGGTCGGTTCGCGGCCTCGGCGACCAACGCCGTCACGCGCTCGTACAGCCGGAACCTCGCGCCGGCGTCCAGCTGCACCGGCGAGGTGTCGCGTCCCGCGGGCAGCTCGAGCAGAGCATCCAGCTCGGGTGTCCGCCATGAGGCACGTCGGCCCTCGGGCAGCAACCCGAGCAGTGTCTCGATGATCTGGACCCATGGCCACATCGACGGCGTACCTTCGCCGTCCTGGCAACGACCCCAGACGGTCTGTGCACCGCGGGTCGCCGCCTCCTCGGTCACCTGGGCGATCAGACGGCTCTTCCCCACCCCTGGCGGTCCGTCCACGACCAGGATCTGAGGTCGAGAGAATGCCGCCGAGTCGAGTGCATGTCGGACCAGGGCGAGCTCCTCCCGCCGTCCCACCAGACCGTCGTGGATGCCCGGGACCGGCTGACGCACCGGGGTGATCAGCGGGGCGGGCCCAGCCTGCTGCAGGACGTGGGCCTGGGCCTCCCGAAGCACCGGGCCGGGGTCGATGCCGAGCTCCTCGACGAGCCGGGTCCGGACCGACTCGAAGACCGACAACGCCTCCGCCTGATGTCCCGCGGCAGCCAGCGTGGTGATCAGGGTGGCTTGCACGGTCTCGTCGTACGGCGCGATCCACGCGGCCAGGCGAAGGGGTTGGAGGATCCGCTTGGCATGACCGTGTGGCACGGCCGCATGCGCCGCCTCCACGCACGCGTCGAGCAGCTCCTCGTTGACGGAAGCGACGAGCGGGACTGCGGCCGTGCTCAGCACGAGACCGTCGCCAGCCGGCCCGCGCCATGTGCCCAGAGCCGCTTCGTATGCCGTGACCGCTTCGTCGATCCGGTGCCCGGACATCAGGACGCGCGCGTCGGCGAGCAGCGCGCGGAACTCGGCCAGGTCGAGGGCAGCATCGCCGACGGTGAACTGGTACCCGCTGCCGCGGCGGTGGAGGTAGGAGCCTGCTGCTCGAGCCGGTAGGTCTGGTTCCAGGATGCGGCGCAAGGTGCCGACGTACTTGTGCACGATGTTCAGCGCCGAGGTCGGCATGTCCTCGTCCCAGACGAGGTCGATGAGCTCCGAGGTGCTGACGGGTCGACCGGAGCGCAACAGCAGCATCGCCAACAGGTAGGCCTGCTGCCGCGGCCTGGGGTCGAGCTCGCAGCCGTCACGCCACACCCGCAACGGGCCGAGGATCTGGAACGCGAGTGAGGGTGACGAAACAGCGTCAGACATCGTGCCCCCCAAAGGACCCGGTCGGCTTCAGGTCTGGTGACGCCCGGCGGTGGGGCGTCGGTCCTAGCGTGCCGGACCGACCGCCGAACGTCGACAGGTTCTTGTCGGACAGCGCCGGAACCTGGGCCACCGGGCGACTGAACGCCGCCCTCCTGACGATCCACAAGTTGTTCAGTGGCCGCTGATGGACTGGAAATCCCTTCCGACCAGAGACGTCACGACGAGAGGTCCTCATGACACTGCCAGCACCCCCATCGCCCACCGTCGTCCTCGTCCACGGCGCTTTCGCCGACGCGTCCAGCTTCGGTGAGGTCATCCCTCGGTTGCTCGAGGACCACATCTCGGTGCTCGCGCCGGCCGTCCCGAACCGCTCGCTCAACGGAGACGCTGCCTACGTCGCCGCCGTCCTGGCCACCATCCCGGGACCGGTGGTCCTCGTCGGTCACTCCTACGGCTGCGCGGTGGCCACGGTGGCCGGCATGGCGGACAACGTGACCAGCCTCGTCTACCTCGCGGGGTTCGTCCCCGACGCCGGCGAGAGTCTTGGCGAGCTGGCCGGCCGCTTCGCCGACTCCGACCTGGCCGGCGCACTGGTGCCGACACCGGTCCCGGGAGGTGTTGACCTCACGGTAGCGCTGGAGCAGTTCCCAGCCGTCTTCGCGGCGGACGTGGACCCGTTGACCGCACGGTCCCTGGCAGTCTCCCAGCGCCCACTCTCGGCAGCAGCCTTCGAGGAGAAGGCCACCGCGGCAGCGTGGCACACCAAGCCCGCCTGGGGCATCGTCGCGACCGCCGACCACACCATCAACCCTGACGTCCAGCGCTTCGCCTACAAGCGAGCGAACGTGGCCACGCTCGAGGTCGAGGCGTCCCACCTGCTGATGCTCTCCCAGCCGGCGGTCGCCGCGGAGCTCATCACGAAGGCCGTCCTGGCCGTCAGCGGCTGATCCGTTCCAACCCGCCACCGCCTGCTTCCACTCCCGCAGGACAACTCACATCAGGAGCCCAGCCATGCCCCACTCGTTCCGACGACCCCTGTCCCGCCTGGGATGGCTCGTCCTCGTCGTCGCCCTCGCCGCGACCCTGCTCATCGCCGCGCGGCCGCCGGCGTCTGCGACGACCACCTCGTCAACCACCGCGCAGTCGGCAGCTCGGCCCCACGCAACGAAGCCCACGATCGTGCTCGTGCACGGCGCCTGGGCCGACTCCTCCGGCTGGAACGCCGAGATCCGGGCGCTCGGCGACAAGGGCTATCCGGTCATGGCCGTGTCGAACCCGCTGCGGGGGCTCACGTCCGACGTCGCCTACGTGCGCAGCATCCTCGACACGATCGACGGACCGGTCGTCCTGGTCGGTCACTCGTACGGCGGCGCCGTCATCAGTGGTGCCGCCGCGGGCGCAACGAACGTCAAAGCACTCGTGTACGTCGCGGCATTCATGCCCGACGAAGGCGAGCCCGTCGGCCTCCTCACGCAGCTGAACCCCGGCAGCCTGGTGACGGAGGACGCGCTCACGGTGCGGCCCTACCCGACCGCCGGCGGCGGGACGGCCGTCGACCTCTACCTCAAGGAGTCCGTCTTCCGGGAGGCGTTCGCCGCCGACCTGCCCCAGCAGACGACGAGGCTGATGTGGGCGACGCAGCGACCTCTTGCCGCGGCCGCCTTCTCGGAGCCGGCCGGACCGGCGGCGTGGCACACGATCCCGTCCTGGTACCTTCTCGCGACCCGCGACAGGACCATTCCACCGGCGACGCAGTCCTACATGGCAACCCGCGCGGGAGCGACGATCACTCAGGTCAGCTCCTCCCACGTGGCCATGCAGTCTCGGCCGGCCGCGACCACGGAGCTCATCCTTGCGGCCGCCCACACGGTGTCGTGACATGCACGTGCACGCCGCCCGTGGCCGTCACTCGGCTCGCCCGCGCCGCATGACACCCGCGGTCCCAGTCCAGCGGAAGGGATGATGACGTGCTCTCGTGGCGTTCCCAGGGGTCCTTCCTCTCCATCTGTTCCACGGGATCCATCCTGTCCGTGGGCAGCATCGGCTCCATCGCCTCCGTGGGATCGATCGGGTCGGTGTTCTCGGTCGGATCGATCAGCTCTTGGGCCTCCGTGATGTCCATGCTCGGGGCCCGGAGCAACTGCTCCATCCTCAGCGACACGAGCAACTGCTCGATCCTCAGCGAGGAGAGCAACTGCTCGATCCTCAGCACCAGGCGGTCTCGCGCCGTGCTCGACCGCGCGCTGGACCTGACCAAGAAGCACCGGCCGGCCCACGCAGTCAGCGGACCGACGGACCCACCGTCATGACCGCGCGCTCCGCCGGTCGGCGATCCAGCGCTGGTCCTATGCTCGACCCCTCAACTGGTCGATGGACCGTGTGAGGCGAGCCAGCGTGTCGCTGTCGACGACGGCTCGGCCGCGGAGCAGCCCGACGATCGCCGCACCGGCCACGCCGTCGTGGGCGGTGCGGACGTCGGCGCCCTGGAGCTCCGTCGTCAGCGCACCGCCCGACGATCGGCTGGGGTCGAGGAGCCCCTTGACGACGACGCTTCCCCCGAGGACCACGGGCAGCTCGTGGTGTCCGTCACGCACCAGGCGCAGTGTCCTGGCCAGTGCTTCCTCCGCCTGCGCCGTGATCGCCGCCGCGGTCGCATCGGTGGCCTCGGCGCGGAACGCCAGCGGCGCCAGCCGGGCGAGCCGCACCGGTTGGCCGTTGTAGGCCCAGCTGACCAGGGCCCGAAGCAGCGCCGACCGGTCTGCCTCCGCCAGTCCCAGGCCGAGCTCTTCGATCACCAGACGCGTCAGGTCAGTCGGTTCGCCGGCCCGGTCGAGGTCGGCCGCGACCGCGCGCGCGACCTTGCGACCGATCCAGAAGCCTGACCCAGAGTCGCCGAGCAGCCACCCCGTCCCGTCGACGATGCGCTGGGTGACCAGGTCCTGGAAGCGGGCAGCGATGGCCCCCGTGCCTGCGACGAGGGCGACTCCCGCTGGCTCGACGGCTGATGAGTGGTACATCGCGAGGATGTCGGATGCTCTCGTGAACTCGGCCTCCGGCACTCCGAGCGCCTGCGCCACGGCCCGCCGCTGGAGCAGGTGCTCCTCGCCCGCGGCCGCCAGCACCAGCCCGCGCACGTCGTCCGGTCCGAGCGAGGCCGAGGCCAGTGCAGCCGAGGCGGCCTCGGCCAGCGCTGCCAGGGCATTGTCGGCGCCGACCGCCGTGGCGTTGCCGCTCGTGGAGGCGCCGTAACCCAGGCACTCGGCATCGGCGGAGACCACGACCGCACGCGTGTGCGAGCCGCCCGCGTCGATGGCCAGCAGCACTCCGGTTTCCCTCACTCAGCCATTCTCCAGGTCAGGCGGTACGCCGGATCCGGCCCTCGTAGCGTCCTTCGAGGACGGTGTTGTGCTCGTCGCCGCCGGGGATGTTTGCGGACAGATAGAGCGGTGCCTGTCCTCCCGACTGCGAGAGCGTCCTGGCGACGCCGATGGTCAGCAGCTGCGCGATGTACGCCGCGGTGATCGACGAGACCGCCCCGACGGGGGCATCGAGGTCGGTGACGAGGGTGGCGTCGCCGTAGGGCGCCAGGTTGTCGATGACGACGTCAGCGACATCGGCCAGTCGCTGCCCACTGGGGTGCTTC
Organism: Intrasporangium mesophilum; assembly: GCF_054783095.1. NCBI lineage: Bacteria > Bacillati > Actinomycetota > Actinomycetes > Micrococcales > Intrasporangiaceae > Intrasporangium > Intrasporangium mesophilum. Next base: position 78,146 of record NZ_BAAGRF010000016.1, on the reverse strand, counting down.
GGCGACACCCGCGCAGTGTGCTCGAGGCTGGTCACCGCGATCACGCGGTGACCATGCTGGCGCGCCAGCAGGGCCAGGCCGACGACCGAGCCGTTGACACCGGAGTTGGACGCGATCACGAAGACGTCCTCGGGGTGCCGGTTCACCGTGGCGAACAGGTCCTCGGCGATCTGAGGGTCCCGTTCCAGCGGGGGGCGGCCGTCCAGCTCGGCGAGCGTGTGCTGCCCGTAGAGGACGGTGTCGCGGAGGGCGACCTTGTTCGTGGGGATGAGTCCGCCGGCCCGACCTGCGATCTCCATCGCAAACGCCTCGGAGTGGCCGGTGCCGAAGGCGTGGATCACTCCGCCGCGCTCGATGCACTCGGCGAGGATGGTGATGGCGGGGTCCAGCCCACCTTCGGAGGCGAGCCGGGTGATGGTGTCCAGTCGCGTGCCAACCTCCGCGGCGTATGCCGCGACGTCATCGGGGGCTTCGGCCCACATTCGCTTCTCCTATCGTCGTGCTACGTCAGACTCTGGTCAGGGCTTGCCCCGGGCGACATCCGGAAGTCCAGGTGCCGCGGTACAGGGTCCCCGGGGCGCAGCCGCTGCCAGACCTCGGACAGGGTCCGGTCGCCCTCGGCGAGGTCCGGCACCTCGAGCGCATCCAGGATCTCGAGCGCCGCTGCGTCCTGCCCGAGCGCGGCCAGCGCCTCGGCCAGAAGCATCCGAGTGCGCCCGTGGTCGCGCACCGCCTCCGGGAGGGCGGCCACCACGGCCACGACGTCGTCCGGGCGCCCCGCGTCGCGCAGGGCCACGAGACGCTCGACCGCGAGGCGACGGTCGTCCGGAGCGAGGGAGGACGCGCGCTGGTAGAGCTCGTCTCGCGCCGTCGCGTCCCCGGCGAGCAGCGCCTGACCGCGCAGCGACACCGCGGTGGGCTGCAGCCCGGCACTACGACGGTATGCCGTGTGCGCGCCGTCCAGGTCACCCCGCAGGTGGCGTGCGGTGCCGAGCACATACTGGGCCCACCAGCCATCCTTTCGGTCCACGGCTTCCGACAGCCGCGCCACCCAGCGGTCAGAGACCACGGGCAGGGTCGGTCGCGTCGGGTCGATGTGGTCGAGGGCCGTGAGGTCGTCCGACTCGACGAGCCGGAGCAGGGGCAGGCTCTCGTCCCCGACCTCCGGGAAGGGCGTGCCCGGCAGCTGTGGTGCGCCACGAAGGGCCAGCTCGGCCCGGCCCCAGCCCGAGCCGGTGTGGACTGCCTCGCCGGGAGCGAGGTCAGCCACGTCTCTGAGCCACCGGTCGTGCTGCATCGCAAGCCAGCTGGGCGGAGTCATCGCATGGACGGCGTCACGTGCGGCACCCGCCGCAGCGCCGTAGTCCGCCGCCACGACGGAAGGGTCGAGCTCCAGCGGCGCGAACGCCTCCGTCCACGTCCTGCTGGCGAACCCGTCGAGCAGGTCGTGCTCGAGCTGGGTCGGGCAGACACCCGCCTGGATCTCTAGGTAGCGGGTCCCCTTGATGCCAAGCCAGTCCTGCCAGTGCTGGCCACCGGGTCCATGCCCCCACAGGAACAGCTTTCGACCGCGAAGGGCCGCTGTGGACGTCTGGGCGATCCCACGACCGTCGGGTTCCACGGCGGTGACCAGCCGGCCCTCCTGGTCACCGACCTCGTAGAAGTAGTCGGCGGCATACCGGCTGGCGCTGGGCACGCTGACGTCGACCGGGCCGTCGGGAAACGGCACGTTCACCCGCTCGAGCACGCCCGCGTAGTCCGTGCGCCAGGCGCTGTCGGCGGGCACGAGGACCCGGGTTCCCGGCGTCTCCGGCACGGCGATGTTGGTCCAGTAGTAGAGGGGCTTGGGTTCGGGGTCCGGGTTGAGCACGCGGGTGGATGCCATCAGGCGGGAGCCGGTGAGCCACAGGTCGACCTGCAGGACGAGGTCGCGTGTCCGCTCCCACTCCCAGAGGCGCACCACCGGGCCGAGAGGCGTGTCCAGGATGGCAGCGTGCATGGGCAGGTTGGAGGTGGTGCTGTGGCCGGTCGAGCCGAGGTTCCACTCGATGCCTCCGGCGAACCACGCGTCGGTGAGGCCGAAGTTCGCCCAGCGCAGGCGTGGGTTCTGGTGGACCAGCTCGCGACCACTCGCCTCGTCCACCAGGGACCAGACCCGGCCACCGAGCGAGGGCAGCACCAGAGCGCGAATGCAGCCGTTGCCGAGCTCGATGGCCTGGAGCTCCACCTCGTGGTCCGCGCGGTCGTAGTCGCTTCGGACGCCGTACGGGAGAGGTGACGAGATGCGCCCGCGTCGGACGCGCTCCATCATGTCCGAGGGGGCCTCGTCGCTCACCCGCGTGGTGATCGGCCCGCGCACCGGCGTGAGTGCCGGCAGAGGGCTCGCCGGGCCGGGCAGGGAGCCGGTCAGGACCAGGGCCCTGCGATGCGCATAGGGGGCGGATCGGGGCGCGGTCACGAATGGAGTCTGATTGTTACTGATTGCTTTGGTCAAGATCCTTGACACAATCAATCACTGACTCCACCATGTGGTGATCACGGCACCCAGCGTGTCGCCAAGCACGGGCGGGGCACCGGGCCTCGCGCGACCCAGGAAGTAGGGAGCGGATGGATCCTCGGAACAACCACCAGGTTGATCGGCGCACAATCCTGCGGGTGGCGTTGGCGGGCGGTGTGGTGTTGCCCGCGCTGTCCCTCGCAGGATGCGCGACCAGTGGCGGCGGCTCGTCGACCAACACGAGCGCCGCGGGCGCCGCAAAGAGCGACAAGAACCCGTTCGGCATGGCAGCCAACAGCACGGTCGAGGCGGTCATCTTCAACGGTGGCTACGGCTTCGACTACGTCACCTTCGCCGCAGCGGTGCTTGAGAAGGCGCAGCCTGGCAGCAAGGTGACGGTGAAGCCCTCGACGCAGATCGCGCAGGAGCTCCAGCCGCGGTTCGTCGGCGGCAACCCGCCGGACCTCATCGACAACTCTGGCGCGAACGCGATCGGCCTCAACACGATCGTCGACCAGCTCGAGGACCTCAAGGACGTGTTCGAGGCCAAGAACCTCGAGGGCACGACCATCAAGGACACCCTCTACCCGGGCGTCGAGGCGCCCGGCACCATCAACGGCAAGCTCGCGGCCATCAACTACGTCCAGACCGTCTACGCCATCTGGTACTCCGCCGCCCTCTTCGAGGAGAACGGCTGGACCGTGCCGAAGACGTGGGACGAGGCGATCGCCCTCGGCGCCAAGGCCAAGGCCAAGGGCAAGTACCTCATGCTCTGGGGCAAGGAGGCCGCGACCTACTACCAGACGCTCGCCATCGCCTCGGCCATCAAGGAGGGCGGCGACGAGGTGCGGCTCGCACTGGAGAACCTCAAGCCGAACGCCTGGAGCCTGCCGGCCGTCCAGGGCGTGTTCAAGGCGCTCGAGACGATCGTCAAGAACGGCTACATGAAGCCCGGCGGCGCCGGCACCCAGTTCACCGCCGCCCAGGCCCAGTGGAGCAACGACCAGGCCGCCCTTCTGTACCCCTCGGGCTCGTGGATCGAGAACGAGATGAAGAAGCAGACCAAGGACGGCTTCAAGATGACCGGCGCGCCCGAGCTGACGCTCACGTCGGGCTCGAAGCTGCCCTACACGGCCCTGCACTCGGCGGCCGGCGAGCCGTTCGTCGTCCCGAGCAAGGCCAAGAACGTCGCCGGTGGCAAGGAGCTCCTGCGGGCGATGCTGTCCAAGGAGTCGGCCACCAACTTCGCCAAGACCAAGCTCGCCCCGACGATCGTCAAGGACACGGTCCCGGCCGACGGGTTCGGCTCCACGGCGCTGCAGTCCCAGGGCAAGATGCTCGCGGACGCCGGCACCGACGTGTTCACGTGGAACTTCGTCGATGTCTACGGCATGAACCAGGACCAGCTGGTCCCGTGGAACGCGTTCCTCTCAGGGCAGATCGACGCAGCGGCGCTCACCAGCGAGCTGCAGAAGATCACCGACAAGGTCGCGAACGACTCCTCGGTCAAGAAGGTCGAGGTCAAGTGACCCGGTGCCCGGCCCGGTGCCACACAGCCGGGCCGGGCACACTCTTGTCCACCACCTGCCGGTGCCGGGTGGGCCGGCAGCCGTGCTAGTGGCACCAGCCGACCCGCAGCAGCAAAGGGGACAGCGCCCATGACCGCAGTCATTCCACAGACCGGCACACCGACGGTGTCAAAACGGCGTCGCCGACGTATGCCGGCGTCGCGCCGGGCCTTCGTTCTGCTGACCCTCGGCCTCCCGTTCCTGTTCTATACGGTGTTCGTCCTCTGGCCGTTCGCGCAGGCGTTCATCTACTCGCTCACCAACTGGAGCGGGTTCTCTGACACGTTCGACTTCGTCGGCATCTCCAACTACACGGCCCTGCTCAATGACGACACCTTCCTGCAGGCCGTCCGCAACAACCTCCTGCTCGCGATCGTCGTACCGTTCGTGTGCATCACGCTGGCGCTGGCGTTGGCCACGCTGGTCACCGTGGGCGGGTCGAGCACCGGCGCAGTCCGGGGCCTGGGCCACTCCTCCTTCTACCGGATCGTCTCCTTCTTCCCGTACACCATCCCGGCGATCGTCATCGGCCTGATCTGGTCGCAGATGTTCGACCCGTCCAGCGGGCTGGTCAACGGACTCCTCACGAGTCTGGGGCTGAGCCAGTTCACGTCGTTCGCCTGGCTGGGTGAGGTCAGCACCGCGATGCCGGTGTCGATGTTCGTCATCATCTGGGGCTTCGTCGGGTTCTACATGGTCCTGTTCATCGCGGCCATCAAGGGCATCCCGGCCGAGCTCTACGACGCGGCCCGGGTCGACGGCGCGGGCCGGATCCGGATGACCATGATGGTCACCCTGCCGATGGTGCGCGAGACGATCCAGACGGCCTACATCTATCTCGGAATCCTCGCGCTCGACGCGTTCGTCTACATGGCCGCCCTCAACGCCAGCGGAGGCCCGCAGAACTCCACCCTGACGATGACTCAGGACCTGTTCAACACCGCGTTCAAGAAGGGGCAGTTCGGCCTCGCCAGCGCCATGGGTGTGGTCCTCGCGGTCCTGACGCTGCTGTTCGCCGCCGTCGTATTCCTCGTCAACCGCCTGACCAAGGGGAAGGACCGCTGATGGGCGTCGCCAACCCGCCCCGCACCGCCACGACGGCCACGGCACCGAAGGAGCAGGTGCCCAGCCCGGCGCCGAGGGGCGAGCGAGCCGTCACCGCCGTGTCGCACATCGTCCTCACGATGTGGTCGATCATCGTGATCCTGCCCTTGGTGTGGGTGTTCCTGTCGTCGTGGAAGACCACCGGCGAGATCTTCAAGTCACCGCTCGCGCTGCCCCAGCACTGGAGCTTCGACAACTACATCGGCGCCTGGACCGACTCGCACATCGGCCGGTACATGCTCAACTCGGTCATCGTCGTGACCTCGGCACTGGTCATCGTCATGGTCCTGGGCTCCGCTGCGGCATACTCCCTCGCCCGGTACCCGTTCCCCGGCAGCGGCGTCGTCTACTACTTCATCCTCGCCGGTCTGACCTTCCCGATCTTCCTCGCGATCGTGCCGCTGTTCTTCGTGCTGAAGAACGCCGGGCTGCTGAACACGCTGCCAGGACTCGTGGCCACGTACGTCGCGTTCGCGTTCCCGTTCACCGTGTTCTTTCTCTATCCCTTCTTCCGGGCCCTCCCACAGGAGATCGCCGAGGCCGCCGAGCTCGACGGCGCCGGGGAGTGGCGCACGTTCGCCCAGGTCATGGTCCCCATGGCGCGGCCGGGGATCGTGGCGATCGCCATCTTCAACTTCCTCGGGCTGTGGAACCAGTTCTTGCTCCCGATCGCCCTCAACACCAACGAGGACAACTACGTGCTGTCCCAGGGCATGGCGCGGTTCGCTTCGCAGGCGGGGTATGCCGTGGACTTCGGCCAGCTCTTCGCGGCCGTGGTCATCACCATCGTCCCCGTCCTGGCGGTCTACATCTTCTCGCAGCGACAGCTCCAGGGTTCACTCTCCCAGGGCACGCTGAAGTAGACGAGCCCGGCCGAGTGCGGAGGCGGGCCGCCTCCCATCCGGCGTCGGTGGTGCCGCGGCGACGGACGCGCGCGAGGCATGCCCATGCGGGTCATGCCCGAGACCACGTGGAGGGACGACGACACGCGCGCCGCGTTCACATTCAGCGACAAATGTGATTAGATTCGACTGATTCGAACCCCTCCCGATCGAAATCAATCAGTCAAGGTCTTGGCGACAGGCACGCCAGCAGGCACAACCACTCATCGCGAGCGCGTTGCGCGCCACACATTGATGGATAGAGGGGAAAGGCGCTTGATTCCGATCACCAAAGCCATCGACCATGGCCGCCGCGCCCTCAACTCCGTCCGGGAGCGGTCATGACCGCACAACGGTCCAGGGCCGCCGACCGCGGCTCGCGCTGGAGCACCCTGCTCGGACTGCTCGCCGAGCGCGGACGGCTCAGCGTCGCCGAGGCCGCGGAGTCGCTCGGCGCCTCCGAGGCCACCGTCCGCCGCGACTTCGGCGACCTGGCCGCACAGCAGCTGGCCACCCGCACCCACGGCGGCATCGTCGCGACGGCTGTCGCCTACGATCTCCCCGCTCGGTACAAGCAGGCCGGCAGCGACAGCGCCAAGGAGCGCGTCGCGACCTATGCCGCCGACATCCTCCTGGAGGGCACGGTCGTCGGGCTCAACGGCGGGACGACGACGAGCGCGGTGGCGCGCCGCTTGGCAGCGCGGTCCGACCTCGCAGAGTCGTCCACGCACCCTGCGATCACTGTCGTCACCAATGCCCTCAACATCGCCACCGAGATGGTGCTGCGACCGTTCGTGCGCTGCGTGTCGCTGGGTGGGGTCGCACGGCCGGAGTCCTACGAGCTCACCGGCCCGCTGGCCTCGATGGTCCTCGGCGAGCTGTGGCTCGATACCGCGGTGATCGGCGTCGACGCCGTCTCGGCCCAGGCCGGCGCCACCTGCCGGCACGAGGGCGAGGCCGGCATCAACTCGCTCATGGTCCGGCGCGCCGAACGCGTGATGGTCGTCGCCACAGGTGCCAAGCTGGGTGACCGCGCGTTCGCGCGGATCTGCCCGGCCAGCCGGATCGACGTCCTCGTCACCGACGAGTCCGCCGATCCCGCCGCCGTGGCGGACCTGCGGGCGGCCGGCGTCACCGTCGAGGTGGTCTGAGCCGCCCACCTAAAGCGATGGCGGCGGCGCGTCCCGGTTGGTCATGGCCGCCGTCGAGTGGGCGCTCGTTCCCACCCGTCACAGTTCCCGGACGACCGTCCCGCCCCGCTCACCACCCAGCCCGGCCGACCCTTCCGTCGAGTAGGCGCTCAGTCCCACCCGTCACAGGCAACAGTCACAGGGCAACGGTGACGCGTGTGACGGGGCGCCCACTCGACGGGTCTGGGGGCGGCATCCGGCTGGGGCGCGTGGGACGGAGTGCTCACTCGACCGTCCCGCCCCGCTCACCACCCAGCCCGGCCGACCCTTCCGTCGAGTGGGCGCTCAGTCCCACCCGTCACAGGCAACAGTCACAGGGCAACGGTGACGCGTGTGACGGGGCGCCCACTCGACGGGTCTGGGGGCGGCATCCGGCTGGGGCGCGTGGGACGGAGTGCTCACTCGACGGGTCGATGGGCGTCACGGGGGCAGGAGGTGGATGGCCGTCGCCGGCGGGTCGGAGAAGCCGAGCGCGGCCTGCTCGACCGCCTGGTCGGCACCGGTCAGCCTGCCCTCGTGCTGGCGCAGGTGCTCCTCCCAGGTCGCAACCCAGAACTGCTCCACGAACCGGTCACGGTGCTCAGCGTCGCGGGACAGCTCCCACCGGATCGCACCCGTGCGCAGCCGGGATCGTCGCAGCTGCTGCATCGCGGCCAGCCACTGCTGCTCCCGCTCGAGCGCGATCGTGTAGCTCACCGCGACCTGCACCGGCCCGGTCGCCGGGTCCGGCGGCAGGGCGACGCGGGCCTCGCCCCAGTAGGCGACCGGGTCCAGGTCGTCGGCGCCCGCATCGGGCACGCGCCGGACCAGACCGATGCCAACGGCCACCAAGGCCAGCAGAGCCGAGACCGTGAACGACGCGACCAGCCCGACGCGCGCGGCGACGACGCCCCAGATCAGGGCGCCGACCGCCTGGCATCCGGTGAAGACCATCGTCCAGATCGCCATACCGCGCGCCATCACCCAGCGCGGCAGGAACAGCTGCAGCTCCCCCACCAGCGTCGAGATCGTCGTCGTCCAGGACAGGCCCGCGGCAACCAGGATCACCAGCGTCAGGCCGAAGCTCGAAGTCCTCACGGTCGCCAGCAGAGCTGCAGACATCAGCACCCCTGCCACGGTCAGTGTGGCGTTGGTCGACAGGACCAGCCGGACCCGGCCCAGCACCAGCGCACCCGCGATCGCCCCGATCCCCAGGGCGGCGAACATCACCCCGTACCCGCCCGGCCCGACGCCCAGCTGTCGCGAGGCGATCAGCGGAAGTAGCGCCCACAGTCCCGACGCCGGCAACAGGAACAGGGACAGCCGGACCAGGATCCGGCGTGCAGCCAGGTCATGCCACGCGTACCGGCCACCGGCCCGCAGCGCCGGCCAGAACCGTTCCCGAGTCGACGTGGTCTCGGTGGGGACGCGGCGCCAGAACAGCAGCGCGACCGCCAGCGGGATCACCGACAGCGCATTCAACGCGAACACCGTCGGCACGCCGAATCTCGCGAGCACCATGCCGGCGAGCGCCGGGCCGGCGGCCCGGGACACGTTGACGCCGACCATCTCCAGCCGCGCCGCCGACCGGATCTGTGGACGCGGGACCAGCTCCGGGGTGCTGGCCTGCCAGGCAGGCAGCTGCACCGCCGCACCAGCCCCGAGCAGGAACGTGAACGCCAGCAGCAGCGACGGCGGCATCCGCCCGATGAGCGTCAGCGCCAACAGCGCGACCCCCGCCACCAGGAAGTACACCTGCACGCCGAACAGCAGCCATCGCTTGTCGAAGGAGTCCGCCAGCACCCCTGCCGGCAACGCCAGCAGCATCACCGGCAACGTGTTCGCCGCCTGCACCAGCGCCACCACCGCCGCCGCACCCGGGGCGTCGACCAGCAGCCACTGCGCACCCACGGTCTGCATCCAGGTCCCCATGCCGGAGATCAGCACCCCGACCCACAGCACCGCGAAAGTTCGCTGCCGCAACGGCGCCCATGGCGACGACTCCAACACCGGGGACCTCGAGGTCATCATGCCGCCGGGGCTCAGGCCTCGGGGATCGGCAGCCCGTGCTTGGCCAGGCTGATGTCCTCGGGCTCTGGGCCACCACGCCTGCCGGTGTCGAGGCCGTCGATGGCGGCGAGCTCGTCCTCGGTGAGCATGAAGTCGAAGACGTCGATGTTCTCGGCGATCCGCGCGGGCTTGGTGGACTTGGGTATGACGGATCGGCCGTGCTGGAGGCCCCAGCGAAGCATGACCTGAGCGGGCGACTTGCCGTGGGCCTCGGCGACTCTGCCGATGACGGGGTCTTCGAGCGCGCTGGTGTGGCCGCTGTCGCGATAGAAGGTGATGCCGCCGATGGGTGACCACGCTTGGTTGAGGATGCCGTGCTCGGCGTCTACGTCCTGGACCTCCCGCTGCTGGAAGTACGGGTGGATCTCGAGCTGGTTGACCGCCGGGACGACCGACGCGACCTCGAGCAGCGCGCGGATGTGGTCGACCATGAAGTTGCTGACGCCGATGGCGCGGACCAAGCCGTCGGCCAGGAGCGTCTCCAGCGCGCCATAGGCCGCGAGGGTCTTGTCGAAGTTGCTCGGCAACGCCTGGTGGAGGATGAGGAGGTCGACCTGGTCGACGCCCAGCTTGCGGGCACTCTTGTCGAAGGCGTGCAGGGTCTCGTCGCGCCCGTAGTCGCTGATCCAGACCTTGGTCTCGACGAAGATCTCGTCCCGCGGGATGCCGGAGTCGCGGATAGCGTCGCCGACCTCGCGCTCGTTGCCGTATGCCGCAGCCGTGTCGATGTGTCGGTAGCCGAGCTCGATCGCTGCAGTGACGGCGGCGCGGGTCTCGTCGGAAGGCGTCTGGAAGACGCCCAGGCCGAGGGCCGGCATACGGACGCCGTTGTTGAGCGTCAGGGTCTGCATCAGGGGTCCTTTCCGGGAGGGTGTCTGCTTGTCGGCCCGAGAGCCCGCTGGTCAGCGGCGGCGCTGGTCGGGCCGGAGCTCCTGGTCGCCGTAGCTGTTGTCGTCAGGGTTGAGGGTCACCCCTGGCGCGACGAGCTCGTCGATGCGGTCCAGGACGTCTGTGGTCAAGGTGCGCTCGGCGGCGGGCAGGTAGCTTTCCAGCTGGTCCATGGTGCGTGGCCCGACGATGGCTGCGGTGACACCGGGGTGGCTGACCGCGAACGCGATGGCCAGCTCGATGAGCGGCATACCTGCCTCCTCGGCCAGCTGCGCGAGCTCCTCGACGACGTCGAGCTTGCGCTGGTTGGCGGGGCTGGACATGTCGAACCGGGCGCTGGGCCGCGCGGTGGAGGTGGGCCGGGCGTCAGCGCCCTTGCGCCACCGGCCCGAGAGCCATCCCCCGGCAAGGGGGCTGTAGGTCAGGATGCCCATGCCGTGCCGGAGCGCGGTGGGCAGCACGTCCGCCTCGATGCCGCGCACGAGGATCGAGTAGGGCGGCTGCTCGGTCTTGAACCGCTCGAGACCCCGGTCGCGGGTGACCCACTGGGCCTCGACGATCTGGCTGGCGGCATACGACGACGATCCGATGTAGCGGACCTTGCCCTGGCGCACGAGATCGGTCAGGGCCGACAGCGTCTCCTCGACGTCGGTGTCCGGGCTGGGCCGGTGCACCTGGTAGAGGTCGATGTGGTCGGTGCGGAGCCGAGCCAGGGAGTCCTCGACGGCGCGCATGATCCACCGGCGGGACCCGCCGCGGTGGTTGGGGTCATCGCCCATCGGCATGAAGAACTTGGTGGCCAGCACGACCTCGTCGCGGCGTCCCTTGAGAGCCTTGCCGACGATGCGCTCGGACTCTCCGGCGGAGTACACGTCGGCGGTGTCGATGATGTTGATGCCGGCATCGAGAGCCCGGCGGATGATGCGAACGGAGTCATCGACGTCCGGGTTGCCCCAGGGGCCGAACATCATGGCGCCGAGGCACAGTGGGCTGACGTGGACGCCAGTGCGTCCCAGCGGTCGGTAGTTCATGCTTGCCCTTCGTGTCGAGCGCCGACAGAAGGCGCGGGCCCTGACAAGGGGGCGGTCGGTGCGGTGGGTGCGCTGGGTGTCGTCGTCCAGCTGGCGAGCAGGGCGATGGCGTCCGCGGCCGGACTGTCGGGTGCGGCCGTGTAGACGTTCAGGCGCTGGCCCTCGTCGCCGGGCAGCGTGAACGCCTCGAAGTCGAGGGTGATCTCGCCGACGAGCGGGTGGTGGAAGCTCTTGGTGCCGGAGCGGTGGTAGCGGACGTCGTGCGCCGCCCACAGCTGCCGGAATCTCTCACTGCGCGTGGACAGCTCGCCGATGAGGTCCTGCAGCTCCTTGTCGTAGGGGTCGCGGCCGGCCTCGGCGCGCAGGTACGCGACAGCGTCGCCCTGGACCCTCTCGTAGTGGGTGAAGAACTCCGCGGCGTCCGGGTTGAGGAACACGAACCGGGCTGTGTTCGGGTGGTCGGACTCCTCGAAGATCGGGCTGTACAGGGCTCGGCCGAGGTCGTTCGCGGCAAGGATGTCGAAGCGGCCGTTGCGGAGGTAGGCCGGCGTCGGCATCAGGTCGAGCATCCGCTGGATGGTGGGCCTGACGCGCCGACGCGACGGCGCCGTGCGGGTCGGCCTGCCCGTCGCGGCCGACCGGACCAGGCGGTAGAGGTGGTCACGTTCGGCCTCGTCCAGCTGCAGGGCATGGGCGACACCGTCCAGGACAGTGTCGGACACCGAGCCGACGTTGCCGCGCTCGAGCTTGGTGAAGTACTCCACGCTGATGCCGGCCAGCAGCGCCGCCTCCTCGCGACGCAGGCCGGTGACGCGGCGGTTCGACCCGTACACGGGCAGCCCGGCCTGCTCGGGGGTCAGCCGCGCCCGGCGGGTCACCAGAAAGTCGCGGAGCTCGTCCTTGGGGTTCACGGTCTCCACGCTAGATAGCCGAGAGACGTCGTGGCAGCCCCTGCCGGTACCCCTATCGACAGGGCCAGCCAGGTCCGGCATAGGACAAGGCTCCTGTCGCCGAGCATCGCGTGCGACGACCATGACGCCACAGCCCAGCTCGGTGAGCGCGCCTGCTGCGGCGCAGCCGGCCGCGATCAGGAGGGTCTGGGTCTGCGGTCGGCGAGGTACTCGGCCGGCATCCCGGGGCCGGGTCGGACACCGATCTCGGCCGCGGGCACAGCTCCGTGCGTCTGGCACACGGCCTCCACGTGCACCTGCCCGCCGCAGTCGTCGTGCAGGTAGACGATCGGCGGCTCGCCGGGCGCCGCCCACCGGTCACCCCAGTGCGTCAGCGCGACCATGGCCGGTGCGAGGTCACGTCCCTTGTCTGTCAGCACGTACTCCCCATCGTCGGACTGCATGATCCCGGCGGCGACGAACGCCTCGAGCCGGGTCGAGAGCACGTTGGTCGCGATGCCGAGGTTGTGCTGGAAGTCGCCGAACCGCGTCACGCCGGCGAAGACCGCGTCGCGCAGGATCAGCAGGCTCCACCGTTCCCCGACGAGCTCGAGCGCGCGGGCCAGGGAGCAGACCTGGGAGTCGTATGTCTTGCCGAGCATGGAAGAAGAGTAGGCCAAATCACTTGCATCATGAAAGTGCTGCGTTCTAGGGTCACTTGCATCAAGCAAGTACGTATCCCAAGCGCACCGGAGGGGCACCACCCATGAGCAGCAACCTCACCCACACGTTCAGCGTCGACCAGTCGCCGCACCAGGTCTTCGACGCCATCACCGACGTCCGCGCCTGGTGGGGCAACCTGGTCGGCGACACCCACACCGTCGGCGCCGAGTGGGTCTACGTCGTGCCCGACATCCACTACACGAAGTTCCGCACGACCGAGCTCATCCCGGGCGAGCTCGTCGAGTGGGTCTGCGTCGACAGCTACCTGTCGTTCCCCGAGGACAAGCACGAGTGGACCGGCACGACGGTGCGGTTCGAGATCACCCAGCCCGACGGGCCTGCCGGTCGCACGAAGCTGACCTTCACGCACGTCGGCCTGTCCAACGATGTCGAGTGCTACGACGTGTGCAACACCGCTTGGGGGCAGTACATACTGGGCAGCCTGCGCGACCTCGTCCTTGCCGGAGCGGGTCGACCGATGTTCTTCAGCAACCAGGAGTCGCTCGACGCCGCCCTCGCCGGAACTGTCGAGAACCCCCTCGTCTCCTGAAGCCGGTCGGCGGCACCGCACCCGGTCCCGGATCATCGGCCAAACCGGTGGCGGACGGCCGGCGCGGACCTACGGTCGGGGTGTGGACACATCGACTCCGCACGGCACGGGTCGGGCGGTCGCCCGGGTCGGTGGGCCGATCGATCGGCTCAGCCCTAACGACCTCACGGCACTGGTCACAGACCGCGGCCCGGCGCCGATGAACGTCGCCGCCGTCCTCGTGGTGGACGGCGGCGAGGTGCTGGCGCACCGGGAGGTCACGAGGCTCCTCGGCGAGCGGGTGGGCTCGGTCCCCCGCCTGCGCCAGCGCCTGCGGCACGCGCCGCCGGGCTGCGGCCGTCCCTACTGGGTGGACGACGACCGGTTCGAGATCGAGGGCCAGCTGCACTTCGAACGGGTCGACGGCGAGGGTGGCGAGTCCGGCCTCTGGGAGTATGCCGCAGCGCGGGCCTGCACCCCCCTCCAGCGGGACCGTCCGCTGTGGACTGCCCACTGGGTCAACGGGATCGGCTACAGCCGGGCGGCCCTGGTCATCGTGGCCCACCACGTCGTGGCCGACGGCATAGGTGGCCTGGCCGTCCTCGCGGCGCTCGCCGACCCGCCGGCGCTCGCCGACCCGCCGGCGCTCGCCAACCAGCCGGCCCTCGCCGATCATGCGGCGCTCGCCGACCCGCCGGCGCTCGCCGACCCGCCGGCGCTCGCCAACCAGCCGGCCCTCGCCGATCATGCGGCGCTCGCCGATCATGCGGCCGTCGCCGGACGTACGGTGGACGCCGGCCAGGCGCACCCCGAGCCACGTCCCGCGCACCCGGGCACGCGGCATACCTCGCCGACGGTGGCCGAGCTCGCGACCGACGCCTGGCAGGCGCGCCTCGACGGCCTCCGTCATGCGGGAGCCAGGGCTCGACTTTCAGGAGCCGGCCTCCGGGCCCTCGGGATCGGGCGGCAACGTCCGCGGCTCGTGTCGCACACGTCCCTCAACCGCCCGTCTGGCCCGCGCCGGCGCCTCGGCCTGGTCGAGCTGCCGCTCGAGGCTGCCGTGTCGGCGGCGCACCGGCACGGCTGCACGGTCAACGACATCGTCCTGGCCGCCGTCGTGAGCGCGATGACGGACGTCCTGGAGGGCCGTGGCGAGCGGGTCGAGTCGCTTGTGGTGTCGGTGCCGTACTCGTCCCGCGCCGAGGCGGGTCCGGACCAGCTCGGCAACCGCACCGGCGTCGTCCCGTTCCGAATCCCGGGCGCCGGGTCCAGCGCGCTGGAGCGGCTGCGCTCGGTGGCCGAGCAGTCGCGCGCCCAGCGCGGGCGGCCACGGGCGGCCTCCGCCGGCCCCCTGGGCCTGGCGTTCCGTGCCCTCGCGCAGGTCGGTGCCTTCCGGCTCTTCATCGACCACCAGCGACTGGTGCACACCTTCGTCACCAACGTGCGCGGGCCCTCGCGGCCACTCGCCTTCGGCGGCTGCGAGGTGAGCCGGGTCGTGCCGGTAGCGGTCACGCCGGGCAACACTTCGGTGACGTTCGACGTGCTGTCGTATGCCGGGAGCCTGGGTGTCACCGTCGTGGCCGACCCCGACGCTCTGCCCGATCCAGGAGGGCTCGCCAGGCGGCTCGAGACACGGCTCGACGAGCTCGTCGCCGGCGGCTAGGGCGAGGCCGGGAAGGGCCGCCCGATCTCGGATCGGGCGGCCCTTCGGCTTGTCTCTCAGTGGGATTCGCGACTCAGGGTGAACCGCGCGGCGACGGCTGACAACGCGATGGCCCACCCGGTCAGGACCGCCGCCGACGCCACGGGCGAGAGCAGTGCCGAGCCGGCGCTACCGACGCTGGTGAGGGCCAGCGCCGCACCGGCGGGCATCCACTTGGCGATGTCGGGCGCGGCGGTCGCGAGGATTCCGGTCTCCACCAAGAGGGCCCACGCGAGGCTGCCGAGGATGGCGGCGACGGTGTTGCGGGTGATCGCGCCGACGGCCACGCCGAGCATCCCCCACAAGGCCGACGACACCGTGGCCCCGACCCACAGCTGGGTCACGTCGACCGGCAGCGACTCGACGCCGCGGGCGCCGTACACGATGTGCGCCTCGAGCAGCGCCATGCCGAAGACCGTCGCGCCGAGGATGGCACCCAGACCGGCGGCGGTGACGAGCTTGGCGGCGAGCACCCTGCCCCGGCGCGGGGTGGCGAGGTAGGTCGAGACGATGGTCCGGGTGCGGTACTCCCCCGCCATCATGATGATGCCGATGGCGAGCATGACCATCGAGGTCAGCGCCGCCACGGACAGGGCGTGGTTGACCTGGTCGGTCGAGCCGAACGGCGGGCCGCCGGGGTTGGGGACCAGCGCGTTGGAGGCGACCGACACCGCTCCGAGCACCACCGTGACCGCGAGGCTGACCCACGCGGCGGGCGTGGTCCGGAGCTTGTGCAGCTCGAGAACGATGAGACGGGTCATGACCAGGACTCCTCGGCAGTGGCGGCGTGGGTGGGGTGGGTGACGCTCTGGAAGAGCGACTCGAGGTCGCTGTCGGCGACGAGGTCTGCGAGCTGCCCGGCGGCAGCGAGCCGGCCGTTGCTGATCACGATGAGGTCGTCGGCGACGGCCTCGACCTCGCTGAGCAGGTGGCTGGAGAGCAGCACGGTGCCGCCGCGGTCGGCGAAGCCACGCAGGAACCGACGCATCTCCCGGATGCCGTCCGGGTCGAGCCCGTTGAGCGGCTCGTCCATCACCAGCACCGATGGGTCTCCGACCAGGGCCGATGCCAGCGCCAGACGCTGCCGCATGCCGAGGGAGTAGCCGCCGACGCGCCGTCGCGCAGCTCCCCCGAGGCCGAAGCGCTGGAGCAGCTCGTCGGCGCGGCCGGGGTCGACGCCCGCCTGGAGCGCGGCGATCCGCAGATGGTTGCGGGCGGACCGGTTGGGGTGGAACCCCTGGTCGAGGACGGCCCCGACGACGCGGGTCGGGTACTGCAGGTCGCGGTACGCGACGCCGCCGATGGTGGCGGTGCCGCTCGTCGGCTCGGCGAGGCCGAGCAGGATCTTCAGGCTCGTGGTCTTGCCGGCGCCGTTGGGCCCCACGAAGGCGGTAACCCGGCCGGGCATCGCCACGGCGGTGAACCCGTCGACGGCGGTGACGGCGCCGTAGCGCTTCGTCAGCTCGTGGAAGGACAGTGTGGACATGGCGGCTCCTGAGTTTGTCGGGTGCTCCCCTTTCGGGGTCGTCCACCACGGTCCGCCCCGAGCCGGGTCGTCGTCGTCGGCCCCGAGGGCGGTTCTCCGGCTCCCTCCCACGGCCGACGCGGGGACCTTCACGCCCCCCGGCATACGCCTCTGGACGTACACCCGAAAGCCGATCCGCGTCCTCAGCCGCGCGCCTACCGTGGACGCATGGCCAGACGCTGGTGGCAGATGCCGCGCATGGACCCGCGCGTCTTCGACGCGGTCGTGGCGGCCGTGCTCCTGGCTCTGCTCGTCCTGTCGTTCCCGGGCCGTGTCATGCCGGGGCAGCGCCCCGCCGACGGGGCCGCCTGGTTGCTCGCGATAGGACTCAGTGCCCCGTATGCCGTCCACCGCCGGTATCCGTCCGCGGCCCTGGCCGTGGCCCTGGCCGCGCTCGTCGCCTGGTCGGCGGCGCACTTCGCGCCGTACCCAGCGCTCGGCGTCTTCGCCGTGCTGTTCGGCATCACCCTGCACGGTGGTCGCCGCCGAGAGTCGGTCATCTCGCTCGTTGCCACCCTCGTCGCACTCGTCGCCGCGCTGGCGCTGCAGCCGCCCGGCGTGGCGGGTCCGAGCGACTGGGCCGCGACGCTCCTGGCAGCTCTGGTGGCGTGGCTGGGGGCCCACAACCTCAGGCAGCGGCGTCTGCGGTGGGCAGCGCTCGAGGAGCGGGCCCTCCTCGTCGAACGCGAACGCGCCGAACGCGAACGCGCCGCGGTCGCCGCCGAGCGGCTCCGGATCGCCCGGGAGCTGCACGACGTCGTCGCCCACTCGATGTCCCTCATCGCCGTGCAGGCGGGCGTCGGCGCGCACGTCATCGACACGGACGTCGCCAGCGCTCGCGCCGCGCTCGATGTCATCGAGTCGACGTCGCGCGACGCGCTGACGGAGATGCGGCGGATGCTCGGCGTGTTGCGGGACGGGACGGAACCCGTCGACGTGCGGCCGGCACACGGGCTCGCCGACCTCGACGACCTCGTGGCCGAGGTGCGACGGTCGGGACTCGGCGTGCTGCTCGACCGCCCCGCCGACGTAAGGTTGCCTGCCTCCCTCGACCTGACGGCATACCGCGTCGTGCAGGAGTCACTGACGAATGTGCTCCGGCACGGCGGGCCCGTCGCGCACGTGCGCCTGGGGATGACCGACGACTGCATGACGATCGAGGTGACCGACGAGGGACGCACGTCGGCTGAGCGTCGCGATGCTCCCGTCGAGTCCGGCGGACACGGGCTGGCCGGGATGCGAGAGCGCATCGCGCTCTACGGCGGCACGTTCGAGGCGGGGCCGCTGGCGGGCGGTGGGTTCCGGGTGCGAGCAGTCCTTCCTCGAGTCCCGGCATCGCGATGACCGCGGCAGAGCACATCCGGGTCGTGGTCGCGGACGACCAGGCGCTCGTGCGCGGCGCGTTCGTGCTGCTGGTCAACTCGGCACCCGATCTCGAGGTGGTCGGCGAAGCGGCCGACGGTGCTGAGGCGCTCGATCTCGTGGAGTCGCTCGCGCCGGACGTGGTGCTCATGGACATCCGGATGCCTGTCATGGACGGCCTGGCCGCGACCCGCAAGATCAGCGAGCTCGACTGCGCGACAAAGGTGCTCGTGCTGACCACCTTCGACCTCGACGAGTACGTCTTCGCGGCGCTGCGCGCCGGGGCGAGCGGGTTCCTCGTCAAGGACACGCCCCCGGCGGGCCTGCTCGACGGCATACGCGTCATTGCGCGAGGAGACTCCCTGCTCGGACCGACCGCGACCCGGCAGCTCATCGAGGAGTTCGTCAGACGGGGGACGTCGGAGCCGGGCGTCCCAACTGCCGTGCCGCAGTCGCTGGGTGCCCTGACCGACCGTGAGCGAGAGGTGCTCGGCCTGGTCGCGCGCGGGCTCTCGAACCGGGAGATCGGCGAGGCACTGTTCGTGTCCGCGGCGACCGTGAAGACCCATGTCAGCCGGCTCCTGATGAAGCTGGACGCGCGCGACCGCACCCAGCTCGTCGTGCTGGCCTACGAGTCGGGCCTGGTCAGTCGGCGAGCGTCGCCCGGCAGCTGAGCGCCGCAGCCAGATCTCGTGAGAGATCCGTGTGGCTGCGGCGGGAGCAGCGCGGTTCACCGCCGCGACCCCATCGGGTCTCCCCCGGCGAGGACGCGGGTCCGCTCAGCCTGGTAGGGACATCCGAGCGCCGCGAACGTCCCGGTGAGCTCGAGGACCCCAGCGCGGTCCCCTGCGGCGATCGCTGCGGCGCGATCCACCATTGCAGCGGTGATCGGGTTGCCCCGCGTAGCCCGGCGGGCGCGTCCGATGCGGTTCGTTGCATCGTCCCGGCGCGCAAGCACGGCCGACTCTGCCCAGACTGCGGCATACCACGGTCGGAACAGCGTCTGACCGCCGTGCCACCAGGTAGCCCCGTCGTCGACGTCGACCGCGAGGCGGCGTAAGGCGCTCGCCTCGTCTCCCCGATGTAGATCCACCATGGCGTCGAAGGTCATCTCCCAGGCGAATCGGTCGATGGCCGGTTGCCCGCCGATCAGGTCCTCCGTGACCCGCACCCAGTCGGCGCGGCGTGCGTCGTCACCGAGGATTCCGTGCACCATGGCCACGGCGTGGGCGCAGCTTGCGACGTTCGGCACGACCGGACGGCCATCGCGATCCCAGCTCGACCGGAAGCCGGCTGCGTCGCGTAGGACATCGTCGAACCGACCTGCCAGGGCCTTGACCTTGAGCCGGCGGGCTATGCCGAGAAAGTCCCCGTCTCGGTGGAATGGCAGGTGAGCGAGGCGGTCGGCGTACTCGACTGCACCGGTCAGGTCACCGGCCGCAAGCAGGACCTCGGACCCGTACTGGAGGTGATCGCTGTGCTCGAACCCCGCGCGCGGCACCATGGGCATCGAGCCCACCAGCGCGTCCCTACGGCCCACCGTCTCGACCGCGGACGGGAGGTCGTTGAACCGAAGATGCAATGCGGTCAACAGGTCCAGCGCAGCGTCCTGGAGGACCGGGTCACCCACTCGGCCTGCCAGCTCGACCACCTGCTCCGCCCGAGGCACGGTGAGGTCGACGTAGTCGGCGAAAGCCTGCGCCACGGCTACGACCGCCTCGACCGTGTCTGATCCGTCCGAGTACGCGGTGGCCTCCGCGATGCGAGCCGCACCCTCGTCGGGCGTAGGGCGCTCCGACATGATGCCCGGCGCCCGAACCACCATCAGCGACATCCACGCGAGGTCGCGAGCGGCGCCGGGGGTGTCGCCCAGCGACAGAGCGAGGTCCGCGGCTCGACGGAGCAGCCGCACCATGTCGTTTCCCGCATACCCCGTTCCCGCTGCTCCAGCGGCGTTCCGCAGGTGTGCGATCCGTTGTTCCGGTGCCGGGTCCCACTCGGCAGCCTGCTCGAACAAGCGCTGAGCCTCGATGACTCGGCCGCGGAGCCAGAGCTGCTCGGCCAGCCGAGCGGCCAGCTCAGCGGCCTGGGCAGGGTGGCCATGGTGCGTGGCACAACGCAGCAACGCGGCCCTGGCGTCATCGACAACCCGGTCGAGCCTCATGCACCACGCATCGTCGGGTTCCGCTGTCGCGATGTCGACGAGCCTGGCGCGGCAGAACGCCTCGTGGCGCAGCTCGATCTCGTGGCGCTCATGCGTTGCGTCGAGCTGCTCCTGGCCGTACTGCCGGATCGTCTCCAGCGCGCGGTATCGAGTCTCCGCCCTGCGGTCGACGAGCAGCAGGCTGTGATCCACCAGACGCGCAAGGCCGTCGGCGGCCGCGGCGCGGCTCCTCGACGGTGCGGCCACGGCATACGCGGCATCGACGTCGAACCACGAGGCGAAGACGGCAACCCGCCGTAGCAACGCCCGGTCGGCGGAGTCGAGCAGATCGATGCTCCAGCTGATGGTGTCGCGCAGCGAGCGGTGCCGTCCGGCGGTGTGGCCGCCGACGGTTAGAATGCGCAGCGGCTCGCGGAGTCCAGCCTCCAGCCCGTCGAGGCCGAGGGCCGGGTATCGCGAGGCGGCCAGCTCGATCCCGAGCGCCACGCCGTCCAGCATCTGGCACAGCCCAGCGACTCGAGCGGTATCGGTGACGACCTCGCCCGTAGCCTCGCCGACGCGGGCCCGGAACAGCTCCACCGCGTCATCCACCGCGAGCCCAGGCACTGGGTACAGGCTCTCGTAGGGCACCAGCAGCCGGATCCGGCTCGTCGCCAGCACCGTTACCTCGGGACATCCGTTGACGATCAGCTCGACGCAGTCCCGGACGCCGTCGAGCAGGTGCTCGCAGTTGTCCAGCACCAGAACCCCGTCGCGGCGGGCCATCGCGGCGACCAACGCGGCCTCTGGCTTCGATGCCCACTGCTGCGACGTGCCAACGGCATCGGCCACAGCCCCGACCACCCCGGCCGGATCGGTGACCCGCACGAGGTCGACGAACCATGCGCCGTCCCGGCGCTCCGAGGCGAGGTCGGTGGCGACGCTGAGGGCCAGTCGGCTCTTGCCGATCCCTCCGGCCCCGATCGCCGTGACCAGGCGATGCTCGCCGAGCGTGCGCGCCAGGGCGGCACGCTCGTCCACCCTCCCTACGAACGTGGTCACCGGCACCGGGAGCGCGCCACCCCCGGCCAAATGCGACGCGGCGTGCCGGGCCAAGGCACGCCGGTCGGGCAGCTCGGTCTTGCGCAGGAGCGCCGCAACGTGCGCCTCGACCGTGCGCACGGAGATGAAGAGCTCCGCCGCGATCTGAGCGTTCGTCATATGCCGGCCGACCAGCGCGAGCACCTCCCCCTCGCGCGCGGTCACCGTGGTCCAGGCCGCACCCGTGGCACCCGTGCCACTCATGGCACCCAGTGTGCCCCTAGGTGGCGGGGTACGAAGCGCGTAGGTAGTGCACATCGGTAGTGAGCACTGATGTGCCGGCGCGCGGTGCACGGCGACTCTCGATGTCACGGGCCCGGCCACGGAGGGCGGGCCACATCACCGACAGGAGCACACCATGAGCGCCACTTCCATGACGACGAGGGACAACCCGGTCCGCAACGGCGTGGACACGCCCGCGCTGTTCGCGACGCTCGACGCGGTCAAGGGCGACCCGGAGCTCGCCGAGTTCCAGTTCCGCGTGACGAACGAGTGGGTGAGCGGAACGCACAACAGGTCGACGATCCACGACTTCCATGGCTGCAAGCAGGAGATGACGCACGCGTCGACGTGGACGTACGACGCCGACCATCCGGCCGTGCTGGTCGGCAACGACAACGGCCCGACCCCCGTCGAGTACGTCCTCCACGCCCTCGCCGCATGCCTGGCATCGGGCCTGGCCAACATCGCCGCGGCGCGCGGCGTGAACCTCGACCAGGTGACCACTCGGGTCACGGGCGACATCGACCTGCGCGGCATCCTGGGCCTCTCCGACGACGCGCGCAACGGCTTCAAGCAGGTCTCGGTCCACTTCGCGCTGCGGGGCGACGACCCGGACAAGCTCCGCGCCGTCGTCGAGCAGTCGCGCCGCCGCTCAGCGGTGTACGACCTGCTGACCAACGGCGTGCCGGTATCGATCGAGGTTGACGCCGGATGACGTACGACGTGGCCGTGGTCGGCGCCCGCGCTGCTGGCGCGTCCACCGCCCTCCTGCTGGCCCGCGCCGGGCTGAAGGTGCTGCTCGTGGACCGCGCCGCCTATGGCACCGACACGCTGTCCACGCATGCGCTCATGCGTGCCGGGGTGCTTCAGCTGTGCCGGTGGGGACTGCTCGAGCGAGTGATCAGCGCGAGCACGCCGCCGGTGCGGCAGGCCACCTTCCGCTACGACAGCCGCGTCATCCGCGTCCCGATCAAGGCGACGCACGGGGTGAGCGCGCTGTACGCCCCCCGCCGGACTGTGCTCGACCCGATCCTGGTGGATGCCGCGGTCGCCGCTGGTGCCGATGCTCAGTTCGGGGTCGCCATCGCCGACGTGGTTCGCGATCGCACGGGGAGGGTGAGGGGCCTGGTCGGTCGTCGGCGCGATGGTCAGGCTTTTCGGGCGGAGGCGAGGATTGTGGTGGGGGCAGACGGGATCCGGTCGACGATCGCCGACCGGGTCGGCGCGGCCTTCGACCGGGTTGGCTCCGGCGTCGGCTCGACCACGTACGGCTACTGGCCCGGCCTGCAGGTGGACGGATACGAGTGGAACTTCCGCCCGAACGCCTCCTCCGGCGTCATCCCGACCAACGGCGGGATGGCCTGCGTCTTCGCGAGCGCGACACCACGACGGATCGGCCGCGGCGGGGCCCGCACCATCGTGGAGATCCTCAGCGCGGTGGACCCCGATCTCGGCGCCCGCCTCGCCGAGGCCCCGCCTCCGTCGACGCGGACGTTCACCGGCCTGCGCGGTTTCGTCCGCCGCTCCTGGGGGCCGGGGTGGGTCCTGGTCGGCGACGCAGGCTACTTCAAGGACCCACTCAGCGCGCACGGCATCACCGATGCGCT
The DNA here is from genome assembly GCF_054783095.1 of Intrasporangium mesophilum. Classification (NCBI taxonomy): domain Bacteria; kingdom Bacillati; phylum Actinomycetota; class Actinomycetes; order Micrococcales; family Intrasporangiaceae; genus Intrasporangium; species Intrasporangium mesophilum. The sequence goes on along the minus strand of NZ_BAAGRF010000016.1, from coordinate 55,134 downwards.
GCGAGACGCCGAGCTGCTCGTCCGCGCGATCGTCGGCGCACTCGACGGCGACAGCGAACGCGACGCGTTGGAGGACTACCAGACGAGCCGCGACTCGCTGTCGCGCAACCTGTTCGAGGTGATGGACGTGATCTCCGGCCACCGCTGGACGGACGGCGAGATCGGCGATCTGCTGCTGAAGCTGAGCGCCGCGATGACGGCGGAGGTGGACGTCCTGGCCGGCCTGGGCACCCCACCGGCCATTCGCCTGAGTGCTCCCGGGTAGTTAGCGATTGGTTCCCCTCCAGTCCACGCCTGCCTGGGCTTCGCGTCCCTCCACCATGGAGGAAGGCGCGCGTGAGATCGCCGCCCTCACCTTGCTTGACGGACGACGATGGCCCCAGCCGACGAGGACGATCCCAACAAAGGTGGCTTGGCCGCCATCAAAGCGATTCCGGTGGCGGGCTCGGAAACCGCGACATCTGGCTGCGGGCAGCCGGACGCGCGTCATTCCGCCCACTATGGGCGGCTCTGCCGCCCTCAGGGACGCCTCGGGGCGCTGCCCCATGGCCGCGTAAGGACGGTCGTGACGAGCGTCGCCACTAGACGCATGGTGAGCGCGGTTCCCATTCAGCACCTCCGTGATAGACGGGCGATCATGCGGTCGGAGTGCCTAGCGACCCGTGCAAGGCTCAAGAGAATAGTCCAACATCCTTCTCTAGTTCATTGACCGCTTGGCGGATTCGCTTGAAGAACTCCGTCCTAATCTCAGGATCCGCGAGGCCTGCGGCGGGAGCACCCATCCGCTCCAGTTCCCGCCTCATCTCTTCAACGCCGAATAAGTCGAAGTTGGGGATGTACCGGAGGGGTCGAGCGGATGGATGCCTAACGCACCAGTACGCCCGAACGAACGACTTGAAAGGGCGACCTGACACGAACCCGAACCTTTTGGCGAATCGTGATACGACGTTGTCCAACTGAGACAGAAGCGTGAGGTCATTCATCTGGCGGAAGTATTGCAACCAACCAATCGCGGCCCGATTGTATATACATCCAGTGATTGTAAGGTTCACGGTCCAAATACATCGTTGCCTCGCGAACGCTTCCCGCTTGGGATCGGCGGCCGCATCCCGCCTGTAGGCTGTGAAAGCACGCGCGAGCGCACTCTCCAGGCGCAACACGCTAGCTCTCCGCACAGATAGCCCAGCGGGAGTGAATATGTAACCAAGGTAGTCGAAGCCATCAGAAACCACGCCGGTGCTCGACTTCCCCGAGGTGCCCATCTCATGCAGTTTGAAGCCAGCATCCTCAAAAAGTCGCGCGCAATCCGCGGCCACAGATTCTACTGTCGAAGAGTCAGCGAGTATGAGAACATCGTCTACAAACCGAATATACCAACAGTCCGATCTGATCTGCATGGCTCTGTCGATTCCTTCAACGGCAATCTCAGCCAATAGATTCGAAATAGCCAAGCCTTGTGGAACCCCAACATCGGACGCTGCATGAGAGCGGACCTTTGGCGCCCTATCGGCCACTGTTGGCGTTCTGACCGATTCGAGGATGAACTCAAGGGGCGCGGATTGGCGGCTGCGGGCCCGAAAGACGCGCGCTATTTCGCTGTGTCTTACGCTTGGGTAAAAGTTCTTAACGTCCAGTTTTGCATATGCATTGAAGCGGCTCGTTGCAAGCACTGCACAAACTGACTCGACTGCGGTTTGAGGCAAGTCGGGACGTGAACTTGGAAAGACGTCCAATAGATATCCGGCGACGGCTTTGATTGCAACACGATCTCTAGCTGTAGGGATAGAGATTACACGAGGCTCCTTTCCCGCCCCTTTCGAGATGAGGAGCTCACGATATTAAGTGAATTGGTACCCGCCCATCCGCAATCTATGGCTCATACGCCTCGAAATACCGCGAATATCACCTGCCAGGGCCTCAGGAATCAATCCATCCCGGCCCCTCGAGAGTCCGCCCCTCACATGGTCTTCGTAGACATGCACCAAGTGCGATGGCGCGGTGACTCGGCGAAACTCAGATGACGGTATGCGTCGAGTCAAGACAGCCAACCAAGGAAAGGCAAGAGCATTGCGAGCGCTATCAGGACTGAGGCGTAGGGAATAAGGCTCAGGGTCCGTTCCCCGACAACTTTGGACCATTGCTGACCCTCTGGGAAGGCCCGATAGAAGTCGGCCGAAGTGTGATTTTCACTGGCCTCAACTAGGAGATCGCTCTCCCTGGCGTATTCAGTGAGCATTTGTTCCCTCGCGGCGTCATCTAGTACTGCGCGGCGCTCCACGTCCTTGGAGATCTTTTGAAAGCGTTTGTAGTTGGTTTCCATCGCACTGCTCCGCACGCCGTAATTCATGTTCGCGACAACAAGAGATGCGGCGAGGGAGAGAACTGAAAGGCATGCCAGGAGAACTTCACCCTTCTCCCCATAGATCGACTGGTCCACGAGGATGCCCACAGATCCTATGGTAAGTGCGGTGGACACTGAGACTAGGGCCACATTCCACGCCGTGCCGCGAGTTGAGAGGCGACGATGGGCTTCCAGGCGGGACTTGTAGGTCCGATAGGCCCGCCGCTCTAGGTTCGCCAAAGCCTCTTCCACTTCCGCACGCGGAGATGTTGGGGCATCGGCCACTCGCCGTAGACGGCGGAGAAACACATCAATCACCACCAGAGGTAGCCTCACATGCGCACAGACATACGCACGCGAACGACAACGAGGTCGTATTTATCAGTCCTGCCCAAGCGGCTGCTTGAGCAAGTGGCCGAGCCCGGGAAACCATACCATCCACAGCTCCTGTTCACATGTCGCTCGCCCAGGAGGAGGACAAGTGGCGCTACGGCGGCACCAGGAGGTTGCGGTCGAAAGGAGCGGCGAGTTCCACCACCTGGGCTACCTGGGCGACCTGGGCCCCGGCGTCGCCTGCCGCGGCGATATGGCCCCATCTTGTGCTGTCGGTCAGAGGCCCCAATTTGCAAGGCCGTGGTCGCCGGTCGGACCAATGCGCTGTCTGCACGAGTGCCGCAAGGCATCCCCGGTCCGGAGCCCGGGTCGCGGCGCATGTCATCGGCCCGCGTAGCTGCCATGTCAGGCTGGACGCTGCACGGTCTGTAAAGCAGCGGCGCGCTTGCTGCCGGATCAAGGCCTCGCCTGCCATCTGATTCGAGCTATCGGGTGTGAACAGCGTCGTTGTCGAACCGGGGAGTCATCGGTTGCCCGCGGCCTTCGTCAGCGTGCGTTCCAATCGACCTCTGGGTCCCCGCGCTGAACGAACCACTCATTAACCCTGGCGAAGGGGCGCGATCCGCGGAACGGCTCCTCGCAGCCAGCCGTGCGATTAACGGATAGCTGCGCTGGGTGGCTCGACGCGAAGACCTCGATGTTGGGCCCAAGGTATCGTCGCATGCGATGAGCCGGGACTCCCCACAACATCGCGGCGACGGAGCGCTTCTCGGCCTCTACCGCGATCGCCTTCATCGTTGGAATGACGATGGGCGCCCACCACTTAAAGTGCCGGCGCGGCCGCGTCGATGGATCGCGCGGCACGGTCAGCGCTCGGTTCAGGAGCATGACGCCCCGGTCCGCCCAGGCGGATAGATCTCCGTCCCCGCCGGGTTCATAGCCAGAACGCCGGAGCTCGCCGTAGATGTTCTGAAGCGAGGCCGGCACGGGTCCCTCGGGTCCAGTGGAGAAGCTGAGACCCACGGCGTGCTCTTCATTGGGGTACGGATCCTGCCCGAGGATGAGAACGCGGACACCCGTCGGCGGCACCTTGAAGGCACGCCAGATGGTGTTCTCCGATGGCAGGTACGGGCCGGCCGCAGCGAGCCGCGTGAGGCAGTCCTCGATCTTCCCGTCAATGTCGGGAGCGACCGCTCGGAGAGCGTCCGCCCAGCCCGGGGCGATCTTGTGGTCTTCGACCAGCAGATCCAAAGTCATCAAACGCTCGCCCACGCTGGCGAGCCTAGCCATGCCCAGCGGCCGGTGTGCCCCCTTTTGGCACGGAGGTGGACGCGCAGGGAGGTCTCTGATGCCGCTCAATGCCGTCTCATTGGTTGTGGCGCGGGATCATGCGACATCGATGGTCTCCGGTCGTGAGTCTTTCCGCCGCGAAGAGCTCGCGCACGTTGGGGTGAGTCCAGAGTGTGGTCTCCGAGCTCGGCGCCGCTCAGCGCAGACGGCAGCACGCGGGTTCAGTCATATGGATGCAAACGACCACCCAGGCGCCGCCGTGGCGGCGCATTATCTCGGGATTGTCGGCTCGCGAGCATGGACACCTCAAGGGCCTTACGTGAGGAACGCGTTGGACGACGGAGTCCAGACCCACGGTTGTTCGAGCGGAGTTGACGCAGGACGGCCGTCAAACCGGCAGCTTCGCTGCTTTTGAAGCAGTGCGCCCTTCTACGACGTGATGAAGGTGCGGTTGCGGCGCGAGCGGAATCCGTGAGAGCGGATCAGCTTTCCTTGTGTATCCAGGTTCCCAGCAGTCTACAGGCCGCTGAGGGTTCGAGCGCGACCTTAGCATCGGCGGTCGACGCGACACCACGGAGAGCCCGCCCACCGGGCACCCCACTCAGTTATTCGCAACCTCGCTCCCCTGATCTCCCTCTACCGCTACGCTGCGGGAACCACACACTCCGGAGGTCAGATGAGAACGATCATGCGCTTCACCGTGGCAGCCGATGATGGCGTCGATGTGAGCGACAGGGTTACGCAGTCGCTCGCTGAGTATGGATGGGTATCGCCCAGTCTGTCAGTCGAACGAAACGATCTGGTCACCATCGCCACGAACGTAATAGACGCCGCCTCAAGGGCCAACAGGGATCTGCCAGTCAGCCCAGATAGTCAGTACATCCAGGCAGCCATAGATCGTCACTTCAACCTTAACGTGTCAAAGAACGCCCCAGCCACTGGACAGCAACCAGGAACCAATAGATTCGCTCCCAATACTTTCGAGCGGAACTGCCTGGAGCAAGCGATCTTGATCCTTACTCAAATCAAGGACGAGAATGACCGGCGCGAGGCCTTCCAGCGCGAAATGAAGATTTTCGTCGGGCCTGAGTTTGAAACGTATGGAATCGTGTTTCTCGGCGTGTATGGGGCCGACCCCGTCGGGCAGTCAGCATTCCAGTCGCGATTGAGATGCAACGATCTCAATCGCCTGCAATCGGCGTCCGTCTCCTTTGTCTCCGCCATGAACCCGTCGAAGACGTCTACCCGCGGATTAAGGCATACGTCGCCTGCAGCATCGGTGGGAAGGCGCAAGGGGAGGTCGACGCCGTTCGACACGACATTTACGAGGGTCGAAATACGTTCGGTTGCCAACGAGCATCTGTTCACGGGGCGAGTCGTCCCTATCAGGGGGAGACTGTCACTCCTTCGCCAAACGTTGGCTGACCGCTCCGCTAAAGTCCTTGGAGCGTTGAGCCTCTCCCTAATCGCCGCTTCCGCCGCACTCTTCGCTTTCGCCCCCGACCAAGGATGGTGGATGTGGACGGAGCAACTGACGGGGCGCCTAGCTACCGGCGCTTTTGGTGCGCTGTTGGTCGACGGAGCCATGGATTACTCAGCTCTGCGCCGAGCGCTAATGGCGGGATCGGGAGCGGTAACGCACGGAGCAATTATCGACTGGAAACGGCATGACGGCTGACTCCGATATCCGTCCCCGTCTCAGCAAGAGCGTACGGCCTCACCTACTGCTGCCCGAAGGTTGCGCGATATTGCGTTCGGTGCATCGCCGCGAGTGGCAATTCGCGCGTCATTCCGTTGCCGCGTGACGACCCGCTCGCCGCGCCGTTGCGTTCATACGCCTCCGGCGCCCGTGTCGCTTCCGCAGCATCTCTACGGGTCCGGCGCCTCTGGTTGCGCTATCGCGCCGCGCCTGAAGGATAACCTCATGACCTGGGTTGACGCCGCTTGGCGCGTGTTCACGATGTCGATGGCGTAGTTCCGCTCGTGGTTCTCGAGAAACGAGCTGCACCAAGCGCGCCGCCGATGCACATGTCGTTTTCGCCCGGTCGGGCCCGCGTCATACCGCCGCGTGCCGACGCGAGCGCCGATTCAGGTCTAGCGTCACTGGACCCCAGATGCCCGACCGCGCCGGCGGCGAGCGAGGTCTGGCCCGTTAGCCAGTCGCCGCGTGAGGTGAGGTCATGTCCGTTCCGTCGACGCTTCTTCCGTTCCAACCGGCGACGATGTCGACCGCCCAGCTCGCGGCGGTGTCCTACCTGGCCCGGTATTCCGGGCGTACCCACACCCTTTACGCGTTGCAGCTGCAGCGGTGGTTCGCGTGGTGTGAACGTAACGGGCTGGACGCCCTGACCGGGGTTCAGCGAGCCCACGTCCAGCTCTACATCCGGCACCTCGGGGAACGCGGGTTGATGGACTCCTCCGTCAACACGATGATGCACGCCGTGCGGGGCTACTTTCGCTTCGCCCACATCGACGGGCTCATCGCCACCGACCCGGCCATCTACGCGCGGCTGCCGAAGATCCACCGCGACGAGTCCCGAACTCAGGGCCTGGACCGGCTCGAGCTGATTCGGTTCCTGCAGGTCGCCCAGACCATAACCGTGCACCACGGCGCCCTGGCCTACCTACTCGGCATCAACGCCCTCCGCGCGTCCGAAGCCGCCGCAGTCCGGATCGAGGACTACGGCGACACCCTGCGCGGGCACCGGGTCCTGCATGTAGTCGGCAAGGGCAACAAGCCCGCCACCATGCCCGTGACCGTCCCGGTCCTACGGGCACTCGAGGCGTGCCGCGGCCAGCGCATGACGGGGCCGCTGGTGCTGCGACCGGTCTCCGGGAAGCCGATCGACCGCCGCGACGTGTACCGGATGGTCGCGCGCATCGCGAAGACCGCGGGGATCCCGCGGCACATCAGCCCTCATTCGCTGCGGCACGCCGCCATCACCAACGCCCTCGACGCCGGCGTCCCGCTGCGCGACGCGCAGATCCTCGCCCGGCACGCCGACCCGCGAACCACCGAGCACTACGACCGCGCCCGCGGCAACCTCGACCGACACGGCGTTCATTTCCTGACCGCCTACGTCGCGGGCGTCTAGCACGATCCTCCCCAGACTCGCGACACGGCGCGGGACTGCATCGTCGGCGCGACACATCCCACCCTGGGCGAGGCCCGCACCCATACGACCGCGCATGCCGCCTTGGTGATTGGTACTGCAGGTAGTACCATTAGTTGATGGCCTCGGTGGAGTCGATCGTTGCATCGATGCGCAACAACCAACAGAACATCGCCTACAACGACCTCCACAAAGTCTGCGAACACTACTTCGGGAAGCCCCGTCAAACGGGGTCATCACATGCGGTGTTCAAGACCCCATGGCCGGGTGACCCTCGCGTCAACATTCAGAACGACAAGGGCAAGGCGAAGGCCTACCAAGTTCGCCAAGTGATCAAGGCAATCGACAAGAAGGAGGCCGAGTGATGAACACGCTAGAGCGGCCGCAGGTCGACGTGTCTCACTACACCTACCGTGTTGCCTGGTCGGTGCAGGATGATGAGTTCGTCGCCACTGTGGCAGAGTTCCCGTCCCTGTCCTGGTTGGCACCGTCTCAGATCGAGGCGCTGCAAGGGCTCGAAGCCGTGCTGACAGATGTTGTCCTCGATATGCAGGAACAAGGCGAGGACGTGCCGGAACCGATCTCTGAACGCAGCTACTCCGGCAAGTTCAACCTGCGACTGGGCGAGAAGCTGCACCGAGAGGTGGCTTTGCGCGCGGCAGAGGAGAACCTGAGCATCAACCAGTGGGTCGTTCGAAAGCTCATGACAGACGGCTGACGCTCCCAGTTCCAGCACTCGCCCACAGCTGTTTCGTTGCGTCCTACCGCCGCGAGTCGGCCAACCAGTCCGGCAGCCAGAATCGACCGAACTGAACCATGCCCAGAGCGTTGGCCGCATCGAGGAATCGGGCGCGCATTTCCGTGCAGCCTTCGCAATGCGAAGACCACCGGGGGGGGCTGGATCGGGCGGCCAAGGCACGTCCGTCAAGTCGATGAAGACCGGCAGGAAGCCGAGCCCGACAAGGTCGCCCAGGCTGAGACGCTCCTCGTCTCCGTGGCCCAGCGCTGACGATGCGCGCCGAGGGCCTATACGGACTTGCGAGGTGGGGGCGGCCAGAAGCTCGCCCGAGAGCCAATCCGAATGTCCGGCGCCCAACCGAGTGCCTGCCAGCGGCGGGCCAGGATGGTGTTGACCTCCAGCGTGTGACCCTACCTACCACACCGTGTCACGCTTGTCCCGAACTTGAGAATGAAGCAGATGCCATATGGGGTGTTAGACGGACGAATGCCGCGACCTCAACAGATCTTCCCTCGAAGGTTTGTCGCATCAAGTAGCCTGCACCACGTTGGGCGGTTGACCCCGCTCCTAGCCGACTCGTAACTTCGGCTTGACCCCTTAGGAGTGGGCAACTGGGGAAACGCAGGGAGCCACCGAGTCGTGGCTCAACTGGCCGCCCCGAAATCACGAGTCGCTGTGGAGGCATTGTGAAGGCACGCACCCATCGAGTCCACGTGCGAATGGCCATTGCGGTCCTTCTCGTGGCGACTGCGCTGACGATGCCTCAACCGGCCCAAGCGGCTACCAAGACGTATACAGCAACCCAGACAATCCCAGTGCCGCCAGCATCTAACTACGCCGGAAGCGGCGGCGGCGACGGGTGGGCAGTCGCGATGTCGACCTCCGAAGTCTTCAACGTCTTCCATCATAGCGGCAGTCTGCAAGTGGCGTGCCACAAGCAGTCCGACGCAAGCGAGTGTTGGGCTCCGAAGACCATCACCGACACGTCGACCGGATCGAGCTTTGCAACCTCAGGGCAACCTGGCCTGACCTTCAATCAGCAGAGCAAGCGGCTTTTCGTGTACGCGACGCGCTCCGACCAAACCGCCGGCGTCGTCTGCGTCGACACTGTTGGCGCCTACACGTCAGCAAACCCATTCTGCGGATTCACCGCATTGACCGCGCAGGGAGCGGCGCCGCTGGTGGGCGGGATCTCTGGGCTGACCAACCCGGTCACCGTCGGTAGTCGCTGGTATGCCGTCAACATGGTCTCCGGGGTGGTTGCCGGTCCCGTGGGAACCGCCATGCTCTGCTTCGATCTCGACCAGACCGGCCCCTGCGTCGACCAGCCCTTCACGATCGATGCACCAGCCGGGGTCCTCGCCAACGGCAGTTGGCCGCCGTCCCCAACGATCAGTGCAATCGGAGACCGCATCATCGTACCGATGCGCTCGGGGACTGACTACTTGACGTGCTTCAGCACCGACTCGCACGGAGCTTGCGCCGGCTCATGGCCCGTGGCACTCGACATCCCATTCTTTACGGCCTCCGGTGGCCCCTTCCCGCTCCTCAACGCCGACGGGATTGCCGGTGGGGTGTGCCTGCCGTGGACCGGCGCACCCTGTTGGTCCCTCCTGGGCGAACCGATTCCGTCTCCAGCCGGCCTGGCCGACACCATGCCCGTCACCGTTGGCTGGAACGGCTCCTCGGTTCAGATCGGCGCCCGGGTGTACGTGCCTGATGCCCCGCGCTCGCAGGTGCACTGCTACGACTTTAGCGCCCTCGCTAGTTGCACAAACTTTCCGAAATCGTTTCCCTCGCTGAGCTACCTCTACACCGTGAATGCGGATCCGCAACGGCCGACATGCCTCTGGGTCAATGCCGATACTGGACTGCAGATCCAGAACTTTGACGCGTACACAGGCAGCACGTGCGGCGACGGCCCAATCCGCGTGCTCGCCTCAACTTCCATCGTTGCGTCCGCCGAGTGCCGGCCTACCGCCTACACGAGGCTTAGGGTGGTGGCGCCCGCACGCCAGACATACGCAGACGGCTCTGTCGAGTTCCAGGACGGCAACGCCAATCCCATCGCTGGGCTAGACCCAATGCCGCTCGACGATTCAGGCGCCGTTTCACTCGAGGGACTGGGCCTGACCACCGCGGCGGGGTTGCCTCAATTCTTGATCACTCTGGACAGAGCCGGGGGCAATCCCTCTGAGGTAGTCGTCGAACTCACCTGGCAAGGCAGCGACGACGCGAGCTGCGTCAAGGCGGGAACGTCAAGCGGCATAGACAGGTACGTCGCCCTCGGTGACTCCTACTCCTCGGGCGAAGGCAACCCTTCCTTCATGTCCGGGACTGACAACCCCGGCAAGAACGAGTGCCACCGGTCGAGCGATGCTTACGGCCCACGCATTGCTTCCTCGCTCAATATTCCAACCTCTAGGTTCACGTTCAAGGCGTGCAGCGGTGCTCTTCTAGCCGACATCGCCGATAGGATCGGGAATAGCGGGCAGTGGAACGAAGGCCCCCAGTTGGACGCCATTTCCGCCTTCGGAGTGCCTGACCGGAGCGTCGACCTCGTAACGCTTACCATCGGAGGCAACGACATCGGCTTTGCTACTGGTCTCGGCTCCTGCGTCGGCGGATTCCAACTGCCTCACGCTGCGGTCGAATGCCTTACGGCACTAAACCGTCTATCGGCTAAGGGACTGCTCCTCATCAAGCAGGGCGGAAGGATAAACTACCGGGTCAATGAGCCATCCGACTGGACCTTCTGCGGCGCAGCCAAGCAGCCGACCTGCGCGAACAACAATTCTTGGAAATCGGTCAACGTCGCGGACCTAAACGGCATCCTCGGTAAGATCCGAGATCGAGCACCGAACGCGCACATCGTCATCCCGCTGTACCCCCACCTCTTCCCGGAAGACCCTCCGGCTAAGTGCATCGTGGGACAGGCGCAGAATCGGATTGGAACGACGTTCAGCTACACGATCAGCAAGGCGGCCGCTGATCGCATGAACCAAATCAGCGATGATCTAGATGCAGCCTTGATGGCTGAAGTGCGCGACGCCAAGGCGCGTGGGATTAACGTTGACTTTGTCGAGACCAGAGATGCGTTCCGCGGCCACTCGGTGGAATGTATTGACGATCCAAATGCCACCACGTCACCATGGATCCGAGGCCTGGTCTTCAACGACGGATTCCTCGCAGTTTCGGTTTCGCCGTTCAGCTTTCACCCGAATGTGGCCGGTCAGCGCGCATTTGCCACCGCCGTAGGCGTCCGGATTTAGTGACCCGAGTTCGAACCTTTCCTGGAGGTGTGCCCTCAAGGGTTGGCCGAAGTTCGTGCGGGACTGCACTGCGAGATCCCGGTGCTCGACACGATACACAAGGCATGGGCGAGGTTGGATGCTACGACCAGCCCTGCCGACTTGACCATCACGCCGCATCGGGAACTGGCCCGAAGCGCGTCTTTCCGCCGCGAAACGGGACAGGGCACAAGAGTTGAGGGGAACGGGAGTATACCGCTCCAAGGCGCCTAACCACTGGGACGAACCAAAGCCTCTCGGAGGCGAACTGGTCAACTGGCGGCCGAGGCGTTCATCACCACGGGCTCCGGCGTCCCAGGAACTGGTGCATTGCCCCTCCTCACACTATCGATAGATGCCGAAATCCACTCGCGCAATAGATTCAAACCTGGTCGCCGCCTCATTCATCGCTGCGATGGACTTGTCAAGGTCCCGGGTGTCGGACGCCGTCGCTCGCTCGCGCCTTTCGTCTAGCATCGCCTGCTGGACGTCCAGAAGCGCGGTGATGCGGTTCTGGTAGGCATGGATGAAGGCGAAACTCCTGCTTACGGCTTCGTCTGAACCGTAGAGAACGACGGCAACCTGAGCAGCCCTTATGCGATCTACAAGGGCTATGTAGGCGTTGCTCTTGCTCGTAAGCGAGTCGTACGTGTCGCCTTCCACCACTATCCTGAGCTGGCCATCGTTGCCGGCCTCCACGAACTGGGTGTACGCCTCTTGTCGTCTCTCACGCAGAAACTGAGCCGTTGCTGCCTCGTGCTGCGCTTCGATCTGACGTGTGGCGACGGCATATGACGTCAGGCCGCCCACTCCGGCGCCAAGCAAGGCCGACAAGGCAGCGATGAGCGCGATCGTGTATTGATGCCTTGTCTGGTCGTTGGGGTGCGTCAGCCGGGGTCGACCTCGCCTCCCCGCAACTCTCCTGGCCACGATTCCTCCCCTAGCGTGCGTGGGCGAAGGCTACCAGTTTGCGCCTGCGCCCGCGCGGTGAGCACTTTTGCTCAAGGTTGCTGGTATTGCTCAAATCGGGGCAACTGAATTCTCGATACACACGAGCAAAGTTGGGGGTATGTTGGCAATGAATAGAGACGCTTGCGCGCGTCCGGACCCCGATGTACTGGGCGGTTTTCTCTGTCGCGACAAGGGCAGGGCCGTCTCACGATCGAGCTCGACGGATCACACACCGTGCGCGCGACAACGAACAATGTTCGTCGACACCAATCGCTTGTTGGACTGGCTGCAACCAACCGCCTGACGACTGCCGCAATCGGCGGGCCCATTTCGCGGCACTTGCCATGAAATGTACTCCTGCGGAGCCGTGGCGATGAGCGTCTTACCGTCGCCTGCGGACGCATGTGACCTCAGCTGGAGTGTTGCCTCGTCGGTCGGGCATGCGGCTGGGTCGAGAGCAGCTTGATGACTGGGGCAGCTGCTGCGCATGCAGAACGAGGCGTGAGGGCTGTGGCACAACGTCAGCGGACGTTGCGGTGCTGTTTGGTCCCGCGTCGTCGAGTACCGCGGCGCGGTTGGCAGGACGGAAGCTGATCGTGTTCGGCTGCGGGGCCACGTTCTCGAGGTGACCTTCGAGCGAGACAGCTGGAGACATGCAGCAGCGGACTTGCGTCGCGCCACGAACGGGGTTCCATGTGGCGGGACGTGCTGCTGAGGAAGTCGATGCCACTAGCAGCAACGCCGATAGCTGGACGTGTGAGCTGTTGTCACAACTCCCGTGGGTTTGTTCTTGCCGCGGAACCGGCGATCGATGAGGACGTGAAGCGGAAGTAGCCCTCGACGTCGGAGGCGTGCTGGCTCACGCCCGCGATCGATCAGCTTCGATCAGCGAGGCAGGTGGCATGGTGCCAGTGGCTCGGGGCGCGACCACCGAGCTTCCGTCGTTGGCCCATGGGGCGCGCTGTCGCGATCCGGCGTGGGCTCACGACACTCGTCGCGCGCGGAAAATCGACGTTCAAGTCGGGCCGCGACGGGACTCGCGTCTGCGTGAGAAAGTGTGGAGATGAGCGCAACTGGCGAATGGTCGATGTCCTTCGGGGCCAGCACCGGGGAGGCGGCCAACGCGCTTCAGGAGGCAGCGCGGCGCACCGGGATGCAGCACCTGTCCGCAGACCCGGCGAACGGCATCCAAGTCTTCACCGCCGGGAGGATGGTGCTGGCGTTCGGCGAGAAGGTCACCGCTCGCATCCGCGAGGTCGCGCCCGGGACCGTGCAGGTGACGCTGTCCTCGAACCCGCAGTTCGGCGTGACCGTGCGGAGTCGCAATGGCACCGCCCGGGACCGGATGTCCAACGCCCTGACTCAGCTCCTCACGTCCGCTGGATAGCCAATCCGGCTGACCCAGGACGAACAGATGAGGGACGCGACGCCGCTCAGGGCGAACGAATGCGTCTTACCACGGCCTGCTGCCTGACCAGACGACGGCCGTGGCAGCGTCAATGGATCCCGGTGCCCGGCCACGAGGGCGGCGAGCGCGTCTGGCCAAGGAGTCGCTCGTCGGGATCCAGCTGCCCCAGTCGGAATCGCGGACGCGCGAACACGATCCGCTCAATTTGGACCCGCCGATCTAGCCCAGGCTCGAGGGTGCCCCGGGTGCCACCAGGCCCGTCTCGTAGGCGAGGACGACCGCCTGGGCCCGGTCGCGGACCGCGAGCTTCTGAAGCAGGTGCCGCACGTGCGTCTTGACCGTGGCCATGGAGATGACCAGCTCGGCAGCGATGTCGGCGTTGGACAGTCCGCGACCGATCATCTGCAAGATCTCTCGTTCGCGTGGGGTCAGCTCGTCGAGCGCAGGCGACGGTGGCCGCGCGGGCGGGCTGCTGACGTAGTGCGTGACGAGGCGTCGCAGCACGGTCGGCGCGTACAGCGCATCGCCCGCGGCAATCACGCGGACTGCTTCGACCAGCTGCTGACGTCCGACGTCCTTGAGGAGGAAGCCGCTGGCGCCCGCCTGGAGCGCGGCGAAGACGTGCTCGTCCAGGTCGAAGGTGGTCAGGATGAGGACGCGGCTGTCGAGTCCGGCGTCGACGATGCTGCGGGTCGCGGCGATGCCGTCGGTGCCGGGCATGCGGATGTCCATGAGGACCACCTCGGGGCGCAGGCGTTCTGCGAGCGTGACCGCCTCGGCCCCGTCCGCGGCCTCACCCACGACCTCGACGCCGGCGGCCTCGAGAACGAAGCGAAGGCCGGACCGCACGAGGTCCTGGTCGTCGGCGATGAGGACGGTGGTCATGCCGCCTCGATCGGCAGCAGCGCCCGGATCGTGAACCCACCATCCGTGCCGTTGCCGGCGTGCAAGTCGCCGCCGTGGATACGCACGCGCTCGCGCATCCCGACGAGGCCGTGCGCGTCGGGAGATGGTGTGCCACGAGCTCCGGGGCCAAGGTCATGCACCTCGATGCGCAGGGTGTTGGGCTGCCAGGAGAGGGTGATCGACACTGGCGCGCCGGGGGCGTACTTGGTGGCGTTGGTCAGGGCCTCCTGGACGATGCGGAAGGCGGACAGGTCGAGGCTGGACGGCAGCACGACCGGGGTGCCATCGACGGACAGCTGGACGTCCTGGCCGTTGCCGCGGGCGCGGTCCACGAGGGCGGGCAGCTCTGCCAGTCTCGGCAGTGGTCCGTAGTCCGCATCATCGTTCTCGGCCCGCAGGACCCCGACCAGACGGCGCATCTCCGCCAGCGCCTCGGTCGCAGTGCTTCGGATCACGGCGATGGCTCGTGACGCGAACTCCGTGTCACGATCCAGAGCGGCCTCCGCCGCATCGGCTTGCAGCGCAATGACGCTGACTGCGTGGGCCACCAGGTCGTGCAGTTCGCGCGCTATGCGAGCACGCTCGTCGGCCACCGCCGCCCGCTCACGCCGTTCGCGCTCCTGCTCCAGATACTCGGTCAGCTCCTCCAGTCTCCGCGTCTGCTGGCGTTGGCGACGCATCACCAGCCCCACCCCGGCGGGGGCGAGGACGGCGAGGAGGGCGCCGGCATACTCACCGACGCCGACACCCTGCTCAGCGGACGCCACGATGGCGAAGATGCACCCGATGAGGACGGTTGCGGCGGAAAGGAACAGGTCCGCAACATAGGCGGTCACCGAGTAGAACAGCAGCACGGCAGCGAGGTACCCGACCAGGAGGAAGCCGTCGGTCGGGATCAGCCACACGGCCGAGCCGACCAACGCAGCAGCCGCGGGATGACTGCGCCGCCACGCGATAGGTGCAGTGGAGCCGACCGCGACGAGCACCCCGATGGGCCACGGCGCAATGGGAAGCAGCACGAGTACCTGTGCCAGGGCGATGACGCACAGCAGCGCGGCGACGACTTCGTCGGTCGTCAGGAGCCGCACGACGCTGCGTCCAGGTGACACGCCGAACACGCTAGGCGACGCGGCTCGGCGGTGTCATCAACCCGTGGGCTGACCGGCACTCAGCCCAGGCCGCCGTGGAAGTTCGGCCTGTGGATCGATGAGTCGGCCCCCTGGGACCCGCACGATGTGGTGCATCCACATCCCATGCACCAAGGAGCGACACCATGACCACCACCGCGAGTGCCGAGCCGACCACCACCATCCGATCCCGTATGCCGCGTTCCGTCCGCGCCGCCCAGCTCCTGCTGCTCGTCCCGCTCGGGGCGTTCCAGCTCGTCGCAACGATCGCCTTCTCGCTCACGATTCCGATGTCGGGCAAGGACTACGTCGTCGCGGTCTGGGCACCGATCATGGCCAGCATGTGCATCGTCGTCGCGTTGCGCTTCGGCCGGGGCACCCCGCGGGTCCTGGCCGTTGCGCTCGGGCTGCTGGCCGCGCAGACAGCATTCAGCCTCGTCAAGCTCGTCGTGTACGGCGAGTCTCCTGCGCTCGTTTTCCTCGCTATGACGGCCGCCTGCGCCGGGCTGCTCGCCCTGCCCGCCAGCCGTAGCCACTTCCGGCGATGAGGCCCAGCGCCGCACCTGGATAGCCATGCCTCGACATCCGCGCGGCGGGCCTCGGTCCGCCGTTCGGCGTCGCAGCCCCTCGTCGCGCCGGCGCTATCGCGTCACCACCTGCCGGGTGAGCAAGCCCAGGTATGCCGCTGGGCGAGCGTCCGGGCCAACGCTCGCCCAGCGGCATACCTCCATCGGGTGTCACGGCCCGGAACCGCCGGCTCAGAGCTTGCCGGCTGCCAGGCGGGCCTGCTCGAGGGCTGCGGCCCGGAGCTCGTCAGCGCGGTCGGTCGCGAGGTTGGGGCGGAACTCGATCGTGGTGATGTCCTCGACGCCGGCCCAGTCGAGCCACCACTCGAGGTAGGGGCGCTGGAAGTCGAGGCCGAACGCACTCGACCGCTCCGGGCCGTAGACCGCACTGGTGAGCAGGAGAACCGCCTTCTTGCCGGTGAGGAGACCCGAGTAACCGTCCACCGGGTCGAACCCGAAGACCATCCCGGGCTGGCTCACGACGTCGATGAGCTGTTTGACGATGTACGGCACGGACCCGTTCCACATCGGGACGGAGAACAGGTAGGCGTCGCCGGCGTCGAACCGCTCGAACGCGCGGCGCGCGCGGTCCCAGGCCTGGCCCTGCGCGCCGGTCGGCTCCTCGCCGGCGAACACCGCCATCTTGGCGTCGGTCGAGTCGGGCCCGAAGTCGGGCAGGGTTCCGTCCCAGAGGTCCCAGTGCTCGACCTCGACGTCCGGGCGCTCGCTGAGCTCGGCGAGGTATGCCGCCGCGAGAGCGAGTGACTCAGACCCCTCCCCACGTGGTGACGCGGAGATGTGCAGCAGTCGGGTCATGACACAGCCTTTCAATGGTGTTTATGTGCGTGCGCACGTAACTATATACGTGCGCACGCACGTAATCAACCGCTATGCTCGAGGCATGTCCAGACCGTCGCGCCGGCACCTCGCCGCGAACGCGTGGGGAGCCCTGCTGCGCACGCACGCGGACCTCGTGCCCTCCCTCGACCGCACCCTCCGCGCCAACACCGGCCTGCCCCTCGCGTGGTACGACGTGCTGCTCGAGCTCGCCGCGGCCGACGACGGCCGACTGCGGATGTCGGAGCTAGCCGACCGGGCGGTCCTCAGCCGCACCCGGATCAGCCGTATCGTCGACGAGCTCGTCGGGGCTGGACTGGTCAGCCGCATACGCAACCCCGATGACGCCCGCTCCTCGTTCGCGACGATCACGACCCAAGGGCGCCGCCGCTTCGAGAAAGCGGCGCCGGACTACCTGGAACAGATCGAGAAGCAGTTCGCCACCGGCCTGACCGACGAAGAGCTGCGCATCATCGCCCGTGCGCTGGGCCGGATCCGGACCCACGCCATCGGCTGAGCCCTCGGCGGCGAGCGTCCCGGGCCGCCGTCCGCCGATGAGAAGCACCCAGGGGCGGGTTCACAAGGGTCGGGACCGTTTGTCGATCCTGGTCATGATCCTCATGAGGTTGAGCAGGTCTCGTGTGTCGAGCGCGTCGCCGAAGGCGTGCTGCAGGAAGACGTGGTGACCCTCACGCGCCTGCCTGACGATGGCACGCCCGCTGGGTGTGATGGTCGCGAATGTTGATCGTGCGTCGTCGGGGTCTTGCTCGCGATTGACGAGTCCGGACTCGGACATGCGGTCAAGGAGCTTGGAAAGCCCGGACGGGGACAGGACGACGGCCTCCGCCAGGTCGGTCAGTCGCAGTCGGCCGCCAGCGTTCTCGAGCTGCATCAGCACGTCGTAACGCGGCATCGTCAGGCCGGTGTGCTGGCGCATCTGTGCCTCGACCTGGTCCCACAAGCGGGCATGCGTGCGAGTCAGGGTCAGCCAGGCGGGCATCCACCGCTCGACGTCGCCTGCTGCCATGCGAGCAGTGTAGCCAAGTTACTTGACATGCCAAGCATGTCACGTTTTACTTGGCATGCCAAGTAAAACGTGACACCTCTATGACAACGCCCGAGGAGGACGATGATGCTCACCGCAACGATGGTTGTCGCCACGATCCCGGTGACCGACCTGGAGCAGGCCAAGGACTTCTACGGGGAGACCCTGGGCCTGGCCTCGCTCTGGGAGAACCCCGCCTCGGTCAGGTATCGGGTCGGCGAGCACAGCGAGCTCTCGCTCTTCAAGCGGCCCGGGCTCGACACACAGCACACCCTTGCCCACTTCGAGGTCGATGACATCGAGAAGGCCGTCAGTGATCTGGAAGCCAAAGGCGTTCGCTTCCTGGACTACACCGAAGGACCGCTCGTCACCACCGGCCACATCGCCCAGCTCGGTCCAGCCCGCGGCGCTTGGTTCACCGACCCCGACGGCAACACCCTCGGCCTCAGACAGGGCTGAGTCCGCCAGTCCCCGGCTACAAGCCGTGCCTAGGTGGCCGGCGGCCGGCCACCAGTCCGGTCGGGCCCGAAGGGTCGGAACTACTGGGCCCGTTCCGGTTTCTTAGCCACCCCGGCTGCGCCGACCCGGTCGCGGCACTATCTTGTCGCGCCGGCGAGCCGCGCTGCCAGGGTCCTGATGTGCTCGACAAGCTCGGGGGGCTCGTGCACCGTGAAGTGGAATCCTTTGGTTGTCACATAGATGGCCAACTCGTCCAGCGAGTTGGACCCGGCCAGCAGGGTGCAGCTGTGTTCGTCGATCGGCTCGAGTGCTCCTGTGGTGGGGGCGATCCGCTCCGCCGCGGTCTCGGCGCTGACGTGCAGGGTGAACCGGGCCTGGTAGCGGTAGGCCGATGTGGAGATCGCCCGCGAGGTGTAGCCGCTGATGTCGGGGTCTGGCGGGGTGCGCGGGGTGAACCGGGGGCCGGTGGGTGTGCGCGGGTCGAGGCGGTCCACGCGGTAGGTGCGCCAGTCCTGGCGGTCGACGTCCCAGCCGATGAGGTACCAGCGTCGGCCCGTGTGCACCAGCCGGTGGGGTTCGGTCGTGCGGATGCTGCTGGTTCCGTCGTGGGTGCGGTAGTCGAAGCGCAGACCCAGCGAGTCGCGGCAGGCGGCGGCGATGGCGGTGAGGGTGCTCGGCTCGACGGTGGGGCCGGTGTTGGCCATCGGCACCGTCATTGACTGCAGGGCGTTGATCCGGTGGCGCAGCCGGGACGGCAGTACCTGTTCGAGCTTGGCCAGAGCCCGCACCGAGGTCTCCTCGATGCCGGTGATCGACCCGCCGGCGGCCGTGCGCAGGCCCATCGCGACCGCGACCGCTTCGTCGTCGTCGAGCAGCAGCGGCGGCAGCTCCGCGCCGGCACCCAGCCGGTAGCCAGCGGCGCCGGCCGTGGCCAGAACGGGGTAGCCGAGGCCGCGCAGCCGGTCGATGTCGCGGCGCACGGTGCGCGGACTGATCTCCAGTCGCTCGGCCAGTTCGGCGCCGGACCAGTCGCGTCGGGTCTGCAGGAGCGAGAGCAGTCGCAGCAGCCGTGCCGAGGTTTCCCGCATGGTCTGAAGTCTGCCATCAGCCTAGGCCTAGAACTGACCTAACTGGCTTCTACGGTGATCGTCATGGAGACCAACAGCGAGATCCGGCCCTTCACCATCGACATTCCCCAGGCCGACCTGGACGACCTGCGGGACCGGCTGGCCAGGACCCGGTGGGCCGCGGACCTACCCGATGTCGGCTGGAGCCGCGGGGTGCCGGTGAGCTACCTCAAGGGGCTGGCCGAGTACTGGCGCGATGGCTACGACTGGCGCGGCTACGAGCGGGAGCTGAACAAGTACCCGCAGTTCACCACCAGGATCGACGGGCAGAACATCCATTTCCTGCACGTGCGCTCGCCAGAGCCGGACGCGCTGCCGCTGATCCTGATCCACGGCTGGCCCGGCTCGATCGTGGAGTTCCTGAACATCATCGGCCCGCTGACCGACCCCAGGGCCCATGGCGGCGACGCGGCGGACGCGTTCCACCTGGTGATCCCATCGATCCCCGGCAGCGGGTTCTCCGGGCCGACCGGCGAGGCCGGGTGGGACACCAACCGAGTGACCAGGGCGTTCGCTGAGCTGATGGACCGGCTCGGCTACGACCGTTACGGCGCGCAGGGCGGCGACACGGGCGCGGTCATCTCCCCGGGGCTCGGCAGGCTTAACCCCGACAAGGTCGTCGGCGTGCACGCGAACGGGCTCTCCGCGTTCACCGAGGTCAACCCGGACGAGGTGGGAGAGCTGACCGAGGCGGAGCGGGCGCGGCTGGCGAACCTGCAGTACATGAAGACGGAGCAGTCGGGCTACGCGATGATCCAGATCACCCGGCCGCAGACCCTGGCGCACGGGCTGCACGACTCCCCCGTCGGACAGCTGGCGTGGATCGTGGAGAAGTTCAAGGAGTGGACCGATCCGGCCGCCGATCTGCCCGAGGATGCGGTGGACCGGGATCTGTTGCTCACCAACGTCATGCTGTACTGGCTGACCGGCACCGCAGGGTCCTCGGCCAACAGCTACTACGAGACCGCGCATGCCGGAGCCTGGGGCGCGAGTGCGCGCTCAACGGTACCGACCGGGGTCGCGGTCTTCCCCATGGATGTGTCGATCCGGCGCACCATCGAGCTCGAACACACTGTCGTGCACTGGTCCGAATTCGACCGCGGCGGCCACTTCGCCGCCATGGAGGCCCCCGACCTGCTCATCGGCGACGTCCGGGAATTCTTCAGCAAACTGCGCTGAAGAACGCTGCGGCGCCAACCTCGACCAGGCGCGCCCCACGGCAGGATTGGTGCTCAGCGAAGACCGACAGCGGCCACGAATCGTCCTTGGCGCGATGATGAGAGTGCGAGCTGACGAGTCCGTCGATGCCAGAATGAGGCCGTGAACGAGTCGACGGGAGCGTCGTCGACTGCCGAGCTCGAGGCTCTGATGGCGACGCTGCGTTGTTTCCGCACGGGTGTGCTGGACAAGCTCAGCGGGCTCAGCGCCGAGGATGCGCGTCGGAGCACCGTCCCCTCGGGGACCAACCTGGCGGGATTGATCCAGCACCTCACATTCGTGGAGGCGAAGTTCTTCGAGCAGATTGTCGCTGGCGGCAAACCGAGTCGCGGTGCACGGTCGATGCAGGTAAGCCCTTCAGTGTCCCTCTCGACGTTGCGCAGCGACTATCGCGCAGCCTGTGGCCTCAGCGATGAGATCATGCGACGCCTGGGAGACCCCGCGGCACCGGTGAGCCACGACGGCAAGGTGCGGGACCTACGCTGGGCGATCCTTTCGGTTATCGGCGAGACTGCGCAGCACGCCGGGCACGCCGACATCATCCGCGAACAGATCGATGGCAAGACCGGCCGCTAAGCATTACTGGTGGCCCTGACCGCGAATGCCCGACGCCGCACAAGGAGTGCGGATGCCGCAGTCATGCTGATGCGCTTCGGGATCCGGTCAGCTGGAGCTCGCCGGCGCTCTCCCCGTCTGATCGAGGGTCATGCCGTGACGGATGGCCGCCAGAAGGGCGTCGGCGTTGATGACTGAGAGGCGTTTGAACTTGATGCAGTAGCCCGTGACGCTGGCCCGACCGATCGAGGCCCCGTAGGTGCGTGCCAGGAACGTTTTGTCCTCAAGTCCCAGCACATAGACCGAAATGCCTGTCGTGTTGGCGCTCAGGCCGATGCGATAGAACTCGCGCGACGACCCATCCGCGTAGGCGATGGTGTAGACGCCGTAGCCAATGTTGGGGTTGGCCAGGACCTTGCCGTCCTCGTTGGTGCCGTCGTTGAACCACAGCCTGCACCCTGGGAATTCCGTGAGCATCTGCGCGTGCAGGAGCCGGAGATCGGCCTGCTTGGGCTCCGGTTGACTGGCGAGGTAAGCCTCGACCCGCTCGGGGATGTCCATCGGCCACGATGCTAGCGGTCTCGTCGGCATCGATGCGGTGCGGAGCCGGGGATAGCGTTTTCGCTGTCGGAGCGACGCCTCTGGTGAGTCTCTGGTGAGGATGTGAGTGCCCGTGTGGACAGACTTTGAGGTGGTGGTGCCGCACCTCGCTGACGCTGCGGAACTGGCCTCGGTCCACGTTCAGGCGTGGCGGGAAGCCTACGGAGCGCTAATGCCGGAGCATTTCTACGATGACGCCGCGCGCGAGCGTCGGCGGGTGATGTGGTCGGGTCTGCTCTCAGAGGAGGATGCCGGGGAGCGGGTCCGTGTCGCCCGGCGCGAAGGCCGAATCGTGGGGTTTGTCGCGCACGGTCCGGCCACCGACCACCAAGGGCACCTGCCGGAGCGCGATGAGCAGCTGTACGCGCTCTACGTGCTGTCCCGCTGCTACGGCCACGGTGTCGGTCAAGCTCTCCTTGACCAGGCTCTGAGCGGGCGGCCTGCACAGCTGTGGGTGGCCAAGGACAACGCGCGGGCTCGGCGGTTCTACGAGAAGAACGGATTCACAGCCGACGGGACCGAACAGGTCGATCCAGATCTCGACGGGCTGGTCGAGATACGCATGGTGCGATAGGCCGACGCCGCCGCCCTCACGACAGCGATGGCTCCCGAAGGTCCACCGCGACGTTCCCGCATCCAGGTTCTGGACCGGCTCGAGCTGATCCGCTTCCTCCAGGTCGCCCCGACCATCACCGTCCACCACGGCGCCCTCGCGTACCTGCTGGGCATCGACGCCCTACGCGCATCCGAAGCGACCGCCGTTCGGATCGAGGACCACGCCGACACGTTGCGCGGCCACCGCGTGATGCGCGTGGTCGGCAGGGGGCAACAAGCCCGCCACGATGCCGGTGACCGTGCCGGTCCTTCGCGTCCTGGAGGCCTGCCGCGGCCAGCGCACCAGCGGCCCGCTCGTGCTGCGACCCGTCTCCGGCAAGCCGATCGACCGACGCGACGCCTACCGGATGGTCGCCCGCATAGCGAAAGCCGCCGGCATACCCCGGCACATCGGCCCGCACTCACTGCGGCACGCCGCGATCACCAACGCCCTCGATGCCGGCTTCCCGCTCCGAGACGCGCAGATCCTGGCCCGGCACGCCGACCCACGAACCACCGAGCACGACGACCGCGCCCGGGGCAACCTAGACCGTCACGGCGTCCACTTCCTCACCGCTTACGTCGCGGGTGTCTGAGGAGGAGCACACCCCGACCCGCGTCGATCGCGCCCACTTAGGCGCTTGCGTCGGCCCGTCAGGGCGACGGCCCTTGCTTACGAGTGCTGTGTTCTGGTGCTGTGGAACGTATGACGGGCCGCCGCAGCCACGAGGGACTCCCTCTAAGGGAGGAGCACGGGATGCAACGCCGCGGATTCAAGGACGGGACTGTGCTCTCGGTACAGCAGGCCAGCGACCCGCTCTCCACTGGCACATCGCTGGCGGTTGTCTTCGACGGCCGGCCCATGATCGACGCAGGCATCTCTGAGACGATGAATTCGCTGCAGGGCGAGGGGATCATCGGCCCGCTCACCACGCTCTACGTTGAGTCGATCGAGGGCTCGACGACGCGCGGTCCGACGCGGGTGGCGTCACTGACGGATCCCGTGCTGCTGGGCAGGCTGGTCGCCACACTTGAGGGCTTCCTCGAGCAATCCGGGGCAGTCACCGCTGACCCGGGCCGACGAGTCGTGCTGGGGCACAGCCTGGGCGGGAATGCGGCGTTGTACCTCGCCACGCATTGGCCAGCCCTCTTTGACGGCGCCGCCACCGCTTCCGCGGCGCTCTGGTGGCCGGGCGACGACGCGCACCTTTCCGGCAGCCAGATCGTGGCGGCGGTCCAGAGGGTCACAGGCCCTCGCCTGTGGATGCAGGCTGGCATCGCCGAGGATCCCGACCTACTGCGCTGCAACCGGGAGCTCTGGGAGAGCGCCGACCAAGCTGGCCTTGACCTCGTCCATGTGGAGCACCCCGGCGGCCATGAGCTCTCCGCGTGGCGGCACGGGCTCGCACAAGCCTTGCCCCATCTTCTGACGGACTCCGGCTGAGCAGACTTCGCTACCCGGCATCGGCGTGGGGCGTCGAGGACGGCATTCCGGCGCGCCACTGAGATTCGAAATGACCCACGGCCGCGCCACCCAAGCAACATCCGCACGTCCGTAAAAGCGCGTCATCCCGCCGCGACACGGTCAGCGTCATTGCGACGGCCCGCACCCAGCGCTGACCGGCGCTGCCCCGGTCACCGCACCGCCCCTCGGCAAGGGTGCCCGGCTCGGACGGCCAGGTCGCCACATGCGTAGCCCGAGGGTCACCACCGCGGTGGCGAATCCGACGAAACGACATATCTGCACGCGGCGTCGGGTGCAGTCTGGTGGAAGGACGCTCGGGCAGGGGTGGGTTCATGGCGAATCTTCGAAAGCCGTCACAGTGGCAGCCTGGCGCGGTCTGCATCTATGACGTCGTATGGATCGTGATCCTGATCGCGATCGCGATCGGGTACTCGGTCCAGCCGCCCTGGAGCTGGCTCCCCCACTGGACCTTCGCGTTTCAGGACGTCATGCCGCTGTGGATCCCATGGGCCGGCGCGCTCGGCGGGGTCACGATCAGCCTCGTGGGGGTCGCGACCCACACGCACGACTGGAATGCGCTTGAGTACGGGTACTGGCATCTCGCGCGGCCGTTCCTCGGCGCGGTATGCGGCTCCGTCGCCGTCCTTATCGTCGTACTGGTGCTGCGCAGCGTCGACCCGAACGCCAACGGTAAGGCCGGCACACCCGCGAGCATCGCCATCCTGTCCGTCATCGCGTTCGTCATCGGGTACCGCGAGGAGACGTTCCGCACGCTCGTCGCTCGCGTCGTCGATGTCATCCTCGCTTCCGACACGAACCCGACTTCGCCCATGGCGATCGTCCCGTCCGTTCTGGACTTCGAGACCGCTCCGCACGGCCAGGCCAAGGTCCTGACGGTGTCGGTCGTCAACGCAGGCAAGGACACCGTCCACATTCCGGCGGACGCGGCGAAACCTGACCCGATGACGGTCCCGGTGGTCGCCACGAACGCGGAGACCAACCTCGCGCCCGGGGCCAGCGCGCCGATCACGGTCACCTGGACCCCAGCAAGCACCGGCGACGACCTCACCTCGCCGACGACGACGCTCGTGCTGCAGACCGAGTCACGCAAGCTCACGTGCCCACTGAAGGGTCTTGCGACCTGAGGCTGGACGGTCTCCGGACTCAAGAGGGCCGGCTGCGCCGCTGTACCCGACGGGTCAGTGACCGTCGGCAGCAGTGCGCGCGCCGCCTGCCTCTTGACGTCCGAGGAAGTCGGCCATGATCGCGACCTTCTCCGCGTTGATCTCATGCCCGGTCCCCGGCACGATCGCCAGTTCCCCGTGCGGCAGCGCGCGGTACGTCCGTACGGCGTCCTCGGGCCGCGACAGGTAGTCCTGGTCGCCGCCGAGCACCAGTGCCGGCACGTCGATCCGCTCGAGGTCGGCGAACCCGTAGCCGGGCCACCGCGATGCCGTCTCGAAGAAGTGCTGGACGTAGGTCCGCCACGCGCCGGGGCCACCGGCCGCGTCCTGGTCGGCCTTCATCAGCTCGAACACGACGCTCATGTGCGGGTCGGCGCCGAAGAGGGCCTCCATCGCCTCCGGCGAGCCGGACGTGGCGTCCTCGGACCCGCCGAAGATCTTGCGCCCCATCGGGAAACTCGGCGAGTCGGGGTCGAAGCAGTCGCAGCCGGCGTCGTTGACGAGCGCGCCGATGGCCCCAGGGTGCCGAATCGCCAGGATCGTGGCGACCATGCCGCCCAGGCTGAAGCCCGCGACCGCGGGTCGCTCGAGCCAGAGCGCAGCGATCAGCGCGGCAACGTCATCGGCGAGCAGGCTCACCGACACCTTCCCGCCGAAATGACGGGTGCGGCCGGAGGCCCGGGCGTCCGGCGCGATCACGTGGAATTGCTGGGCCAGCAGATCGAGGTGAGCGTTGTACGCCACCGGCGCCTGCTCCCAGATCGGGCTGGTGGTGACTAGCCCTCCGTGCAGGAGGACCAGGTCGGGGAGGTCGGTCGACCCGACTTCGACGTAGTGGATCTCGATCCCGTTCGCGGGGATGCTCGCGGTGGCGCGTTCAACAGTGGAAGTACTCATGCCTGGAGGCTAGGAAGCCGACACCGGAACCGAATCGGGTGAACGCCCTATCTTTCGAAGTCGGACATGAGCCCGTGCTGCATCGCGAACAGTCCCGCGGTGGCGCGGTTTGTGGCACCGGTCTTGGTGTAGATGTGCTCGATGTGCGCGCCGACGGTCTTCGGCGCGAGATGCAGCCGTTCGGCGATCGCTCGGTTGGTCAAGCCGAGCGTCAGCAGCCGCAGCAGCTCGACCTCTCGGTTGGTGAGTCCCGAGGGCCAGGCAGCGCGTCGTCGCACCCGGTGCCCCGCGCTGGTCAGCACCGCCTCCACGGCGGGGCCATCGAGCCGACCGGCCCGCACGTCGTCGCGCAGCAGCCCGGCCGCAGCCTCGGGAGCGTACGGCGACCGGTGCGGACGCCCCGCGGTCAAGGTCGCGTAGCGGTCGGCGACCGCCAGCACTCGACCCGAGGTCGGGATCGATGACCCGGAGAGCCCGCGGGGATAGCCCGATCCGTCCAGCCGTTCGTGGTGGAGTCCGGCGATCGCGGCGATCTCGGACAGTGGGGGGCTGGACGAGAGCATCCGCTCTGTGAGGTAGGGGTGCATCCGCACCCGCTCCATCTCGGTCAGCGACAACGGTCCGGGCTTGTCCCAGATCGCGTTCGAGACGCCGAGCCGGCCGATGTCGTGGACCAGGCCGGCCCACCGGATCGTACGAACGTTCTCAGCGGCGAGCCCCATCGCGGCGGCGGCGCGGCCGGCCAGGTCGGCAACCTCGGCCGCGTGCCCGATGAAGTAGGGCGACTTCAGGTCCGCGAAGTCGCCCATCGCGGCGAGCACTCGGTCGAGCCCGTCCTCGTCGACGATCCGCTCGAGGCCAGGCTCGGCGGCGATGATCTCCGACCAGTGGGACTCCGCGTCAATGCCGGTGAGCAGCTCGTGCGCGTGCGCGCAGAACAACTCGACGAGCGCCGGATCGAACTGCGACCCGCTCCGTTGCTGCGCGCAGGCTAGCGCAGCGCCACGCCCTCCGAACCGCTCGAACGCGGCCACCACATCGGCGAGGTAGACGACGCGCGAGGTTAGCCGGATCTCCTCGCCCGCGAGGCCGGCCAGGCCGCGTCCGTCCCACCACTCGTAGGACTCGGCCAGGCTCCGACGGACGTCCTCGCCGAGCCCGAGCCGGTCCGCGAACAGGTCGGCCGTCTTCCAATGGTTCTCGAGCATCGAGGAGAACCAGCGACGCCCATCGCCCGGGAACGCCAGTCCGGCGCGCACCCGCTTCATCGGCGGTGCACCGGCGCCGACGTGCCCGGCCAGGAACCGCGCGGCACCGACCGGCGACCAGTCGGCGAACATCGCATCTCGCTTCAACGCTAGGTCGTCGCCGAACCACTTCGACTGCTCGTAGGCGTCGGTGTGGCAGCCCACCCAGGCCAGTAGGCCGGAGTAGTACACGACTTCGCGGTCGGCGGCGGACAAGTCGAGCAGGTCGGCCAGCCGCAGCGCGATGATGGTCTGCCGGATGACATGCTCCATCGGCTGCCCGAGGCCGAGATCCGTGCCCAGCGAGATGGTTGCCACGAGTTCGGCGAGCCGGACCCCGGCGGGAGCCGCGACCACGCTCTAGAGTCTAGTGGCGCTCAGAGCGTACGTCTCAGCCAACCATCGGGCTTGCCACGTCACGAGCTTGTCGCTGACCGAGGTGTCGATCGCGACGCCGGATGGGTCGCGAGGACTCCCACACCGAGGTCTTGGCACTCCGGAGGTGCGTCACACCGCCGCGTCGAGCGGTATGCCGCTTGGACCCGTCTACGTGGTGGCGCGTGCTCGGCTCGCGAGCCGCCCGAGGTGAGCGCAACCGACAGTCAGGACGATTCGCGGAGTCGGTGTCGCACCACTCTCCGGCGCAGGGTGGGCGATGCCTCGACCTCGTAGCCGGCGTCGAGGAAGACCTGGAGCAGCCCGACCGACGCCTCGTCCCAGATCACGGTCTTGCCCGGCGGCGGCTCGGTGGGGTATCCCTCGAGGACGCGAGCGCCGACCTGTCTGCCGTACTCGACGGTGGCGGCGGCGAGCTCGTACATCAGCCCCTGTCGGCGGAAGCCCTTGCGCACGACGAAGCAGGTGACCGACCAGACGCCCTCGAGGTCGGGGTCCATCCGCATCCACGACTTCTGCCGGACCCAGATCCTCGGGTAGTTCTCCCGGGGCTCGACCGCGACCCAGCCGGCCGGCTCGCCGTCGACGTAGCCCAGGAGGCCGGACGTTGGGCCGCTTGTGCCGCAGCCGGCCTGCTCCAGGAGCGCGGCGTCGCGCTCCTGCTGGGTGGTGTCGCGCCAGATCCAGCCCGGGACCTTGAGCGCTTGGCAGCGGCACTTGCGGGCGCCGCCGGCGTCGAACACGGCATCGAGGTCCTCGCTCGTCGCGTCGTTGGCCGGTCGCCAGCTGAACTGCGGCACACCGCCAGGCTAGTGGCGAGCCGCCGCCAGTAACGACACTGTGACTACCAATCTGTGACCTCGCCGAGGCGCCACACGCCGCGACGGCCGATCCGAGGCTCTTCCTGTAGTCCGCTCGACCCCTGCGTCCTTCCGCCGCGACAGCCCACCTCACGCCGGTGAACTGGGCAGGTCACCCCGCCGGGAGCAGAATTCACTTGAGGCGTCGCGCTGGTCGCGGACGGCGGTCACCGTCGCGGGCTGAGCCGGATCACGCGGGCTCCGCCGAGCCACGCCTGTCGGAGATCGTCATGGTCCGGTGCTCCGTCTTTGCCGAGGCGGATGCGGTTGAACTTGGCGAACGCGGGGTTCGCTCGTGCCATGTGGGCGTAGCCCTGGACGACCTCGGGCTCGGCCGTGTCGACCTGGACGTCGGCCGAGCGCAGCCTGCCCTTGAGGCGGAGCTGGATTGGCTCACCGCTGCGTAGGTTCCGCCCCCAACCGAATGGGGTGCCGATCAGCAGGTCGTCCCCGTCGAGCAGGTAGGCGACCGGAATGGCGTAGCGCCGCTTGGACTTCCTGCCGATCACGTACAGCGTGACGAGCCGGGTGCCGACGAGCCGCGCGATGCCCGGGGTGGCCAGCAGGGCACGAACGAGCCCGTTGGCGAATCGTTGTCCCGGCAGCGACCGGGCCCGCGATGCGTCAGTCATCGGCCCGGGTGGTGACGCCGGCGACACTGGGAAGTCGCGTGTCGTGCGAGGACGTCGGGACCAGGCGCTGGACGCTCTCGGGCATGGGTCCGATGGTGAAGACCCGGACGAGCTCATCGACGGTGACCGCCGCGAACGACGCCACCGCCGGCACCTCATCAGGTATCGCGATGACATGAGGCCCGGCCGAAAACGAGTCGTCACAGACCGTTATCGATGTGCTCGTCGGCTCAGGTGGCGTGAACGAGGTCGCCCACCATGCCTCGACGGTGACGTGGGCGGGCGCCTCGAGCGTGACCCGCAGCGTGCGTTCGACATCGTCGTACGCGAACCCGGCGGTCAGGTCACCCGAGGCGACCGACCGGACCTGGGCAGCGATCACGCCCGCGATACCGGCCAGGCCCTGCAGGAACACCACCTCGGGGTTGAGCTTGCGGACCTGCTCACGCAGGTGCTGCTTGGTCGGTGCTGGGACCATCCCCCCGAAGACCAGGACATCGAGACTGGTGACGTCGTAGTCGGCGAGGACTCGGTCGAACTGGTTGGTCGCGTTGGCCGCGTACCCCCGGTCCCGCAGTCGTTCGACGACCTCGACCAGGACCTTCGGGCTGCGGCCGACGACGAGCACACGCTCCGGTCGTGGATCGTTCATGTCAACTCCTCGTTGGACATCAATGTTGGTACGGCCAACATATCGATTGTTGGTGCCACCCACAACCCGGTAGGGTTGGCGCATGCCCCGACCCGCCCACGTCGGCCCTGACCCGGCGCGGCTGGCGACCCGTGCGACCTGGCTCGTCAGCCGGCTGCACGCCCGCGCGTTCGGCCTTTTGAGCGCCGGTTTCGAGGCACATGAAAGCGGCCTTCGTGGCTACCACTACCGACTTCTCGCCGCGCTCGAGGAACGGGGACCCACGAGCCAGGCCGACCTGGGCCGCAGCACCGGCATCGACCGCAGCGACGTCACGAACGCCCTGAACGATCTCGAGTCGCGCGGTCTCGTCGCCCGCGCGGTCGACCCAACGCACCGACGGCGCAACATCGTCACCATCACCACGGACGGCACAGCGGTCCTCGCCGACCTGGACATCGTCGTCGATGAGGTCCAGCGAGCCTTCCTGGCTCCGCTGACCACTGCCCAGCAGCGGCAACTGCTGAGCCTGATGACGCAGCTGCTCACGGAGCGCCCGTGACGGCCACGAAATGACGTGCGCGTCGCATGACTTCCAAGACCTACAAGGCCTGCCACTCCTGCACCCATCGAGGCCGGCGTTCGGCTATGGCTTGGGGGGCCAGCGGCCCGAGGCTGCGTGAGCTGACCGAGGTTGACACAGTCGACCGACAGGACGACCTTGGGATAGGTCGCCAACGCAGCCCACGGGTAGGAGCGTGTTGTGGCAATGTCGATGTTCGCCCGTCTTGGCGCGATCAAGGGTGAGTCGCGTGATGCCAAACATAAGGACGAGATCGACGTTCTGTCGTGGTCGTGGGGCGTGTCCCAGTCGGGCACCGCGGGGCATGGAGGCGGCGGCGGGTCAGGCAAGGCGAGTTTCGACGACTTCAACTTCACCCATCACGTTGACAAGGCCTCGCCCCTCCTGATGAAGGCATGCGCCACGGGTGAGCACATTAGAGACGCGACGATCACGGTCCGCAAAGCGGGCCAAGGCCAGCAGGAGTACCTCGTCATCAAGATGACTGACGTCCTTGTGACCAGAGTTTCCACCAGCGCTAGTGCTGAGGGAGATGACACGGTAGAGGCCGTCGTGCTCACGTTCGCGAGGGTCGACCTGGAGTACAAGCCGCAGAGGCCGGATGGCTCTCTGGACGTTGGGGTCCATTTCAAGTACGACCTGAAGGCGCAGAAAGAGGGCTAAGCGTCCCGGCCCAGCGCCACGCAGCGGTCACCTGCGCATTCCAGGTGCGGTCTGGGGTGCTGAACAAATGGACCGGCGGATTACAGCTTCATGGCCCGAGTACCAGGGAGCGTGACCCACCGCCGGGCAGGCGTCGTCAATGGCCGAAGCCTGGCCTCGGGTTCTACGCTGATGGGGTGCTCGACCTGGACCGCATCGACGTTGAGGGGATCGCCACGGCGCTGATGGACCAGTCAGACTTCGAGCATCGATGGCTGTTCGATCCGGCCACGGGCGAAGTGGTCTTTTGGACCACCGACACGGGGATCGACGGTGAGAACCCTGTTGCGCTCGAGGACTTGGACCTCATCCTTATCGAGCCGCTCCCGTCTTACGTCGGGTATCAGGACATGGTCGACTTCGCCGACGGCATCAGTGACCGCGCCACCGGCCTGCGCCTGAGCGCGTTGCTGGAGGGAAAGGGGGCATTCCGGCGCTTCAAGAACGAGGTGTACGGCCACCACCCCGAGCTGATCTCCGCCTGGCATGCCATGCGCGATGCCAGGGCTCGAGTCCGGGTAGTCGAGTGGCTGGTCGACCAGGGGCTGGTCGAGGAAGCCGACGCTCAACGGTTCATCAGGAACAATCGGGATCCGGACCTGCCCTGAAGCTACCTTCACCATCGCCCTGTTTTAGGCCCCCCTGCTGCGCGGCCATGGGTGCGTCGTAAAGCCGCGCGTCCCTCTCGACGGTTCGTCAGGCGGCAGGTAGTGCGTGGGCCAGGCGTCGGTGAACCTCGGCGAGCGCTTCGCCGCTGAGGGATCCTCCTGCGCGGAGCTTGGGATAGAGCAGCTTGGGCCACAACGCCTGCACGCTGCGGGTGGTAAAAGCCCCGCCAACCAGCGGCCAGTCAGCTTCCACGAAACAGAGAATGCCCTGGACAGGAACTGTGTCGTGGAGAACGCCGCGGACGACATCGACCTGTTTGAGGACCCCGTCGACGAGTTTGGTGCAGTCGCGCGATCCGACGAGCAAGCGCTCCACGCGGGGACGGATCAGTCCGCCTTCTGTCTTCAGGTGGGGACGGCCCTTGTACTTCTTCGCATCGATGACGTAGACGCCGCTTTGCGTTACCGCTAGGTGGTCGATGTTCGCCCTGCTGCCCGGGATCCGTCGGTCATGTAGCAGCCGGAGCGTGTCGGAGGCGAGCTGGTTCAGCTGCCTGCCGAGCTTCTCCTCGCCACGCGCGCCGACGTCCCAGGCCTTGGTGGACTGCTGCTGGTCGGTGACCGCCAGGATGAACCCGCCTAGTCTGGGGTGGTTGGCGCGGATGCGCTGCTCCCGACCGGTCTTCCGTCGTTCGAACTCGCGACGGGCTGACGCTCCCGCCGTGCCGGGCTCGATCAGATCCACCGAGGGTTGTTCGTCGCTCGAGCGGGGTTCATGTGCCACGCACCTGACGGTTCTGGTGCTCCGGTCGTAGATCGCCTCGGCCTTGGCAGGCAGTGCCAGCCCACATACCCGGCACGTGCCGGCATAGCGCAAGCGCATACGTTTCTCGGCCGGATCGAGTTCCACGCGCACACCGTACGAGGAAATGCTCGCCGCTGAAGAGGTTTCGACGTGCGTCTATCCGCCGGTGGCTGGGCATGCGGGCGTTACCGGAGCTGCCGATGGGAGTGTGGCTGCTCACCTCGCACGGGTGATCGGTGGCGAGGTATCGTGCGCGGTCAGACTTCGGCCACTTTGAGAAACCCAGGCGCCCCGGGAGGCGAGTTCATGGCTCTGTTTGCTGCTCTCATCTATGCCAGCGACTCTGCTCACGAGCCTGGCCAGAGTGCGGACACCTCTGTTGACATCGCTACGTGCGACTCCCACGCAGAGGAGCTGGCCTCCTCAGCTGCCATGACGGCGGCCTGGGCGTTCACTCCGCGGTCCATGGCCAGGAGCGTGAGGGCAATGGGGGTGACGGAGGGCCCGTTCATCCAGGGGCCTGACCTCGTCGCGGGTGTGTATCTTCTCGAAGCTCCCGATCTGGAGTCGGCCCTTGCGTCGGCCGCGAGCAACCCCGTGGTGCGTCAAGGCGGCGGGGTCGAGATCCGACCCGTGCACAGCGGAGGCCTTGTCACGTCCGACGAAGATTGAGCCGACGCCGCCCACGCCCATCCGCCGCGACGCGTTCGCGCGGGTGGCTGCGGAGGTTTCGTCCGACACCGCTTGTTGGCGAGTTCTGACACCGCCGGGCACGTGTCGGTGCCGCGGATGTTGGTTTGCGTGACACCGCTTCCGCGCTCGACGGGTGTCAGGTTGTCCACTGCTTTGTGGCTTGGGCCAGACGGTAGGAGTCGGTGCCGGTCTCGAGGATGGTGCCGCCGAAGGTGAGCCGGTCGACGATGGCTGCGCATAGCCGGGGGTCGGTGAAGGTCTTGGTCCAGCCGCCGAACGACTCATTGGAAGCGATCGCGACCGAGGCCTTCTCCTCACGCTCGGTGAGGACCTGGAAGAGGAGTTCCGCGCCGCGGCGGTCGAGTTGCATGTAGCCGAATTCGTCGATGCACAGCAGGTCGACCCGGCCGTAGCGGGCGATGGTCTTCGCCAGCGTCATCTCGTCGGCGGCCTCGACGAGCTCGTTGGCAAGCTGGGTCGCTCAGGTGTACTTGACCCGGTAGCCGGCCATGGCGGCCTCGGTGCCGAGTGCGATCAGCAGATGGGACTTGCCGGTGCCGGAGTCCCCGATCAGACACAGCGGCTGTCCCTTCTGGACCCATTCGCACTTGGCGAGGGTGTGGATCACGGCGGGATCGATGTTGGGGTTGGCATCGAAGTCGAAGGCCCGCAGGGACTTCTCGCGGGGGAACTTGGCGGCCTTGATCCGGCGTTCGGACCGGCGTCGGGCGCTATCGTCGCACTCGGCAAGCAATAGTTCGGCGAGGAACCCGCGGTAAGACATCTGCTCACGCCCTGCCCGGTCGGCGTAGTCGGTGAAGGAGTTGCGGATGGTGGGCATTCGCAGCATCCGGCACGCTTGGTCGATCGCGGCGTCGGCTGCTTCTTCGGTCATTCCACGGCGCTTGGTGGTCACGGTGCGGCTCCTTCGTTCGGGGTGTCACGTCGGCTGGCCAACAGCTGGTCGTACTTCTCCACGCTCGGCAGCGGCCGCTGTCACGGTTCGGAAGCCGACGCCGTGCTTGCGCTGCAGCGCGCGGTTGGACATCCCAGATCGGGCATCCCGTCGGATCGCCGCGTACAGGTCGACCCGGGAACGCGGCTGCGTCATCGGTGGCACTCCTGACGTGAGCACGCCGTGGGCACGACTTTCGGCACCCGGCCACCGCCCGGGAACGGTGACCGCATGCGACCACAGCCCGGACTCACTGGCCCTACCGAGGTGCCTGCTCATGTGCTGCGCAGGGCTTCGGTGGGCGGTACTGAGTCGGCCCGGAGTGCGGGGTACGACCGACGACGGAGCCGATGAGCAGCGAGTAGGCCAGGTCGAGTCCCACTGAAGCCCAGGTCAGTACGACGGCCCGGCCTTGCGTGGTGACGAAGACGTTGGTGACGAGCACGCCCTGGATCAGGCCTGTGATGCCGCCGACGACATCAAACCTCGACACCACCTGTCCGCCCCGTGTCCCTGGCGCGACGAAGATCTGCTTGCGCGGTGCCTAATCGGTCTTCCCGCAACACCTCGCGGGCCCCTCAGTGTTCGCTGCTGAAGAACCGTAGCAACAGCGGGCCGACGATCTGTGGGTCGACGACGTGATCCGGCCCCTCGAGGGTCTCCCGTTGAGCGTGGGGTAGGAGGTCTGCAAGCTCGTCGGCTGCGCGGTCGAAGAAGTCCGAGGGCAGGCCTGCCATGTAGGGGACCGTGATCGGTCCTCCGGTGGTGACCAGGACCGGTTGGGTGACCGTTGCCAGTCGATCGGCCGGCAACTGGTAGCGGTTGAGGAAGAGGCTGTCGTGGACCAGCGTGGGCGCGAGGGCGACCGAATCCGCCCAATGCGCCGTCTGCTTGCCTGCCGCTTTCCTGGCCGCGATGTTGTCGTCGGAGGCGCCGGTCATGCGCATGAACAGTTCGAGAACCTCCTCGTCTCGCCCGGCGTCGAAGGCGCGTCGGGTGTCCGCGACGTACTCCTCGAATCGCGGGCGTATGTCGTCCCCGACCGCGTACGGCACCTCCCACACGGCGATCGTGTCGATGGCGGCCCCGGCCGCGGCAACTTCCAGCGCCAGAGCGCCACCAGAGGACGCCCCGAACAGGTGTGCCGAGCCGCCCGCCTCCGCGATCAACGCATCCAGGTCCTCGATCTCCCTTTCCACGGCGTAGGGCTCGGTGAAGCCGCTCGCGCCGCGTCCCCGACGGGCATAGTTGTAAACCGTGAAGTGCTCGGCGAGAGCAGGTATCAAGGGAGCGTTCTCGGCTCCGTCGTCCTGTGCGCCGCCTACCAGGACGACAGCCGGGCCGCTTCCCTTCCGGTCGTAGGCGATGGTGGTGCCATCGTTTGATGTCACGCGAAAGGCCATCTCGTTCATCTCACATCTCCGTTCGAGAGGTTTGTCTCAGCGCCTGAGCAGCGTGCCGACGACGGCCTCGGTGCGCGACCACCGCGCCCTTGCGATCACGGCCGCCACGACGAGAAGGGCGAGCGGCAGCCAAGGGCTCTGCTCGAGCACGAACTGATCGGTGATGACAGCACCGGTCAGCAATGCCG
The DNA here is from genome assembly GCF_054783095.1 of Intrasporangium mesophilum. Classification (NCBI taxonomy): domain Bacteria; kingdom Bacillati; phylum Actinomycetota; class Actinomycetes; order Micrococcales; family Intrasporangiaceae; genus Intrasporangium; species Intrasporangium mesophilum. Next base: position 19,386 of record NZ_BAAGRF010000016.1, on the reverse strand, counting down.
CCAACCCCAGACTGGCCAGGCCCGCCAGAGCCGGGATCAGAAGTCCAACCCCTCCCGCGACCTCCAGCGCTCCGACCAGGTACCGGAGCCACTGGCCAGCCCCGATGTCGGCGAACATGTCCACCATGACCGGGTCGCCGGCGAGCTTCGAGATTCCGCCGCCGGCGATTATCGCCGCCAGCACGACTTGCAGAATCCAGACCCCGATGCTGCTCGCCCGCCCGGGCGTGTGCGCAACGGTTTCCGAGTTGTTCTTGGCGATGGTGCTCATTCGGCTCTCCTTGTCGTGTCCGGGGCCTGGTACCGGTGATGGCGTTGTCCGAGTGGGCCGGGTTGTCGGAGTTGATTTCGACCAAGTGCTCGCGGTAGCGGCATCTACTTCTTGTTGCGGTAGAGGACCATGGTGATGGGACCGAAGACCGCGACGAGAAGTACGGACGAGACGAGCACCCAGCCGATTTCCCGGCGGGTACCAAGCCGTCCATCAGCCCGCCGTACCACGGTCGCCAGGTGGGTGATCGGGTTGACCTCGACGACCGCCTGCGTCCACCCGGGAATCGTCTTCGGGTTGAGGCTAGTCAAGTTTGATTACTTGGCCAGAGTACAGAGGAGGTAGCGTCTAGTCAAGTTTGATTAGAAGCGCATCTTGAGGTGATCGGGGACCGTTCGCCACGAACCCGGATCATCGGCCATGGTGTAGGCGCCCTCAGACAGTCGTTTGCTCAGGCTCTTCGCCCACTCCAGTTCGGTGCGTGCCTGTCCCGCCCACAGTTCGGCCTGATCGCGGACGTGCTCGGGGGCGTCCCTATTGGGGTGCTCCCGCCACTTGGCCTGCTCTACGAGCTCCGCTTCCAGGCGCGCGACCCGCTCGTTAACCTGCGCGATGGCATCTGTCCTGGTCAGCATGGGCAACATGGCGATGGACGCATTGAGCATGTCCGGGTCGTGGGTGCGCCGCAGACCGTCGCGGACCAGTTCGACCATCTCGTCACGTCCCCGAGCTGTCGCGCGGTACAGAACGCGCTCCGGCCCGGAGTTGCCCCGCTCGGCGTGTTCGGTGAGGAGGCCATCAGCCGCCGCCTTCTTCAGCGCGTGATAAATCGAGCCGGGCTTGATCTTGGCCCAACTCTCCGCACCCCAGCTCTGCAGTTCGGACCGCACCTGGTAGCCATGCGCGCCGCCGGAGAGGTGCACGATACCGAGTATCAGGAGCTTCGTCGCCGACATGCGCCCACCTCCACTCAATCTGCTCGGACTCGCTCCGCTTGCGCGCCCCCCAGGGTGGTGTCAACTCCCACCAACACTAGGGTGCCCTCCTGGTCCGGGTGGTGTCAGCACTGACCTACAAACGGTGCTGGTGGAGACCTCCAAAGCCACGCGGGCGTACCGGTGCGTCATAGTGCTGCGAGTCGACCAGCCTCACGATGGTTGCCGTCCACGACCGAGTCCAGCAGCTGAAGGGACCCTCGTGTGCTGTGGCAGGACGCAGCCCCGCGCTCCACGCGGCGACCCTCCTCGCGGCACTCCAAGGCGGCCCGCTGCTGTGCCAGACTTGCACGGACGTCTCTGCGCTGGAGCTCTATCGCATCGGCGCCATCGAGCATCTGCGCAGGGTCGCTGATTGGCGGAGGGTTTACCACCGTTCATCTGAGGTGTCCGGAGGGAAAGCGTGAAAATGCGTTCGGCACTGTTTCTGCCCATCTTTGACGATCTTTCTGATCCACGCGTCCTCGTCCGGATGGCTGTAGCTGCCGAGGACGCGGGTTGGGATGGTGTGTTCTTGTGGGATCACATCCGATTGCGGGAGCCCATACGAGCCGCGGCCGACCCGTGGATTGCATTGTCGGCGATGGCCAGCGACGTCGCGAATCCGAATTGGGCCGATGGTGACGCCGTTGGCTCGCCGGCGGCCGGTCAAGGTGGCGCGCGAGACAGCATCGCTGGACGTCCTCAGTGGGGGACGACTGACCCTTGGGGTTGGCATCGGCAGTGACGAGTTCGGGCAGGAGTACTCGATCACAGGTGAGGATGTAGACGACCGGACGCGGGCGGAGAAACTCGACGAGTCGCTGCTGATCCTCGAAGCGGCCTGGTCGGGTGAGGAGGTGCGGCATCGCGGCCGCCATTACACCGTCGACGGGATGCGATTCTTGCCCCGACCGGTGCAACGGCCCGGAGTTCCGGTCTGGGTCGGCGGTTACCGGGGCAAGGTCAAGCCGCTGCGCCGTGCAGCTCGCTATCAGGGCTACTTCCCGATCGGTGTCGACAGCCCCGATCAAGTCGCCGAAGCTGCCGCTCAGCTCGCTGAACTACGCCGCCAAAGCGCGGTTTCCAACGGCCCGTGCGATGTAGCGATTTCGTTGGCGCCCGACGAAGACCCGGCCGCGTATGCCGCTGCTGGGGCCACGTGGCGTTTGACCAGCTTTCCAGAGACTGTGACGGCCGATCGTGTGTGGGGCGTTCTTCGCGAAGGTCCATGAGGTCTGGTGATGGGACCCCGCACCCATCGAGGCGGCTGTGCGGCCTATGCGACCAACGGAGTTCGCCGGTGCGCGCGTCGCTCGAACCGTTATCCCGGTTGAAGCGCAACGTTTGGTCCACGGCCGGCCAACGTGATGTCAGTTTCCTAGGTGTGCCTCGAGCCGCTCGACCGTGCCGTCGACGTCAGTGAGCTTGTCCAGGCCAAAAAGCCCCACACGGAAGGTGGAGAAGTCGTCCCCTTCGCCACACATCAGCGGCACGCCGGCAGCCACCTGGATGCCACGTTGCTTGAACCTTGCGCCGCTGCGGATCTCAGGATCGTCGGTGAAGGCCACCACGACGCTGGGAGCGGCGAAACCCTCGGCCGCGACCGAGGGATATCCGAGCTGCGAGAGCAGCTTACGGACCCGGGTGCCGAGTGAGACCTGAGCCCGGCGCAGCTTGTCGAGCCCGGCGGCGCGGGTCTCGAGCATCAATGCGGCGTTATGCGCGAGCGTGTCGGTCGGCATCGTCGCGTGGTACGGCGTCTGCCCCTGGAGATAGGCCTCGCTGATCGTCAACCACTTCTGCAGGTCAACGCCGAAACTGGTCGAGGTCGTCGACATGACCTGCGCCCGGCCGGCCTCACCGAGCATCACGTAACCTGCGCATGGTGAGCCACTCCATCCCTTCTGCGGCGCGCTGAGCAATACGTCGACACCGAGCTCGGTCATGTCCACCCACAGCGCCCCCGACGCGATGCAGTCCAGGACAAAGAGCCCACCCGCTGCATGCGCCGACGCTGCGATGGCGCGGATGTAGTCATCCGGCAGGACCATTCCTGCCGCCGTCTCCACATGTGCCGCGAAGACGACCTCAGCGCGGGTCCGCTCGATCGCCTCGACCACCTCAGCAACCGGCGGCGGCGCCCACGGAGCAAGACGCTCATCGGACACTGGGTGGGCCCGGCAGACGGTCGTCTCATTCGTCACCGACCCGACCTCGAGGATCTGCGACCAGCGGTACGAGAACAGACCGTTGCGCACGACCAGGCATCGCCGCCCCGTCGCCAGTTGCCGAGCGACCGCCTCCATGGCGTACGTGCCGCCACCCGGGACGACCGCGACCGTCTCGGCACCGTAGGTCGAGCACAGGACGTCGACAATGTCCTGCATCACCCCGACAAACCGCTTGGACATGTGGTTCAAGGATCTGTCGGTAAAGACCACCGAATACTCGAGCAGCCCATCAGGATCCACGTCGCGGCGAGGAAGACTCACCCTCGCAGACTGCCACAGGTCGGGCCACGCTGCGGCGGCGACCGCGCGGCCTGCGGCCCGCCACCGTCACCTGGCGCGTTCACTCCGCGGTCCATGGGGTCTTCGTGGCCCCCGTATGCCGGCAAGCCTGCCCAGCGGCATAGCTGCCGTTCATGCAGGCAGCTGGGCTCGAGTCGGATCTGTACTGTCGGCGAGTGCCATCGAGGCCGCAGGCGTTAGGCCGAGGGGTGGGCGTGTACCGGCGGGTCGTGCGGCCGGCTGGCTTATGCCTTGCTAGTCCTTCGGGACATCGCAGCGGCTTCGCCGCGGTTGGCCGCACCGAGCTTGGCGAGGATGTTACTGACGTGCAGGGCGGTCGTTCTCTCGCTGATGAACAGGGTGCGGGCGATGGCGCGGTTGGTGGCGCCCTGGGCGAGCAGTTCGAGCACGTCGCGCTCCCGGGCGGTGAGGCGATCCAGTGGACCAGCTTCGTCATGCGCGCTAAGGGGCAGCGGGACCCGATGCCGGCGCGCCTCGGCTGAGGCCCGTTCCGCGAACCACCGCGCCCCCATGGACTCGGCGGAACGCCAGACCGCCACGAGATGCTCCTTGCCTGGGCCGCGCTCGCCGTGGCGTAGCTCCTCGAGCGACAGTTCGAGCTGGGGACGTAGGGCGAAGAAGGCACCGAAGCGTTCAGAGGCGCGGGCGGCTTCCGTCCATGCGCCGATGCCCGGACGCTTGTTGAGGCGCGCGGCATACGCGTTCGCCACAGCCAGCTGCAGGCCGAACATGGAGTCGTACCAGTCCGAGGTGAGTCCTCGTCTGGCTACCTCCATCGCTTCCGCGGCGGCGTCAGCCATCCCACGAGGGACCGCGTGCAAGGTCAGCGAGGCAGCCGAGAGGGCCTGCATCCCGCATCGTGCCTGAATCGCAGCCCGGACCGGCGACACCTCGACCTGGGCCAGCAGTCGGTGTGCGACCTGGAGCTGACGTGCGATGTCTCCGAACTGCTCGAACAACTCGACTTGCCGGAGCACATCTTCCGTGCCATGCATGGCTTGCCTGAAGTTCGCGGCGAGAGTCATCTCTTCGACGGCCAGGGCCGCCTGAAGGTCACCCTCGGCCATGAGCAGTTCCGCTTCCATCCACCGCCGACGGTTCTCGTCGTACCCAAGGCTTGTCAGCTCGTCGAGGCGTCGCCTTGCGTCGGGCAGTCGACCTTGCCAGATCAGGGCACCCAGCTCCTGCTCGCCGTTGAGGTTTGCCTGCCAGCTGAGACCCTCCCTGCGGGCAGCGGCCTCGCCCTTTCGCGCGAGGACGCACCCCTCGTCGGCCCGGCCAGCACATATGAGGTCCCATGCGAGGCCTGCCTGAGCTTGCAGCGCTCGACCGGGCGCGCCGGCGCTCGTGGCAAGCGCGATCACCTGCCGCAGGGACTCACGGGCGTCGGTGAGTCGCCCCAGGTCGTGCAGCGGCCAGCTGGCCAGCATGCGGTTGCCGTACTCCGCTCTGAGCGACCCGGCTCGCCGGGCCACGTCTGCGCCCGTCTCCGCCGCGGCGAGCCCGGGGCCGAACTCATGGCGATCGCACAGCCAGATTGCCTTCATGTGCCAGGCCTCGGCCAGCTCCTCGCTCGGTTGTCCTGCTGCCAGGGCGATTGCGCGATCGCTCGCGGTGGCGCTGTCGATGACTCCCGGCACTCCCGCCGAGTACCCGGCGACCGCCGTCAGCACGCGGCTTGCCGCCAGCGGGTCCGTCACGTCGTCCAGTCGGCTCATGGCGTGGCGCAGGAGTCGGTCCACTCGGCCCTCCTCGACAGTTGGCCCCCACAGCGAGTCTGCCGCGAGGGCGGCCACCTCGGCCTCGGCGAGACCGACGAGATCGACGGCATCAGCAACGCTGGACCACAGGTCGAGGGCCCATTCGAGGTGGTCGGCCGCTTCGGGTACGCCGTGTTGCCGGGCGGCCAAACCTGCTTTCACGTGAGCGACAAGGGCGGTGGCGGTGTCGGCGGCCGCAATCGCGTGCACGGCCAACGCGGCATTGGCCCGCCACCGCGCGGCAGCAGAACCCACCTCCGCGCGCTCGCGCAGGATGCCGACATAGGCCCGGTGCAGGGCGAGGCGTTCGCTGGGTAGAAGGCCGTCCTCCACAGCATCGCGCAGCAGCGCGTGCCGGAAACCGAACTGATCCCCAAGCCGCGCGAAGACATTTGCGGCAAGCGCCTCGCGAGTGAGGGTCTCGAACGTCGTCGTGTCCAGGCCGGACGCATCATGCAGCAGGTCTAGATCGATCAATGCGCCGCCGACGGCGGCGAGGCGCACTAGTGCGGCGGCTGGGGCAGACAGGCCCACGACGTGTCGCAGAAGCAGATCCTGCAGGGACGACGGCACCCTCTCACCCGGGGCGTTCATGATCTCCTCCGCATAGAGCGGGTTGCCCCCGGAGCGGGCGATGACCGTGTCGAGCTCCGCCGCCGAAAGCGGCCTCCCCAGCCGGTGGCGCCCAAGCTCGGCCAATGCGGCCGCCGGCATCGGATCCAGGGCCAGCCGGGTCGTTCCAGCAGACAGCGACAGCTCGGAGATCGCGGTCCGAGCCGGGTGCTCGGCAGTCAAGTCGTCCGAGCGGATGGTCACGACGAGCAACACGGCGGCGCGGCTGGTGCGGACCAGAGCGCCGATGTAGTCCCTCGTCGAGCGGTCGGACCAGTGAAGGTCCTCGATCACCATGACGATCCCCTGCTCCCGGGCCAGCGCGGCCGTGGTGCCCAGCAGTCGCTCGAGGGCGTTCCCGTCGGCGATCGCGTCAGACGAGAGCCACCCGGCAGCCGCAGGAACCAGGCCAGGAGTGCGGGAGCGCGACTCGACCACCTGACGCAACGCGGCCGCAACCGGCGCGAAGGGCGTGCCCGTAGCCAGGTCGAGGCAGTGGCCGACGCCGCCAGACAGCCCCATATCGACGGCTTGGTCGAGGATCGCTCGGGCCAGGGTCGTCTTGCCCACCCCCGCATCCCCGACGACGAGCAGCGCCTGGACCCTCGGCGGGACGCCGGGCGCGGACCGGCCCGGGACGGACCTGAGCAGAGCGTCGGCAAGGGCCAGCTCCGCTTCGCGGCCGATCAGCGGTACGGCACCGCTCATCCTCAGACCTCCCCACGGACGCCGCGCTGTGTCTGATCACCCAGCGTAGGGCGGCCGTGGGGTGGTGGACCGGGGTTCTGGCGACGAGCGTCACAGCACGCCAGACATCCCGATGTTGAGAATGAGGACGATGTCGTTGTGGATGCGCCGCTTCTCGGCGAGCGGCGCGCCCCGATATGCCTCGGTCAGCAGGGCGACGAGCGTCGTCGCTGGGTCGGTCTTGGGCATTTGGCAGTCCTGGATGTATCGCTCGGCCGCGGCGGCGGAACCCGCGCCGGACACCCGGTACGTCCGGTCGGCCCCGGTAGTGCTACCGGATTCGCCGGATGCCTGGGCCGTGACCTGGCACCGCCCGTCGCCTGTGTGGTCGCTGGTCGTGGGGCCCGAGTCGAGGCTCGAGACCGGGGGATCAGGCAGTGGCGGCATTGCGGACGCGCCTGCCGGGATGGCGAGACTGGTCATGGCGATCACCGTGATCGCGCTTGTGCGGAGGTTCATGGCGTGCTCCTGAATCGTGTCCGTCGGCTCACTGCCGACGCCTTCCACGTTCCGGTTGCACACCCAGGCGCCACATCGGGAGTACTTACAGTCTTGCCCCCGTGACTACCTATCCTCGGTGCTCCTTCCGACCCATCCCGACGACGGCATGGGTCGGACGGACGTCCTCCGCGCCATATGCGCGGACCTTCGGGTTCACTGACAGCCGCCTTCTGGCCCGGGACATCGATGTCCGCCAGTACGCGCTGAGCAGCGCGCCTACAAGATGGGGCTGGAGCACCTCGGCGTCGTGGCTTTCGACGCGTTCGTCGGGGCCTACAAGCCCGTCCTGACGGGACAGCAGTTCCAAGGCCCGAACAGCACACCGGACCCCGTCTACATCTTGTTCGAGGACTTCACTGACGTGAAGTTCTATCGACTGTCACTCAGAGCGTCCGTCGAGCTTGATGCCGGCCCGTTCGACGAGGGGTTCCATCACGTTGACGCCTGGGTGCCCCAGCGGCTCGTCACCGCGACCGGCCCGAACCCACTCTCGCGCTGAGCGATGACGGGAACGCCGCGCGACCTGCGGCAAGCGGTCCCGACACCGTTGCTCGCGGCACTCACCGGCATCTCGCCATTTGCGATTCAGACACCCTTGACAATATTTCTTGTCAATGCCACCTTGGGGTCATGCGGGACGTCGAGGTCATCGAGAGCGCGGAAGCGGCCGCCGCTGCCCTGGACCCAGTCCGGGCCCGGCTGCTCGCCGAGCTGGCCGTCCCGGCCTCGGCGGCCGGGCTGGCCTCCCGGGTCGGCATCGCGCGCCAGAAGATCAACTACCACCTCAAGGCACTGGAGGCGCACGGCCTCGTGCAGCTGGCCGAGGAGCGCCGCCACGGCGGCCTCACCGAGCGGGTGCTGCAGGCGTCGGCGGTGTCGTACATCGTGTCGCCGGCAGCCGTCACGGCCGCTGCGGCCGACCCCGATGCCAACGCCGACCACCTGTCGGCGGGGTACCTCGTCGCACTGGCCGCCCGCGTGGTCCGCGAGGTCGGCGCCTTGGCGCGCCGGGCCGGCGCCTCCGGCAAGCGCCTGCCGACGCTGACCATCGACACGCAGATCGGCTTCCGGTCGGCCGCCGATCGGGCGGCCTTCGCGGACGACCTGACCGCGGCGGTGCTCGACCTGGCCGCTCGCTACCACCACGACGACGGGCGCCTGCACCGGCTCGTCGTCGCCGCACACCCCCTTCCTGAGGAGATCACATGAGTACCACCCTGAACGTGCCGTACCGCCTGGAGTTCAGCGTCGAGGTTCCGGGCACTGCGGAGCAGGTCTGGCAGGCCATCGCCACCGCCAAGGGCATGAGCGCCTGGTTCACGCCGACCCAGATGGAGGAGCGCGAGGGCGGCTCGCTGCACTTCACCATGGGCCCCGAGATGGGCTCGGACGGCCAGGTCACCGGTTGGGATCCGCCGCGCCGCCTCGTCTACGAGGAGGACTGGGCCGCCCTCATGGGCAAGGACCCCGACGCGCTCAGCCCGCTGACATCCGAGTTCCTCGTCCAGGCGCAGTCCGGCGGCACCTGCATCGTTCATGTCACCAGCAGCGGCTTCGGGACCGGCGCCGCCTGGGAGAAGGAGTTCTGGGACGACTTGGCCCCTGGCTGGATGCCGTTCTTCGACAACCTGCGCCTCTACCTGACGCACTTCCCCGGCCAGGAGGCCACACAGTTCGAGGCCAGCGCCTCCCATCCCGGCGACGCGGACGCGCTCTGGTCGACGTTGCGCGACGAGCTCGGGCTCAGCGAGCAGGGCGCGACAGTCGAGATACGCGGCGCCACCGGCACGGTCGAGCGTGTCGGCGAGCGACAGACGCTGGTCCGGCTCACCTCGCCCGTGCCGGGCATGCTCAATGTCTTCACGTGGGGTGAGGGCGAGGGCCAAGCGACGGCGGGCGTCCGGGCGTACCTGTTCTCCGCCGACGCCGGGGACTACGTGCGGCGCGAGGAGCCGGCCTGGCGGAGCTGGCTGCAGGGACTCGCCGTCCGGGCGTGAGCTTCGAGCCCTGACAGTTCCTGCCATGCCGTGATCCGCGCCACAAGGAAAGTGAGTCCTTTCGCCGAGGACCTTGTGGCGTGCGCTCCGGCGCTGGGTTCTGCGAAGGAGGCCATCCCTAGCCCGGTCCGGGGTTTCTTGGAAGCGATCCTGGATGGCACTTGGACGGTCCGGTGAAAACGCGCTGCGCGCATCAAGGGAGCAACGATATGAGACCACTTCGATACTCGATCAACGTCACACTCGACGGCTGCTGCCATCACGAGGCAGGGCTACCGCCCGATGAGGAGTCGATGCGCTACTGGACCGCTGAGATGGAACGAGCCGATGCCCTGGTATTCGGCCGGGTGACCTACGAGATGATGGAGTCGGCGTGGCGGCGGCCGGCGACGGGGACGTGGCCTGACTGGATGGGTGAATGGGAGATCCCGTTCGCCGAGGCCATCGACCGGACGAAGAAGTACGTCGTGTCGAGCACGCTGAGCGGGGTCGACTGGAATGCCGAGCTGGTGCGAGGAGACTTGGGGGAAGCGGTTCAACGGCTCAAGCAAGAGCCAGGCGAGGGCCTTTACGTGGGTGGCGTGACGCTCCCCCTGGCGTTGGCAGATCTGGGACTGATCGACGAGTACGCGTTCCTGGTGCAGCCGGTCCTTGCCGGACACGGGCCGACGTTGCTAGCTGGTCTGCGCGAGCGCATTCAGCTCGAGCTCGTGGAGCGCCATGAGTTCCGGTCGGGGGCGGTCGCCCTGCGATACCGGCCCGCGCGAGCAACGGCTTGACGGATGTGTCCTGGCACGGTGGCCGCTGCCTCGCGACGGAACGACAGTTCTCGCGCCTGCGAGTTAGCAAAGGCGATACCGATTCGGCCCGATCGACCCTGCCAGGCCCAAGACACACCACCGCCCCGTCCCGGTTCAACGGCGCTCCGGCCTCTCAGAAAGGATCCGTACGAGTAATAAGCGTCGCCGGCCTCGGCAAAGGATCCCAAACGACTTCCGCTCCTCACTGGCTACGCATTGCCAGTTATTCGAGCCATCGCTGCGGCCTCGCCACGGTTGGCCACGCCGAGCTTGGCGAGGATGTTGCTGACGTGGAGCGCGGTCGTCCTCTCGCTGATGAAGAGAGTGCCTGCGATGGAGCGGTTCGTAGCGCCCTGCGCGAGAAGCCTCAGTACGTCGCGCTCGCGTGGCGTCAGGCGGTCGAGTGGGCTCGCGCTCTGCTGCGCGCTCACCGGAAGCGGGACCCGGTGCCGGCGGGCTTCGGCGGCTGCCTGTTGCGCGAACCAGCGCGCGCCAATGGCCTCGGCTGCCCGCCACACTGCCAGGAGACTCTCTTTGCCCGCGTCGCGCTCACCCTGGCGCAGCTGCTCCCCCGCGTGTTCTAGCTGCGGGCGAAGGGCGAAGTAGGTGCCTAACCGCGTTGAGACGTCGACGGCCCGCGACCACTCGCTAACGGCAGATCGCCCCTCGTGACGTGCGGCATACGCTTCGGCCATTGCGAGGTAAGCGCAGTATTGGGATTCGGCCCAGTCTTCGGTAAGGCCAGCACGTGCGACGGCAAGGGCCGTGCCTGAAGCCTCCGCTAACCCAACGGGGGCTCCCAGTCCGGCAGCCCGTGCAGCACAGAGCGCTTGCAGCCCGCAGCGGGCCCGAACGGCCGCACGCACGGGCGACTGCGTGTCCACGCTCTCCAACAACAGCTTGGCGGCTTCGAGCTCACGTGCCACGTTCCCGAGTTGCTCAAAGAGCTCGACCCTCCGCATCGTGTCCGACGGGGCGAATAGGTGTGGAGCGTAGTTCTCCTCGATGGTCAGTTCTTCCGTCGCCAACGCCGACTCGAGATCGCCCACGGCCATCAGGACCTCCACTTCGCGCCAGCGCCTCCGGCGCTCTGGATAACCGCTCTCGGCGACGAGCTCAAGGCGTGCCCCCGCCTCGGCAAAGTGCCCCTGCCAGATCAGGGCCGTCAGCTCTTGCTCCACGTTGAAGTTAGCTGAGAGGACAAGGCCTTCAAGGAGTGCGTCGCCCTCGGCCTGTTGTGCCAGGGCACGAGCTTCGCTCAGGCGGCCTGCGCTGATCAGCTCGCCGGCCAGGAGCGCTCGTGCATTCAGCGCGGCTCCAGGGGCCGCAGCCTGCTCGGCGACCGCAACTGCTGCCTTCATGGCTGCGCGGGCCGCTGGGAGCCGACCGAGCTGATGTAAAGCTTGCGCAGCTGATATTTGGGCTTCGTACTGGGCCAGAAGCGAGTCGGTCTCGCGAGCGATGGCGATGCCACTCGCCGCCGCGTCAAGGGCTTGGGTGTACTCGAGGTGACGAAGGTGCATCACGGCCTTGGCACCCCACGCCTCGGCCAGCTCGCGACCGGGCTTTCCCGAGGCGAGCGCGATGGCCCGGTCTGCGACCGCCCAGGTGTCCACGTCCCCGTCGCGGTCGATCCAGTCCAAGACAACGATCGTCAACACTCGACTGGCGGCCAGCGGGTCGGTCACATGCTCTAGCCGGTCGATGGCATGGCGCAGGAGCCGACGGATGCGCTCGACCTGACCGCTTCGCACCAGCGCCTCTGCCGCTACCGCGGACGTCTCTGCGTCGGAGATGCCCGCGAGGTCGGCGGCCCTAGGCACGCGCGGCCACAGGGCGAGCGCCGACTCGAGGTGGTCGGCCGCCTCGGGCACCCCATGCTGCTTGGCGGCCAAGCCGGCCTTGACATGAGAGACAAGGGCGGTAGGGATGTCGTTGGCTGCAAGGGCGTGCTCGGCGAGAGCCGCGTTGGCCCGCCACCGCGCGGCAGCAGATCCCACTTCCGCACGCTCTCGTAGGACGCCGACGTAGGCCCCGTGCAGGGCGACGCGTTCGCTCGGTAGAAGGCCGTCCTCGATCGCATCGCGAAGCAGCGCATGCCGGAACCCGAACTGATCCCCGTGCCGGGTGAAGACGTGGGCCCCAAGCGCCTCGCGGGCCAGCGTCTCGAACGTGGTCGTGTCCAAGCCCGATGCGTCGTGCAGCAGATCGAGATCAATGACAACGCCGCCTGCAGAGGCGAGGCGCACCAGCGCAGCCGCCGGGGGCGACAGGCCCACCACGTGTCGAAGCAGCAGGTCCTGCAGTGACGTCGGCACCCGTTCATCAGGGGCCGTCATGATCTCCTCCGCGTAGAGCGGGTTGCCACCCGAGCGGGTCACGATGGCGTCGAGCTCGTCCGCGGAGAGCGGCCGACCCAGCCGTCGGTGCCCGAGCTCGGCAATCGCGCCCACCGAGAGGGGCTGCACGGTCAGCCGGGTCGCTCCAGACAGTGACAGGTCGGAGATGGCTTGCCGCGCAGGGTGCTCTGCTGTGAGGTCGTCCGAGCGGGTGGTGACGACCAGCAGCACGGGAGCTCGGCTGGTGCGCACTGCAGATAGGACGTAGTCCCTCGTCGAGCGGTCGGACCAGTGCAGGTCCTCGATCAGCATGACGACGGGCTGCTCACGAGCGAGCGCTGCGGTGGTGCCCAGCAGTCGCTCCAGCGCGTTCCCGTCGACGATCACGTCGTTGGCGATCACGTCGGATGAGAGCCACCGCGCTGCCGGAGGAACCAGGACTGCGGCGTTGGACCGCGAGTCGACCACCTGACGCAACGCCTGGATCACCGGCGCGAACGGAGTGCCCGTGGCCACATCAAGGCAGTGGCCGACACCGACGGTAAGCCCCATCCGTTCGGCGTGGTCGAGGATCGCTCGGGCCAGGGTCGTCTTGCCCACCCCTGCATCCCCGATGACGAGCAACGTCTGGGCCTGCGGCGCGACGCCCGGTGCCGGACCGCTCGCGACCACCCTGAGCAGTCGGTCGGCCATGGCCAGCTCCGGTTCGCGGCCGATCAGCGGCTCGCCACCGCTCATCCTCCGACCTCCCCACGGACGCCGCGCTGTGTCTGATCACACAGCGTAGGCGGGCGTGGGCCGGCGGTCCGAGGTTCGGGCCATGACGGCTACGAGCCGAGCCGTTGACGCAGCCGCGAAGTACGCCCCACGCGGTCGGCGGGTGGCCGGTGCCGAGAACAGGTAGTCACGCGGGGCAGCACTGTCAGAACGACCGATGTGTTGTCGGGGGATGCAACCCCAACGTGAAGGGGTCGGCAGCGAGCCGACGGACACGATTCAGGAGCACACCATGAACCTTCGCACCACCCGCGCTGCCGCTTACGCCGCCTCAGGACGGATGCGGGGTGCCACAATGACGCGCCACGTCAGGATCGTTGCGACAGCCGCGGCGATGGCTTTCGCGTTCGGGGCGTGCACCTCCGAGGACGGGGCGGATGCGAGTGTCGGCGCACATCCGATCACGCTCCGGCTGGGCACGCCTTATCCCAAGGATGCAGCCTCGAGTGACGCCGCTGAGTTCTTCGCGGCCAGCGTGGCCCGCGGGACCAACGGGGCCGTGCAGGTCAACATCGTCTGGGACGCCGCGAACGAGGTGTCGCCTCACGCACACCCTGCCTGGGACCACACGGTCATCACACAGCTCAGCGAGGGCAGGATCGACCTCGCGCTCGTCCCGGCGGGCGCTTTCGACGAGGTCGGGGAGGCCGCCTTCCGGGTGCTGCAAGCGCCGTTCCTGATCCAGTCCGACGCCGCAGCGGAAGCGGTGGCCCGGAGCGACGCGGCCTTGGCGATGCTCGCGCGCCTGTCGACCTCGGGTCTGCTCGGGATGGTGCTCATCCCTGAGGGCCCGAGCCACATTGCGAGCTTCGGCCAGCCGCTGCTCAGGCCTGGAGATTTTCGGGGGGTGAGGACGCGAGCACGCTTGTCTGACTCAGTCTTCGAGACGCTGAGCACCATCGGCTTGCTTCCCACGGCCGTCACCGCCGAGGACTTCGCTGAAGGCGTGTCGACAGGTGAGATCGGTGCCGTGGATGTGTCGTTCGCGGACTACCAGGCGCTGCCCGGTGCTGTGGTCTACACGGGCAACGTGACGCCGTATACCCGGTTCGACGTGCTTGCGGCGCGAGACGCGTCGCTGGAGAAGCTGAGCCCCGAACAACGCGCGCTGCTCCTGACGGTGGCTCACGACACTCTCGACCGCTCGATCGCGATCAGGCACGGCGATGCCGCAGCCGCCGACGCGTACTGCAGGCACGGCGGGGCCATCGTGCTCGCACCGCAGTCAACACTGTGGGCGTTCGAGCTGGTGTCGCAGCCGATCATCGAACAGCTCGAACGTGACCCCAGCACGGGTCCAGCGCTCGTCGCGATTCGCAGGATCGTCATGGCATCCGCCGTCAGCGCCCCGGTAACGGGCTGCATCCCCGCGTCGCCAGGTGCGCCGGTGACCTTCGACACCACCCCATCGGTTTCCGAGCCAGTTACGAGGAACCGCGCTTGGCACTAGAACGACTGCGACCCGAGAAGTGCCTGCCACGATGACTTCGTGTGGCGGCCACTCTGGCGCTGGGTTACGCGAAGGAGGCCAAGTCGATACTCCGCCTAGCTGGGAACGGCCCGCGACGGGCCGGAAATGAAACGTAGCCCCATCACTGCTTGTCGGCCGCGTGAGGTGTCGGATGCTGGTCCAACGGACACCTGTATCGAGCGCGTCCCGCCTATACGGGCGAGGGATGCCGCCATCCACCAGACTGTGGTCATGAGCGACCCGGGCCGTGACCTCGTCGTCGCGCCCGGTCCCGGGTTGCGCCGTGGTCTCGCCATCCCGGCGTCCGAGCTCGTCGAACGCTTCAGCCGCTCGGCCGGGCCCGGGGGCCAGGGCGTCAACACGACCGACAGCCGCGTCGAGCTACTCTTCGAACCCGGCACATCCGCGGCCCTCACCGAGGCCCAGCGCGAGCGGCTGGCGGCGGCCTGGGCCGGGCGGCTTGTCGCAGGCCGAATCTCGGTCGTCGCCTCGGAGCACCGCTCCCAGCTGCGCAACCGCGCGGCGGCACGAGAGCGCCTCACTGCGCTCCTGCGCGAGGGGCTCGCCCCTCCCCCCGCATCCCGCCGTGCGACGACGCCGAGCCGGGGGTCCCAACAGCGCCGGATCGAGGCGAAGAAGAGACGCTCCGAGGTCAAGGCGACGCGACGCACCGTCAGGCGCGATCGAGACTGAGAGAGGCGGCCTCGCCGTCACCGTCGCGGGCAACGGCTACTCTCCGGCGACGTTGGTCCTCGGTGCCTATCCGCCGCTGTCGATCGCGGCGACCCGTCAGGTACCAGGCAGCGCGAGGACGAGCGCTCGCACCAAGGCTGGGTCCCCGAGGGTGTCGCCGAACAGCTCACGCAGCTGACCCATCCGGTAGCGCACGGTCTGGGGGTGCACGTGCAGCTCGGCGGCGACCTCGTCACGGCGTCCCTGGTGCAGGAGCCAAGAAAGCAGCGTCGCGGACAGTCGGTCCCGCGTCGCCGGCGGCAGCTCGGCGAGGGGCGCCAGGACCTGAGCCCGAAGATCGGCCAGGGCGTCCGGGTCGGCCGTGATGACGAGGTCGGCCAGGTGCTGCTCGCTGTCGATCGGGATGCCGCCGTGTGACCTTTCACCCAGCGCCATCGTGCGGATCGCCCGGTCGTAGGAGGACCAAGCGTCAACCCACCGACGGGGCGGACCGACGACAGCGTGGCGGCCACCGAGCACGCGCAGCAGGTGACGGCGCCCGGGTCCGTCGGCGTCGGGAACCAGCAGCAGCGTGAGCGGATGGTCGGGGTCGATGTCCTCGATCCCCTGCAGATCCTCCCCGACCTGCAGCGTGTCGGCTCCGAGCGATGCCTGCGCACGACGGGCTTCGGCTGCCGGCAGTAGCACGGCGGTCAGCGAGGTCGGTGGAGTCCACTCGGCTCGAGCGGCGGCGGCGGCGAGCACGTCGGCGTCGGCTCTGGCGAGCAGATGCTGCCCCAGACGCTCGCGGTAGCGGTCGCGCACTCGGCCGCTCGTGGTCAGCTCGTCGCTGTGACCTGCCACGCTGGCAGCGGACAGCTCGTCGATGTAGGCGAAGAGCAGTTCGGCGAACTTCGCCATCGTCGTCGCGGGCAGTCGGGCCTCGGCGGCCGCCCGGGCGAGCTCGCGCCACGACACGCGGGCCCCCACCCGGTATGCCGCGAGGAGGCTGTCCACGGACCGTCCTCCGCGCGCCTCGCCCCTTCCCAGCGCGTAGGCGCCCTCGCGAGTAGGGCCCAGAGGGGTGCTCGGATCGACGTCGCTGCCCCCGGCCGCGAGCTTGAGGAAACCGGCGATGGCCATCTGCACAGCCCTCTCGATCGTGTCGCCCGTCGAGCCCCCCAAAGCGCCCCGGTAGTCGGGGACCTCGTTGACCACGGCCGCCACCGTCGTCGTCGCGATGGCGGGGAGCCGCTCGCGCAGCACGCGAAGCACCGCATGGTCCAACTGCAGTGCGGCGGCCCCGCGGAACGCGGGACTGCTGCCCTCTGGAGCCATGAACTATCTCCTCCGAACAAGAGTTCCCGGGCGCCTCACGCCTTCCGGTCAGGATATTACTCCCTTGTGTCAGTCATGCTGGAGATATGAGCCTGACCGCACCCTCGACCCGAGCCGCCCGTCCGTCGCTGCGTCGACGTTTCGTCCAGCTGGCCGAGCGGGCGACCTCGCCGTTGCTGCCGGCCGACTACCTCGACCTCTTCGACCCGCTGCGAGCCGGCGCCGACCTGCGCGGCCGTATCGTCGAAGTCCATCCCGAGACCGCCGACGCCGCCACGATCGTGATCCGTCCCGGCGCGGACTGGGCCGGCCACGTGCCTGGCCAGTACGTGCGCATCGGCGTCGACGTGAACGGCGTCCGTCAGTGGCGGGCCTACTCGCTGACCCACGGCCCTCGTCCCGACGGCCAGATCTCGATCACCGTCAAGGCTGTCCCGGACGGCCTCGTCAGCACGCATCTCGTCCGCGAGGCCAGGCCAGGCACCCTCGTGCACCTCGAGCAGGCCCAGGGCGAGTTCGTGCTGCCGACCGACGGCGGCCAGTTCCTCTTCGTCACCGCCGGGTCGGGCGTCACACCAGTCATCGGCATGCTGCGCAACCTCTTCCCGGTCGCGGACTCCGGCGTCGTGCGCCTGGCCCGCGCGGCGGCATACGACATCGTCGTCGTGCACGTGGCGCCGAGCGAGCCCGACTCGATCTTCATCGACAACCTCCGGGCGCTGGACGCGGCCGGCCTCATCCGGCTCGTCGCGCGCTACGACGATGTCCACGGCGTACTCGACGTCGACCACCTGGACGACCTCGTCCCCGACCTGCGCCAGCGCCAGACGCTCGCGTGCGGGCCGGGAGGCCTGCTCGACGCCCTCCAGCAACACCACGACGCACGTGGGCTGCCGCTGCTGACCGAGCAGTTCCGCGCGACCACGCTGGTAGTGGGCGAGGGGGGCACGGTCGACTTCTCCCGCTCGGGCACCACCGTCGATGCGGATGGTGGCACGCCCATCCTGGATGCGGCCGAGGCCGCCGGGGTCCTCATGCCGTCGGGCTGCCGCATGGGCATCTGCTTCGGCTGCGTGCTGCCGCTGCGCGAAGGGGCCGTCCGCGACCTGCGCACCGGGGCCGTCACGACAGCCACCCCCGGCGAGACCGAAGGACGCGGCGTGCCGATCCAGACCTGCATCTCGGCAGCCGCCGGCGCCTGCGTCATCGACCACTGACCAGACTCACAGAGCAACCGACCCCAGACCAGAGGAGTCATCATGACCGTCCTGCAGAAGAAGGCCCACAACCCGATCGGCCACCTCACGCCCGAGGACATCGAGCAGATCGGTGTCGAGCTCGACGCCATCCGGCAGTCGGTGATCGACACCCGCGGAGCCGACGACGCGGCCTACATCCGCAAAGTCATCAACGCGCAGCGCAAGCTCGAGCTCGCCAGCCGGGCGGTCCTGCTCGTGTCGATGTTCCCGCCCGCGTGGTTTGTCGGCACAGCCGGCCTCGCCGTCGCCAAGATCATCGAGAACATGGAGATCGGGCACAACGTCCTGCACGGCCAGTGGGACTGGATGCGTGACCCCAAGATCCACTCCACGACGTGGGAGTGGGACAACGCCAGCCCCGCGGAGCAGTGGAAGCACTCACACAACGAGCTGCACCACACCTACACGAACGTGATCGGCAAGGACAACGACCTCGGCTACGGCATCATGCGCGTCGACGAGGACCAGCGCTGGGTGCCGCTCTACGCGGCCCAGCCGCTGTGGAACTTCGTCAACGCCTGCTTCTTCGAGTACGGCATCGCGGCCTACGACCTCGAGCTCGGCAAGAACCTCGCGACCAAGGAGCGCCGCCAGGACCCGGAGTTCCGCGCTCGCGCCAAGGTCACCCTGAGGAAGATCCGCAACCAGATGACTAAGGACTACGTCATCCACCCGCTGCTGTCCGGCCCGTCGTTTCTCAGCACACTCGGCGCCAACGCGACGGCCAACGTCATCCGCAACCTCTGGACCCACTCCGTCATCATGTGCGGCCACTTCCCCGAGGGCGTCGAGACTTTCGAGCGCAAGTCGATCGTCGGTGAAACCCGCGGGGAGTGGTATGTGCGCCAGATGCTCGGCTCGGCGAACATCAGCGGCAGCAAGGCCATGCACTTCATGACGGGCAACCTCAGCTTCCAGATCGAGCACCACCTCTTCCCCGACCTGCCGAGCAACCGCTACCAGCAGATCGCGCCGCAGGTGCAAGCCCTCTTCCAGAAGTACGGCCTCAGCTACACGACGGGCCCGCTCTATCGCCAGGTCGCGTCGGCATGGAAGAAGGTATTCCGCCTCTCGTTGCCCAACGACTTCTACCGTCGCGGCAAAGCTGCCGTCTCGACCATCGGCGCCGCCAGGCCGGTCGCCGAGAACATCGCCGCCTGAACCGCGCGCGCAGCTGCCTTTCGGTCACCCCGTCCTGAAGGCGATGAGGGTTGTCATCCACTGCCCGCCGCTGGTCCCGGTGGCGGTGTGGGCCCCCGCCGTGGGAGCCGCGCGGTAGGCGGTCGCGAGGTGGTCGGTGGACAGGTTGAGTGTCGCCAACGCGCTCCACCCCG
>NZ_BAAGRF010000015.1:0-281972 GCF_054783095.1 Intrasporangium mesophilum | reverse complement strand
CTGCTCGCCTCCCTACCCACCCTGGCCGTCTACATCATCCTCGGCCGCTACTTCATCGGCGGCCTCATGTCCGGCTCCGTCAAATAGAAAGAGTCGAGTGGTCACTTCCATACACACGGAAATGACCACTCGACATGTTTGCGCGTGATGTCTCGGTGTTGCTCGAGTGCCAACCAGCACCGCAACGCCTAAGTGGCGCCGCGGCACGCGCCGCAGCGAAGCGAGGCGCCAAAAGCAGGCGCCAAAAAACTCAGTCGGTCGTGCGCTTGTTGAACGCCCGGATCGACAGCGGTGCCAGCACCACCGTCAGCGCCACCGACCAGATGAGCGTCGAGGCGACGGGATAGTGCAGCGGCAGCGCGGAGTCGGGCGGCAGCGGGGTGGTGTTGCCCCACAGCTCACGCATCGCACGCACGAGCGAGGAGATCGGGTTCCACTCGGCGATGGTGCGCAGCCAGGCAGGGCTCATGTTCGCCGCCGGGGCGAACGTGTCGGCCAGGAACGTCAGGGGGAAGATCACCGTGAACATGACGCCCTGGACGGCCTCGGCTGTCTTCAGACGTGACCCGGCGAGGATCCCGATCCAGATCATCGCGAAGCCGAACAACAGCAGCAGCGCGAACCCGAGCACACCCTTGGCGAAGTCGGTGTTGATCCGCCACCCGATGAACAGGCCGGTGATCGCCATGACGACGACGCCGATGCTCGAGTGGATGAGGCTCGAGATGCTCCGCCCGACCAGGACCGAGGATCGCGAGATCGGCAGCGACCGGAACCGGTCGATGACGCCCTTGTTCAGGTCGTTGGTCAGGCCGATCGCCACGACGAAGCACGAGAACGTCATCGTCTGCGCCATGATGCCGGGCAGCAGCCACTCGCGGTAGTTGACGCCGGCGTTTATCGACCCGCCGAAGACATAGGCGAACAGCACCACGAACATGATCGGCTGGAACGTGACGTCGGCGAGCATCTCCGGCATCCGCCGGATGTGCTTGACGTTGCGCCAGACGTGGGTGCGCACCTGCTTCCACATGCCCGGCGGCTCGATGGTGGGGCGTGCCGCGGTCGCAGTCGCGAGGTCGCTGCGGACGGTGGTGTCGCTCATCGCGTCTCTCCCTTCGTCTCGGACGCAGCGTCGTCCTCGACCGCCTCCTCGGCGCGACGGCCGGTGAGGTGCAAGAACACATCGTCGAGCGTCGGGCGCTTGAGGCCGAGGTCGTCCAGGACGATCTCAGAGCCGTCGAACACGCCGGCGATCCGCGTCATGTCGGCCAGCCCCTCCGCGGGGGCGGTGAGCTGGCGGGCTGCTACGTCGACATGGACCTCGCGCGCGTGGGTCGCAAGCAGGGCCCGGGCTGCCTCGAGCTGATCGGCGTGGGAGACCGTGACGACGAGGCTCGCCTTGCCGGACTGGTCCTTCAGCTCGAGCGGGGTCCCCTGGGCGATGATCCGTCCGTGGTCCATCACGACGATCCGGTCGGCGAGCTGGTCGGCCTCCTCGAGGTACTGCGTCGTGAGCAGGAGGGTCGTGCCGTCGGCGACGAGCTCACGCAGCACTTCCCACAGCTCGGACCGGCTGCGCGGGTCGAGACCTGTCGTCGGCTCGTCGAGGAACAGCACGTGCGGGGCGGCGATGAGGCTGACTGCCAGGTCGAGCCGCCGGCGCATGCCGCCGGAGTACTCCTTGACGACCTTGTCGCCGGCATCTGAGAGCGAGAACCGCTCGAGCAGCTCGCCGGAGAGGCCGGCGATCTCCTTCTTGCCGAGGCCGTAGAGCGACCCCATGAGGTAGATGTTCTCCCGGCCGGTCAGGAACTCGTCGACCGTCGCAGCCTGCCCGGTCAGCCCCATGCTGCGGCGAACAGCGTCGGGGTCGGTCAGGACGTCGTGGCCGGCGACTCGTGCGGTGCCGCTCGTCGGGTTGCTCAGGGTGGTCATCATCCGGACGGTCGTCGTCTTGCCGGCGCCGTTGGGACCGAGCAGGCCGAGGACCGAGCCTTGCGGGACCGCGAAGCTGACGTCGTCGACGGCCGTCATGTCCTCGAACTTCTTCACCAGGTGGTCGGCCTCGATGGCGGGGCCGGTGAAACTCTCTCGTGCGGGGCGCGCCGATCTGGCTATGGCGCTGCTGGACAAGCTCATGTGAGTGCTCCCAAAGGTTGGAGGGTGGAACCACGGTAGATCCCACCCCTGACAAGCCTAGGCGCGGTGTGCACGCCGTCAACATCAATACGGGCCACCCGTTTCGCTCACCGCGTAGCCGCAGGTGCGGCCGACCCGTGCGCGCCGTGTCACAGTGGAAAGACCCGACCCGAACGGAGGCCACGATGGCCGCGTCACCAGCTCGCATCGTCCGGCGGTCTCCCTTGCTCCGCGAGGTGTACGGCCTCCTCCTGCGGCGTCGGCGCCTCGCGGCCGGACGCACCCTGGCTGACGTCGCCGCCGAGGCAGGCGTATCGATGGCCTACCTTTCCGAGGTCGAGCGCGGGCTCAAGGAGCCGTCGTCAGAAGTGCTCGCCGCGATCTGCATCGCGCTGGACTCGAGCGTCGTGCACCTCGTCGGCGCCGCCCACCGTGAGCTGCGGGAGCTCGCTGGCTCCGTCGCCGGTGAGGGCCAGGTGCTCGACCTCGCGTCACGGCGCACCGAGCAGCACGAGCGCCTCCAGCAGGTCGAGCGGCCGGCGCGGACCGAGCGCGTCGCCGACCTCGGCCCCGCGATGCTCGCTGCCTGACCCGTCCCGCCTCACGCGTCCCACCCGCCGGGGAGGTTTCTGACCACCGTCCATCGCGGGTCGAGCTGGTAGGCCGCGCCCCCGTGCGACTGCCGACTGTGGAACCACGGTGCGATGACGTCAGCGTGGCTCGCTCCCACTCCGTCGAGGACCTGGAGACGGTTGCTCAGGTAGGCGCCCCAGTAGGAGAACGACGAGTTGGCGAGGACGAGCCGGGGCGATGCGGCGATCATCGCGAGCTGGTCGGCGACGGTCGACGCCTCCGGAGCCGTCCTCACGGGCGCGATCTCCTCGAGCCAGCCGAGCTTGGCGCGACACCAGCCGAGGTCGTCGGACACGAGCAGGATGCTGCGGACCGGTGCCTGGTCGTTCGCCCGACCGACCGCGAGGCGGAGGTACTCGACCACGTCGAACGAGTAGAACCCGCGGAATCTCGGGTCGCTGTAGTAGTCGCCACGACGGACGTTCACGGTCAGGTCGCCCTGGCCCCGATGCCGGGCCGCAAGGCGCCGGAAGGGAGCCCCTTCGGGCAGGAGCACCTCGTCGATGAACCGCTCCAGGTCGTCGACGGAGTAGTCCAGCCCCAGCTCCTGGAAGAACTGCCCGTAGCTGCGCGGGTTGAACAACGAGAACTCGCCGTCTCGCGTGACGAGGGACTCGAAGACCCAGGGGAACCACTGCGTCCACGCCGCCATCACCTCCGTCCACCGGACGACGACCGCCTCGCCACGCGCCTGACGCGCGTGGGCCTGCAGCCAGAAGTAGAGGATGTTGCCGATGCCGACGTCGTGAGGAGGCCACAGCACCAAGGGGTCCCGCCGTCGAACGATGGACAGGGCCGCCGCCTTGGCCGCGGCACCGACTGGTCGGCGCACCACCACCCACTCCCTCCGCCCGCGCGTTCGTGCCCGAGCCACGCTCGCTCCTGGGCAACGATTCGTGGCCCGTCTGGAAGACGCACGGCCGGATCAGAAGTGTCACCCCGACCAGGCGGGGGCGGTGGCGAGCTCCGCCTCGGACGCGCGCTCGATGACCTGGTCGACGATCCCGAAGCCGACAGCCTGCTCCGCTGTCAGGACCTTGTCCCGGTCGGTGTCCAGCCGCAGCTGGTCGACGGTTCGGCCCGTGTGCTTGCTCAGCACGTCCTCGACCTGGGAGCGGACGCGCAGCAGCTCGTCGGCCTGCAACGCAAGGTCCGAGACGGTCCCCTGACCCCCGCCGGTGGCGGGTTGGTGCAGCAGCACGCGTGAGTGTTTCAGCGCGAACCTGCGCCCAGGCTCTCCGGCCGCGAGCAGCACCGCGGCCGCCGAGGCTGCCTGCCCCAGGCAGTAGGTCGCGACCGGGGTCGGCACGAACTGCATGGTGTCGTAGATCGCCATGAGGGCGGTGAAGGACCCGCCGGGACTGTTGATGTAGAGGGAGGTCTCACGGTCGGCGCCGACGTCCGCGAGGTGAAGCAGCTGGGCCATGACGACGTTGGCGACACCATCGTCGATCTCGGTGCCCAGGAAGATGATTCGCTCCTGAAGCAGGCGGCTGTAGATGTCGAAGCTGCGCTCACCTGCGGGCGTCCGCTCGATGACGTAGGGGATCGTGTAGCTGCTCATCGCAGACCCACCTTCCGCTCGACGCCCGCCGGGCGGACGTCCGCGAGCGAGGTGACCACGTGGTCGACGATCCCGTATGCCGCAGCCTCCTCCGCGCTGAACCACCGGTCGCGCTCGCTGTCCTTCGTGATCTGCTCGACGCTCTGGCCGGTGTGCTCGGCCTGGAGCTCGTTGACCCGACGCTTGATGGCCTTGAGGTTGTTGGCCTGGACCTCGACGTCTGCGGCGGTGCCCTGGATGCCCGCAGACGGCTGGTGCATCATGATCCGCGCGTTGGGCAGCGCGAAACGCTTGCCGGGCGTGCCTGCGCCGAGCAGGAACTGGCCCATCGACGCCGCGAATCCCACTGCGAGAGTTGACACGTCGTTCGGGATGACCCGCATCGTGTCGTAGATCGCGAGACCAGCGGTAACCGAGCCACCCGGGCTGTTGATGTAGAGGCTGATGTCGGCGCGCGGGTCGCGAGCGGACAGCAGCAGCAGCTGCGCGGTGATCCGGTTCGCGATCGGGTCGTCGACCTCGGCCCCCAGGACGATGATCCGCTGGTGGAGCAGCTGCATCGACAGCTGGTCGTCCAACGGGGCTGGAGCAAGAGTTTCCGTCATGCACCCAGCCTGCGCGACGGCATACCCAGGTTGGTATGCCGCTCTGCCCCAGGCAGATTCGCCGCAGGCGAAGCGCGCCAGACGGAGCTGGCGGGCAAATGGTGTGGCGCCGCTCTCGATGGTGCACCACGATGGTCGCCATGGCCGGCAAGAAGTACCCCGACATGTGGGTGGACCCCGAGGACGACCCTCGCAGCCAGGAGGCCGTGCTCGGCGACGAGAGGGAGACCCTTGTCGACTACTTGCGCAGCTACCGCCTCACCCTCGAGATGAAGTGTTCCGGCCTCGACGCCGAGCAGCTGGCGATGCGCTCGGTGCCGCCATCGACGCTGTCGCTGCTCGGGCTGGTCCGGCACATGGCTGCCGTCGAGCGGAACTGGTTCCGGCGGACCATGGCCGGTGAGGACATCCCCCGGCTCTACCGCCTGCCGGACGACCGCGACGCCGACTTCAACGGTGCCGTCGGCGACGATGCTGTCGTCGCCGAGGCATGGCAGCGGTGGCGCGAGGAGGTGGCCAACGCCGAGGCCTTCGTGGAACAGGCGGACTCGCTCGACGTCGTCAGCAAAGACCCGAACACCCGGATCAACCTGCGCGAGGTCCTGGTCCACATGATCGAGGAGTACGCACGGCACTGTGGGCACGCTGACCTGCTGCGCGAGTGCATCGACGGCGCCACAGGGCAGTAGCACCCCCGCGCGCATCGCATCCGGTGCCGCCTGCAGCTCCCCCAGCTCGGTGGCCATGGCTACAGCGGAGGCACACGCAACGGCATACGGGCTGCGGTAGGTTCGGCCCGAGGTCTGGCGCTGTGGGGCCGGCGCTCTGCGCCGGACGCCCGCGCCAGAACCTCGCGAGCGGCACCGGCAACGACGCCGGGGCCAGACCTTGGGGAAGGGACCGATGGAAGCCGACGTCGTCGTCGTGGGAGCCGGCCTGGCCGGCCTCGTCGCTACCGCGGAGCTTGCGGATGCCGGCAAGCGGGTGCTCCTGCTCGACCAGGAGGGCGAGCAGTCGTGCGGCGGGCAGGCGTTCTGGAGCTTCGGCGGACTGTTCCTCATCGACAGCCCCGAGCAGCGACGGATGGGCATCAGGGACAGCATCGAGCTCGCGACTCAGGACTGGATGGGGTCTGCTCAGTTCGACCGAGACGAGGACTTCTGGCCGCGCAAGTGGGCGGAGGCGTACCTGCACTTCGCTGCCGGAGAGAAGCGCGCCTGGCTGCACGAGCAGGGACACCGCCTGTTCCCGGTCGTCGGCTGGGCCGAGCGAGGCGACGGCCGCGCCGACGGTCACGGCAACTCGGTCCCCCGGTTCCACATCACGTGGGGCACCGGTCCGGGGATCGTCGAGCCGTTCGACCGCCGGGTCCGGGCGGGGGTCGCAGCGGGTCGGGTGACGCTTGCTTTCCGGCACCGGGTCGACGAGCTCGTCGTCACTGCGGGCACGGTGACCGGCGTCCGTGGAAAAGTGCTCGCACCCGACGCGTCCGGACGCGGAAAAGCCACGAACCGCAACGAGATCGGCGACTTCGAGATCGCCGCACAGGCGGTGGTCGTGACGAGCGGCGGCATCGGTGGCAACCATGACCTCGTCCGGCGCAGCTGGCCGTCGCGACTCGGCACCCCGCCCGCGCGCATGGTCTCGGGCGTGCCGGCACACGTCGACGGGCGGATGCTCGGGATCACGGAGACGGCGGGCGGCCACATCATCAACCCGGACCGGATGTGGCACTACACCGAAGGCCTGCAGAACTGGGACCCGGTCTGGGAGAACCATGGCATCCGGATCCTTCCGGGCCCGTCGTCGCTATGGCTCGACGCGCGTGGGCGGCGTTTCCCGGCTCCCTACTTCCCGGGCTTCGACACGCTCGGCACCCTCCGGCACATCATGGGCACCGGCTATGACTACTCGTGGTTCGTACTGACCCAGAAGATCATCGAGAAGGAGTTCGCTCTCTCCGGCTCGGAGCAGAACCCCGATCTCACCGGCAAGGACATCAAGCAGGTGCTGGGGCGGGTGAAGAAGGGCGCGCCGGGACCGGTGGAGGCGTTCAAGCGACACGGGGCGGACTTCGTCGTGGCCGACACCCTCGACCAGCTCGTGCGTGGGATGAACGAGCTGACCGGCGACGAGCTCATCGACGGCGCCGAGCTGCGCCGGACGATCGTGGCACGGGACAACGAGATCGACAACGACTTCACCAAGGACGCGCAGATCACCGCTGTGCGCGGCGCGCGAAACTACCGCGGCGACAAGCTGATCCGGGTCGCGACACCGCACAAGCTCCTCGACCCCAAGGCGGGTCCGCTCATTGCAGTGCGTCTCAACATCCTCACTCGAAAGACCCTCGGCGGCCTCGAGACCGACCTCGCCGGACGCGTGCTCCGGGTCGGCGGTGAGCCCCTGGCGGGGGTGTATGCCGCAGGTGAGGTGAGCGGGTTCGGTGGCGGTGGGATGCACGGCTACAACGCGCTCGAGGGGTCGTTCCTGGGCGGCTGTCTCTTCAGCGGGCGGACCGCCGGCCGGTCCGTAGCTGCAGCCCTGTGACCTGACCGTCGGCTCGCTCGGCCGCCAGCGCACGAAGCGGCACCACTCGACCGTTCGGTCGGGCGGTGCCGCTTCGCCTTTCCGTGGAAACCCCGGGTATGCCGCTGGGCCGTGTTCCCCCGGGGAGGATCCCTCTCGCGCGATGATGGGGGCATGGATCCGGCCGTGCGGCTCGCTCGCACGCTTGTCCGCGAGCCGGCAGTTCCGGTGCTGGCGCTGGCAGGCATCGTGCAGGTGGTCCGGGCCTACCCCGTCGACATCATGCTGTTCGTCGGCAGTCTCGTCCTCGCAGTCGTGCTGAGGCTGCGACCCGGGGGCGACCGCCTCATCGACACCACGCCGACGCCCGCGACGCGGGGAGTGATCCTGGCCGCCTCAGGGGTCGCGGCCGCATACGGCCTGGGTGTCTCCTTCGTGCCG
The DNA here is from genome assembly GCF_054783095.1 of Intrasporangium mesophilum. NCBI lineage: Bacteria > Bacillati > Actinomycetota > Actinomycetes > Micrococcales > Intrasporangiaceae > Intrasporangium > Intrasporangium mesophilum. Next base: position 274,058 of record NZ_BAAGRF010000015.1, on the reverse strand, counting down.
CAGACGACCTGGTGGCTGGACGCGTGCCTCGCCGTCCCGGGCGTCGTGGCGGTGGGCGTGCTCGTCGGCGCGGGCCGCAGGCCGCGGAGCCCGGTCGCCCCGCCGGAACCGGCGACGCCCCGGCGCTGGTGGGCGTGGCCGGCGCTCGGGGTCAGCGTGGCTCTCGTCGAGCTGTTCTCCTTCATGGAGCAGCCGGACGCGCGCACCGACAGCATCGACCATCCGACCCTGTCCACCGTGGTCGAGCCCGCCCTGTCGAGCCAGGCGCTGCGCTGCCTCGCGCTCGGGCTGTGGCTTCTCATCGGCTGGTGGCTCGTGCGTCGCATCCGCGCGTGGGACGAGCGCTCGTGACGGCGCGCCTCGCGACGCTCGGGATCTACGTCGGCCTACTGCTCGCGACCGTGGTGATGGTGGTCGTCTCCCGAGTGCGGCCGGCCGCGCTGCCGCGGCTGGGTCAGGTGGTGACGTGGGCCATGCGTCGACGGACCACGCAGGTCGGCCTGCTGCTGGCCTGGTGGTGGTTGGGCTGGCACTTCGTGACGCTCCGGTGACGCTCAGAGCCGCCCGCGGATCGGCGTGCGCTCGACCGGATCGCCCTCCTCGGGCATGACCATCTCGGCCCGCACGCCGAGAAGGCGGACCTCGCGGTCTTGGTCGAGCTTGCGGGCAAGGAACAGAGCCGCCTCGACCACATCGGCCCGATCGGACGTGGGCGCCTTGAGCTTCTTGCCCTTGGTCTGGGTGAAGAACGGTGCGTAGCGGACCTTGAGCGTGACCCGGAAGACCGGTCGGCCCTCACGCACAGTGTCGTCGAACACCTGCGAGGCGAGCACCCGCACGGCATCCTCGACCTCGGCCGGTGTCGTGAGGTTCTGCTGGTAGGTCGTCTCGCGGCTGTGGCCGCGGGCGATCCACGGCGTGTCGTCGACGACCGCGGATCCGATGCCGCGACCGAGCTGGTGGTACCAGACACCCATCCGGGGGCCGAACTCCCCAACCAGGACGGCCTCATCGGCGGCGGCGAGCTGTCGGACGGTCTTGATGTCGTGGTCGGCAAGGCGCTTGCTCACCTTCGACCCCACGCCCCAGAGCTCGATCGTCTGCCGGTCGCCCATGACCTCGAACCAGTTGTCCCGTGTCAGCCGGAACATGCCTCGCGGCTTGCCGAAGCCCGTAGCGATCTTGGCGCGCACCTTGTTGTCGCCGATGCCGACCGAGCAGTGCAGCTCGGTCGCCTCGAGCACCGCCGACTGGGCCCGGCGCGCGAATCCCTCGGGGTCGTCGGTCTCTACACCGAGGAACGCCTCGTCCCAGCCGAGCACCTCGACGACGACCCCCAGCCCGCGCAGCGTGTCCATCACCCGCTCGGACGCCTCGGTGTAGGCGGGCGCGTCGACCGGAAGGATCACGGCGTCGGGCACCTTGCGAGCCGCGAGCCGCAAAGCCATGCCCGAGCCGACCCCGAACTTGCGCGCCTCATAGCTCGCCGTGGACACGACGGCCCGTTCTGTCGGGTCGCCTCGCCCGCCGACGATGACGGGCCGGCCGGCCAGCTCGGGACGTCGCAGGACCTCGACCGCCGCGATGAACTGGTCGAGGTCGACGTGGAGCACCCAGCGCCCTGCGCTCATGCAGCCATTGTGCCGGTGAGGTCCGACGCCACAGCGGACTCGCCTGGCGCGGTTACATCTCGCGCTCGTCCGTGAGCTGACGTACACGCGGCTGGTCTCCGGTGCCCACGAGGACTCCCGCGAGCAGAAGCACGGCGCCGAGCACGGCCGCCCACCGGCTTCCGGGCGTGGCCAGCAGGAACGCCCACAGCTGCGGTCTCGCACGGTCCCCGAACATCAGGCTGACCGAGGCATACGCCACCACGACGAACGACACCGTGGACGCGCTCAGCAGCCGACGGCATACGAGCGCAAGGCCGAGGGCCCCGACGAGGTTGCGCGCAGAGGCGAACAGAAGAGCGTCCTCCCGGGTCACCGCGACGGCCACGTATGCCGCGACCGCCAGGGAGGTGCCCACGGCGAGCAGGCTGACGTCGAGGACTCGGAGCCGCCGCGGCGAGGTGAGCTCGACCGTGGGGTGCGAGCTGGAGATGCTGGCCTGAAGCAGTACCGCGACCGGGACGGGCATGGTCAGAGCGGTGGGCAGAGCGATCCCGCTCCCCTTCACGAGCTCGGGCAGCGGCGTGAACCGGTCTGCGAGCAGGATGGTTGCCACGACAAGCAGGGCGGCGGCCGACCAGATGCCGGGGAGTGCGCGTGACCGCAGGAGCCAGCTCATCGGGCGCCCGGCGCGAAACCAGGCCGGCAGCCGCAGAATGGTCGCCGACCTCCTCCTACCTGCCGCCAAACACCCCTCGGTCGAGTGGGCGCCCCGTCCCAGCAGCCTCGCGATCCGAGGGGGCGTGACCCGAGTGACCAGAGTGACGGGGCGCTCACTCGACCAGGAGATACGGGGCGGGTCCGGCGGCGGTGGCCCATGTCCTAGGTCGAGTGGGCGCCCCGTCCCACCAGCCTCGCGATCCGAGGCGGCGTGACCCGAGTGACCAGAGTGACGGGGCGCTCACTCGACCCGGAGATACGGAGGCGGGTCCGGCGGCGGTCGCCCATGTCCTAGGTCGAGTGGGCGCCCCGTCCCAGCAGCCTCGCGATCCGAGGCGGCGTGACCCGAGTGACCAGAGTGACGGGGCGCTCACTCGACCAGGAGATACGGAGGCGGGTCCGGCGGCGGTGGCCCATGTCCTAGGTCGAGTGAGCGCTCCGTCCCAAACCCGTCAGGGGTGCCGGTGGCCGCGGCGGAAGGTGTAGGCGTCGTCACCCTCGTCGACCAGCTCCAGGTCGACGTCGTCCTGCACAGTCTCGGTGGACCGGCTCGCCGGGTCGTACGCCGACCAGTCGGGGATGCGCGCCCCGCGGTCGATCCTCGGCCGGCGGCGGGCCGCCTCGTCCTGCTCGCTTGCCGCGACCATGATGCCGCGGTAGAGCATCAGCGCCGCGAGGATCGTCGCAGCCCACGCGCCCACGGTGATCGCCATGCCGGTGTGGGCGCCACCGATGTCCGTGCGCAGCACATGCAGACCTGCGGCTGCGATCCCAACCACCGCGCCGCCGACAAACCAGATGATCGTGACGCGCGTCACCGAACTGCCCACGGGGTCACTGTGTCACACGGGAAGAGACGCCGCGCACCGCGTCACGTGACCGGGTAGAGGCGGCCCGCGAGCCACGCTGGTGTCTGGTCCGCGAAGTGCGGGTCACGGGCGTCACCACTGGCCCCGAACGGGACGACCCATCGGCTGGCGTCGCGGTCGGCAAGGTCCCAGACGTACCGTGCGACCGGCCCGCCGTAGCAGCGCTCGGTGACCCCGGGGGCGCTCGCCGCTGCGAGCACGCAGCCCTTGTCCCCTGGGACGGCGTCCTGTGCCACGCTCGGTGCACCGCCGATGCCGTCGAGCGAGTGCAAGGGGTCGAGCCAGTGACGGTCTCCCCACACCGTGACCGAGTCACCTTGTGCCGCAACGCGTTCGAGCGCCTCGCGCACACCTGCAGGGACGTCGATGCCGATGCTCCCGGCGCCACGCGCGAGCGAGTGCCACCCGGTGCCGAGCTGGCCGACGACGTTGGTCCAGGGCGAGAAGATCCGGGAGTGTCCTTGTGGCTCATGCAGACCGGCGAGCTGCGGCTGCTCCGCGAACCACCGGACGAAGGCCGTGCGCCAGGCGGCGAACACTGCGGCTCCCCTGCTGCGGGTGTCGCTGTGCAGGTCCCACGCGAGCAGCTCGTCACGAACCGCGGCAGCCGGACCGGTGACGTCGGCGGCGGTCACGAGCTCGCGCATCAGGGCTGCCTGTCCGTTCAGTGTGTCGACGTGGATCGCCCTGCAGTCGTCGACCGTGAGCCTCTCGCCGCCGTCGATCAGCTCGCGGATCCGGTTGGCGCGGAACGGAGTTGCATACTCGACTCCGAGGCCGCCGCCGCTCGCCCTGTCGTTGGCGCTGACCATGACGTCGGTCACCGCAGTGACCGGACCGGGTGTGTACCCGCGCCACACGTGGCGCGGGTCCCAGGCTGGCAGGGGCAGCACCTTGCCGACATCGTCGCGGTCGGGGACCTTGCCGACGACCAGGTGTCGCATCGCACCCGAGGTGTCGGCCACGAGCGCGCTGTTGACCGGCTCGACCCAGTGCGCCAGGGCAGCCTGGACGTCGTCGACCGAGCGGGCGCGCAGGAGCGGCAGCAGCGCCGAGAAGCCGAGGTCGTGCTCGGCCTGCGTCGGGGTGCGGAGGCTGTATGCCGGCGGGCGGCCCGGCGCGTCCGGCACACCTTGGACGCCCGGCACACCGTGGGTCCCGGCCGCCTCCGCGCGGGCCAGCTCTCCCTCGAGGCCGGCGATGATCGGCCCTCTGGACGTGACGACGACGGGCACCGACACGTCCCCCTCGCCTCGCACCCGGACCAGCTCCACATCGTGGTCGACGGGCTCCCAGCCCTCGAGCCCGCGCGCCCGCAGCCCAGGGGCATCCGCACCAATCAGGCGCAGGCTCTCCAGAGTGAGGTCCTGGTAGTCGGCCATCGCGTTCGTGATGCCCCAGGCCACCTCTCCGGCGTGAGCGAAGTGCTGGACGCCCGGCACGCCCGGGAACGTGAAACCCACCACGTCGAACTCCGGACACGCGAGGCCCACCTGCTGATAGCAGCCCGGCAGCTCGATGGTGCGGTGCGGGTCGCCGGCGATCAGGGGCAGGCCACTCGCGGTCCGGTGCCCCCCGATCACCCAGGCGTTGCTGCCGGACTGGTCGACCCCCTCCGCGTGGATCAGCGGGAGCAGGTGCTCGCCGACACGTGCCGCGACGTGCGCATTGAAGAGCTTCGACGGGAAGGTGCCGAAGAGCAGGTGGATCCCCCAGAAGATCCCGAGCGGAGTCCACGGCTCCCACGGGCGGGGCTGTGCGGCATACGAGCTCAGCCCGAGCAGCTCGACCTCGGGCGCGCCCGCCAAGCCCTCCGGCATACCGTCGTTGACGCCGTCGACGTACGCCGCGAGCCACTCCTTCGTCTCGACGTCGAGGCGCTCGTAGCAGCGCCGCACGGTCGGCTCGAGCCTCACCTGGCGGGCGAAACGGTCCCAGTCGAGGCCGTCGACACCGACGTACTCAGCCGTGCGTCCCTCCATCCGCCACCGGTGGTGCTCGATCTGCCACGCCCGGTCGAGCGCGGTCACCCGGCCCTGGAGGCGGGCCAGCTCCATGACGTCACCAGCGCGCAGATGGGGGATGCCCACCGCGTCGCGCACCACCGAGGGTGCCTGCTGCGGGTCGCTCACTCGTCAGTCGGCCTTCCGCGAGAACCGGGCCTCGATCTCACGGAAGAACGCGTTGGACAGCCGGCCGTACTGCTGGAGCGTCAGGGTGATCGGGTCGCCGACCTTCAGGCCGAGCACCGTGCGGGTCGGGTCGAGCGGGAGCTGGGGGTCGGCGACGACCGTGCCGCCGTTCTCCATGAGCGAGCGCGCGTAGACGCGCACCTCGTTGAGTGCGTTGCCGTCCTTGCCCTCGACCCCACGGAGACGGTGCACGAAGTACCCCTCGAGCACGAGCAGCATGTTGTTGAAGTACTCGTACTCGAGCGACTCCAAGGCACCCTCGAGGATGGAGACGTCGGCGTCACCGTGGTCGCGCGCAGCCTGTGCGACCTCGTGGAACATCGCGACCTGGGTCTCCACGCGCGACCGGCAGGCATCGATGTAGTCCTGTTCGTACTCCCTCATCCCCAGCATGGGGTCAGCCTAACGAGAGCGCCTGCGCCCGGGGGCGGGCCACGCACCATCGCCGCGACCCGTCTGCAGACACCGGGGTCGGCGCCGAGACGGGGCAGGTCCGGGACCCCTCGCGCCACCCGCCCGTCAGGGCGCCCGGCTAACGTGTCACCCATGGTTCGTGGGGAACGCAACGTGCTCGGAGGCGCCCTCGAACCCTGTGGGACCGACCCCATGACCGGCTTCTACCGCGACAGCTTCTGCACGACCGGCCCTGAGGACCGCGGCAGCCACACGATCTGCGTCATCGCGACGCCCGAGTTCCTCGCGCACCAGCGCAGTGTCGGCAACGACCTCGTCACCCCGCGACCGGAGTGGCGCTTTCCCGGCCTCGAGCCGGGCGACCGGTGGTGCGTCGTCGCGAGCCGATGGCTCGAGGCGCAGCAGGCCGGAGCCGCCGCGCCGGTGTTCCTCGCCGCGACCCACGAGAGAGCGCTCGAGGTCGTGCCGCTGCAACTGCTCCGGTCGTATGCCGCCGACATCCCTGACGACCCCAGCTCACTTCTGTAGCGCCTGCGACACAAACGCCGTCGGCTTCGCTTTTGGGACGTCCCGGACTTATCGGAAACGGCGAACGGCCTTGTGCCGCAACGCGTAGCGTCAAATACGGCTCAGTCGGGGGGCGCCTGGGGACGACCCCTGGCCGGGGCTTCATCGTGGGCACCGCCGACCTCAGGAGTCACTCATGCGCGCTCTCGTCCTCAACGAGTTCAACACCACCCCGACGGTCCAGGAGATCGAGGTCCCCGAGCCCGGTGAGGGCGAGGTCCGGGTCCGGATCCAGGCCGCCGCGCTCAACGGTTTCGACGTGGCCGTGATCGCGGGCTACATGACCGGCTACTTCGAGCACCGGTTCCCGCTGGTGCTCGGCAAGGACTTCGCCGGAACCGTCGACGCCGTGGGGCCCGGCGTGACCGAGTTCGCGGAGGGCGACCGGGTCTTCGGCGTCGTGACGAAGCAGTACCTCGGCGACGGGTCCTTCGCCGACTACGTGACCGTGCCGACGTCGGTGGGGATCGCCGGGCTGCCCGACACCGTCGACTTTCTCCACGGCGCGGCGCTCGGGCTCGCGGGAGCCGCCGCACTCGCGTGCCTCGAGGCGGCCGACCCGGGGCCCGGCCGCACCATCCTCGTGACCGGTGCGACCGGCGGCGTGGGCAACCAGGTCGTGCAGCTCGCCGCGCGGGCAGGTGCCCACGTCATCGCCACCGGCTGCAGCGACGCGGAGTGCCGCCTGGTCGAGGGGCTGGGCGCCACCGAGGTCGTCGACTACGGCCAGGACGTGCCGGCCGCGGTGCTCGCCAAGCACCCCGACGGGGTCGACGTCGTCGTGCACCTCGCCGGCGACCCCGGGGCGCTCGTTCAGGTTCTTCGCGACGGGGGCACGCTCGTGTCGACGATGGTCTTCTCGACCGAGGGGTTCCCGAAGGAGCCGGACGTCTTCGTGCCGATCGCGGCCAACCCGACACCCGAGGTGCTAGGACGCCTGGCCGAGCACGAGGCGAGCCGCATGTCGGTCGTGACGATCCAGCAGGCCTACTCCCTCACCGACACCGCGTCGGCCTTCGGCGACTTCACCGCCGGCACGCTGGGCAAGCTCGTCGTCGACCTCGGTCGAGAGGCCTCCGCAGACTGACTCGCGGACTGACTCGCAGGCTGACTCGCAGGCTGACTCGCAGGCTGACTCGCAGCCAGGCACCTCACACCATCGCGCGGCGGATCAGCCTGCTCTCGTCGTCGCGTCGCCGGTCGCGTCGCCGGTCACATCGCTGGTCATGTCGCCGTTCGTGATGCCATCACGACCAGGCAGGCGACCTGACCGGCGACGCGCGGGTGGGCCGTGGCGCCCGCGACCGGCGCCGACGAGACTGGCGCCATGACCTCCGACGAGACGGCCCCGGTTCGGGACCTCGAAGGCCCGCCGTCCGCAGACCCACACCTGCTCGCCGCCGGCACCGCTCCGACCCCGTTCACGGCCGCCCAGATCAGGTCCGGCTGTCCTGAAGGCAGGACGATCACCCTGCTCGTCGAGCCCGCGGTCGGGCCCTCGTGGCGGCGGGTCAACCGGTTCGTCGACACGGACGAGAGGGGCGCAACCCTGCAGCGGTGGCGGCTGGGCGCCGACGGGAACCCCGAGGGAGGAACGGACTCGTCCCGGCTGACCTGGCTCCAGCTCCAGGAGCACGCATCATATCCGGCCGACTCCGTCACCATCGCCCCGGACACGGTGGACCTCCCGATGGGCACCTTCGAGGCCCTGCGGTACACCGTCGAGGACGGTGACGGCGTCACCACCTTGTGGTTCGCACCGGCGTTTCCCGGGATGCCGGTCCGCTATGAGTCACGCGCAGACGGTGGCGGCGTCGACCGCACGACGATGATCGGCAACGATCAGCCGTGACCGACGCCCCGCACGCCATCCCCGCGCTGGAGGCAGACTGCGCGCGCTGCTTCGGCCTGTGCTGCGTCGCGCTGCCCTTCGCACGGTCGGCCGACTTCCCCGTCGACAAGGCCGGAGGCGACCCCTGCCACAACCTACTGGATGACTTCCGCTGCCGCATCCACGACAGCCTCGAGGCGGAGGGCTGGAGGGGCTGCATCACCTACGACTGCCTCGGCGCCGGCCAGCAGGTGTCGCAGGTGACCTTCGGCGGCGTCTCGTGGCGGGACGTGCCCGCATCGGCCACGCAGATGTATGCCGTCCTGCCCGTCATGCGCGCCGTGCACGAGAGCCTGCGGTTCGTCCTCGAGGCGCTCTCGCTCGAGCCCGGCCGGAACACCGCGAGTCGCCTGTCCGAAGTCCGTGACCAGCTCGCCGAGCTCACCGCCGCGGCTGCAGACGACCTCGTCGGGCTCGACGTCCAGGCGCTGCGAGCCCGGGTGGGTCCCCTGCTCGTGGCGGCAAGCGCATCGGCACGCGAGCGCGCGCGCCGGCGACACGGCATACGGGGCTTGGACCGCGCTGGCCGGGCCGCTGCGGCCACCCTGGCCGGCACCGACCTGGCTGGGGCCGACCTGGCCGGCGCCGACCTCGCGGGAGCACGCCTGCCGGGACGTGACCTGAGGACGGCCGACCTGCGCAGCGCCCTGCTCATCGCCGCGGACCTGCGTGCGTCCGACCTCCGGTGGGCCGACCTGCTCGGCGCCGATCTGCGCGACGCGGACCTGCGGGGCGCCCGGCTGGAAGGGGCGATCTTCCTGACGCCGGCCCAGCTGGCGAGCGCACGGACGGTCTGAGGCGACTGTCAGGAAGGGTGGCTACGGTCGTTTGGGGCATTTCCTTTCCACGGACGGTGGCGAGACCGCACAATCAAGCCGTCCACGTCGTCCTGCCTCGAAGTCGATCGGAGCCGATCGTGCGCACGGTGCCAGCCATCGCGACCGTCATCGCGGCCGCCCTGGTCCTCGCCGCCTGCTCCACCCCCAACCCAGAGGTCGAGCTCAGCCAGGCCGCTGCCGGCACGACGCCCCCGACGGCGACGGTCACGGTCACCGAGGAGCACACGCACACGGTCACAGCGACGGCGACCGTCGTCACGACCGCCACGGTGGTGGCGACGCCGACCGTGACCGTCACAGCTCTCCCCCGCCCGGCCATCACGACGTCTCCGGTCTTCAACCACGCGGCCGCGCTCGTCGACTACAACAATCTCGTCGCCGACATCCGGCGGCTGGACGCGATGTCACTGTCCGGCAACCCGGCGGCGGTGGAGTTCGACGTGCTCGCCAAGCACTTCGGCTCGCTGGGGGCGAACGGCGCACCGCCCGGACTCGACCCGCCGAGCTACTACGCCCGCCTCAAGTCGCTCGAGCTGTTCGCCGACGCCGCGTCCGAGGAGTCCGACGCGAGCTCGCCTCAGGCCGCCAGCCGCTACGCGGTGATCAGGCAGGAGACCGGCGTGTTCCTGTCGCTCGTCAACGGCGCGCTGCGGACCACGTTCGTGCTGCCGCCCCATCCCGTCGCCACGTCGCCGTAGCCCGCAACACACCGAGCAGTCGCAAAACGTCGGCGGTTATTTCCGGCCGGAGCTTACGACTGCTCGGTGTGTTGCCACGCGTGGTGGGCCGGCGTGGTGGGCCGGCTTGGTGGGCCGGCCGGCACGAGGTATGCCGTGGGGCGAGTGTGCGGGTCAGCAGCAGGCGTCCCCGCGCCAGTTCTCCCGGCCCTCTCGCACGGCGACCGCGGCGATGGCGAGCGCGGCGACCGGGTCGAGCCACCACCAGCCGACCAGGGTGTTGGCCAGCAGCCCGACGAGCAGCACCGCCGACAGGTAGGTGCACAGCAGCGTCTGGGTGCTGTCGGCGACGACCGCGCCCGACCCGAGCTCGCGCCCGGTGCGACGTTGCGCGAGCGAGAGCACAGGCATGACCACCAGCGAGAGCGCGGCGAGCACGATTCCCACGAGGGAGGAGCCGGGCACGTCGCCGCCGACCAGAGCGCGGACCGCCTCGAAGCCGATCCACGCGGCGAGAGCGAAGAACGATGCGGCGATGAGCCGGCGCGCGAGCCGTTCCCGCTCCTCCGGCATGGGATGCCCGAACTGCCACAGGATCACCAGGCCGCTCGCCACCTCGACGGCCGAGTCGAGGCCGAAACCGACGAGTGCGGTCGAGTCGGCGACTCGACCCGACGTGATCGCGACGAGCGCCTCACCAACGTTGTAGACCACGGAGGCGCCGGCGAGCAGGCGGGCGCGGCGGATCAGGGTGCTCCGTCGTGATGGCGTCAGGAGCGAGAACACCGGCAGCTCCGGCCCGGTCACCAGTCGGCTCCCTGGCACTGAGCGCTGCCGGCGACCTCGACCTGGAGCGTCGCATGGGCGATGTGGAACCGATCGCGGAGCATGGCGCTCGCCGCACCCAGGACCGCCGCGCCCGAGGCCGACTCGTCGGTCACGAGGTGTGCGGTAGCCACGTCCATGCCGGACGTGAGCGTCCAGACATGCAGGTCGTGCACCTGCTTGACGCCCTCGACCTGGCACAGGGCAACAAGCATCTCGGTCGGCTCGATGCCGGCCGGTGCGTGCTGCCCGAGTACCGCGACCACCTCGCGGCCCAGCATGACCGCCCGCACGGCGACGAAGACGGCGATCGCGAGGGCGATGCCGGTGTCCCACGCGGCGTTGCCGGTCGAGCCCACGAGCAGGGCGGCGACGATGACGCCGATCGACCCGACGGTGTCGGCCACGACCTCGAGGTAGGCGCCCTTGACGTTGAGGCTCTCACGCGCGCCCCCTCGCAGCAGGAACAGTGCGACGACGTTGACGAGCAGGCCCAGGATGCCGACGACGAGCATGGTCCCCGAGGCGACGTCGGGGGACGAGCCGACGCGACCCAGAGCCTCGATGACGATGTAGACCGCCACGCCGAGCATGAGGAGCACGGCAAGGCCCGAGGCGAACACCTCCGCGCGATAGGACCCGAACGTGCGCCGGCCGGTGGTGTCGGCGCGGGTCGCGATGCGCGTGGCGACGAGCGCAGCGCCGAGGGTGACCACGTCGGCCGCCATGTGCCCGGCGTCGGAGATGAGCGCCAAAGACCCGCTGGCCAGGCCGGTCATCAGCTCGACGACGAAGAACACGGCAATGAGCGCGAAGGCGACCGCAAGACGCCATCGGTGTCGGCCGCCGGCATGCTCGGCGACGCCCGAGTGGGAGTGTCCACTCACCGGACCACCTCGATGCCCGAGGTGCGCTCGTCGTGCGCGATGTGCTCACGCGTGACGTCGAGCAGCAGCCGCACGTGCGCGTCGGACAGGCGGTAGTAGACGTTGCGCCCCTCGCGACGCCCGGTGACGACGCCGGACGCGCGCAGCATCCGGAGCGACTGCGAGACGGTCGTCTCGGTGGTGCCGGTCGCGGCGGCCAGGTCGCAGACGCACAGCTCGCCGACCTCGAGCAAGGCATAGAGCAAGCGCGCTCGGGTGGGGTCCCCCAGGAGCTTGAAGACGCTCGTGACGCGTGCGAGCTCCTCGGGGTCGGGCGAGCTCGACGTCGCGAGGGCCACCTTGTCAGGGTGGACGGTCTGGACTGCGCACCCGTCCAGGTCGGTCACGGAAGCCATGTCCACATCATGTCATCTGAACATGTGTTCAGATGACACGCCGACTGCCTCCCCGCTTCCGGACCGTGCGGCGCGGGACACTGACGCCATGCTCAGACTCACCGTGACCACTCCGTCCGAGCTCACCGGTGAGGTCACCGACATCCTGTCCGGCACCGAGGCGGTGAGCACCCTCTCGGTCCTGCGCGGGGTGGCCCTGCGTCCCGAGGGCGACGTCGTCATCGCCAACGTGGCGCGCGAAGGGGCCAACGTCGTCATCGACGAGCTCCGCCGGATCGGGATCCACCAGAAGGGCACCATCGAGGTGGCTCCCGTGCCGACCTGGCTGTCCCGCAAGGGTTTCGAGGCCGACGCGGTGACCCCGGGCAGCAGCGCCGACGCCGTCGTGTGGCCCCAGATGGGGCAACGCTCGTACGAGGACAGCGAGCTCAACTGGATGTTCGTGAGCTTCATGTGTCTCGCGACCACGATCGCCTCGATCGCGATCATCGTCGACTCGCAGATCCTCGTCATCGGAGCGATGGTGCTCGGACCGGAGTTCGGCGCGGTCGCGGCCCTGGGCGTCGCCCTCGTCCGGCGGCGCCCACTGCTGTTCGGGCTCGCCGCGCGGGCGCTCGTCCTCGGCTTCGCCATCGCAATCCTCGTGACCTCCCTGCTGGCCCTCATCGCGAAAGCCACCGGCCTGGTCACCCTCGCCGACGTCAGCGGACCGCGCCCGGGCACCGACTTCATCTACTCGCCTGACACGTGGTCCTTCATCGTCGCGCTTCTCGCGGGCGCCGCCGGCGTCCTGTCCATCACGTCCGAGCGGGTCGGCGGGCTCAGCGGGGTGTTCATCTCGGTCACGACGATCCCGGCCGCCGGCAACGTCGCCCTCGGGCTGGCCTTCGCAGACTGGGCTGAGGTCCGGGGCAGCAGCCTGCAGCTCGTCATCAACCTCAGCGGGATGGCGCTTGCCGGATGGTTCACTCTCGCGGTCCAGCAGGCAGTCTGGTCGCGGGTGCCCGCGCCGCGGCCCCGCCTGATCCGGCGGCGTGGCTTCGACTCGGGGTCCTGACCTCGTCCCCGTCCTCGCCCTCGTCCTCCTCCTCGCACGCGAACGCGGCGTTCGGCGCGTGGCGGGCTGGGAGCGTGCGGCACCTCTGCCTCGTCCACCGCACCCTGTGAACCTGCCGCCGCGGCTTGACGCGGACGCGCCTGGGCGTCATCGTGGCCACCCGTGACGCTCCAGACCGAGAGCCGCGCACTGCTGCGCGCCAGGCTCGCCGCCGGCTCTGCCTTCTTCGTGCAAGGCCTGCTCTTCATCTCGCTGACGACCCGGCTGCCCCGGATCAAGGAAACCTGGTCGCTCGACGACCTGGCGGTGAGCGGCCTGCTGCTCATGGTCGTGCTCCTCGCCGGCGTCGGGTCGGTCCTTGCCGAGGTGGTGGCCACCCGCTCCTCGAGCGCCATGGTCGTGCGCGTCGGCCTGTGCCTTGCGACCGCCGGCTTCGCGGTCCTGCTGGTCGCGCCCTCGTTCGGGGTGTTCGTCGCCGGCCTCGCGGTATACGGTCTGGCCCTCGGCCTCGTCGATGCGTCCTCGAACATGCAGGCGGTGACGGTCGAGCACCTCTACCGGCGGCCGATCCTGCCGTCGTTCCATGCCTTCTGGACCGCGGGCGGGATCCTGGGCACCCTGATCACGCTCGCGACCGCGCACGTCGAGCTCGGGGCGAAGCTGTTGCCGTTGCTCGTCTTTCCCGTCGCCGCACTCTTCGCGCCGTTCGCGCGCAAGGACCGGCTCGCGGCGCCGCCTGCAAGCTTCGACGTGCCGTGGCGCCGGATCATGCTGCTCGGCATCGCGATGGTCCTCTTCTAGATGGTCGACACAGCCGCGACGACCTGGGGGCCGGTCTACCTCGACGGCACCCTCGACGCGCCATCGAGCCTTGCGGCACTCGCCACGCTGCCCTATCTCGTCGCGACCTTGTTCGCCCGTGCCATCGGCGACCGGCTCGTCGACCGACACGGCGCCGTCTGGCTGCTCCGGCTCAGCGGCGTCGTCGCATCGGCCGCGCTGGCCGTCATCGTCTTCGCCCCGGGGTGGGTCGTGGCCGTCGTCGGCTTCACGGTGCTCGGCGGGGCCGTCGCGACGATCGCGCCGCTCAGCTTCTCGGCGGCGGGGGCCATCGCGGGCGGTGAGGACTTCGAGACGGGTCAGGACAAGGTCGACTCGGTCATCGCACGGTTCAACCAGTTCAACTACGTCGGGGCCCTGCTCGGTGCGGTGCTGACCGGTGCGGTCGGCTCGGACAACCTGCGGCTCGGTTTCGCCGTGCCGATGGTGCTCATCCTCGGGATCATCCCGCTGGCCGCGCAGTTCTCGATCATCCGGCGCAGCGTCAACGCGACACCGCCTGCCTGAGCGCGTCTCCCACGATCTCGAGCGCGGGGCCGATCCGCTCGGCCTCGATGCCACCGACCCCGAACACCAGTCCGTGGCGTGCCGGCCGCTCGAGGTGCCGGATCGACAGGGGGTCGAGGAACACCCCTGCCGCCAGCGCGGCGTCGGCGACCCGGACGTCGTCGACCTCCGGGTCGCGCAGGAGAGTGCAGATGTGCAGCCCGGCGGCGGATGGGATGACCTCGACGTGGTCCGAAAGCCGGTCCGACAGACCTTGGAGCAGTGCCTCGCGCCGGCTGCGGTAGACCTTCGTCGCCCGCTTCACATGTGCGGCGTGATGCCCCTCGGCGAGGAATGCCGCGAGCGCGCCCTGGGTGACCACATCGCCGTCCCAGACGGTGACCCGCTTCGCCTCCCGAAGGGCCGGGGTCAGGCTTGCGGGGGCGATGGCGTAGCCGACCCGCAGGGCCGGGATCAGGGACTTGGAGAACGACCCGACGTACACCACCCGGCCGTCCCGGTCGAGGCTCTGCAGCGGCTCGAGGGGCCGGTCGGCGAATCGGAACTCGCTGTCGTAGTCATCCTCCACGATGACCGCGCCATGACGAACTGCCCACTCCAGCAATGCGATTCGCCTCGCTCTCGACATTGCCACACCGGTCGGGTGCTGGTGGGAGGGCGTGACATAGACGAGGCGGGTGATCGCCGGGATCGCTTCGACCACGATGCCCTCGGCATCGACCGGGACGCCACGCACGCGGGCGCGGTGCGTCTCGAAGAGCCGGGCGGCGGCTGTGTATCCCGGGTCCTCGACCGCGACGACATCGCCGGGTTCGACCAGCACTCGCGCGATGAGGTCGAGCGCCTGCTGCGCGCCCGCGGTGGTCACGACGTCGGCAGGTGCCGCAACGACGGATCGGGACAGTCCGGCATACCTGGCGATCTCGGCCTCCAAGGCCGAGGGGCCCAGGTCTTCGTAGGTCCCCGTCGAGATCCGCCCGCGTCGCAGAGCCCCCGACACGAGCCGCCGCCAGGTCGCGAGCGGGAACAGCGAGTCGTCAGGCACGCCGACCGAGAAGTCGTATGCCGCGTCGCCGGGGGAGCGCGACGGTGCGGGGAGCTCTCGCCACAGGGTGGTGGGCGTCACGACGCCCGGCCGGGCGCGGCGGCCTCTGGCCTCGTCGGGACGTCTGTCGTCGGGACGTCTGGTCTCGTCGCGCCGCCTCGCGTCGTCGCGCCTCCTCAGCTCGTCGCGCACCGGCGCGACGCACCCGGTGCACACGAACGTCCCGGCACCCGGTCGGCTCACGAGCAGGTCCTCGGCGAGGAGGCGGTCGTAGGCCGCCGTGACCGTCCCCCGGGCGACGCTGAGCCGGCCGGCGAGCTCGCGTGAGGCTGGAAGACGGTCGCCTCCGGCCAGCCGGCCGTCGAGGATCGCCGTCCGCAGCTGTCCGTAGATCTGGGCCGTGAGGTCTCCGGACCCCGTGAGGGTGACGTGGAGGTCCATTGGCTCAGCCTAGATTGGACCAAACATCCTGGCAAGAACTGGCTCTTCTGACCAGTCCAATGCACTGACAGGCTGGCGTCCATGGGAACGACCGCGCGAGCCGCGCTCCAGGCGCCTGCGCCGACCACCACCGGGGGTTCGCTGACCATTGCGCAGGGGACGGCGCTGTCCGTCGGCGCGGTGCTCGGGACGGGCGTCATCACGCTGCCTGCCCTGGCGGCCGAGGTCGCTGGACCGGCATCGCTCGTCGCCTGGGCTCTGCTCGTGCTGCTCTCGATCCCGCTCGCGAGCACCTTCGCGGCCCTGGGCTCCCGCTACCCCGACGGTGGCGGGGTCTCGACATATGTTCGGCGAGCCTTCGGCGACCGTGCGGCCGGTGCGGTCGGCTGGTGCTTCTACTTCGCGGTGCCCGTCGGCGCGCCGCCGGCGTCGATGATGGCCGGCGGGTACGTCGCTGACGTCGTCGGCGGCGGCAAGGCGACCACCGTCGCGGTCGGTGGTGCGCTCATCGTCGGCACCGGGCTGATGAACGCGGCGGGTCTGCGTCTCTCCGGGCGCGTCCAGCTTGCGCTCGCCACCGTCCTGGCCCTGCTCATGACGGCCACGATGGCGTTCGCACTCCCGCACGGCTCGAGCGCGTCGCTCACGCCGTTCGCACCCCACGGGTGGGCCGCCGTGGGCACCGCCGCGGCCGTGCTCGTCTGGGGATTCGCCGGCTGGGAAGCGGTCGCGTCGTTGGCCGGTGACTACCGCAACCCGCGTCGAGACGTGCCGCGAGCCACGGCCATCGCCGTTGCCGTGGTCGGGACGCTCTACCTGGGCCTCGCCACGACGAGCATCCTGGTCCTCGGCCCGGCCGCGGGGCGAAGCCAGGCGCCCCTGTCGGACCTCATGGCCATCGCCCTCGGCGAGCAGGCCCGGGTCGTCACGGCGGTCGTCGCCGTGCTGCTGACGATGGGGGCCATGAACGCCTACTACGCGGGCGGCTCTCGCCTCGGTGCCGCGCTCGCCCGGGACGGCGCGCTGCCGGTCTGGCTCGCCAAGGGCAGCGGGGTCGGCCAGGTGCCTCGCCGCAGCATCGCCCTCATCACTGTCTCGTCGTCGCTGTCGCTGGTTGCGGCCGCGACGCTCGACCTCGGGATGACGCCGCTCATGCTCCTCGCGACGGGCTGCTTCACGCTGGTGTACGTCCTCGGCACCGCGGCGGCGGTGCGGCTCCTGCCACGCGGCGGTCGCGCCTGGTGGGTGGCCGTCGTGGCATTCACCTCGGTCACGGCCCTTCTCGTCGTCAACGGCGTGCACGCCCTCTGGGCGGTCGGCCTCGTCGCCCTGTCGCTCGTGTACCGGTCGGTCGCGGCCCGCCGACACACGCGACGTCGTGCGTGACGGCGCGTCGAGGTGGGTCCTCAGGCCTCGTCGTGTCGCCTGGCCCACTGCTCCGCAGTGGCGCGGAACACCCGCGACTCGCCCTCGTACCACCGCTCCATGACGCCGAGGTCCTCCAGCCCGAGTCGCCGGCATACGGCCTGGGACGCCACGTTCGTCGTATGGGTGTTCGCGAAGACCTCGGGCAGGCCACCGGCGAAGCCGTGCTCGATGACGGCTGCCGCGGACTCGGTCGCGTACCCGTGCCCCCACGAGTCAGGGTGCAGATGCCAGCCGACCTCGACCTCGCCGTGATCGTCGTTGGGCAGGGTCAGCAGCAGGACCGACCCCGCCACCTGCCCTGTCTCCTTCACCTCGACAGCCCAGAAGCCGAGCGGCGGCGTCTCGCTGCGCACGACGTACCGGTCGATTCTCTCGTGCGCCTCGTCGAGGCCCTCCATGACGACCGGGTCGCCGTCGCCGAGCCACTTGACGACCTCGATCCGGCTCAGGATGTCGAGCAGACGAGGCGCCTCGCGGTGCGTCCACGGCCGGACGACCAGTCGGGGCGTCTCGAGGGACAGGGGTGCCACCGCGGCGGGACGTTCGAGCATGGCGCAACCGTGGCACGGGTTCCTGTTGCGGTCCACCGAGATTCACCGGGTCGGCGGCGCGCCACGTGTCAATGTCCTGCGCCCTGGGCGTTGCTCCACCCCACGGACCAACGCCCCACCCATCGGTCAGTCAGCCACCGCAGCAGGGCGCCCGCCGTGAACCATGTGCGTTGCTCCACCCCGAGGACCAACGCAGATGGGAGCAGGTAGGGGACCTGTCCCCCCAGCCTGCCCCCCGACCCGCTGTCCACACCCCCAGGAGTCGGCGGCGCGCCTTCCACAGCCACGGACGGCGTGGCGGCGGGCGTCGCACAGTCCACCGAGACTGCGTCCATGAGAGACGCGTTCGGAGCCGGGCCAGACGCCTTCGCCAACGCCGTGCGCCACATTCGCAAGGCGCACGGACTCAGCCAGCGAGAGCTCGCCTCCCGCCTCGGCATCCCCCGCAGCGGTCTCGCACGGATCGAGACGAGCGTGCTCCGCCTCCCCGTAGAGTCCGCGGTGAGCCTCTTCCGCGTCATGGGGTTCGATGTCGGGCTGCAGCACGTCTTTCCCTGTCCACCCCGCGACGCGCGCCCTCCGGGCTGCTCGGACTGGTTCAACGACGGTGCGGTCGGCAACGTGGACCTCGCCGGTCGGGCCTTCCCGGCGCACGGGCACCTCCAGATCGGTCAACTCCCGACCTGGTGGGGGGCCCGCTACGGCTGGGGCTCCAATGCGCGAAACAACACCTGGTGGTCGCACTACCCGTAGCGCGCGACCGCCTGCCGGCCGAGGACCGGCCAGATTGGTCCAAACAGGATGTCGATTCCGCGGCGACGAGTTCGTCAGGAGAATGTGACGAGAGCCGTCACAGCACTGACCTGAGAAGGAAACAGCCATGACCGACAGCTACGTCTACATCATCCACGAGGCCGACTGGAACTCCGACCAGTGGCTTCCCGGCGCTCCGGTGCCCGAGGGCGCTGCCGAGCAGGACCCCGACATGGGCTTCCCGGCGCACAAGGCGTTCCAGGCGGCCGTCGCCGAGCTCGGCGCTCGCATCACGGGCGGTCAGGCACTGCAGAACACCCGTCACGGCGGCACCGTCAAGCCCGGCGACGGCGACCGCAAGCTCGAGGACGCGGTCTACACCGACGGGCCGTTCACCGACACCGCAGAGGTCATCACCGGCTTCTACATGGTCGAGACCGACGACGAGGACACCGCTCGGCGCATCGCCGCGCTGGTGCCCTCGGGAGGCCACGTCGAGTGGCGCAAGGTCTTCCCGACGGGCGCGTGAGTGCCCGGGCCCGGTGAGTTCGGGGAGGCGTGGCCGCGCATCGTGCGCAGCCTCGCCTCCTTCACCGGCAGCCTCGACGACGCGGAGGAGTATGCCGCGGAGGCCGTCGCCCGGGCCGCCGATCTGGAGCGGTCGGGTGAGCGGATCGAGTCGTATGCCGCCTGGTGCACCTCGGTGGCCAAGCGGGCCTGGCTCGACGACCTTCGTCGCCGCAAGGTCGAGGCGCGCCTCGCCCCCGACATCGCCCGGCCCGAGGTCGACCCGACGGCCGATCGCGTCACCGAGCACCTCACGGACGGCACCGCCATGGACGCCGAAGATCTCGCCCGCGAGGGTCTGGACGACCGGCTCGCGCTGCTCTTCGTCGCCTGCGACGAGGCGCTGTCCGCGACGTCGCGGATGGTGCTCGCCCTCCGCGTGGTCTGCGGTCTGACGATCCCCGAGATCGCTGGGCACCTCGGAGTCCAGGACTCGGCTGCCGCGGCCCGGCTCACGAGAGCCAAACGTGCCCTGGTCGACGCACGCGGAGCGTTCCACGTGCCCGACGCAGCCGAGCGCGAGCGGCGGCTCCCAGTGGTGATCGCTTGTGTCGCAGGCATGTTCACCGTCGCGCATCGCACCGTTCTCGATCCAGCCGACGCCCTCGCGGACACCGGTCGCCAGGCCCTGTCCATTGCCGACGCGCTCGTCGCGGCGTACCCCGACGACACCGAGGCACGCGGCCTGCGTGCCGTCATCCGGCTCGGCCTCGCACGGCGGCCCGGGCGCGTCGACGACACGGGCACTGGCCTCGCGCTCGACGAGGTGGACCGGCGCCGGTGGGACCGGGCGCTGCTTCTGGCCGGTCTGGACGACGCCACCTTCGCGGCTGCCGGAGACGGGCGGTTCGCGATCGAGGCTGCCATCTCCGGCCTCCACTCGAGCGCTCCGACGTTCGCGGCGACGGACTGGCCGAGGATCGTCCAGCTCTACGAGGGCCTCGAGCAGCGCTGGCCGTCGCCGTCCGTGCGGGTGGCGCGCCTCGCGGCCATCGCCCACGCGACCCTGGCCCGCCTTGGCTCGCGGGGCCGAGCCGACGCCGAAGGCTATGCCGCCGGCCATGCTTCCGCGTCCACGTCGGGCGAGGAGACCCTGGAGCTCGTGGAGCGGGAGCTGCGGACCCTGGAAGCCGGATCACCGGCATACGCGAGCCGGGACGCGGGCCTCGCGCTCGCCGACATCGAGTGGCGCACCGGCCGGCGCGAGCAGGCCGCGACGCGCTACCGAGATCTCGCCGCGATCATGCCGGCCGAGCCGCTGCGGCTCTTCTGCCTGCGCCGTGCCGGCTCGGCGTGACCCGACGGGCTCGCCGAACCACCGTCACTCGCCCGTTGCGCCGTCGATCGACTCGCGGATCAGGTCGGCGTGCCCGTTGTGGCGGGCGTACTCCTCGATCATGTGCAGCAGGATCCACCGCAGCGAGAACTGCCTGCCCTCCTTGCGGCTGGACACGACCGAGAGCTGCTCGAGTCCACCCGCCGCGAGCGCCTCGTCGATGTTCCGGCGGGCCTGGTCGACGGCCTCGTCCATGAGGTGGCGCAGCTGCTCGGGGCTGTCGTCCTTCGCGGTCGTCAGCTCCCAGTCGGGGTCGGCGTCCCAGTCGACGGAGTCCCACGGCTCGCCCATCGGCCGCCCGTGCAGCACCCGGCCGAACCAGCTCGCCTCGTTGAGTGCGACGTGCTTGAGCAGACCACCCAGGGTCAGCGTCGAGGGGGACAGGGTCTGGCGGAGCTGTTCGGCGGTGAGGCCGTCGGCCTTCATCCGCAGCGTGTCGCGATGGAAGTCGAGGAAGGCCACGAGCATGGTGGCCTCGTCGGTCACCAGCGGCGGATCGGTGCGCTCGATCGTCATGGCGCAGCAGGCTACTGTCCGAGCAGCGGAAAAGGCATGCCGATTACGGGTCCGGCAGCGCACACTTGCTGCGTGCCAACCGCCAGCCAATGGATCGCCTTCCTCGTCGCCTCGATCCTGTTCATCCAGGTGCCGGGCCCGAGCCTGCTGTTCACCATCGGCCGCGCGCTGACCGTGGGCCGCCGCGAGGCGCTGCTCTCCGTCGTCGGCAACGGCCTCGGCGTGACGACCCAGGTGCTGCTCGTGGCCGTCGGGCTCGGCGCCGTCGTGGCCGCCAGCACGACGGCATACACGGTCATCAAGGTCGCCGGTGCGGCCTACGTCATCTGGCTCGGCATCCAGGCGATCCGCAACCGCGCCGAGGCTCGCGAGGCGCTCGAGCGCCAGGTCTCCGCGAAGAGGGGGCACGCGCTGCGCATCGGCTTCGTCGTCGGCGTGACCAACCCGAAGACCATCCTGTTCTTCGTCGCCTTCCTGCCGCAGTTCGTCAACACTCCCGCAGGGCACCCCGGCGTGCAGATGGCGGTGCTCGGGCTCGTCTTCGGCGCGATGGCGATCTGCAGCGACAGCGTGTGGGCGCTGGCCGCGGCCAAGGCTCGGGACTGGTTCGCCCGCAAGCCGAAGCGCCTCGACAAGCTCGGGGCCGCAGGCGGCGCAATGATGGTCACCCTCGGTGCCACCCTGCTCGCACGCGAGTGAGACAACCCTCACCCATGGCGAGTGAATTGGCCCCCCGACCCCGCCAACTGTCAGTGAGATCTGTTTGACTCGGCAGGTGGCAACCGGTCCGGTCACCCTGACGACGGGCTCGCGCGTGGCGACGCGGGTCCACGACCACGAGCGCGCCGTCGCGCGAGTGCAGGAGGCGTATGCCGCCCTGCCGCCCGACCAGCCGGTCCGGCTGGCCAAGCAGACGTCCAACCTGTTCCGGACGCGCGCGGCTGCAGGCGTCAGCGGGCTCGACCTGTCGGCGATGCAAGGCGTCGTCGAGGTCGACCCGGTGACCCGCACCGCCCGGGTGGGTGGGCTGACGACCTACGAGCGCCTCGTCGACGAGCTGCTGCCGCATGGCTTCGTGCCGCTCGTCGTTCCGCAGCTGCGCACCATCACGATCGGCGGTGCGGTGACCGGTCTCGGCATCGAGGCTGCGTCGTTCCGCAACGGCCTGCCGCACGAGTCGGTGCTGGAGATGCGGATCCTCACCGGCGACGGCGAGATCGTGACCGCCACCCCGCGAGGCGAGCACGCCGAGCTGTTCCGCACCTTTCCCAACTCGTACGGCTCACTGGGCTACGCGCTCGACCTCGTCATCGAGCTCGAGCCGGCGCGACCATATGTCGCGTTGCGGCACATCCGCTTCGAGCGGCTCGATGAGCTCGTCGCAGCCGTCGGCGAGATCATGGACAACCAGCTGTGGGACGGCCAGCGGGTCGACTTCCTCGACGGTGTCGTCTTCAGCGCCCGGGAGTCCTACCTGTGCCTCGGCCGGTGGACCGACGATCTCGAGGGGCGGTCGCGCCCGAGCGACTACACCGGGCAGGACGTCTTCTACCGCTCGATCCAGACGCGCCGCGCCGACCTGCTGACGGCATACGACTATCTCTGGCGGTGGGACACCGACTGGTTCTGGTGCAGCCGAGCCTTCGGTGCGCAGCGACCCGCCGTGCGGCGCCTCTGGCCGCGACACCTGCGGCGCAGCGACGTCTACTGGAAGATCGTCGCCTTCGAGAACCGCCACCAGGTGCTGAGCCGGGTCAACCGACTGCGCGGACTGCCGGACCGAGAGCGCGTCGTCCAGGACGTCGAGGTGCCGCTCGACCGGACCGCCGAGTTCGTCGAGTGGTTCCTGCGCGAGGTGCCGATCGAGCCGATCTGGCTGTGCCCGATCCAGCTGCGCCGCAACGTGGTCCACATCGCCGAGACCGAGGGCCCGCCGTGGCCCCTCTACCCGATGCGCCGCGACGAGCGGTATGTCAACGTCGGCTTCTGGTCGACGGTCGCCATCGAGCCGGGGCGGCACGACGGTGATGTCAACCGGAGCATCGAGGACGAGGTGACCCGCGTGGGTGGGCACAAGTCCCTCTACTCCGACGCCTACTACGACAAGGCGACGTTCGACGCCCTCTACGGCGGAGCGGCATACGCGCCTGTCAAACACAGACACGACCCGACGGGGCGGTTCCCAACCCTCTACCAGAAGGCGGTGCAGGCGAGATGACTCTGACCGTAGGCCAGGCTTTCGACCGGGTGTTCGGCTCCGACGTGCCGATGCGGGTCGTCGGCTGGGACGGCTCGAGCGGCGGACGCGGCGACGGCATCGTGCTGCGACTGACCAACCCGCGCGCGCTCAGCCATGTGATCACCGCACCCGGCTCGCTCGGCCTTGCCCGGGCGTACCTTCTCGGTGACCTCGTCGTCGACGGTATCGACGAGGGCGACCCGTACAACGTGCTCAAGGTGCTCGGCGACGGGCTCACCTACCACCGGCTACGCCCCAAGGAGCTCGCCGAGCTGGCGGGGTTCGTGGCCCACTACGGGATGCACCTGCCGACGATCCCGGCCGAGGAGACGCCGAGCCCGCTGCGCCGGCTGGCCAACGGGATGCGCCATGCGAAGGCCCGCGACGCGGCCGCGATCAGCCATCACTACGACGTGTCGAATGCCTTCTACGAGAAGGTGCTCGGGCCGTCCATGACCTACACCTGCGCCTGCTTCCCCACCGCCGAGGCTTCGCTCGAGCAGGCCCAGGCCCACAAGTACGACCTCGTCGCCCGCAAGCTCGGCCTTCGGCCGGGGATGCGTCTGCTCGACGTCGGCTGCGGCTGGGGCGGCATGGTGCGTCACGCCGTCAAGCACTACGGCGTGACCGCGCTCGGGGTCACGCTCTCGCAGGAGCAGGCCACGTGGGCGCAGGCCGCGATCGAGGCCGACGGCATCGGGGACCGCGCCGAGGTGCGCCACGGCGACTACCGCGACGTGACCGAGCGCGGCTTCGACGCGATCAGCTCGATCGGGCTCACCGAGCACATCGGCGTCAAGAACTACCCGGCATACTTCCGCTTCCTGCGGGATCACCTGCGCGACGAGGGCCGGCTGCTCAACCACTGCATCACCCGGCCGGACAACCAGCACGCCGGCATCCCGTCGCGCGGCTTCATCAACCGCTACGTCTTCCCCGACGGCGAGCTCACCGGCTCCGGCGACATCGTGCGGGTGATGGAGGATCAGGGTTTCGAGGTGCGCCACCAGGAGAACCTCCGCGAGCACTACGCCCTGACCCTGGCCCAGTGGAACGCCAACCTCAGCAAGCACTGGGACGAGTGCGTCGAGCTGGCCGGGCGTGGCACCGCGCGGGTCTGGGGACTGTACCTCGCCGGGTCCCGACTCGGCTTCGAGCGCAACGAGATCCAGCTCCACCAGGTGCTCGCGTCACGCACCAGCTCGGAGGGCGTGTCAGGGTTCGAGCTGCGCCCGCAGTTCGAACCGGAGACCGAGCAGCAGCTGGCTGACGCGCCTGCCTGAACCCTCGCGAAGATCAGGCAGGACCCGCTGGGCGGGCGTGGCGGAGCCCGCTCAGCGGAAGGGCTGCAGGGGTGATCAGCCGGAGCCGCCGAGGTCGACGTCGTAGGCCTCGTATACGAGGTCGCCACCCTTCTGGCGATGCCGCACGAGCCGTCCCATGAGCGTGGTCAGCTCCTCCCGGAACGCGGGCAGGTCGGCCGTCGTGCCGCCGTGCTCGAGGACCGCGAGGTACCCGCCGATCGCCTCGTGCAGCTCACGGTGCTCGGCGAGCAGGCGGTCGATCTTCCCGGACAGCCGCGGCGCGCTGCGCTTGGCGCGGTCATAGATGCCGCCGGGGCTCTCGGTGAGGTCGATGTGGTCCTGGAAGTCGTGGGCCAGCTCGGCCATGGCCGCACGCACCCGCTCACGCCACATTCCCCCGCGAGCGATCGGTGACTCGAGGGCGAAGTCGACAGCAGCCACCGACTCGCGCAGCTCGGCCCGATGGGCACGGACGCGCTCGATGTGGCGCGCCAGCTGCTCGCTCCTCGTGCTCGCGGCAGTGGCGGTCTCGGGGACGGCGTTCGTGGCTGGGTTCATGTCGACCTCCGTGCCATCAATGGTCGCGCGCGGCCAGGCCACCCGTAAAGAGCGGGTTTGCCGCCATCCTCGCTACGCGGCATACCTCCCTCGGGGGCGCGTTCCTGCGCCCCGAACCCGCCGTCGAGTGGTCAGGTCGTCACCCGCGGCGGGGCGGATCGACCTGACCACTGGACGTGGGAGAGGTGCCGGCCGACCGGGGGAGGGGATGGTCGGCCGGCGGTTCGGGGGGTGCGGCGCTGGGCCAGTGGCTAGAGGTCAGTGGCGCGGGGTCAGCGGCCGAACAGGCGGCGGAGCACGCCGTTCGTGCCGGCGCTCGATGCGGCGCCCTGGTGACCCTCGCACTGCTGGGCGCGGGGCACGCCTCGCATGACCTGGTCGACGTGCTGACCGCACCCCGCCCACGTCGTCTTCCCGCACTGCTTGCACATGACTGCCCGGCACATGACTGCTCCTCCTGCCACTTCGGCTCACCCGCGTCGGGGAGCCGCTTCGACGAAACCGGCCGGACCCACCTGGGTCCGGCGTCCGTCACACTATACCCCCTAGGGTATGATGATGCACATGGAGTACCTGATCATCGGAGGGGTCGCGGGCGGCATGAGCGCGGCCACACGTCTGCGCCGCCTCGACGAGCACGCCCACATCACCGTCATCGAGCGCAGCGGCCACGTGTCCTTCGCCAACTGCGGCCTGCCGTACCACGTCGGCGGAGTCATCGACGACCGTGAGGCATTGCTCCTGC
The DNA here is from genome assembly GCF_054783095.1 of Intrasporangium mesophilum. NCBI lineage: Bacteria > Bacillati > Actinomycetota > Actinomycetes > Micrococcales > Intrasporangiaceae > Intrasporangium > Intrasporangium mesophilum. The sequence continues at coordinate 248,285 of NZ_BAAGRF010000015.1, read as the reverse complement.
AGACCCCAGAGTCGCTCGCCGCCCGGTTCGACCTCGACGTCCGCGTCGGGCACGAGGCGGTGCGCGTGGACCGCGAGCGCCAGGTCGTGGAGGTCAAGGACCTCACGAGCGGGAAGGTGTCCGACCTCCCCTACGACCGGTTGCTCCTGTCCCCGGGCGCCCGTCCCCTGCGCCCGCCGGTCCCCGGCATCGAGCGGGCGCTGACGCTGCGCGACATCGAGGACACCGACGTCCTGGTCGCCGCAGTCGCCGAGGCACGCACCGCGGTCATCGTCGGGGGTGGTTTCATCGGCCTCGAGCTCGCGGAGAACCTCACGCGCCGAGGCCTGGCCGTGACGCTCGTCGAGGCTGCCGACCAGGTGCTCGCGCCACTCGACCCCGAGATGGCGGCCCTCGTCCTCGACCGGCTCCGCGCCCACGGCGTGACCGTTCACCTCGGGGCGGCGGTCGCCGCGATCGGCACGGACGATGTCACCCTCTCCTCGGGCGACACGGTGCCGGCCGACCTCGTGGTGGCGGCCGTCGGGGTGCGACCCGAGACTCGCCTTGCCGAGGACGCCGGGCTGGAGACCGGCCCGCGGGGAGGCATCCTCGTCGACTCCACGTTCCGCACCAGCGACCCGCACATCCTCGCCGTCGGCGACGCCGTCGAGAAGCGTGACGCCCTGGACGGCGGCGAGACGCTCGTGCCGCTGGCCAACACGGCAAACCGTCAGGGGCGGATGGCCGCGGACGTCATGGCTGGGCTCGAGGCGGGCGACCGCCCAGTCCTTGGCACCGCGATCGTCGGGGTCTTCGGTCTCCAGGTGGCCACAACCGGCTGGAACGAGAAACGCCTTCGCGCGGCCGGCCGTCCGCACCGCGTCATCCACACCCACCCGGCGTCGCACGCGACGTACTACCCCGGCGCCGAGTCGATGAGCCTCAAGCTGCTCGTCGACCCGGCGACCGACCGCATCCTCGGCGCCCAGGGCGTCGGCGGCAACGGCGTCGACAAGCGCATCGATGTCATCGCTACGGCGATGGCCGGAGGGATCACCGCGAGCACGCTCGCCGACCTCGAGCTCGCCTACGCGCCGCAGTTCGGGTCTGCGAAGGACCCGGTCAACATGCTCGGGTATGTGGCCGACAACCTGCGGTCCGGTGTGGCGCGGTCGATCCAGTGGCACCAGCTCGAGAGCGCACTGGACGCCGGCGCGGTGCTTGTCGACGTGCGCACCGAGCAGGAGCACGAGCGTGGTGCGATCCCGGGGGCGATCCTCGTCCCGGTCGACGAGCTGCGCGACCGGCTCGACGAGATCCCGCCCGGCCCGGTCGTCGTGCACTGTGCGGTCGGGCTGCGGGGCCACACCGCCGCCCGGATCCTGGCCCAGGCCGGCTGGCCGGACGTGCGCAACCTCGACGGTGGGTACCGGACCTGGCACGCGGGCACGGGCAGCCGGATCCCGGCCCTGGCCCACTGACGCCGCCGCGGGCGGGGCAAGCGCGTCGCGGGCGGGGCAAGCGCGTCGCGCCGGCGCGGGCTCGTTGCCCCGCCGGCCCCGCACAGTCGGCCGGGTTGCTCAGGCGAGCGAGAGGAAGAGCTTCTCCATCTCGGTGACGTCCATGTCCTCGCCGTCCGGCCTGGTGAGGCACTCGCGCAGGCCGGTGGCGATGACGGCGAAGCCGGCTCGGTCGAGGGCCTTGGAGACGGCGGCCAGCTGGGTCACGATGTCGCGGCAGTCGCGCCCCTCTTCGATCATCTTGACGATGCCGCCGATCTGACCGCGGGCGCGGTTGAGGCGGCGAATGACCGACTGCATCTCATCGAGGTCGAGCTCCACGGCATCCTCCTACTGTCATCGACCGGGTCTTCATGATACCCCCCACCGTATCGAGACGGTGTCAACCCGCCGGCCTTGCTCCTGTCGCCGCCGGCCGTGGCCAGCCGGCCGTCGTCAGCCGGAGCGCGGCGCGTACATGATGACGACGACACCGACGATGCAGATCGCCGCGCCCAGCACATCCCACCGGTCGGGACGGAACCCGTCGACGACCATCGCCCACACGAGCGAGCCCGCAACGAAGACGCCGCCGTATGCCGCCAGGATCCGCCCGAAGTGGGCGTCGGGCTGCAGGGTGGCGACAAAGCCGTAGAGCCCTAGCGCGATGACGCCGAGGCCCATGAAGACCCAGCCCCGGTGCTCGCGCACGCCTTGCCAGACCAGCCAGGCGCCCCCGATCTCGGCGACGGCTGCAAGGACGAACAGCAGGATCGAGCGTGTGACGGTCACGCGGTCATGGTCGCAGGTCGCGCGCTCCGCGACGCCACGTCCGGCAGTGGGTCACGCAGCACCGCGGGCCGTGCTGCGCGTCACTCAGTTCCTCACGCCGCTGTGCGGCGCGAGGCCATCCAGCGCCAGAGTGCCGTGACGATGACCGCCCCGACGATCGAGCCGATGATGCCGCTCGGGCGCAGGTTGAGCCCGTCGCCGGCGATGAGGCTGGCGAGCAGGCCGCCGACGAAGGAGCCGACGAGGCCGGCCACGAACGCCATGGTCCAGTTGATGGTCTTGTCGCCGCCCTTGGACTCCCTGCCCAGGATGAGCTGGGCGGCGGCTCCGACAAGCATCCCGAAGAGGATCAGACCGAGAATCAGCATGCTGTGAGCATAGGTCCGCATGGCCCCGGCGCCCCCGCTTGCCGCAACATCCACGAGTGGTCGAGGCCCGATTCACCCGCCCCGGGCGACACCGCGAGCGACAGCGCGGGCGACACCGCGAGCGACACCGCGGACGACACCGCGGCCACCAGCCAACCGAGCCCCACTCGCCAACACACCGGGCAACCGCCAGCCCAGACGGAAATAACCGCCGAAGCTGGCCATTGCTCGGTGTGTTGCGGCACCAGGTGCGTGTCAACGGTGGTTGACACGGACGGACCCAGCGACCTACGGTTGTCAACCTGGGTTGACGAGACCGAGGAGTGTCGATGGAGGTGGACGAGGTGCTGAAGATCGCTCGCGCGACCGGCGACGACGACCCACGCGCGGCCCTGGCGGCCGCCCGCGAGCTGCGGCGCGCCGCCGACCGCACGGAGGCCGCCGTGGTGCGGCGCGCCCGGGTCAGCGGCCTGGCCTGGGCCGAGATCGCGGACTGCCTCGGAGTCAGCCGGCAGGCGGTGCACAAGAAGTACGGCCGCCGTTAGTAGGTTGCGGGGATGAGCTTCGTCATCCCGTCCCGGTTCTGCGGCCCGCCCGAGTCGGGCAACGGCGGCTGGGTGAGCGGTCACCTCGCCCAGCTGGTCCCCGGCGGGGCCGACGGCCGGCCGGTGTCGGTCCGCCTCAGCAGCCCGCCGCCGCTCGACCGGGAGCTGCTGGTCGAGCCCGACGGCGACCTGCGCACCGTTGTCGATGGTGACGTCACGGTGGCCCAGGGGCAGCCCGCGGCGGGCGCTGGCACCGAGCCGGACGGCATACCCGGGCCGGTGTCGTATGCCGCAGCGCTGGCCGCGGCCGCCGGGTACGACGGGCTCGTCAACCATCCGTTCCCGACGTGCTTCTCGTGCGGCATCGCGCGTGAGCCGGGCGACGCGCTGTGCCTGCGCCCGGGGCCGGTGCCTGGCACCGACATCCACGCGGCCGCGTGGGTGCCGACGGAGGTGACGCCGGAGATCGTGTGGGCGTCACTGGACTGTCCCGGTGCCTGGGCCCTCGGGGTCGGCGGCCGACCGATGGTGCTCGGGACGATGACCGCCACCATCGGCCGCCTCCCGCTGGTCGGGCGTGAGCACGTCGTCGTCGCGTGGGGACTGGGCAGCGAAGGGCGGAAACACCGATGCGGCACGGCGCTGTACGACGGCAACGAGCTGCTGGCGCACGCGACCGCGACGTGGATCGGGGTCGACCCCTCCACCGTCAGGCCGGCCTGACGCTTTGTCCGGGCCTTGCCGACAGCGTCAGGTGCGTGAGAGCACGGCGACCGTGTCGAGCGCCTCGCGCATCCCGTCGTCCGTCTCGACCTCCCGCACGCGGATCTCGGCGCGCTGGACGGTGATCGGCAGCCCCTCGACGGCATCGACGACCTCGTCCGGGTCATAGAGGACGCTCCGGTCGCCGGGGCCGCCATAGCCCTCGGTCAGGTTGCGCCCGGCGTGCCCGATGACAACGACGTGACCGCCGGGCCGCACCGCCTCGACACCTGCGCGAAGCGCTGCCTTGAGATCCGCGCGCGGAACCTGGAGGTAGGAGAACAGGGCGAGGTCGTATGCCGCCGGGCCTCCCGGCGCGGGCTGCGTCGCGTCGGCGACGAGGGCCGTCAGCCTGCCCGCGTCGGCGCCCAGCACCTCGGCCGCCCGGGCGCGGGCACGTTGCACGGCGACCTCGGAGAAGTCCGTCGCGACGACCGTCCAGCCGATGCTCGCCATCCAGATGGCGTTGCGCCCTTCCCCGGCGGCGATGTCGATGGCCGAGCCAGGAGTGAGCGGCTCCACGAGCTCCTCGACGAAGCGGTTCGGCCCGACGGACCACACGAGGTCGCTCGCGGCATACCTCTCGTCCCACTCGTTCGCATCCATCGGGCTCCTCCTTCGCGCTCTCCGCCCCCTGCTCCCATGCTGCCACCGATGCCGGAGTCTCGTACGTCACGATTTCGGGCCACCGCGCCTGATCCGCAATAGCGTTGTACCGGAAGGGAATCGCCATGAAGGTGCTCATTGTCCACGAGTCGTTGTTCGGCAACACGCGGCAGGTCGCGGAGGCAGTCGCCGACGGACTGAGGAAGGGGCGACCTCCGGGCGACGAGCTGTCCGTGATCCTCGCGACGACCGACGAGGCGCCGATGACGATCCCCGCCGACGTCTCGCTGCTGCTGGTCGGCGGGCCGACGCATGCGCTGAGCATGACGCGTCAGGGCACGCGTGAGGACGCGGTGGCCAAGGGCGCACCGGCTCAGCCCCACCTCGGGATCCGGGAGTGGATCGAGGCCGCTGCCCCCCGCTCCGACCTGCCCGTCGTCACCTTCGACACCCGCGTCCACGTCCGGCTGATGCCGGGGTCGGCCGCAGCGAGCGCGGCAAAGTCCTTGCGCCACCACGGGTTCCGCGAAGCGGACCGCGGTGAGACGTTCTGGGTCGAGGGCACCGAGGGCCCACTGTCCCCCGGCGAGCTCGAGCGGGCGGTCGCCTGGGGTGCCGCCCTCGCGACTGCGCACTCGCCACAACCGGTCACGTAGCCGGGCCCGCAGCCCCGCAGCCCCCTTGGCTCGCCGACCGCACGCCGCACGGGGTGCGTGTGGTGGCGCAGTCAGCCGACGGCTGCCTCCAACCAGGGCACGAGCAGCTCGAGGACCCGGTCGGGCACCTCGAGCTGCGGCGTGTGACCGACACCCTCGAGGAATGCCGTGTGCCACGAAGGGTTGAGCGTCGCGGTCCTGCGGGCGGCAGTCACAGGCACGAGACGGTCCATCTCGCCGTGCACGAGCAGCACCGGTGCGCTGACGCTGGCGATGAGCTCGTCATAGCGACGCGGCCGGCGCAGCACCGCGAGCAGCGACCGCGCCGCCCCGAGGAACTGCACCTCGCTGTCCGGGATCTCGCGCCGGTATGCCGTGAGCTGCACTCCGGCGTCGACGACCCCCGCATCCGCCCGGCTCCGGTCGGCGAAGCAGAGGGCGACCATCCCGAGCACCCGCTCGCGGTCCGTGTAGCGCGCCTCGAAACGGGAGACGAACCGCTCCCCGACCCACGGCACGGCATACAGCCCGAACGTCAGTGCGACCTGGGTGTCGGGGCGCTGGCGCGGGATCGGCAGGGAGGGGTCGATGAGCGCGAGGCCCGCCACGCGCTCGGGGCTCCTGGCCGCGAGCAGGAGCGAGATCATGCCGCCCATCGAGTTGCCGACGAGGACCACTGGCCGCCCGAGGACGGCGTCGATGAAGCGGGCCAGCAGGTCGGCGTTGGCCTGGACGCTCGACGACCGCTCGGTGCCCGGGGTCAGACCGAAGCCGGCCAGGTCGAGGGCGACGACGCGGTGCCGCTCGGCGAGGGTGGGGGCGATCTGGACCCAGTTGAGGTGGGAGCCGCCGAGGCCGTGCACGAGCACGAGTGGAGGCCCGTCGTCGGGCCCGCCGAAGTCCGCGTAGTGGACCGGGATGCCGAGGTCGATCGTTCGGCTGCGTCCGCCCCAGGGTGCCGCGAGATCGTGCGGCACGGCGGCCGGAAGGGTCGTCATGGAGGCAATGTATCGAGCGCCGATGTGTCTGGTGGGAGCATCCGGCGGCCAGGGGGAAGTGCTTGACAGATTGTTGGTCAGCGCGCCAGCTCAGCCGCGCAGGGCGAGCAGCCGCCCTCGGAGATACTGCTGCTCGGCAGCGTTGGCGGACAATGTGATCGCGCACTCGAAGGCATCGCCTGCCGCGGCGTTGTGGCCGAGCCGCTGGAGGAGGTCGGCGCGGACGACGTGCCACGGGACGTAGCCGCCGAGGTCCAGCCCGTCGATCTCCGCCAGCGCCGGCTCCGGCCCGTACACCTCGGCGACGGCTACGGCTCGGTTGAGGCGCACGACGTCCGTCGGCGCGACCTGAACCAGCTGGTCGTACAACGCCAGCACCTGGACCCAGTCCGTCGCCGAGGCGTCTGCCGCATCCGTGTGCACGGCGTTGATCGCCGCTTGGATCTGGTATGGCCCAGGAGCGTTGCGGCGCAGGCACTTTCGCACCAAGTCATGCCCCTCGGCCACCAGGTCGGCGTCCCACAGGGTGCGATCCTGGTCGCCGAGGACCACGAGCACTCCGGTGGCGTCCGCGCGGGCGGGACGACGCGCCTCGGTCAGGAGCATGAGCGCCAGCAGCCCGGCCGCCTCCGGCTCGTCCGGCATGAGCTCGACGAGCACCCGGCCCAGCCGGACCGCCTCAGCGGCGAGGTCGGGCCGGCCCAGGTCGTCGCCCGAGGACGCCGTGTGGCCCTCGGTGAACACGAGGTATATGACGGCGAGCACCGCTGCCAGCCGCGCCGGCAGGTCGGCGTCTCGCGGCACCCGGTAGGGGATGCCGGCGTCCCGAATCTTCTTCTTGGCGCGCACGACTCGCTGCGCCATAGTCTGCTCGGGCACGAGGAACGCGTGCGCGATCTCGGGCGTGGTCAGGCCCCCGAGCAGGCGCAGGGTCAGAGCCACCTGCGCCTCGCGCGACAGCGCTGGGTGGCAGCAGGTGAAGACCAGCCGGAGCCGTTCGTCCTTCACGGGTCCCTCCTCCCGCGGTTCGTCCGGGGTGTAGAGCGTCGCAGCCTCCGTATGCCGTGCGTCCCGGCTCGCTTCCCGGCGCAGTCGGTCGATGGCCCGGTTGCGAGCGGTCGTGATGATCCAGCCCGCGGGACTCGGCGGCATACCCTCAACGGGCCAGCGCTCGACCGCCACGGTGAACGCGTCCTGCACGGCATCCTCGGCCAGGTCGATGTCACCGAGGGTCCGGATCAGCACTGACACCGCGCGGCCATGCTCCTCGCGGAACACGCGCGCGATGTCCGCGCTGGTCACGGATGCGCTCATCGAGCGGTCACTCGGCCGTCGGAGCCTGGCCCGGGTCCCCGTCGTCCTGGAACGGGCGGATCTCGACGGGCAGGCCGGTCGCCCCCGCGATGCGCTCGGCCCAGCCGAGGGCGACGTCGTAGTCCTCGGCGCGCACGATGCTGAGCCCGCCGAGGTGCTCCTTGGCCTCGATGAAGGGTCCGTCGGTGAGCATCGCATCGGCGACGGCGTCCGGCTTGCGGATCACCGTTGCCGAGCCGGTGTCGGCCAGGCCGCCGGCGAAGACCCAGCCGCCCGCCGAGCGGATGTCGTTGTTGACGAGCTCGAGGTCGGCCATGACCTGGCTGAGGTCGAGGTCCTCGGGGGGCGGTCCGGGGGGCGAGTAGAGGGTGATGAGGTAGGTCTTCATCGTCGTGTCCTTCCTGGCTCGGGTTGGAGTGTGGCCACCTCCTACACGAACGGCTCGGCTGCAGATCGACACTCGCTACCTCACCAATGTCAGCAACACACCCGGTAGTCGCAAGCCGACCCGGGTTGCAACTGCGGTGAGATGGCGGTTACCGGGTGTGTTGCCGAGGGAGCGGCGCGGTCCTGCTGCACCGCGTCAGGCGCGCGGACGATGCTCCACGAGCCCGACGAGGTTGCCCTCCGAGTCCTTGACGAAGGCCATCCACTCGTCGGTGCCCGCCGGGCCGAGGGTGTCGTCGTCGTGGCCGAAGATGACGTGCGGCTCGCTCTCGACCTGCACACCGGCGTCGCGCAGCCGCCCGACCGTGGCGTCGATGTCGTCGACGCGCAGGTAGATCAGTGCCGAGGGCGCGCCGATGTCGAGCAGGAGCCGCACGCCGTCGAGGTCGAAGAAGACCAGGCCCGGCGGGTCGAAGGTGGCCAGCGGCGGGGCGCCGAGGAGGTCGCCGTAGAAGGCCGAGGCGCGACCGAGGTCCTGTGCGCGTTGCGCGATCTGGACGAGTCCCATGCCCTGACGGTAGACCCGCACGCCGGTTGGGGGTGACTGGTCGTGCCGGGGCTCAGCGACGCCGCAGTGCTGCGGTGCCGCTGAACCGCGCGCACGGGCCGAGGCGTCAGTCCCTGTTGCTGCTGAAGGCCGCGTCGAAGGAGGCGGACGGCGGCTCGAAGTTGAGCCGGCGGACGTACTCCAGCGCCTCGGGTGCCCCGACGAGGCGGTCCATGCCGGCGTCCTCCCACTCGATCGAGATCGGGCCGTCGTAGCCGATCGCGTTGAGGGTGCGGAAGCAGTCCTCCCACGGCACGTCACCATGGCCGGTGGACACGAAGTCCCAGCCGCGGCGCGGATCGCCCCACGGCAGGTGCGACGAGAGACGGCCGTTGCGGCCGTTGCCGACTCGCTTGCGGGCGTCCTTGCAGTCGACGTGGTAGATGCGGTCCTTGAAGTCCCAGATGAAAGCAGCCGGGTCGAGGTCCTGCCACACCATGTGGCTCGGGTCCCAGTTGAGGCCGAAGGCCGGCCGGTGGCCGACCGCCTCCAGGGCCGCGTGGGTGGTCCAGTAGTCGTACGCGATCTCGCTCGGGTGCACCTCGTGGGCGAAGCGGACACCCACCTCGTCGAACACGTCGAGGATCGGGTTCCAGCGTCGGGCGAAGTCGGCATACCCCTGCTGGATGACCTCGTCGGAGACCGGCGGGAACATCGCGACGTACTTCCAGACCGCGGACCCGGTGAAGCCGATGACGGTGTCGACACCGAGCTTCGCCGCCGCCCGTGCGGTGTCGGCCATCCGCTCCGCGGCGCGCTGCCGGACTCCTTCGGGGTCGCCGTCGCCCCACACCGCGGCGGGGAGGATGTCCTGGTGGCGCTGGTCGATCGGGTCGTCGCACACGGCCTGACCGACGAGGTGGTTGGAGATCGCCCACACCTTGAGGCCGTGCCGGTCGAGGATCTCGCGTCGCGACTCGATGTAGCCGTCCTCCGCGAGTGCCCGGTCGACCTCGAAGTGGTCTCCCCAGCACGCGATCTCGAGGCCGTCGTAGCCCCACTTGCCGGCGAGGCGGCACATCTCCTCGAACGGCAGGTCAGCCCACTGTCCGGTGAAGAGCGTGATCGGTCGGGCCATCGTGAGTCTCCTTGCTGATGTGAGTTGGTGAGTTGCGTCAGCGGGTCGCCGGCACTGCTGTACTGCTGGCGGCAGTGGCGGCGGTGCTGGCGGTACAGCTGGCGGTGCTGGCGACGGCGACGCCGGCGGCCTCGAGGATGAGGTCGTGCACGTCCGCTGCGGCCACGGTCTCACGCCGCAGTCCCCGATCGGAGCCGAGCACGACCGGGCCGTCCTCTGGGTTGTCCGGCAGCCTGCCATGGCTCCCGCGGACCCAGCTCGGGTCGAGCGGCACGACGCGCATGGCATAGCGCAGCCCGAGCTTCTTCCGCACGAGTCCGAGGCCCGCCCGGGCCTTCGCCGAACGGTCGGCCGGGTCGAAGAACAGCTCGGCGGGGTCGTAGCCGGGCTTGCGGTGGATCTCGACGCCGCGGGCGAAGTCGGGCGCCCGGTCGTCGTCGAGCCAGTAGTAGTAGGTGAACCAGGCACGCGGGTAAGCCACGAGCACGAGGTCGCCGCTTCGCTCATGGTCGAGGCCGTATGCCGCCTGGCCGGCTCGGTCGAGCACCTGCTCCACCCCTGGGGTTGCGGCGAGCAGCGCCCGCACCTCGTCGAGCCGTTCTGCGTCCTTGACGTAGACGTGCGCGACCTGGTGGTCCGCGACCGCGAAGGCCTGCGACGTCCAGGGGTCGAGGTACTCCATGCCTGCCTGCGTGTGCACCTCGAGCAGGCCGGCGCGGCGCAGCACCCGGTTGACGTCGACGGGCTGGTCGACCGCGGTGATGCCGTACTCGCTGACGACGAGGACCGAGACGCCGAGCCGCTCGGCGTCGTCGAGCAGCGGCGCGAGGGTCGCGTCGAGCTCGGCTGCCGCCGTCCTGGCCTGGGCTGACTCCGGTCCGAAGCGCTGGAGGTCGTAGTCGAGGTGCGGGACGTAGGAGAGGGTCAGGTCGTGCTCGGGCATCAGCAGGCGGGTCGCCTCGACGATCCAGCGCGACGACGCGATCGAGGCCGTCGGCCCCCAGTAGTGGAAGAGCGGGAACGGCCCGAGCCGGTCCGTGAGCCGGTCATGCAGCGCGACCGGCCGCGTGTAGCAGTCAGGCGACTTGCGGCCGTCTGCGTGGTAGATCGGCCTGGGCGTGACCACGCTGTCGGTGTCGGCGCCCATGGCGTACCACCAGCAGACGTTCGCGACCCGCGCTCCCGGATGAGCCCGCCGCAGCGCGTGCCACACCTTCTCGCCCTCGACCAGCGCGTTGTGCTGGCGCCACAGGAAGACCTCGCCGAGATCGCGGAAGTACCAGCCGTTGCCGACCGCGCCATGGTCGGCGGGCGCCCGGCCGGTGAGGAACGTGGACTGCACCGAGCAGGTCACGGCCGGGAGCACGGTGCCGAGCGTCGACTGCCAGCCGCTCGCGGCGACCCGGCGCAGCCGTGGCATGTCCCTCAGCGCACGAGGGGTGAGGCCGACGACGTCGAGCACGAGGACCTTCGTGGGGTGGGCGGGGTCGGTAGTCATGCGGGCTCCTTGAGGCCGAGGTCGATGAGGGTGTCGCGAAGCCAGGCGAGCTCGCCGGCGATGCTGCGTGCGAGGCCCGCGTCGTCGGCCGGCCGCGCGGCCTCCGGCACCACGGTCCAGGTGTACGTCTCGACCTCGAGATGGTCGGTCACGGCGACATCGCCGCCGAGGAGGACGTCGAGCGACTCGCGCAGGTCTGCGGTCGTCGAGGCGAGCGGTGGCTCAGGCTCGTGGTCGAGCGGCACGTGGAAATGGACGCGCCACGGCCGGTCCACGCCGCCCGGCGCCGGATCGAGAGGGCGCCGGCCTCCGAGCGCGTCCCCGAGGTCGTCGCGGGCGCGGATCTGGCCGCTCTCGCCGCGGGACCGCACCTGGTGCAGGAACCGCTCCTCGTCGAAGGCTGCAAGGGCCTCTCGCGTGGCCGCGTCGCCGGGGTTCGCCACATGCAGGGCGGCCGACACCTGGGCCTTGACGACGGAACGTCCGGCCGCGTCGAGCCGCGGCACGACCTCTCCGGCGCGCTCGAACCCGACGGCGAGGTGGCAGAGGTCGAGACAGACCCCGAGCGTCTCGTCGTCCCAGCCCGCGGTCCGCTCCAGCAGGTCGTCGGTGGTCTCGACGACGCACCCCGGCTCGGGTTCGATGCCGACGCGGATCTCGCGTCCGGTGCGTGACCGGAGCGCGTGCAGGTGGTCGGCGAGCTGGTCGAACTGCTCGGCGGCGAGGACCTGCCGATCACCGAACCAGGGATGGCGCCACCCCAGCGGCAGGGTCGAGATGCTTCCGCGTGCAGCGTCGTCCGGAAGCAGCCGCGCCAGGACCTCTGAGAGGTCGACCGTGTAGGCAAGCCTGGCCGGCTCGGTCCAGTCCGGGTGGTAGACCTTGTGCTTGACGACCGGCTCCTGGAATCCCTTGTAGGGGAACCCGTTCAGGGTCACGACCTCGAGGCCGCGGGCGTCGAGCTCGCGCCGCAGCCTGCTGGTCAGCCGTGGGTCGTGGGCGAGCTCTCGGGCGACCGGGGCGCTGAGCCACAGTCCGACCCCGAGCACGCTCGCCCCGAGATGCTGGCGGACCGGCAGGGCGAACCGGTCGAGCTGGCCGATGATCGTGTCGAGGTCCTCACCCCCGTGGACGTTGGTGCAGTAGGCGACGTGGACGAGCCGGCCGTCGGAGTGACGCAGGCGCATGGTTCACTCCCTCGCTCCGCGCAGCACCGAGTTGCCGAGGAACGTCGCACCGGCCGGAGCCGGCTCGGGCTCGGCCGGACGGGTCTGGCCCGAACCGGTCTCCTCGGGGTCGGACTGCTCGCCGATGTCGAGCCGCCCGCTGCGGCCGTAGAACTCGACCGGGTTCCGCCACAGCACCGTGTCCACGTCATCCGCGGTGAAGCCGGCCGCGAGCATCGCGTCGGCCGTGCGCCGGGTCTTCAGCGGGTCGCTGTTGCCCCAGTCGGCAGCGGAGTTCACGAGCATGCGCTCGGTGCCGAACCGCCGCAGGATCTCGACCATCCGCGTCTCGTCCATCTTCGTGTCCGGATAGACCGAGAACCCCATCCAGCAACCGGACTCGGCGACAATGCTCACGGTGACCTCGTTGAGGTGGTCGACCAGCACGGCTCCCGGGTCCAGCGACGACTCCGCGACCACGGCGAGAGTGCGCTTCGTGCCCTCGAGCTTGTCGCGGTGCGGGGTGTGCACGAGGGCCGGCAGCTCGTGCTCGGCCGCGAGCTCCAGCTGGGCCGCGAAGACCTCGTCCTCCTCGGGGGTCATGCTGTCGTAGCCGAGCTCGCCGACCGCGACGACGCGGTCCTTGACGAGGTAGCGCGGCAGGACCGCGAGCACCTCGCGACAACGAGGGTCGTTGGCCTCCTTGGGGTTCAGCCCGATCGTGGCGTGGTGCGCGATGCCGTACTGCGCCGCGCGGAACGGCTCCCAGCCGAGGAGCGAGTCGAAGTAGTCGCAGAAGGAACCGACGTTGGTGCGTGGCTGCCCGAGCCAGAAGGACGGCTCGACGACGGCACGGACGCCGGCGGCATACATCCGCTTGTAGTCGTCCGTCGTGCGTGAGGTCATGTGGATGTGCGGGTCGAAGATGCGCATGGTGCTCCTCATTCGGCTCGGGCGGGCATGACGGATGACGTGTGCTCGACGAGGTCGAGGATGGCGAGGGCGTCCGGCGGCACCGTCCGACCGGCGGCCTGTCGCTCGGCGACGTAGTCGGCGACCATGCGGCCGAGCTCGGCGTCGGCACGGGTGTCGAGGCCGGCCACCTGGTCGATGGGGATCCCCACGAACAGGAACTTCAGCACCGCCTGTCGCCACGCGGCCGCGTCAAGGTGGCGAGCGGCATACTGGCCCATGGCGGCTGCGATGAGACGAGAGTCGTTGGTGCGCAGGGCATCTCGCACGAGGTCCAGGGCTCCGTCGCCGATGGCGTTGGCCCGGTCCGCGCCGTCGAGCGGGTGCAGGGCACGCAGGACGGCGAGGCGTTCGGAGGTGTCTCCCTGCCAGTAAAGACGCTCGACCTGGCCGACGACCTCGTCGCGCGGACCGTTCAGTGCGAGCAGCATGGCCATCCGCGTGTCGTCGCCGTCGCGGCCCTCCCGCGCAGCCCGCCGTGCTGCTGCGGGGAAGTGGCGTTCGATCGCCTCAGGTCGTGTGGCGACCTCCGCGATCGCTGCGTCGATGTCGCTCATCCGGGCACCTCCTGGAGTCGGTACGGTCGGGTCGTGGCCGCCTGTTCCTCAGCGGCACGCAGGATGTCGATGCTCTGGGCGGCCAGGGCGGGGGCCGCGTGCGAGTGGCGCGGGAGCTCGACCGCCACGAGTCCCGGGAACTCGACGTCGAGCAGCGCGCCGAGGACCGCCGCGACGTCGACCTCGCCCTCGCCGAACGGGAGATGCTCATGGACGCCGCGCCGCATATCGTCGATCTGCACGTTCGCGATGAGCCTGCCCGCGCCCACGATGCACGACGCCGGGTCGTCGTCCTCGGTGCACCGAAGGTGCCCGACGTCGATGGTCAGCCTCAGGCGGTCGGGCGACCCGAGCCGGCGGCGCAGCTCTTCGACGTCGGCGATCCGCTCGACGTGCATCCCGGGCTCCGGCTCCAGGGCCAGGTCGACGCCGTGCGCGTCCGCGACGGGGAGCAGTCGCGAGACGCCGGCCTCGAGCCGCGACCAGCAGTCCTCCGGTGTCGCGCCGTCGGGCGCGATGCCGCTCCAGAAGGAGACGGCGGGCGAGCCGAGGTCTGCAGCGACGCGAATCGCCTTTTCCAACAGGTCGATCCGTCGATCCCGGCCTTCGTCGGACACCAGGGTGGGCGAGTGCTTGCGACGCGGGTCCAGGACGTATCGCGCCCCAGTCTCGACGACCACGGCCAGGCCGTGCCTGTCGAGCAGGCGCGCCACGTGAGCCGTCCGCCCCGCCAGGTCGGGCGCGACCGGGTCGAGGTGGGCGTGGTCGAGCGTCAGCGCCACACCGTCGTATCCCAGGTCCGCCAGCAGCGCCACCGCGTCCTCGAGACGATGGTCGGTGAAGCCGTTGAGACCGTACCCGAAGCGCAGGCTCACGTCGCCGACACCGCCTTCATCGCCAGGCGGCCCACCGGTGCCGATGCGGCCAGGCCGATCGCCAGACCGTGGTTGCCGGCCGACGCGATCGCGGCACCCTGCAGAGGCACGAGGCCCCGGATGCCGACGCCCGTGGCGCTGCGAACCGTCTGAGCGTCGGGACTGCGCACCGCGGCCAGCTGGGCGCGGAGGACGCCGACGGCATACCACCCGGCCAGCCCGAGTGACACCACCCCGCCGAGCCGGGACCCCGTACTGGACCGCAGCGCCGACGCGCTGGCCACGACGGCGGTGACCGCTGCGCACGCGCCGGCGACATCGGCCGAGCCGCCGCGCACCTCACCTCGGCTCAGGGCGGTGACGCTGGCCGTATGCAGCGCAACGAGCGAGGCTGGCACCGCCGCCCGTCGAAGCGCGGGCAGCCCACCGGTACTCGCGCCGAGCAGGACGTCCAGCCCGCGAGTCGAGGCCATCGTGGCGACACTGAGCGGCCCCTCCTTCGGTGCGAGGTCGTACGCCCACACCGCCGAGGCGAGCACGCCCGCGACGGCCGCGGCACGCCGCCCGCCACCTGCGGCCGCCACGGCGACGCCGACCACGGTCAGACCGCTCGCCACCGCCAGAGCGGTCCGGGCGCTCACGCGGCCCGACGGGATCGGCCGCTCCGGCCGCTCGACCGAGTCGGTATGCCGGTCGGCGTAGTCGTTGAGCGCCATCCCCGCCCAGTACAGGCACGTCGAGGCAACGGGCAGCAGCGCGGTCCGGGCCGCGCTCGGCCACCCGGCGCTCGCCGCGCCCGCGAGCGTGTCCCCCGGCACGGTCAGCGCCGCCGGGGCGCGGACCAGCTCGACGAGGTCTCGAAGCCGGGTCACGACGACGTCGCCCACTGGGTCAGGGCGCGATGCTGGTCGAAGAGCCGGTGCTCCTTTGAGTCGACCGGGTCCTTGAAGAAGAAGCCGAGCGCGGTCAGGGGGCCGACCTCGCTGCGCCGGAGCGCCAGGTCGGCCAGACGCGCCAGGTCGATCACGAGAGGGGCGGCGAGGCTGGAGTCACAGCCCTGCCAGGTGAACTGCATCGACATGCGCGTGCCGAGGAAGCCGGCGAAGGTCACGAGGTCCCAGGCGGTCTTCCAGTCCCCGAGATCGGTGATGTTGTCGATGTGGACCGGGCCCTCGACCGGGTAGCCGAGCATCGCCTCGAGCCCGCGGGCCTTGCTGATCGCCTTGCTCTGCTGCGCCTCCGGGTCGGCCAGGGTGGCGCCGTCGCCACCGCCGAGCAGGTTCGTCCCGGCCCACGAGCGGACCGCCAGAGACCTGGTCGCGAACATCGGTGCCAGCACCGACTTCACGAGCGTCTCGCCCGTCTTCCCGTCACTCCCGCCCCACGGCAGGCCCGCACGCTCGGCCAGCTCGCGCAGGGCCGGAAGCCGGGCACCGGTCGACGGCGTGAAGTCGACGAACGCGGCCCCGGCAAGGAAGGCGGCAGCGGCATACACGGCACTGGGAGGTAGCGGCGACTCGCCTGCGGCCCAAGCCCTTTCGAGCTGGGCGAGCGACTCGTGCGCAGGCGAGGGGACCGCCACCGGCTCGGTCGACGACACGTTGACGACGACGACGCGCGCGAGCGCCTCGGTGTCGCGGAACGCGGCGATGTCGTCGGCAAGCCGGCGGACGGCTGCCCCCTGCTCCTCCTCCCCCACGCGGTAGCCGGCGCGGATGCGGGCATCGGCGCGCTCGAGCTCGTCGTGCGCGAGGGCCAGCGCAGCATGTGGCACCACCCCCGCGTCGGCGAGCAGCGCCGCCCGCTTCACCAGCGGCACCTCTGCCACGTCGTGACCGCCGACGACGATGTGGTCGAGCGACACGAGGCCGGCTGCTGCCAGCTCCGCCTGCTCGGTCACCAGGCCCTCCCGTCCGGCGCCGCCGGCCGTGATGAGCGCCAGCCCCGTCGTCACCGTGGTCGCCACGGAGCCACGCGCTCCAACCAGCCACAGTCCGGTCCGTGCGTCGCTCATCTGCCTGCTCCTTCGTCGTCGTGGTGCGGAACGCTGTCGTACGAATGCCGTTGTGCCAAAAGTCGATTGGAGAGGCGGCCCGGCGGCGAGGGATGGGTGCTCGCCGCCGGGCCACCCGCGGTCACCTCAGGGAGGCGATCACCGCGTCGGCGTCCCGCTGCAGCGCAGCGGAGGCCGCCTGGTCGGAGACGTTGGCCGACGACTTCGCCAGCCCGACGTACTCCTGCAGCTGCGAGATCGCGGCCGCGTTGCGGCCGGCGCTCGCGTGCTTGGCGGCCTGCTCGAGGCGCTTCTCGAGCAGCGGCTCGCCAGCCTTCGTGACGAGACCGGCCCGGGCGAGCCGCTCCGTCACCGCGGTCAGCTCGGACAGCGAGGTCGACGTCGTGAACGTCGTCGTCACCGTCCGGGTCAGACCGGCCTTGTCCGTGGTCGTGACCACGAGAGTGTGGGCACCCAGGGGGAGCCGCCACAGCTCGAGCGGCTGGTCACCCGCGACGGCCGAGCCGTCCACGGTGGCGGTGACCGTGCCGACCCCGCTCGTCGCGTCTCCTGCCGCCCACGTCACGTCACCGGAGTTGCCGACGGTGGCGCCGTCGGTGACTCCCGAGACCGCGAGCGTCGGCTGCGTCTTGTCGATCTTGATCGTCACCGACCCGACCGGCGAGACGTTGCCCCCGTTGTCCGTGGCCCGGAACAGCACCGTCGTCGAGCCCTCTGCCGACACCGTCAGCGCGGTGTTGGCGTTCACCCACGTCGTGCCACCGTCGGTGGAGCGCTGACGAGACGAGACCGTGCCGTTGTCGGTCGCGTTGACCGTCACCGAGACGTTGCTCGTGTACCAGCCGTTCTGGCCGTTGGGGTTGGCCGGGCTGAGCGTCGCCGAGACGGTCGGCGGCGTGAGGTCCGCGACGCCGCTGCCGACGAAGGTCAGCGCGTCGAGGTCCACACCGCCGGTCGAGGTGACGTACAGGCGACCGGTGCCGGAGGGCTTGTTCGCCAGTGACGTCTGCGACTCGGTCCAGCCGGAGCCGGAGACGGCCACCTGCGCGAACGGCGCTGCGCTCGGCGAGTTCCACCGCAGCGCAATGGTGCCCGTGCCTGCGCCACGGACCTTGACGGCGTCGAGGTTGGCAAGGTTCGTCGGGTCCCAGGCCAGCCAGTCACCGGCGTCGAGCGAGGTGACCTTGCGCAGACCGCTGGCCGTGCTGTCGTTGACGATCTCGACGCCCTGAGAAGCATCGGCCCACTCGGCCTCCTGCTTCTTCGGGTTGAGGATCAGCGACTCGGTCGTCGTCGCGGCCGGGACACCGGCGTGACCGCCGTCCGTGTACGTGATGACCACGACACCGAAGATGTTCTCGGTCACGCCGTGCTCGGTCGCATCCGCCGGGGTCGGGATCGCGAACTGGCATCCGGTGCCCTGGCTCAGCGGGTGAGCGTGCGCGTCGTGCCCGAGACCGAACGTCCAGGAGACGCGCGAGCACACCGTGGCGTTGCCGTCCTCAGGGTCGGTGGTCGTGATGTTGAACGGCACGGCCTGACCCCAGTCGAAGAACCCGCCGTTGTGCGCCGAGATGTTCACCGTCGGTGCGACGTTGCCGACGCTGATCGACGTGCTCGTCAGCGCCTTGCGACCTTCCGGGTCGGTGACACGCAGACGAGCGGTGAACTTGCCGAGCTCGGTGTACGTGTGGGTCGCCGTGACACCGGACGCGTCGAACGTGCCGTTGCCGTCGAAGTCCCAGTCGTACGTCAGGGCGCCGTGCTCGGGGTCCGACGAGCCGGAGGCGTCGAAGGTGACGGTCAGCGGTGCGTTGCTGCTGCTGACCGGGTTGGCCGAGATGGCCGCCTTCGGCGCCTTGTTGCCCGGCGAGTAGTCGATCCGGTAGAGGCCGGCGTCCGGGTTGGCCCGGAAGAAGCCGTCACCGTAGTCGAGGACGTAGAGCGACCCGTCCGGACCGAACTCGATGTCGATCGGGCTGTCCGTGATCGGCTGACCGTTCGTCTCGAGGGCCTTGTTGGGCAGGAACTGCTGGATGTGGTCGACAGGTCCGTTGGGCCACTGCACGGTGAAGGCCGCGAGGTAGTCCTGCGAGAACTCGGCGAAGAAGGCCTTGCGGTCCCAGTACTGCGGGAACTTCGTCGTCGACGGGTTTGCCGCGTCGTAGTGGTAGACCGGTCCACCCATGGGGCCCTGGCCGCCCTGCGGGTCGAAGTCGGTCAGCTCCGGCCACGGCTGGTGCGTGTTGTTGTCGCCGTAGTAGAGCGTCGCGGTCGTCGCCGGCGGGACGGTCGCGAGGCCGGTGTTCCAGCGGGAGTTGTTCTGCGCGCCGGCGTTGCAGTCGAACCACGGTCCCGGGGTCGAGGTCGCGTAGTCCCACTGGTTGTAGTTGGCGTTCGGGCCGTGGCAGTACGGCCAGCCGCCGTTGATCGGACGGTCGATCGCCGTCGTCATCCACTCCACGTAGCCCATCGGGCCACGCTGCGGGTCCGGGGCGCCGGCGTCGGGGCCGTAGTCGCCCCACGTGACCGAGTTGGTCGCCGCGTCGACGTCCATGCGGAACGGGTTGCGGACACCCATGACGAAGATCTCGGGCCGGGTCTTGGCGGTGCCGGGCGTGAACAGGTTGCCCGGCGGGATGGTGTAGCTGCCGTCGCCCTGGACCTTGATCCGCAGGATCTTGCCGCGGAGGTCGTTCGTGTTGCCGGCGCCGCGACGCGAGTCGAACCCGGGGTTCATGCCCGGTGCGTCGTTGTTCGGAGCCATGCCGGCGGCGCCCGGCGTGCTCGCGGGCGTGTTGTCGCCCGTCGAGAGGTAGAGGTTGCCGTTGCCGTCGAAGTCGACGTCACCGGCGACGTGGCAGCACTGGCCGCGGTTCGTCTCGACCTTGATGATGACCTGCTCGGTCGACAGGTCGAGCTTGCTCGTCGCGTCGTCCCACTTGACTCGGGTCAGCTGGTTGTAGCCCTTCCACTGGTCCCAGTACGACAGGTCCTGGCCTGCCGGGAGCGAGTTCGGGGCCGACCCGGTGGGGGTCGTGGTCACGTAGGGCGCCGTCATGGTGCGCGGCGCGTAGTAGAGGTAGACCCACTTGTTCGCGGCGAAGTCGGGGTCGATGGTGATCGTCTGGAGGCCGTCCTCGGAGTTGTTGTAGACCGGGACGGTGTTGATCACCTTGGTGACGCCCGAGTCGGGGTCGGTGAGGCGGATGTCGCCGTTGCGCGCCGTGTGCAGGACCCGCAGGTCGGGCAGCACGGCCATGTCGATCGGCTCACCGGTGTCCTTGGTGAGCGTGACCTTCTCGTAGTTCGACCAGTCGAGCGCCGCCTCGGCGCCGGCCTCGGCACCGTGGTCGACGCCGTCATGGGCGAGGGCGGGCTGGGCCATGACGCTGCCCAGCGTGGTCAGGGCGAGGACGGCGGCGGCAGTTGCCGCAACAGCCCTCCGACCTCGGGTACGACTTGTAGCATTCATCGATACGTCCTTCTTGACAGAGACGGGCGAGCCGCCCCCCGGGGAGCGCGCCGCTGCAACGGCACATGCACTCCCCGGGGGTCGGCGTTTACTTCGACGTATGCCGTCCCGCCGGCGTGTGGCGGGAGGGCGCCTTCTGCGTAACGCCGGGTCGCGACGTCAGCCGCGCAGCGCCGCCATGTTGGCGTAGCTGAGGGCGGCGTACTCCAGCGACTGGTTGGGGCTGGCGGTGCCGCCGGGCGCGTTGTCCTGCTCGTACATCGGGTTGTGGTAGCCCTTGGCCCCCGTCTGGCTGAGGAAGGCCTTGTAGTCGATGACGCCCGTGCCGAACGGGACGAAGTCGTAGCCGTTGGCCGAGCTCGGCACCGACTTGCCGTCCTTGGCGTGGAACAGCGGGAACCGGATCGGCTGGGCCTGGACCACGCCGAGCGGGTTGAAGATCGCCTCGACGGTCGAGCCGTCGGCCGCCAGGTAGGACTTGTGCTTGAACTGCGCGACGTGCGCCCAGTAGATGTCCATCTCGAGGTAGACGTTGTCCGGGTTCGTGTTGGCGAGGAAGTACTCGAGGCGACGGATGCCGGACGAGCGGGTCGGCCGGCCCAGTGCGTCCAGCGGCCCGCTGTCGAGCAGGAAGCTGTACGCCACGTCATGGTTGTGGGTGTAGAGCTTGAGGCCGTGCTTGACGCGGGCGCGCTCGCCGAGGATGTCCCAGCGCGCGGCGGCCAGGTCCCAGTCCGCCTGGTAGGCCGAGCTGGTCGGGTCGTTGCCCGTGCCGATGTGCTGCATACCGAGGATGTTCGCGATCTCGCAGGCGGCGTCGAACGACGCGAGGGTCGCGTCGGTGATCGACGACGGGATGCTGCCGTGGTTGCCCTCGGCCTCGAGCCCGTTGTCGTCGAGCCAGGTGCGCAGCAGCTGGGCGCCGGCGACGTTGTTGACGTTGCCACCGGGGGCGTTCGCGTGCTGGCCGTAGCCGGCGAACTCCACCTGCTTGTACCCGATCCGGCCGAGCTCCTCGAAGACCGCCTTGAAGCCGGACGCGTAGGGCGAGGTGCCGGGGTCGCGCGAGACGGCGTCGCGGACCGTGTAGAGGATGATCCCGCGCTTGCCGGGCGGGACGAGGACTCCGTTGCCGGTGCCCGGGGCTGCCGCAGCGCTGGTCGCGCTCGCGCCGGCGATGGCCACTGCCGCGGCCATGCCCGTCGAGGCGGCCATGAACTGGCGCCGGTTGAGACCGAGGCCCTTGGCGAGCTTCAGCGGGTTGACGTCGTTGTCGTGCATGGTGTGCGTGCTCCTTCAGCGTGACAGAGACAGGACTTGCGGGGTGGAGCCGAATCTCCTTTCAGGACAAGGCGGGGCCGCAGCCTCCGCAGTTCAGGACAGGGCCGGCGACGAGACGCGGCCAAGCTCGACCGGGGTCCAGGACCCCGAGCGCTCCGCGCTCGACTCGACCGCCGACAGGATCCGCTGCACCTGGAGCCCGTCGGAGAAGGACGGCCGAGGGTCGGCGCCCTCGGCGATGGCGGTGAGGAAGTCCACCGCCTGGTGGGTGAAGCCGTGCTCGTAGCCGAGCACGTGTCCGGGCGGCCACCACGCGGCGACGTAGGGGTGGGACGCCTCGGTGACGAGGACCCGGGTGAACCCGGCGTCTTTCGCGTCGACCTGCGCGTCGAAGACGTGAAGCACGTTCATGTCCTCGAAGTCAAAGGCCAGCGATCCCCGAGTTCCATTGATCTCCAGGCGAATCGCGTTCTTGCGTCCGGTGGCGAACCGGGTCGCCTCAAACGTCGCCAGGGCACCGCCGGCCATCCGCGACACGAAGACGGCAGCGTCGTCCACAGTCACCGGACCCAGCTGGGCGGATCCGTTGGCTGAGGCGGTGCCACTGATGCCGCTGCCGCCGGCGACGCCCGGGTCGGCGATCGGCCGCTCGCGCACGAAGGTCTCGGTCAGGGCCGACACCCCGGTGAGCGCCTCGCCGGTCACGTACTGGGCCAGGTCGACGATGTGTGCGCCGATGTCCCCCAGCGCTCCGGAGCCGGCGCGCTCCTTCTGGAGGCGCCAGGTGAGCGGCGACGAGGGGTCGGTGAGCCAGTCCTGGAGGTACTGGCCGCGCACGTGGTGGATCCGGCCGAGACGTCCCTCCGCCACCAAGGTCCGGGCGAAGGCGATTGCCGGGACGCGCCGGTAGGTGAAGCCGACCATCGACCGAACCGCCTGGGCCCGTGCGGTTTCCGCCGCGCGGACCATGGTCTCGGCCTCCGCGACGGAGTTGGCGAGCGGCTTCTCGCAGAGGACGTGCTTGCCGGCCTCCAGGGCAGCCACCGCGATCTCGGCGTGGGTGTCGCCCGGGGTGCAGATGTCGATGATGTCGATGTCGTCCCGCTCGAGCAGCCGCCTCCAGTCGGTCTCGACGCCTTCCCAGCCGAAGCGGTATGCCGTCTCGCTCGCTGCCGCTTCGTTGCGTCCGGCGACGGCGACGAGCCGTGGGATGACCGGCGTGTCGAAGTAGCTGAGGGCATTGCGCCAGGCCTGTGAATGGGCACGCCCCATGAAGGCGTAGCCGATCATCCCGACCCCGAGGGCAGGCTTGCTGGCAGTGGTCATGACGTCCTCACATCCGACGTAGGTGGTGGTCGGCGGCGACCCCTGCTTCGTCACCGCCACGAGCTGCTTGCGCTTGCAGGCCGTGTGTGGCGCCCGCCCCGCCGGAGTGCCGGGGCGGGCGCCCACTGTCACGACTCGAAGCCGAGCGGCAGGTACTGGTCGACGTTCTCCTTGGTCACGACCGGTGCGTTGAGGACGATTCGACGCGGGACCTCGACCTGGACGAGGTCGCTGATGCCCTTGTCCTGGGCGATCAGACGGGCGAGCTTGATGCCGTCGGCCGCCTGGGTCGGCGGGTAGATGACCGTCGCCTCCATCTTGCCGTCCTTGATCCAGCGCATCGCGTTGGCCGAGCCGGCGCCGCCGATGAAGGCCATCTCGTGCCGGTTGGCCTGGTCGAGCGCGGCCATGACGCCGACGCCCTGGTCGTCGTCGTGGTTCCACAGGATGTCGATCTTCGGCGCGGCCTGGAGCAGGTTGGACGCCTGCTTCTCACCCGACTCGACGGTGAACTCGGCTGCGACGCGGTTGTCGACGGTCTGGCCGCAGGCCTTGAGCGCGTCGGCGAAGCCCTTGCTGCGGTCCTGCGTCAGGGGCAGCGCGTCGATGCCGGCGATCTCGGCGATGACCGGGTTGCTGAGGTTCTTGTCCTTGACGAGCTTGCACGCGTAGGTGCCCGCGGACACGCCCATGCCGTAGTTGTCGCCGAGGATCGTGGCGCGGGCCGCGAACGGGCTCGAGAACTCACGGTCGACGTTGACCACGGGGATACCGGCGTCCATCGCCTTGGTGGCGACCTCGGTGAGGGCGGCGCCGTCCGTCGGCAGGAGCACGATCGCATCGACCTTGTCGTTGATGAAGGTCTCGATCTGGCTGATCTGCAGCGAGGCGTCGTTGGTGCCCTCGGCGACCTTGAGCTCCACGTCCGGGTACTTCTTGGCCTCCGCCTGGGCGGCGCTGTTGATGGCGCCGAGCCAGCCGTGGTCGGCCGCGGGGCCCGAGAAGCCGATGACGACCTTCTTGCCGGGAGCGTCATTGTCGCTCGCGGCGTTGCTACCCGCCTGCTGGGTCGAGGCCGCCGGGGTGGTGGCCGGGTCGTTGCTGGTGCAGCCGGCTGCAACGAGCGCGGCGCTCATGGCGAACGCCGCGACGGCGACGCGCTTGGTGGTGCGAGGAAGTGATGCAGACACGCTGACTCCTATGTGAGCGGGTGTGAAGGTGGTGCGCTGTGAGTTGTGGTGCTGTGCCAGAGCCCTGGCGGTGTCGATCCGGCCTTGTGGACTAGGTCGACCGGGTGCGGGAGACCCGCTGCTGGAGCAGGACGGCGGCGACGATGATGGCTCCCTTTGCCACCGCCTGCGTGGAGGTGTCGAGGTTGTTGAGGGTGAAGACGTTGGTGAGCGTCGTGAAGATGAGCACGCCGAGCACCGTGCCGACGACCGTCGCGCGGCCGCCGGACAGGAGGGTTCCGCCGATGACGACGGCCGCGATCGCGTCGAGCTCGTAGAGCTGGCCGTGGGTCGAGGTGCCGGTCGTCGTGCGGGCCATGAGCATGACTGCGGCGATGCCACAGGCGATGCCCAGCAGCACGTAGAGGGACATCGTGTGCCGCTGCACGCGGATGCCGGCGAGACGCGCGGCCTCGGGGTTGCCGCCGATGGCCAAGGTGCGGCGCCCGAACGTCGTGCGGTTGAGCAGTACCCAGCCGATGGCCGCGACGATGGCGAACATGATCACGAGGACCGGGATGCCGAGGACGCTGCCGCCGAAGAAGTCGATGAAGCCGCGCTCCCGGACGATCTGGGTGCGGCGCTTGGCGATGATCTCCGCCAGCCCGCGTGCCGCGGCGAGCATGGCGAGAGTGGCGATGAAGGGAGCCATTCGCCCGTATGCGATGAGGAGGCCGTTGACGAGTCCACACCCCGCGCCGACTGCTAGAGCGACGAAGACCAAGACGATCCAGTGGCTGTTGGCGGCCATCGTCTGGGTGGCGACCGTGGTGGCCCAGACCGAGGACAGCGCGACGATCGCGCCGACCGACAGGTCGATGCCGCCGCCGCCGATGACGAAGGTCATGCCGACGCTGACGACGCCAATGACCGAGCCGAGACGCAGGATCGTCAGCGCGTTCTCGGGGCTGGCGAACCGGTCACCAGCGGTGATGATGCCGACGATGATGAGCAGCAGCAGGGCGAGCACCAGCCCGGCGTTCCGCCCGGCGGGGCCGCTGAGGAAGCCGGCCAGGCCCCCGGAGCGGCGCTGGGCCGCGCCGCCGACGGCAGGACCACTCTGCTGCGCGCTCGCCGCCGCCCCCGTCGTGTCGGTGGCCGGGTCGCCCGGCGCCTGGTCGGCCTTCGTGACGTCGGCGCTCATGCCGCGTCTCCCTTCAGGATGATGTCGAGGACGGCGTGCTCGTCGAGCTCGTCGGCCGGACCCTCGTGGCGGACGGTGCGGTCGGCGAGGACCAGCACCCGGTTGGACAACCCGAGCACCTCGGGGATCTCGCTGGAGACCACGACGACAGCCACGCCGTCGTCCGTGAGCCGCCGGATCAGGCCGTAGATCTCCGACCGTGCCCCGACATCGACGCCGCGGGTCGGCTCGTCGAGGAGGAGGACCTTGCAGCCGCGGAGCAGCCACCGGGCCAGGACGACCTTCTGCTGGTTGCCACCGGAGAGCGTGCGCGACTCGCGGTGAACCCCGCGCGGGCGCACGTCGAGCGACTCGAGCAGTTCCTCGGCCGACTCGACCTCACCATCGCGGTCGAGCAGCCCGGCGCGTGAGAACCGGGCCAGGCTCGCGAGGCTGATGTTTGCGGCAAGTGACGCGTCGAGGACCAGCGCCTGGCTCTTGCGCTCCTCCGGGCAGAGGCCGATCCCGGCAGCGACCGCGGCCGTCACGGAACCGGGCCGCACGACCGTCCCGTCGACGGTGACCGTGCCGCCGGTGGACCTGCGTGCACCGAAGATCGTCTCGACGATCTCGGAGCGACCGGACCCTACGAGGCCGGCGAGGCCGACGACCTCGCCGGGCCGGACGTGGAAGCTGATGTCGGCGAACTCACCGTCGCGGGTCAGCCCCTCGACCTTGAGCATCGGCTCGGCATCGTCGACCTGCGGCTTGTCCGGGAAGACGTACTCGATCGAGCGGCCGGTCATGAGCCGGATCAGCTCCTGCGTCGGCGTGGTCTTGGCATCGAGCCCCGTGGTGACGGTCTTGCCGTCCTTGAGCACGGTGACGCGGTCGCCGATCTCGCGGATCTCCTCGAGGCGGTGCGAGATGTAGACGACAGACACGCCCTGCGAGGTGATCTCGCGGATGACCTTGAACAGCTGCTCGACCTCGCCGGCGTCGAGCACGGCAGACGGCTCGTCCATGATGATGAGCCGAGCGTCGCGAGACAGCGCTCGGGCCATGCTCACGATCTGGCAGGAGGCCGACGAGAGTGTGCCGACCTCGATGGAGGGAGAGATCTCGGGGTGTCCGAGCCGCTTCAGCAGGCCTGCCGCCTCGCGGCGGGCGGTAGCCCGCTGGGAGAATCCGAGGCGGTTCGGCTCATGCCCGAGGAAGATGTTCTCGGCGACGGTGAGTCCCTCGACGAGGTCGAGCTCCTGGTACATGGTCGCGATGCCGAGGTCCATGGCGGCCTGCGGGTGGTGGAGCGTGACCGGCTCGCCGGACCACTCGATGGTGCCCTCGTCGGCCTCGTGCACACCGGCGAGAACCTTGATCAGTGTGCTCTTGCCGGCGCCGTTCTGGCCGAGCAGGCAGTGCACCTCGCCTGGCAGAACATCGAGGTCGACCCCACCGAGGGCCACGACCCCTGGAAAACGCTTGACCACGTTGGTCATTCGCAGCAGCGGTGCGTCGGCATCGTCTCGCCGTCGAGATTCCATGCGTCACACCGTGGCCCACTTTTGTCGGGACGTCAAGCAAAAGTTTCGACCGTGAGACACAAAGCCGAATGCGTGGCATACGGAAGCCGCATGTGCTTCACTGCAATCGTGCATTCCGCTGAGCCATCGTCGTCAGCCTCAGGCGCCAACGGCGCAGGCGAGCTGCTCCAGCTGCTGCGCGACGAGACTCCCCGCACCCGGGCCGAGCTGGCGAAGCTCACGGGCCTGGCTCGCTCGACCGTCGGCGCCCGCGTGGACGCCCTCCTCGCGACCGGCCTGCTCGCCCCGAGCGGTGAGGCGGCCAGCACCGGAGGACGCCCGCCGATCCGCTTCGCGTTCAACCCCGAGGCCCGGGTCGTCGTCGGCGCAGACCTCGGGGCGACCCACGGGCGCATCGCGCTGACCGACCTGAGCAGCCGCCCGATCTGCGAGATCGCCGAGAAGCTGGACATCACCGACGGGCCCGGCCCGGTCCTCGACTGGGTCATCGCCGCGACGAGACGCCTTCTCGAGCAAGCCAACCGGATGCCGAGCGAGCTCATCGGGATCGGCATCGGGCTGCCCGGCCCGGTCGAGCACTCGAGCGGTCGCCCGATGCGGCCACCGATCATGCCCGGGTGGGACGGCTACAACGTCCCGGCCCACGTGCGACGCGCGTTCGACGTGCCGGTGCTCGTCGACAACGACGTCAACATCATGGCCCTCGGCGAGCACGCCCTGGCCCACCACGACGTCGAGCACCTGCTCTTCGTCAAGGTGGCCACCGGGATCGGCGCCGGCATCATCAGCGGGGGGCGCCTGCACCGTGGGGCAGTGGGCGCCGCCGGCGACCTGGGACACGTCGCCGCCCCGCACGCCCCCGACGTCCTCTGCACCTGTGGCAACAGAGGCTGTCTCGAGGCGGTCGCAAGCGGACGCGCAATCTCCAAGTCGCTCAATGAGATCGGCATCCAGGCCGAGAGCAACGCCGACATCGTCGAGCTCGTCCGCAGCGGCAACATCCCGACCGCCCACGCCGTCCGCCAGGCGGGGCGCACGATCGGCGAGGTCCTCGCAACCTGCGTGAGCCTGCTGAACCCGTCAGTCATCGTCATCGGCGGCTCACTGGTCCAGGCGGGCGAGAGCCTCATCGCCGGCGTGCGCGAGGTGGTCTACGGCCGGTCGCTGCCCCTGGCCACCGGCGGGCTGCAGATCGTCTCGGCCACGACCGGGGTCCAGGCCGGTGTCATCGGCGCGGCCACCATGGTCGTGCAGCACGCCCTGACGGCCGACCGCGTCGACTCGGCGATCGCCGCCCAGTCCGCGTCCTGAGCGCCATCACTTGGCTCGCTCCATCACATTGGCTCGCTCCGCTCGCCAGTTCGGCGCGCCCTGACGTCACGCCTTCCCTCCTCGACTCGCTCGCTGGCGCTCGCATCGCTCGTCAGTCCAGACGTGACGCGCGCCAAACCCTCGGCTCGCTCGCTGCGCTCGTCGGTCCAGGCGCGACGCGCGCCGGACCATCACTTGGCTCGCTCCGCTCGCATGTAGGGCGCGCATTGCCACCACAATGGGGCCATGACCGAACACCGCCCCGTCGAGACCTGGCTCACCGACATGGACGGCGTCCTCGTGCACGAGGAGGTGGCGATTCCCGGCGCCTCCGACTTCGTCGAGGCGCTCAAGGCCTCGGGCAAGCGCTTCCTCGTGCTCACGAACAACTCGATCTTCACGCCGCGCGACCTGCGGGCCAGGTTGCTCGCCAGCGGCATCGACGTGCCCGAAGGTGCGATCTGGACCTCGGCACTGGCCACCGCGCAGTTCCTGGCCGACCAGCGACCCGCCGGGACGGCATACGTCGTCGGCGAAGCCGGGCTCACGACCGCGATGCATGGTGTCGGCTACGTCATGACCGACCGCGACCCCGACTACGTCGTGCTCGGTGAGACGCGCACCTACTCGTTCGAGGCGATCACCCGCGCGATCCGCCTCATCGACGCGGGAGCGCGCTTCATTGCGACGAACCCCGACCCGAGCGGGCCGAGCCCGGCGGGGCTGCTCCCCGCCACCGGCTCGGTGGCGGCGCTGATCAGCACGGCCACGGGCCGCCAGCCCTACTACATCGGCAAGCCCAACCCGCTCATGATGCGCAGCGCCCTCAACCGGCTCGACGCCCACTCCGAGACGACGATCATGGTCGGTGACCGCATGGACACCGACATCATCTCCGGCCTCGAGGCGGGGCTGCGCAGCGTGCTGGTGCTCACCGGCTCGACGACCCGCGAGCAGATCGAGAACTTCCCGTACCGCCCCAGCCGGGTCGTCGACTCCGTAGCCGACCTGGTGCGTTTCGTCGACCACGCACCCCCCGGGGCAACACACCCGGAAACCGTCCGCTCGGAATAGTTGCAACCAGGTCGTGCTGCCGATTTCCGGGTGTGTTGCGGAGTCAGCGGCGCTCGACGGGGAGCCCGAGGAACTCGCCGAGCCGCGCGACGGCCGCGTCCACACGAGCGTGCTGGTCGGCGGTCGTCGAGGGCGCGAGGCGGGTCTCGACGACGACCCGGTCGCGCTCCACCGTGCGCCGCCACATCCCGACGCGGACCTGGTCGACGAGCACGGCCGTGTACCACGGAAAACCTTCCGGCTCGGGCACCTCCGGCGCGACGGGAAAGTTCACGGCCGGATAGGTCAGCGTCACCTCGTCGTAGGTCGTGAGCAGATGCGCCTCGTCGCCCCGGGTCGTGCGAGCCGGGATCGTGGGGTCGAACCAGTGGGGTATGCCGTCCACCTCCACCCGCTCGAGGACGCCCTCGAGCTCGCCGACCGCGCGCTTGACGTCGGCGACCGTGAATGACGACCACCGGGCGAGGTCCTTGACCGAGGCGGGGCCGTGGCCGGCGAAGAACCGGCGCGCCAGCTCGACGAGGGCCTCCTCCCGCGACCGCTCGGGGGTGGGCGCGACCAGCTCGTCGACCAGGCCGTAGGAGTGCTGCACGCCCTTGACCGGGCCACCGCAGATGAGGGCCCGGAGCTCGGCGAGGAGCAACAGGTGCCCGACCCCCTCGCCCTTGCCGAGCAGCCCCGCCGCGGCTAGTCGATCGCCGATCTCCTTGCGGGTCAGGAACGTCCGCCCCGCGAGCGATGACGAGATGACGCCGAAGGCCCGCTCGACCGTTGCCTCGTCGAAGCCGAACTTGCGCAGGTACGGCGCCTCCTGCTGCTCGACCCGAGGGGAGGTGAGCGCGAGGATCCAGCGCAGGTCCTCCGGTGCGACGTAGTGCCAGGTGGGTCGCAGGATGTGGGTGCGCACGAACGCGCCGGCGTCGTGCTCGGCTCGCACGGCGGCATACGTCCCCGCCCGGCTGCGCTGGGACAGCGCGAAGAACGCGTGGTCCCGCTCCTGGGACTGGACGCAGGTGAGCAGGCGGACGGCGTCCGCGGCACTGGGCAGCGGCGCGGACGAGAGCCGCTGTGTCGCAAGGCGACGGCGAAGGACGCGATGACGATCCATGCGACCCAGCATGGCTGGTCGGACCCCGATGGACCCGGCGTTCGTCGGGCCCTACCGTGACGAGGGTGACCTCTCACTTCGTCGTGAGCGACGTGCACGGGCATGCCGACGACCTCGTCGAGGCTGTCCGCGACGCCGGGCTGGTCGACAGGTCGGGCGACTGGGCCGGCCACGACGAGCTGTGGGTGCTCGGCGACTACTTCGACCGTGGACCGGACGGGGTCGCCGTCGTCGAGGCGCTCATGCGCTGGCAGGACCAGGCGAGCGCCACCGGAGGCCGGGTCGAGGCGCTGCTCGGCAACCACGAGGTGCTCGCGCTCGGCATGCGGTGGTTCGGCCAGACGGAGGTCCCCGGCCCGCGGATGTCCGGACGCAGCTTTCTCGGCAGCTGGCTGCTCAATGGTGGCCAGCTGCACGACCAGGCCGCACTGACCGAGCGCCACGAGGGGTGGATCGTCAGGCGTCCGATGCTTGCTCGAGTCGGCAGCTGGCTGCTGATGCACTCCGACACCGTCGACTATCTCGACTGGGGCAGCACCGTCGACGAGGTCAACGCGGCCGCCGAGGTGCTCTTGCGGGAGCGCCGGCTCGAGGACATGTGGGAGTGCTGGCGGCGCCTCACCTCACGGGGCGACTTCCGGGGTCGCAAGAGTGCGGCGAATGTCGAGCGGATGCTGTCGACCCTCGGCGGGACGCGGATCGTCCACGGGCACAGCACGATCCCGTACATGCTCGGAGTGGACGCGGGATCGCTCGACCCGCTTCCGGTCGCCTATGCCGACGGGCGGGTCCTCGCGGTGGACGGGGGCCGATACGAAGGCGGCCCGCTGATCGTGGCCCCACTGGACGCCATCGAGGAGCAGCTCGACGCTCAGTCGTGAGCGAAAAGCCTTCGCCACCAAGGCATTCGCTGGATCGCCGCACGCTCAGCCTCCGCTGCACGGGCTGCCTCCTCGGCTGCGGTGCGCGCCTGCTCCTCGCGCTGGGCTCGGAGGCCGCGCCACTGCTCGACCATCTCGTCGACGTCGATCGTCTTGGCGAGGAGCGGAGGCAGGTTCCCCACAGCCGGACGCAGCCGGTCGGCCAGGACTCGCTTGTTGTAGTCCGTGATGATCTCGCGCACGTGCCTCTCGGTGCGGACCTCGGCGAGTGCGTCCGGGTAGCCCGCCGCCTCCTTGCGCAGCCCGAGGGCGCCCGGCAGCGCGCCGGTGAAGTCGAGGTTCTCGCGCTTGGCCATCCGCTTGACCCACCAGTCCGGGTCGCCGGAGTCACTGAGGTCGAGCGGCTTCCCGGCGCCGGGCAGGTCATCGAAGTCGCCGCGCTCCTGGGCCTCGCGGATCTGCCGCTCGACGGCGCTCTCCCAGTACGGCTGGCTGGACATGCCATCCACGCTAGCCGATGGGGTGTGCCGTTCCATCCCGGCCGAACGTCACGTCCGCGGTGCTCACAGGCGTGCGATGACCTCGTCGAGCATCGCCTCGGTGAGCTTGCCGGTGAAGGTGTTCTGCTGGCTGACGTGGTAGCTGCCGACGAGCCGTACCGTGCGGCCGCCACCGGTCGTGAGCACGGCCTCGGCGCCGTGGCCGAAGCGTGGCTTGCGGGCCGGGAGCGCCCACCCACGTCGCCGGGCGGCCCCGAGCGCGGCGTCCCACCCGATCGACCCGAGGGCGAGCAGGGACCGCAGCCGCGGTTCGGCCAGCTCGAGGTCGCGGTCGAGCCAGGGCGCGCACGTCGCCTTCTCCTGCGTGGTCGGCTTGTTCGCAGGAGGGGCGCACCGGACGGTGGCCACGATGCGCAGGCCGCGCAGCTCCAGGCCGTCCCCGGCGGCGACCGACGTCGGCTGGGTGGCGTACCCGGCTCGGAAGAGTGCGGCATACAGCCAGTCCCCCGAGCGGTCGCCGGTGAACATCCGGCCCGTGCGGTTGGTGCCGTTGGCAGCGGGCGCCAGCCCGATGATGAGGACCTCGGCCTCGGGGTCGCCGAACGAGGGTCCGGGGCGGCCCCAGTACGGCTGGTCGGAGAAGGCGGCGCGCCGCCCGTGCGTCGCGACCGCCTCGCGCCACGTCACGAGGCGCGGGCAGGCCCGGCACACGCTCACCCGCGCGTCGAGCTCGGGTATGCCGTCCGCGCCCTTCGCGAGAAGTCGCACCTCGTCCGCCGTGGTGGCCACCGGGGTCTCCGACGTCGCGGGGTCGCCCGGCCAGCCGCTGCCCGGGGGCACCGGCGACGCAAACAGCGCCCCGGTCACCGGGTGCGGAGCGGGCTCAGCCCAATCAGCTCGGCTCATATGTGTTCAACTTACTGAGTCAGCCGCGGCGAAAGCGACGCGCCCGGGTCGCTGTGCGTGCGTCGCGGTCATGGCCCCGATCAACGCACACGCGACCAAGGCAGAGCCGCAGCGAAGCGAGGCGCCAAAAGCACAACCGCGCCGCCGGCGTTGCCTGGACGCAGCGCAGCGAGCTGGGTCCCACGCTCTGCGTGGGAGGAACGAGCGAGCGGAGCGGAGGAAGGCAACGCCTCAAAGGCGCCGCGGCACGCGCCGGAGGCGCCAAAAGCACAACCGCGGCGCCGGCGTTGCCTGGACGCAGCGCAGCGAGCGAGGTACGAGCGAGCGGAGCGGAGGAAGGCAACGCCTGAGGGCGCCGCGGTGAACCAAGCGGACGGCCACGGCGTCTTCGGAGCCGGAACGAGATCAAAGGAGGTGGCGGCCGGAATGCCGCTCGACGACGAGGCGGTCGCGGAGATCTACCGCGAGCATGGGCCGATGCTGCGTCGGGTCGTCTGGCGTGCCACGAGCGACGCCAACCGGGTCGACGACATCGTCCAGGAGGTCATCCTGCGCGTGTGGCGCCAGGCACCGGAGGCCGACAACCTGCGCGCCTACCTCATCACGACCGCGCGGCACCTCATCGTCGACCAGCACCGAGCCGCGGGGCGACGCCCCCAGGAGGCCCGGATGGTGGACATCGCCGAGGAGGACGCCGCGCTCGACCGGGCCCTGGACCAGGTGCTCGTCGAGGAGGCGCTGGGCCGGCTCCAGGCCAACCACCGAGACATCGTCCGCTGTCTGTACTACCAGCGACTCACCGTCGCCGAGACCTCGAGCCGCCTCGGGGTGCCAGAGGGAACCGTGAAGTCAAGAGCTTTCTACGCCGTGCGCAACCTGCGCGTCATTCTCGACGAGATGGGGGTGACGAGATGACCATCGGACCCACCGGCACGACCGGGCCTGAGGACCTGCATGTCCTGCTCGGCGCCTATGTCCTCGGCGGGCTCTCGGACGAGGACCACCGCGCCTTCAGCGAGCATCTGCGGACGTGCCGGCAGTGCCAGGCGGAGCTGGGCCAGGTGTCCGGCATCCCGCGCCTGCTCCATCTCGCCGGCCCGGCCGGTGGCCCGCATCTGGCGACCACCCAGACCGGGGCACCGGAGCCCGCGCTCGCCGAGCCGGACGACGCCCGTGTCGCTCGCCTGCTCCGTGAGGTCGGGCGTCGTCGACGCCGGCGCCGCACGTGGTTCGCGTCCCTGTCCGCTGCCGCGGCGGTGCTGCTGTTCGTGGCCGGGGGTCTCATCGGCCCGAGCATCGTGGCGTCCAACCCGCCCACGACTCACGTCGCCGCGGCTGCGCTGCCGGGGAGCTCGGTCAAAGTCGATGTCGCGCTCGTGACTCGCGGCTGGGGCACCCAGCTCGACATCGACTGCGAGGACATGCCCAAGAACGGCGAGCTGCTGCTCTGGGTGACCGACCACAACGGCAAGCAGACGCCGGTCGCGTCGTGGCTCGCCACCCCGTCCGGGTACTCCAAGGTCACGGGTGCGACCGCTCTTCGCCCCAACGAGATCACCCGGGTGGAGATCCGGACCGGCACCGGGCGACTGCTCGCTGCGGCACAGACCTGACGGCGCGGACCTGAGGGCACCGGTCGCAGGACGGGGATCTGGCGGTGCAGCCGGCCGGCACGCCGTCCGGCCGACGGCGTGCTTAAGGGCCCGGTTCGCGGGTGCGCAGGTCTGCGATTCCGGGCCCTTGGTGGCGGTTAACGTACCTCGACGGGCCAGCCGCCCAAGCTATTCGGTTGGGGGATCCCCCTGGGGGAGTGGTGCGGGGAGGCCCCCCTTCCCCGCACCGTTCCCCTGCCAGACAGAGACCTCGGGTGCCCGCCTGATACACCGTCAGCCGATCAGGTATGCCGCCAGCTCGCGCGGGTGCGACAGCGCGGCCAGGTGCCCGCCGGGCACCACGTCGATGTCCAGGCCGAGACGCTCACAGGCCACCCGGCGCTGCAGCTCGACGGGGAAGAACCGGTCGTCCGCACCGGCGACGACGCGGGTGGGCACATCGGGCCACGCGTCGATAGTGCAGACCGAGTCGAAGATCACGTCGGCCTCGGGCCGCTGGTACGGCTCCCCCTCGGCGGCGACCTGGGGGTCGACGTCGTGCAGGAAGTAGGTGTCGAGATCGAACTCCTCGGGCCAGCCACCCGCTCGGGCCGCCGCGACTCGAGCCTGGGTCTGGCCGACCGCGTCCCACCAGCTGCCTGGGGTCTCGCCGGGCATCGGGACCATGGCGTTGAGCATCACGATCCCGGCGACCGGCCGACGGCTCGCGACGATGGGTGCGGTAAAACCACCGAGCGACTGGGCCACGAGCACGACATCCTCGCCACGCGCGAGCGCGGGGTCGATCGCGGACTCGACCAGGGCGGCATACTCCGGCAGCCCGGCCGACTCGTCGTCTCCCGGCAGGTCGACGGGAGCGGCGGAGTGCCCCGCGGTGTCGAGCAGCGGTGCGAGCCGGTGCCAGAACCACGCGGTGCCGCCGGCTCCTGGGATGAGCGCGAATGTGGTCACCGTCCACATGCTAGCCGCGTGCGATAGTGGCGACATGGCTGAGGACCCCTCGATCCAGTCCCACATCAAGTCGCTCATCGACGAGGAGCACCGGCTCCGGTCGGCCCTGCAGGACGGGGCGATCACCGTCGACGAGGAGCACGCGCGCCTCGGCCGCATCGAGGTCGAGCTCGACCAGTGCTGGGATCTGCTCCGTCAGCGGCGCGCCAAGCGGGAGTTCGGCGAGAACCCCGACGAGGCGCAGGTGCGCGACGCCCGGATCGTCGAGGGCTACCAGGGCTGAGCGTGAAGGCCGCCGCAGGTCAGGCGGTCAGGCCGTGGCCGAAGGGGAAGAGCGGGTCGTCGTAGCCCGGCACGTCCTCGCCGTGCTGCCGGACCTGCTCCATCGACCGCGGCAGGTCGAACGGTAGGCGTCCGACCGGTGGGATCGCGCCGGTCAGCGCGTCCACGAGGGCCGCGTCGCTCGTGCCGTAGCTCGCGACGACCGTCGTCGCGACCGGCAGCAGCGGAGTCAGGACCGCCGGGCGGTCGAGCACGACGTCGACGATGAGTGGGCACTGCTCTGCGACCCGCGCCAGCCGAGAGACCAGGCCCGGTGGGAAGTCCAGCGAGCCCTGGTGGAACCACGACTCGAGGAACAGGTCGGACCGCGGGTCGAACGGCGCGCGGAGCCGCACGACCGCGACGTCCGCGTCCCCCGGCTCCTCGACGACGGTGCCGAGCCGGGCCGCGGCCTCGGCCGAGATGTTCTCGACATAGACGCTCATCCCCTGCCGCAGCGGCAGCGTCGCATCGGCACACGTGACCGTCGAGCCGGCGCTGCGCACGCCGGCGGGCGCGCCGTTCTGCAGGACCGTGACCGACCTAGCCTGAGCGGCATACCCCTCCTGGCGGAAGTCCTGTCTCCCAACGGTCGCGGCAGCTGCGTCCTCCTCCACGTACGGGTTGTCGAACAGCCCCAGGTGGAACTTCACGGCGAGGATCCGCCGCGCCGAGGTGTCGATCCGCTCCTCGGTGACCCGCCCCTGGGCGACGAGGTCGAGCAGGACCTCGACGCACTCCTCGCCGCCGAACTGGTCGGCGCCTGCCTCGAGGATCAGCTCCATCCGGCCGTGCGGGTCGAGATGCTCGACGCCCCAGGCGCGCGCCGGCAGCACCTGGTCGCCGACCTGGTTGTCGTTGACGAGCTCCCAGTCGGTTACCACGACGCCGTCGTACCCGAGCCTGTCGCGCAGCAAGCCGGTGACGATCTGCTTGTTGTAGCCGAAACCCACTGGCTCGATGGGATCCCCGTCGACGACGAGGTCGATCGGCATTCCGTAGTACGGCATGACAGCCGCCGTGCCGGCCGCGATGATCGGCGGGAACGGCTTGAGGTGATCCGCGAACCGCCCACCCGGGTAGACCTGCTCGCGACCGTAGGGGAAGTGCGCGTCCTCGCCGTCCTTCTGTGGGCCGCCACCAGGGAAGTGCTTGCTCGTGCACGCGACACTGTCCGATCCGAGCGAATCCCCTTGGAACCCTTGGAGATACGCGACCCCAAGCTCGGCCACGAGGTCGGGGTCCTGGCCGAAGGTGCCTGCCTGGCGGGCCCAGCGCGGCTCGGTGGCGAGGTCGAGCGTCGGGTGCAGTGCGGCACGGATGCCGACCGCGACGTACTCCTGGCGGGCAATGTCGGCGAACCGCCGCACCACCTCCGGGTCGCGCAGCGCCGCGAGCCCGAGCGGCTCGGGCCACTGGGAGAACGCGCCGGCGGAGAAGGACACCCCGACGTTCTCGATGAACGCGTGCCGCGGGTCCGTCGAGATCGTCACGGGTATGCCGTGTGGCGAGGTCTCCGCGATCGCCTGGAGCGCGTTGTGCCACCGCGCCGCCATGCGGGCGTCCTCCAGCGCGTGGACGTTGAAGTGTGTGAGGTGCTTCTTCAGCACGACCTCGGACGTCGCCGACTTGCTGATCGCCCCGGGGTGCTCGAGAACGGACCCGTCGGCGCCGGCCTCGATGACGGTCTGGAACATCAGGCCCGCCTTCTCCTCCAGCGACAGCCGCGCGAGCAGGTCCTCGACCCGGGCGTCGACATCGAGGCGGGGGTCCTCGTACGGGTCCATGCGGCCGTTGCCGTTGAGGTCGCGGTAGGAGACGCCGTCCTCGGTCGTCTTCGTCTCGGGTCGCACGGGCCAAGCCTTTCGTAGCTTCACGGGTTCTTGCTGGGAGGGTGCTCGTGGCCGCCCGGTGCGTGCGGTCGGGCGGCCACGAGGTCTGGTTGTCCGATCAGCCCATCATGGCTGCGGATCGGTCACGCGACCGGGTCGGCACTGAACTCCTCGATGCCGATGACCGGGCGGATCTTGGCCTCGACCGCCGGCGTGCTGAATGCGCGACGAATCACGTTGTCGCCCAACACGTTACCGAGCACGCCCATGATCATCGACTGGTCGAGCGAGAGATAGCGGCGCGCCACCGTGCCGGACTTGACCGCGACCGCATCGAAGAAACCGCCGTCGCCGTACGAGTCGAGCTCCTTCTGGATCTTCACGAGGTTGGCGAACGACTCGACCGGCTCGTGCATCATCGCCAGGAAGGCGGCGTGCGGCGTCACGACACCGTCGCCGTAGGTCGGGTTGGGGTTGGTGGCCGCCCGGCACGTCCCGAAGCCGACGTCGTAGTTCGTCTTCTCCTGGTCGGAGAAGTACCCGTCCGGGTTGAGCCCGAGGGCGTCGAGGCCGTACTCGCGGTAGCCGCCGGCGGGGTTGCTCGACGGGCTGAAGCCCCAGAATCCATAACCGGCGTCGAGGAGCCCATGCTCGCGCTGGGCACGGACGTGCAGCGGGTGGTTGCGCCCCCAGCTGTTCGGCGCCCAGTCCGCCTCCGGCACGAAGACGTCGGGCATGAGCTCCTCGAACATCGACCCGCCCCAGCCGGGCACGATGTGCATGCCACGGTAGGTATAGGCGCCCTCGTAGACGCTGACCCCCATGTACGTCCGCGTCTCTCCGACCGGCTGCATCTCGTGCCACGACCAGTCGCACGAGGCCGGGAACGTCCGCCACATGGCGAAGTACTGGTTGCCCGGGATCTGGCCGGTGAGGATGCCGAGGTAGCTTGTGATGCGGGTCTCGGACACCGTGGTGTCGTAGTGGTGGTTCGTGTACCAGACGTCCGGGCCGACGCCGATGTGGTTGCCGGTGTATCCCGAGAAGCCGGGAGGCGGCGGCGCGTCGTAGAAGCCGCCGTGGATGAGCCCGGGCTTGAGTGCGACGTTCGTGTCGTAGAACATGTCCCACCGCATGCGGCTGAAGATCCGCGACGCCCAGACGCCGGCGGCCGTGTCCGAGTTGCGGAC
Organism: Intrasporangium mesophilum; assembly: GCF_054783095.1. Taxonomy (NCBI): domain Bacteria; kingdom Bacillati; phylum Actinomycetota; class Actinomycetes; order Micrococcales; family Intrasporangiaceae; genus Intrasporangium; species Intrasporangium mesophilum. The sequence goes on along the minus strand of NZ_BAAGRF010000015.1, from coordinate 209,944 downwards.
CACGAGCAGGGCCGCACCGAGCCAGCCGTTGTCGACGCTCGACAGGAACGGGTAGACGCGGTCGCCGTTGTCGGGCCAGGTCGTGACGACGTCCCCTGTCGCCGGGTCGTACCAGTTGTAGTACATCCCGCTCGGTTCGTGGTGTCGCAGCCGCGCAACCGTCTTGAGGGTGCGGATGAGCCGTGCGGACGCATCACCGCGGCTGATGAGCCCGAGCTCGCGCGCAACGATCGTCGACCACAGGTAGCCCCCGATGTTCGTCGGCGAGGTGTAGCGGGACCGTTCGCCGGCCCCGAGGGTGGCGGGGATGTTGTCCGCGGGCAGGCCCGTGCGCGGGTCGGTCATGGCGTCGAGGCTGCGCCAGGTGTCCCGCGCCCACGTGAGGAGGTGTCCGCTGTCGAGGGACGAGGCGGCATACCGGGACTGCGGGCTGCGGATGAGCGCAGGTGCCTGCCGCGCCCCCGAAGCGCTGGTCGCGGCGGACGCCGAGGGTGCCAGGGCGAAGGCTGCGACGGATGCCGCGCCTCCGACGAGCATCGCTCGGCGCGTGGGCAGGTTGATCTGGTCTGACATGGGCTGTGCTCCGTTTCGGTGTCGGTTCACGCTTGCGTCGGGTGATGGGCTGGGTGGTCCACGGGTGGTGTGACAGGCAGGGCGGTCGTCGGACGGCGGGGTGCACGCCGGGGGCGCGTCCCCTCGTCAGCTGCCTGTCACTGACCCCGCTACTTGAGACCGGTGGTGGCGATCCCTTCGATGAAGCGTCGCTGGAAGATCAGGAACACCACGAGGATCGGGACGACGACCACGGTCGCTCCGGCGAGCAGGAGGCCGTAGTTCGTGCTGTTCTGGCCGGTCGAGTACAGAGCCAGCGCCACCGGCAGCGTGTAGTGCTCCTCCGTCTGCGCGACGACCAGGGGCCAGAGGAAGTTGTTCCAGCTGCCGAGGAAGGTAAGGATCCCGAGCGTGGCCAGGGCCGGACCGCACAGCGGCAGGAAGATCCTCGAGAAGATCCGCAGCTCACCCGCGCCGTCGACCCGGCCCGCGTCGAGCAGGTCCTTGGGCAAGCTGAGGATGAACTGCCGCATGAGGAACACGCCGAACGGGCTGACCAGGAACGGCAGGAACAGGCCTGGCAGCGTGTCGATCAGTCCGGCGTTCGCGACGAGCACGAACAACGGGACGAAGGTCACGACACCAGGGATCATCAAGGTCGCCATGACCGCGACGAACAGCGCGTTCTTGCCGCGGAAGTCGAGCATCGCGAACGCGTAGCCGAGCATCGAGCAGAACAGCAGGTTCCCGAGGGTGACCACCAGCGCGACGATCGTCGAGTTGAGGAAGTACTGCCCGAAGCTGAGGCTGTTGAACAGCTGGGTGTAGTTGTCGAGCGATGCGTGCTGCGGCAACCACGTCGGCGGGATCTGCCGTAGCTCGCCCTCGGTCTTGAGGCTGCCGAGCACCATCCACACGAACGGCGCGATCACGGCGACGAGGCCGATGGTGAGGATGAGATACAGCCACCAGTGGCCGCTCTTGCTGGAGCCGACCATGCCGCTCGACGGGCGTGCCGGACGCTTGCGCCCGCGCGTCGCCTGCGGCGTCTCGGTCCGGGCTTGCGGGACCTGGGTCTCGACAGACATGCGTCACGTCCTCTCTCGCAGCAGCCGGAACTGGACGGCCGTGACGATGGCGATGACGATGAAGATCAGGTAGCTCATCGCCGACGCGAGCCCGTAGTTGCCGAAGCCGAACTGCTTGTACGTGTACATCGACAGCGAGATCGTGCTGTTGAGCGGGCCACCACTCGTCATGACGAAGGGCTCCTCGAAGAACTGCAGGTAGCCGATCGCCGTCGTCACCATGACGAAGAGCAGGGTCGGCCGCAGCAGCGGCAGCGTGACGTGCCGGAACCGGCGCCACGCGTTCGCGCCGTCGATCGCAGCCGCTTCGTGCAGCTCGGGAGGGACCGACTGCAGGCCGGCGAGGAAGATGATCATCGCTGTGCCGAAGTTGCGCCAGGACGCCATGAGGATCAGGCCTGGCATGGCCCAGTTCGGGTCGCCCAGCCAGTTGGGGCCGTTGATGCCGAACCAGCCGAGCACGGTGTTGATCAGACCGCCCGGGTCCTGCAGCAGGAAGCGCCACACGACCGCGACGGCGACGATCGAGGTGATCACCGGCGTGTAGAACCCGAGCCGGAAGAAGCCGCGCATCCGGGTGATGCCCTTGTCGAGCGCCACCGCGGCGGCGAGCGCGAGCACCAGCGTCAGCGGCATACCGACGAGCACGAAGTATGCCGTGTTGAGCGCGGCCTTGCGGAAGATGGGGTCCGACAGGGCCTTGGTGTAGTTGTCCAGCCCGACGACGTCCACGTCGAAAGGCGTGCGCAGGTCGCGGGCCTTCGTGTCGGTGAAGCTCATGAAGAGCGACTGGAGCACCGGCCAGGCGGTGAAGGCGAGGAAGAGCACGCAGAAGGGCAGGGCCAGGATCCAGGCGGCCCGCCCCTCCCGCAGGCCCGACCGGCGGCCCGGCCTGCGGGATGGTCCGGTGCCGGCGCCCCGGCGCGACCCGTCGTCAGGTCGCGCCGGGGTGGCCTCACGTGACGGTGGCAGCCCGGGTCCGGCCGAGGACCCGGTCGTGCCGGTCTGGGCGGTCATGGGTCACATGCCCGTCCCGATGGATTCGGCCTGCTGCTGCACCGTCTTGAGCGACGCAGCAGGGTCGGCACCAGTCTTGGTGACCTTCTCCATCTCCGTGTCGAAGCTCGTCACGACCTGCTCCCACGTCGGGAACGAGGGCGGCGCCTTGGCCGTCTCGAGCTGCTTGCCGAAGACGGCGAGCTTGTTGTCGGCCGCGAGGGTCGGGTCCTGCCAGGCGCTCTTGACCGAGGGGAGGTCGGTGGACAGGGTGAACCACTTGGCCTGGACCTTGGGGTCTGCGAGCCACTGGACGAACTTCCAGGACGTGTCACGGTTCTTCGAGTTCTTGAAGACCACGAAGTTGGAGCCGCCGACGAAGGACGACGAGCCCGCGCTGCCGGCCGGGATCGGCGCGACGTTGTACTTGTCCTTGAAGCCGGCGCCGCCGACCTTCTCGACCGCGGACATCATCCACGGGCCGGAGATGAACATCGGCACCTTGCCGCTGGCGAAGTCCGGCTCGGTCGTCGGGGTCGCGGGGGCAGCCTTGTCCGAGATCCCGTCCGTGAAGTACGACTGGTAGTACTTGACGGCGTTGAGGATCTCGGGGCTGTCGAAGTTGTACGACTTGCCGTCGTCCTTGGTCAGGTCGGCGCCGTCGGACCACGCGAACGGCATGATCGACTGCCACGAGCCCTGGCCGCCGGCCTGGAGCCCGATGCCCCACTTGGCGCCGGCCTTGGTCTGCATGGCCTTGGCCATGGACTTCAGGCCGTCCCAGTCGGCCGGCACGGTGTCGTAGCCGGCCTTCTTGGCCAGGTCGGAGCGGTAGAAGACGACGCGCGTCTCGACGTACCACGGGATGCCGTAGGAGGTGCCGTTGACCTCGGTCGTCTTCTGGGCGCCGTCGAAGAACGCCGACTTGTCGATCGAGCCCGGTGTCGGGTCGAGCGCGTTCATGCCGGCGAACTCACCCATCCACGTCGTGCCGACCATGGCCACGTCGGGGGTCTTGCCCGCGGTGATCGCGGTCGTGAACTTGTCGTGAGCCGCATCCCATGGGATCGCCGTGACCTTGACCTTGACGCCTGGGTTCGCGGACTCGAAGTCCGATGCGAGCTTGGGAAGGTTGTCGCCTTCGGCCCCCATGGCCCAGACGGTGATCTCGCCCGTGGCGGCGCCGGTGTTGACGGCAGCTCCGGTCTGTCCGGCTGTCGACCCCCCTGAGTCGGTGCCACGACCGCAGGCGGTCACGGTGAGTGCCGCGGCCGTCATGCACGCGACGGTGATGGCTGTGGTGCGTCTCATCGGTCTCTCTCTTTCTCGGTGTCGTTCGAGACGTGTAGGTGAGGTGTGACTTCTCTGTTTCCGGTGGGCCAGACGGCCCGATAGGCACGGGCGAGCGGTCGCCCGCTCAGGCGCCGGTGCAGCCGCAGGACGCGCGGATGACCAGCTGGGTCGGGAGCACCTGTGGTGCAGGGTGTGGCGCGCCCCCGACGACACGCTGGTGGAGGCGGTCGGCGGCAAGCACTCCGAGCTCGCGCACCGGCTGCCGGACGGTGGTCAGCCCGGGCCGGACGTAGCGGGCGGTCATGACGTCGTCCCACCCGACGACGGCCAGGTCGCGTGGGATCTCGCGACCGGCATCCTGCAGGGTCGTCATGATCGACAGGGCGAGCTCGTCGTTGGCGCAGACGAGCGCGTCGGCAGTGATCTCGCCGGCGAGGATCCGCCGGGCCACGGCGACGCCCTCACCCTCCCGGAACGGCACGCGGATCGGGTCGGCCGGGTCGAGCCCACGGGCGTGGTGGGCCGCGACGAAGCCGGCATAGCGCTCTTCGGTGTCGGGCGCGCCGCCGGGGTCACCGACGAACAGGAGCCGGCGTCGCCCGTGGTCGAGCACGTGCTCGGTGAGACGTTCGGCGCTCTCGGCGTTCTCGGCCCGCACGCTCTCGATGCCCTCCTGAGGGTCGCCCGCGATGATGACGACCGGCTTCTGGCCGTGCAGCGCCCGCGCGACCGGCGGGGGCATGGCGGCCGACCCGAGCACGGCGATGGCGTCCACCCGGGTGGCCAGCTGCCGCACGGCGCGCGCGATGTCGCCCTTGCCCTCGGTGAGCATGAGGATGACGCTCTGCCCGAGCTCGGCCGCGCGGGACTCGAAGCCCATGAGCAGCTCGGAGTAGTAGGGGCCGGACAGCTCCGGGAGCACCAGACCGTGGGCCTCGTGGTGCCGGACGGCGAGGCTGCGGGCCGCGCCGAGCGGGACGTAGTTGAGCTCGTCGACGGCGTCGAGCACCTTCTGCCGGGTCTTCGTCGACACGACGCCGGCACCCTGCAGGACGCGAGACACCGTGGCGATCGAGACTCCGGCCAGCTCGGCGACCGAGTAGATCGTGGCGCCCGCCGAGGCTGGGGCCGGGTTCACCCGGTGGCCGTCCCGCAGAGCCGGCTCGGTGGGCTGGGTGGCCTCGGTCGGCTCGGTCGGCTCGGAATGCTGGGTGGGCTGGGTGGGCTGGGTGGGCTCGGCGGGGGGCCGCTCGGCGGGCTGACCTGCCGGCGGGTCGCCCTGCACGCGTGCTGCTGCCACGGCCTACCCCTCGCATCTCGTCGTTGAGTGATGTGTCCGCTCCGGGGCCCTTGTCGGGCTCCTGCCGGGGCCTGCCCAGCGGTGTAAGCGCTTACATCTGCGTTCCCCATCCTGCACAGGTGGCCGGGAGTGCGCAAGCCGTAAGCCGCGCCCAACCTGGCATATCGCCCATTCCGTACCCGTTGAGACCGCAGCCGAAACCGTCCCCGGGGCGGGCCGGAGGAGGACCCCCGACGATCCATTCCTCGACGATCGCCGAGCCGCGTCGGCGGGGACCGGCGGAGCGCGGGTTTCCTTGGGGCACAGCCAAGCTCGACGCCAGACAGGGCCTCGGGCGACCCACCCGGTGCCAGCACGGACGGTGGACGACCGCCCTCACCCGGCCTGGGCGGCATACCTCCTCGCCCGAGCCCGCCGAGAAAGTTCGGAAACTCAGTGCCCAGAATGTGTTGCGGGCACCCCGGCCGATGGCCGGGATGCCCGCCTGAGGGGGGTCGACGCGCGCTCAGCTGTCCTGCATCAGACCGATGTGGTTGCCGTCGGTGTCGGCGAGGACGGCGGTCCGGCGGCCGCCGCCGACCTCGGTGGGCTGCTGCACCACGGACGCGCCCGCACCGACCAGAGCCGAGATGCGGCCGTCGAGGTCGTCGACACTCCAGAACGGCACGGCACCGGTCAGACCTTTGCGGTGTCCGTTCGGGTCGAGGGCGAACTCCTGGCCGTCGACGGTGTAGCCGACGTAGTACGGCTGGTCGGTGTGCGGCTCGACGCCGAGCAGGATCGTGAAGACGGCCTTGGCGTTGTCGAGGTCCTTGACGGGGTAGATCAGGGTGTTCATGGCGGCCATGTCAGGCTCCTTCGAGAATCGGGTGGTGAGAGTCCGAGCCGGTGTCACATCTGGTGCTCGTGGCTCGTCAACGCTATGACGGATGCCGAGCAGAGGATGTGACGAGATGACCGAGACGAGCTCAACCGGCCAGGTCGGACCGGACGACAGCACGAGGGGAAGCGCGGGAAGCGCCGCCGACGCTGCGGCCCAGGCTGACTGGCTGGCTCACGACTTCCAGGCGCACCGGCCCCATCTGCACGCCGTCGCGTTTCGCATGCTCGGCTCCCCCGCCGACGCCGACGATGCCGTGCAGGAGGCGTGGCTGCGCCTGAGCAGGTCCGACACGAGCGACGTCGCCAACCTCGGTGGCTGGCTGACCACCGTCGTCGCCCGGGTCAGCCTCGACATGCTGCGCTCGCGCACGTCTCGTCGCGAGGACGCCTGGGACACCGAGCTGGCCGAGCTGGTGGCCGAGTCACGCGACCCCCGTCTCGCGCCGGCTGCTGGAACCGGCTCCGGCACAGGCGATCCCGCTGACGAGGCCGAGCTCGCAGACTCCGTGGGCCTGGCGCTGCTCGTGGTCCTCGAGACGCTGTCACCGGCCGAACGGCTCGCGTTCGTGCTGCACGACCTCTTCGGCCTTCCGTTCGAGGAGATCGCCGACATCGTCGACCGCTCCCCTGCCGCGACCCGGCAGCTCGCGAGCCGTGCCCGGCGCCGGGTGCAGTCCGCCGACGTCGACCTGGGCGACGAGGTCGTGACGCCGCCGGCCGAGCCGGAGCCGCCGTCACCGGACCGCCTCCGCCAGCGCGAGGTGGTCGGCGCATTCCTGGCCGCCTCGCGTGGCGGGGACTTCACCCGGCTGCTCGAGCTGCTCGACCCGGACGTCGTCATGCGTGCGGACGCCGCCGCCGTGGCGATGGGCTCGCCCGGCGAGCTGCGTGGCTCGGCCGCCGTCGCGGAGATGTTCCGCGGGCGGGCGCAGGGGGCGCGCCTGGCCACCTTCGACGACCACGTCGGAGCGGTCTGGACGCTCCAGGGCGTGCCCAAGGCTGCGTTCGCGTTCCAGGTGGCCGACGGCCGGGTCGTCGGCATCGACCTGCTCGCCGACGAGGCCTGGCTGGGCAAGATCCGGATCGACTACCTGCGCGGCTGAGCTCGCACGGATGCTCTGCTGCGAGGTCTGCGCGAGATGGGGGTGATCACCACCAGTCAGGGCAGACCATCCGGCAGACCATCCGGCAGACCATCCGGCGCGGCTTGGAAGGGCGAGTCAGCAGGCGGCGGACCGACGGTCGTATCGTCGATCTCGTGGCAGATCGGTTGCGCGCAGCGTTGGTCCTCGGGTCGGGTGGGGCGCGGGGCTACGCCCACGTCGGCGCACTCCAGGTGCTCGACGAGCGTGGCATCGACGTCGTGGCGATCGCGGGAACGTCGATGGGCGCCCTCGTCGGCGGCGTCGCGGCGGCCGGCAAGCTCGAGACCTACGCCGACTGGGCGCTCAGCCTGACCCAGCGCGAGGTCTGGCGTCTGCTCGACATCAGCCTCACCGCTCCCGGGGGCGCGATCCGTGCTGAGCGCGTCATCGCCAAGGTCGGGGAGATCCTCGACGGCGCGACGATCGAGCAGCTGCCGATCCCGTTCACGGCGGTGGCTACCGACATCAACGCCCGGCGCGAGGTGTGGTTCCAGCGCGGGCCGGTCGAGCACGCCATCCGCGCCTCGATCGCGATCCCGGGCGTCATCACGCCGGCCGTCATCAACGGTCGGGTGCTCGTCGACGGCGGCCTGATCAACCCGATCCCGATCGAGCCGACGGCCGCGGCCTCGGCGGACCTGACCATCGCGGTGTCGCTCTCGGGCATGCGCTCATCGAACGGCACCGCCACCCCGGTCAAGGAGTCGTCCGAGCCCCGCCCGCGCGAGGAGTGGACCAGCCGCCTCCGACGCAGCGCGGCCGAGGTGCTGGACTCGGAGCGGGTCCGCGCCATCACAGGACGGTTCGCCCACCCCAAGGAGCCTGGCGCCGCCACGATCGACCCTGACCTCGGCCTGGCCGCGGCGGTCGCGACCCAGGTCGCACAGACGCCGAGCGGGGCGCTCGTGCTGGGCCAGGCCGACATCGGACTCGTCGATCTGCTCAACATGTCCTTCGAGACCATGAGCGCCCTGATCTCGCGCTACCGGATGGCGAGCAACCCTCCGGACGTGCTCGTCACAGTGCCCTCCAATGCCGTGCGCACCCTCGACTTCCACCGTGCCGCCGAGATGATCGAGCTGGGCCGGCAGCTCACCACCGAGGCCCTCGACCACGCCGGCTACTGAGAGCCGGCCGACCCTGCCGACCCGCGGACCCAGTCGACGACGAGCTCCGGCACGAGGTGCGTGTCGTGCCCGTCGGACTGCTCCGGGAAGTCGAACACCGCGACCATGAGCTGCATCGGGTATGCCGGTGGGCGGGCGCACGATCGCACGCATGCGCCGTCGACGAGGAAGTCGGCACGCTCGGGACCCCAGTGCACGGCATACGTGTGCCACTCGGCGACGTCGAGCGGGAGACGGGGCGCCTCGAAGTCCTCGGTGACCCGGGGGTCGCGGAAGGCGTGCAGGCCCAAGCCGATCGCGGCGGAGCGGCCCGGCTCGACGGCGTCGCCGAAGACCTCGACGACGCAGATCTCTGCTGACTCCTCGGGCACCTGCTCCCGGCCGACCATCCACAGCGCCGCCATCGAGCGGGGCGAGAGCGCCATCCGCGCGCGCAGCTCCACCACGCCGCCGGAGGGCGTCCAGCCCCAGTGCTCCGGCTGCTCCTCGAGCACAGTCTGTCCTTCGCGGAACCGCTGCTGGCCCGCCGTGCTGCCGACAGGCCCGGACCAGCTGCCCGACTGGATCCCGGACACCCGGATGGGAGGGAGATGGTCGCCCTCGCACCAGACGGGGTGACTGACCGGAACGACGAGCCGGAGGCAGGAGTCCTCGAGCTCGTACGCGGCTCGCGTCTGCGCTCGTGAGCTCCACGCTGGCAGGTAGTGCGGTGTCCACACCGCGTCGTCCAGGTCCTCGCTGTCGAAGTCGTCGACGAAGCCGTCCGTGTCGGCGTCCACGGTGTCCATGTCTCATCGTGCCTGTTCACCGGACGAGCCCGCGCAACACACCGCGGAATCGCAAACTTCTGCGGCTATTACCGTCACCGTTTGCGACTGCTCGGTGTGTTGCGGCTGGGGAGGCGCGTCGTGGTTGACATGAACTCGGCTCGAGGTTTCACCATGGTTCGGTGACTTCACCGACCACCATCGACACGCTCACGCCAGCTCAGGTGACGGCATACCTGGGCCGACTCGGCGCGATCGCGCCCGCGGCGCCGACCCTCGCTGCGCTCTCGTCGCTCCAGCGTGCGCACCTGCTCGCAGTGCCCTTCGAGAACCTCGACATCGCGCTCGGCCGGCCGATCAGCGTGGAGCCGGCCGACGCCTACGACAAGGTCGTGGTCGGGCACCGCGGCGGCTACTGCTACGAGCTGAACGGGCTGTTCGCGGCACTCCTCCGCTCGCTCGGGTATGCCGTCGACCACGTGTCGGCGCAGGTGGCGGTCCCGGGAGGCGGGCTCACCGCGGAGTTCGACCATCTGGCGCTGCTCGTCACCTCACCCGCGATGGACGAGACGGCCCTGGTCGACGTGGGCTTCGGGGACGCGTTCGTGGAGCCGATCCCGCTGCGCGACGGCGCCGGGCACCACGAGCTCGGCAAGGACGTGGGTCTGGAGCGGGACGTCGACGGCACGTGGCTCTACCGCGAGCGCCGCGACGGCGAGGAGTGGCACACCCAGTACGCCTTCTTGTCCGCGCCCCACCCGCTCGCCGACATCGCCGAGCGCAACCTCTGGCAGCAGACCTCACCAGAGAGCCACTTCACGCAGAAGTCGGTGGTGTCACGGCTCACGGAGACCGGGCGGATCACCCTCAGCGACCGCCGGCTGATCACCACCACGCACGGCCGCCGGGACGAGCGCGAGCTGGACGAGGCGCAGGCGACGGCCGCCCTGGCCGAGCACTTCGGGGTCGTGATCGGCTGAAGGGACGCCCGGCGCCGGTTCGTCCGCCGTGCTCGCCGCACGAACACGCTGGGTCCCTAGCGCTCAGAAGGACCCACGCAGCTGCTCGACTTGCTGGCCGGTGACGTCAGCGATGAGGTCGAAGTCCTTGTCGACGTGCACAACGGTGAGACCGGCGAGCTCTGCGGCGGCGGCAATCAGGAGATCCGGGATCTTCGCCGCCCGATGGTGTCCGCGCTCGGCAAGTAGTCCCTGCACCTCCACAGCGCGCGCCTCCATACGGGGCGTGAGGTTCTCGACCGGAAGGTTGCCCACAGGTGGATCGTGCAGCCCGCGCAGCCAGCCGTCAGCGGACTGGGCGGAGAACCCCAGCTCCAGAAGGGTCACCGTGCAGACCCGCACCAGGCCGCGGTTCATGCGATCGAGCCACAGGTCGACGTCGGGTGATCCGGGTAGCCGTACGAAGGCCGACTTGTCGATCACCCAGGTCGGCGTCACGACCATGCCTGGTCCATGACGCTGTCGTTGTCGAGATCGGCGAACGCCTCCATCGACCTTTCGAGGTCAGCACGCGTCGCGGGCCGACCAGCCCCCTGACCCAGACGCGAGACCTCGCGGCGGAGGTACTCGTTGCGCGAAAGGCCCTGCCGCCGAGCGTCCGCATCGATCCTCCGCAGCGCGTCGTCATCGACATTGCGAATGAGTAGATCAGTCATGTGACCACCTCCGATATCGCATGATACCAAGCCATCATGCAACCCCGATCAGGGACCCACAGGTGCGCCCCTGCCGAGCAAGCGGCCGATGGCTCTGCCGACCTCGGCTGCGGACGGCTGGGTGAGGACGGCGGCCACGTGGGCGTCGGGCCGCACGACCCAGACCTCGTCGGCACGGCCCTCGACCAGCCCGAGCAGCTCGGGCGACAGGTCCTCGAACCTGTGGACCTGCACCGGTGCGGACACGTCGGTCGTTCCCTTGCGGACCTCGCCGAGAGGCACGTCCGGACCGACGAGCAGGGTGACCCCCTCGCGCAGCACGGTGCGCAGCCGCCCGGACCGCACGGGCAGGTCCGGCACGATGACACCCGGGCCGGGAGCGGGCAGCGCGCCCCTGGGCGGGCGGCCCGGGAAGGGCCGGGACGGGTCAGGCGTGGTGAGCGGGGACTCGACGTACCAGAACGGCTCGGCCAGACGGCCGGAGTCGACCTGGGCCCGCGCGGCATCGTCTCGACTCGCGCGCTCCAGGATCCGGGTGCGGTGACGCCGCTCCTCGTCGGTCTGGGGGACGAGGAACCGCATCGTCGCCGAGGTGACCTCGAGGTTCTCGACGGCGGCCGCATGGCGCTCGACGTGGTAGGACTCGAGCAGCTCCTCGGGCGCCCACCCGGACAGCACGAAGGCGAGCTTCCAGGCGGCGTTCTCCGCGTCCTGCACGCCCGAGTTGAGCCCGCGCGCGCCGAACGGCGCCATGAGGTGGGCGATGTCGCCGGCGAGCAGGAACCGCCCGACCCGCATCCGGTCCACGACGCGTGACTGGAAGCGGTAGACCGAGCGCCACACGAGGTCGTAGTCGCGGTCCCCGATGACCTGCCGGATCCGCGCGTCCAGAGCGCCCGAGCGCTCCTGCTCCTCGAGGTCGAATCCAGCGGGCACCTGCCAGTCGATCCGGAAGGTGGATTCGGGGCACGGGTGGATGAGGACCTGGCGCCCCGGGTTCCACACCGGGTCGAAGTAGAAGCGGCGCTCGTGCTCCCACCCGGGCAGGTCCGTCCGGATGTCGCAGATGAGGAACTCGTCGTCGAACACCCGGCCCTCGAACCTCACCCCGAGCCCGCCCCGGATGCCGTCACTGTGCCCACCCGAGCAGACAACGGCATACGGCGCCGTCACGTCGACGACGTCGCCTGCGGTCTCGCAGGTCAGCGCCACGCCGTCGCGCGTCTCGCCCACGGCGACCACCCGGTGGTCCCAGCGGACGTCGATGAGCGGCTGGGCCGCGACCCGCTCGTCGAGGACCTGCTCGGTGCGGCACTGCGAGATGTTGACGAAGGGTGGGAAGGGCGACGACCCGACCTCCTGGAAGCGGAGGCTGAAGAGCTCGTCGCCCCGGTAGAAGGTGCGTGCCGTCGTCCAGGTGAGGCCTTCCTCCGCGATCTGCGCACCGGCGCCGACGCTCTCCCAGATGTCGAGCACGTCGCGCTGCTGGCAGATCGACTTCGAGCCGACGAGCTCACGGCCCGGTCGCGCGTCGAGCAGCAGGACACGAATGCCCCATCGAGCCAACAGCAGGGCCGTCGTCTGCCCGACCGGCCCGTTGCCGACCACGACCACCGGCGAGCTGTGCCCGTTCACGTCAGCCCTGGAGCTGGTCCCACACCTGGCGGTCCCGCTCCGTCGTCCACACGGCCGGCCAGTCGATGCCCGACAGCTCGTCCCAGACCCGCGAGACGTCGAACGGCAGGCAGTGCTCGAAGATCGGCCACCGGCCGTAGGCCGGCTCGAGCGCCCGGTGCGCGGCCTCGAAGGCCTCCCTGAGCCGTCCGCCGCGGGCGTGGACGGCTCCCACCTCGTCGAGCAGCGTGGTGAGGAAGCCGCGGGTCTGCTCGACAGCGGCGGCCACCGCGTCGGCGCCGCGGGCGACGGCGCCTCGACCGCCCACGAGCTGCCCAGCCCCGAGCGCGCCGATGCGGTCCAGCGTCGTCGTCGCCCAGTCCCGGTGGAACGCGTCTCCGGTGTACAGCGCCGCCTGCGCCTCGACCAGGTCGCCGGCGAAGAGCACCTTCTGGCTGGGCAGCCAGGCGACGAGATCACCTGCCGTGTGCCCGCGCCCGCAGTGCTGGAGCACGAGGTCGCCACGGCTGCCACCGAGGTCGATGGTCATCCGGTCGGTGAACGTCACGGTCGGCCGAGTGAGCCCGGGGATCGAGCCGGGATCCTTGAAAAGCCTTGGCATCCGGGCGAACTCGGACTCCCAGTCCTCCCTGCCTCGCTCCTCGATGAGCCGGCGCGTCGTCTCGTGGGTGACGATCACCTCAGCATCGAACGCGCTCGCACCGAGCACGCGGACGGCGTGATAGTGCGAGAGCACGAGGTAGCGCACCGGCTTGTCCGTGTGCTCACGCAGCCGCTCGAGCCACTCCCTCGCGGCGGTCGGCGTCGCCAGGGCCTCGAAGCAGACCAGGAAGTCCTCGCCCTCTATCGCGCCGACGTTGGGGTCGCCTTCGGCCGTCAGGGCATAGACGCCGTCGGCCAGCACGTCGAGCGTCTGCTGCTTCTCCGCGGTGTCGGCCGACGAGGCGAACGGCTTGGTGCCCACCCCGTGATGATCTCCTAGCGGGTCGGCTTGGGCCAGACCACCGTGGTCGAGGTGACGGGACGAACCGTCGAGCTGGCTTCCGTGCCGGCGATCGTCACCGAGTGCGTCCCCGGCGGAAGGTCGCTGAACGACGCAACGCCGTGTCCCTTGCGCAGAGTGGGCTCGGCCTTGGCCAGGACCTTTCCCTTGGCACTGCGCACCGTGACCGTCACAGACTTGCGCGCCGGGGTGGCGTCCGCGTCGTCGTGCTCGAGGTCGAAGGAGACCTTGAGCGCCTGCCCGGTCGTGAGCAGGTCGGGCACGACGGCCCGGACGTTCGTGTCCGCGAGATCCCGACGCCGGATGGGCTGAGCGGTGAGGATCTCTTGCACCTGGTCGAGGACGAACTGGTTGCACTGGAGGTTCGTGTGCTGCTCGGGCACGCGGACTGCGAGGTTGGTGTCGAGCGTCTCGCCGAGCCCCACGGCGCCGGTCAGCGTCACGGTCCCGTCGCCGTAGTCGTTCACGTTGCCGAAGGTCTGAGACGTCAAGGCCTTGCCGTCCTGCAGGGTCACGGTCGTCTGCGTCGGCTGCCGGATGCCGAGCACCATGTGCGTCATGTCGCGGCTGGCGGCGCGCGCCGCCTCGGCGGCCTGCAGGTCTGTGTGGAAGGCCATCGCGTCGGCGACCATCGTGGTGCTGACGTTGGGCACTGAGATCTCGGTCGTCTTGGCGTAGCCGCCGGCGTTGCTGATGCACGCGTACTCCGGCAGGAGCTGGAAGAGCGACGGCATGCTCCGGGAGAAGGCGGTGAGGTCGATGCTGAGCGGACCGATGCCCTTCTTCACACCGTTGACGAGCTGCTCGAGGGCATCGGTGGCACCTCGCCAGGGTGTCCCCAGCGTGATCAGCTTGCGGGTCACCTCGGCTCCCCCGCACTTCTCGATGTACCACCGAGCGACCAGTCCGCCCATGGAGTGGCAGATGAAAACCGCTCTGGCGTCAGAGAACTCGCCCCCCTGCGCCCGCAGGCGCTCGAGCGCCGGCTCGACGACGGTCTTGAGACGCTCGCCGTTGTAGCGGTTCGACAGGCGCCAGTCGTAGGCGTAGGCGATGAGGTTCGGCGGCTTGGCGCCGTTGTCGCGCTTGTAGCCGAGCTTCTCCAGCGTGTTGACGAGCACGTCGTAGCCGCGGATCGGGGTCCAGATCCCGGGGAGCACGTGGACGTCGGGCATGAGCGCGACCGGCTCGACGCCGTCGCCCGGGTTCTCGTCGCCGATGCCGTCGGGCAGCGCGTGCTTGAGGATCGAGTTGCCGCCCGTCAGCAGCTTCCAGACCGCGCCGGCGCTCGGTGCCCAGATGAGGTTCGCGCTGGCGGGCGACCCGTCAACGCCCCTGACCCCGAGAGTGCTCCCGGTGATCCCTGGCAGCACCACCACCAGGTCGTTGCTCGTCATCGACCACACACCGCCTTCCGCACGAACCCGGCGAACCCGTCAGATCAACGGTGGCACGTGGCTCCCCGCGTGATACCAGAATCAGTGAACTCCCAGGCGCGCTCAGCCCGAGCGAGGCGAGGCGCCAAAAGCATGCCGCGGCGCCGGCGTTGTCTGGACGCAGCGCAGCGAGCGAGGAACGAGCGAGCGCAGCGGAGGAAGGCAATGCCTCAAAGGCGGCGCGGCACGCGCCGCAGCGAAGCGAGGCGCGAAAAGCATGCCGCGGCGCCGGCGTTGCCTGGACGCAGCGCAGCGAGCTGGGTCCCACGCTCTGCGTGGGAGGAACGAGCGAGCGCAGCGGAGGAAGGCAATGCCTCAAAGGCGCCGTGGCACGCGCCGCAGCGAAGCGAGGCGCCAAGGGCTCAGTCCGTCGCGAGGCCACGGCATACGCGCTCGTATGCCGTCAGGCCGGCAGCGGCGACCAGCCCCGGGGGCGCGATGTCGCGCGGGTGGTAGGGCCGCCCGTCGGTCGTGCCGAGGTGGCCGCCCGCCTCGGCGAGCAGGAGTGAGCCGGGCACGTGGTCCCAGGGCGCCGCCTTCGCGTAGACGATGTAGTCGGCCTCGCCCTCGACGAGCTTCGGGTAGTCGATGCCGCACGACACCCAGGTCAGCGTCATCGGCCTCATCCCGTCGAGCGTCCGGCCGATCCAGGCCCGCCGCGACGTGCGACCCCGCAGATCCGTGCCGGCCTCGGGCTCGTCGATGGTGAGCCGGACGGCACCGGCGGCGTTGTGACGCCAGGTGCCGGCACCCCGCTCGGCGGCATACCCCACCTCGTGCTGCGGCTGCCAGATCCACCCGCGCACGGCGACGCCGTCGCGCGTCTCGCTCACCATGACCGCGTGGTCGGGAGAGCCGTGGACGAAGTTCTTCGTGCCGTCGACAGGGTCCACGGTGAAGGCATGGGAAGCGCTCACGTAGCGCTCCATGAGCCCGCGGTCGGCGGCATACGCCTCCTCACCGAGCACGACCGCATCCGGGTATGCCGCCTGGAGGGCCGAGGTGATCAGCACCTCGGCCTCGCGGTCGGCGTCGGTCACGAGGTCGCCGGGCCGCTTCTCGTGGATCTCCCCCGCGGCCAGCGTCCGGAAGCGAGGGTTGATGACCTCCTCGGCGACGTCGCGCAGCAGGGTCAGCATCGCGTCGGTGTCCACGCCTCCAAACTACTGACCGCCTCCGACGGGTCAGCGGACGGGGCGCAGGTGCGACGGAATGTCCAGCCACCAGCTCAGCACGCCGCGTGCCACCTCGGTCGTCGAGGTGGGGTCGATGCCCTGCGGCGGCAGCGACTCGATGAGCGTCCCGATGAGGTCGTAGCGGCCTCGCATGCCCAGGACATAGGTGAGGCCGCGCAGCTCGTCGGCGGCGGCCTCGCCTCGGGTGGTCACGATCACCTCGGCGATCCGGCGCGCGAACGACGCCTCCCGCTCGTCCCGCCGTCGGGTGGCCGCCTCGACGGTGTTGCCGACGACGTAGCCGGCCTCCATGACGACGTCCGGCGGCGCGACCGGGGACAGGGCTACCCGTTCGAAGAGGTCGAGGTCGCCGGGCTGGCCCATCCAGGTCAGCACCGTGAGGCTCTCGTGCACCGCGACATGGTCGCCGCGGGCGTACGCGTGGGCGAAGGCCTGAGCATGGACGCGGCCGATCACGCGGCTCTGCGGCGAGATCATGATGATGCCCAGCGCGTTGGAGCGGTCCTCCTCGTTCGTGTCTCCGAGCGCTGTCTCGATGAGGTCGTTGAGCACGGGCTCCGAGGCCGCCGCGCCCCGGCCGTCGCCGACGTCGAGCGCGGCGCGGATGCGGCGGTGGGCCTCGCGGATCGCCTGGGAGCTGATCGCTCGACCGTCGCGGATGATGAGAGCCGCGGCCCGCCGGTCCTCGGCGGTGAGGGCGCTCGCGAGCCGCTGGCTGCCGGTCGGCCCCAGCTCCCGCACCAGGTTGGCCGCGCCTCGGTGGACACGGTAGGGCTGGCCGGAGTCGCGCAGGTGCCGCACCGCGAGCATCGCCGCCTCGGACTTGGTCTCCCGGTCGAGCCGTCC
This sequence comes from Intrasporangium mesophilum, assembly GCF_054783095.1. NCBI lineage: Bacteria > Bacillati > Actinomycetota > Actinomycetes > Micrococcales > Intrasporangiaceae > Intrasporangium > Intrasporangium mesophilum. The sequence continues at coordinate 193,003 of NZ_BAAGRF010000015.1, read as the reverse complement.
GGCGCGGCCGAGGGTCGTCAGCACGAGGAGGCAGGCGCGCAGGGCGCTGGTGTTCGTCGGGTCCCGGAGCTGGCCCAGGAGCACGGCGATGGCCTCCGGGTGCGTCGTGAACGACAGCAGCGTCAGGGTGTCGTTGTAGAACTGCGCCTCCGGCTGGCCGAGCACCTCCTCGGCCATGCCCGCCACGATCGCGCCGCTTCGAGGGTGCCCGGCGAGTCGGGCCAGCGCATCCGAGCGCTGGGCGTAGTCGAGGTGGAGGCTCAGGCTCAGCTCCTCCAGACCGCGGCGCAGCAGCGCCTCCCAGTCACGCGCCCGGATCATGGCGTGCGGCATACGCCCGAGGTTGTCGGACAGGCGGTCCCAGTCGAGCCCGGTCATGCGGTCCTCGGCCAGGGCACGCTCGAGCAGCGCGAGCGTCTCGTCGACGTCGGGCTCCTCGCGCGGTGACAGGGTCGCCGTGGCGCGGACCGGGTTGCGGGCCCGCGAGAAGAAGTCGATTGCCGCAAGCAGCTGGCCTTCGGGGAGGCCGAGCACCGTCTCGTAGCGGCGAACCAGCCCTCGGGTCACCTCGACCCGGCCGTTCTCCCAGCGTCCGACCTGGGAACGGTGCACCGGCTCGGCGATCCCGGCGCCCTGCGCGAAGCCGGCGGCACTGCGCAGGGCATGGTCCCTGGCGTACATCCGGGCGTTGCGCAGCACCCACTGCATCTCGTCGATCAGCACGTGACCCACCGCCACGGCGCTCGTCGCGTTGCGTCCGACGTTGCGCCGCGCAACATAATGCGCAACGACGCAGCGTCGTAGTACGTCTGGTCCGTAACGTGGCGCCCGCACCCGGTGTGTCGGAGCGGGAGTCGCGGTTTGGGGGAGACTCCCGCTCCGCCATCGGCGTGCGTCACTCCTTCGCGGCGCAGCCCGCGCACGCGCGTGTCCTCCGCGTCCCCTGCATCCCCCGTGTCCCCTGTCACCAACCTGCCGACAACCCCTTTCGGACGGTTTGAACCCCACGAACTCCCCTCGAAGGCATCATCCTTGCGTTGCGCGGGTGAGGCAATGTCGCAACGCGCGTTTCTCGTGGGGGTTCATTCGGTACCGTAGAGCCCGGTACGCAGCCTGTGGAGGGGAAGCGGGCCTACAGACCGGGAGTCAGCATCGCTGGCTCCCGGTCTGTGTTTGCCGTGGACCCTCTCCTTGGGGTGGTCGGGTCGAGGTGTTTCGTCGCCCGAGGGCACGACGTTGCACCTCAACCGGATACCGCATGGCATCCGATGTATGCCGGCTGGCAGGCTGGCCCGCATGAGCGTGCCGATCGTGACCGTGCCGACCCTGACTGACGGGTTCGTCACCTTGCGGGCCCACCGGCTCGAGGATGCCGATGCGATCGTCGAGCAGAGCGCCGACCCCGAGAGCCTGCGCTGGACGACGGTCCCCCGGCCGTACACCGACGACCATGCGGTCGAGTTCATCGAGGCCAACCTTCGGGACTGGGAGTCGCCGACCGCCAAGCGGTCCTGGGCGATCGAGTGGGTGGACGACGACGGGCGACCCCGCTTCGGCGGCACCATCGACCTGCGGCCAACGGCCGTCGCGTCCGCGGGCGAGCTCGGTTTCGGGCTGCACCCGGAGGCCAGGGGGCGCGGCCTGATGACGCGAGCGGTCCGGCTCGTGACGGCATACGGCTTCGGGACCAGCGTCTGGGGACGGACGCTGGTGCGGGTGCACTGGCGCGCCATCGGGGGCAACTGGGCGTCGCGGCGGGCGGTCTGGGCGGCGGGCTTCACCTTCCACGGGACGATCCCGGACAGTCACCCCGACCCGTTCGGTGGGCCCGACGCGCTCGACACGTGGACGGGCAGCATCGGTGCCGGCGACACGGCCGCTCCACAGGCCCCGTGGTTCGTGCCTCCGACGATCGAGGGGGACGGACTCCGGCTACGGCGCTGGCGACCCGAGGACATCGATGCCATCGAGCCGCGCAGCGACGACCCGCAGCACTGGATGCCGGCCCGCGGGGTGCTGCGACGAGAGACGTTCCCGGAGTGGCTGCACCTTCGGCGCGAGCGTGAGGCGGCCGGGACGGCGATCGACTGGTGCGTCGCCGACGCGTCCACGGACCGGGCCCTCGGCGGTGTCGGCCTGTTCGACCGCGGCGGGCCGATGACTGGCGACGCCGCCGAGCTCGGCTACCAGCTCTTCCCCAGCGCTCGCGGCCGCGGGGTCGCCAAGTCCGCGGCGCGTCTTGCGATCGCGCACGCGTTCCGGCCGAGTGCGGAAGGTGGGCTCGGGATGCGCCGCCTCGTCGCCCAGACCGCGGCCGACAACGAGGCGAGCAACGCGGTCCTGCGGTCCAACGACTTCGTCACCTTCGGCCGGGAGCACGCGGTTGACCTCCTGGCGGACGGGAGCTTCGGCGATGGTCTCTTCTGGGAGCTCCTCCGCGCCTGAGCGCCCGTCAGACGAGGCCCTCGACGCGGTCGCGTATGCCGCGCAGCATCTTGTGTGTCATGACCGCGCTTCCGAACGCAAGCGGTTCCACGACGAGCGGGGACCACGGCTGCGTGTAGTCGTACCGCTCGCGGACGATGAGGCGGGTGGCGAGGTGGGGATGCTTGCGCAGGACGAACGACCACGTGAACCCGTACGGCGGACCGGGCGCTCCCTCCGGCGGGCGTCCGTCGACGACGAGTGCGCGCTCGGGGTCGACCTGGACGACCGTCAGCGCGACCTTGGGGTGCAGCCGGAACTCGTCCCCTGGCGCGACGTCCTGCCACTCCGGCACGACCTGGTCGGCGCTCGTGATCTGGCAGCCCGCCAGGTTCTCCAGCCAGTCGTAGCTGTAGAAGCCGCCACGTCCCTGGCCGAGCTGCGCGACCCACGGCCAGACCTGCGCCGGTGGCGCCTCGATCGTGATCGCCCGGGTCGCGACGAGCCCCGGCGACGGGATGAGCTCGTCGCCGGGCAGCTGCTCCACGGTCTCGTGGTCGATCGCTCCCCAGCGCAGGTAGGACCATCGGAGGGTCACGACGGACATGCTGACCGCCGCCCCGACCGTCGCAGCCACCAGAGCGCGCCGGGTCGTACCGGCCTCCGGCATCGCCATCCACCTCCCCGTGCCTGGGCGTCAGGACCAACGCCTCCGACGGTACGCCCGTGGACCGGCCTGATGCGGGCCGGGTTGCGGCAGAGGGCGGCCGGGTCGCCCGGCGACGGGCCGATCCGGGTCTCTCGCGACCCGGCTCAGGGTCACTGAGGGTCGGATCCGGGACGACCCCGGTTGCGGGCGCCTACGCACCAGTACGACGCTGGGACCAGGGAGTCCGGCGCGGCGCCGGACCAGCGACGTGAGGAGACACCGTGTCGTTCGGTGACCAGCTCAAGCACAAGGCAGACGAGGTCCACCTGCAGGAGAAGGCCAAGGACTTCGGAGACGCGATCGCCGAGATGATCAAGGCGATCGTCTCGTTCGTTGCCGGCTACGCGGAGCAGAACCGCGAGAAGGTCGACGGCGCCCTCGACAAGGCCGAGGCCAAGATCGGGGAGAAGACCGGCGGCAAGCACACGGAGACCGTGAGCAAGGTCCGCGCCGGTGTGGACAAGAGCCTCGACAAGCTCGTCGAGCAGCAGCAGCCCAAGCCGACGGTCGTCCCCGACGACAAGCACTCGGCGTTCGACGACGACACCCCCTCGGGCTCGCCGTCCTGACCCTTCCAGTCGAGTGAGCGCGCCGTCACTCCGGTCACCCCAGTCACGTGGCCGGTGAAACGGGGCGCCCACTCGACGTGGATCTGCCGACCCCGTCCCTCCGATCATTCCTTCCCGAATCCGAGACGTCGGGCACCTCAGCGCCAGAGTTGGCGCGCTGCTGCGTCTTGAAAGGAGATGGAGCTCGCACCGAGGAATGAGGGACAGTCATGACGACGACCATCGCCATGCGCCGAGTTGTGGCCGTGTACGTGGCCTTGGGCGGTCTTGCCGTGACCGCCGCTCTGGTCATCGGCCTGGCAGCCCGGGCGTCGGCGACGCCCGGCGACGCGCACAAGGCCTGGGTCTGCACCTACGTCCAGAAGCCCGGTGGTGGTGACGAGCTCGTCAAGACCGGCAAGAACCCGAACGACGTCGACTGGGCGGCCCTGACCGGGAAGCAGGACCAGCCGCAGGTCGGTGACGTGTTCTCGGACAGCCACACGAGGGTGGTCGTGGTCCAGGTCGGCGGCGATGACCCCGGCGTCGGTGCCTGCCCGGCCGGCGCCACGCCGACCACGAGCGACTCGACCGGTTCGCCGCAGCCCACCACAGAGTCACCCACAGAGTCACCCACAGAGTCGCCCACAGAGTCACCCACGGGGTCACCCACGCAGGCCCCGACAGACTCACCCACGGCGCCGCGGACCTCGGCCACGGCTCCCACGACAGCGCCGACAGGCGCGAGCGACCCGGCTACACCGGTGCCCGCCACGACGGGGGAGCCGACGACACGACCGCAGACCACGACGATCCCGACGCGAAGGACTGGGCCCTCGGCCGGGCCGCCGGCGAGCCGGGAGCCGGGCCTGCCCGCCCACCGGCACGACCGGACCCCGGTCGACCGAGCGGACGCCACGCCCCCTCGCGCGGTCAGGTCCACCTCGCCGGCCATCCCGACCACCACGGCTACGACCGCGATGCCAACCACGACACCGACCACGACACCCAGCACGACGACCGCGGCGGCCGCCAGCGGGCCGGCGACCTCGCCGACCACCACGATCGCCGCTGCGGTGACGACACGCGGCTCCGGCGCTCCGATGCCGCCCACCGGCGACCTGCAGAACGTCAGTGCGGGAAGCAGGATCCCGGCCCGCGGGCTTGTCGTGTCCGGGCTGCTCCTGGCAGCGGCAGGCGGCCTCGCCGCGCTGACGCCGCGCCACACGCAGGAGCCCCGACGCCCGCGTCCCGGGTCGAGCCGGCGCGCGGACCTGCTGTCTGGGCAGCGAAGCCGTCGCCATCGCCGACGGGAGCTCGAGATCGGCTTCCGTCGTGCGCTCGGGCTGACTGCTCTGGGCACCGTCGTCCCCGGGGCCGGACTGCTCCAGTCCCGCAGCCGCGGGGTGCGCTGGACGATGGCCGGGCTGGTGGGGCTCGGCCTCGCCACGGGCGCGTACTCGCTGCTCAACGGCGGCGTGGCGAGCGCCGCGTCGGATGCTGCGGGCCGGTCGGCGGTGCTCCTTGCGCTCGCGGTCGTCTTCGTCGTCGGGGCGCTCGTCTGGTGCGGCTCGATCGTCCTGACGGCCGTCAAGTCGCGGCCGGCCGACCTGGATCGCACCCGGACCCGTCTGCTGGCCGCGTTCACGACGGGCATGATCTGCCTCGTGGCCATGTCGTCCTTCAAGGTCGCCGAGTATGCCGCCCTCGCCAACGAGCCGGCCACCACCGCTTACACACCGGCGCCCACACAGCTGGGCCAGGATGTCCAGGCGGTCGAGGGCCGCGGCCGTTAGGTCGAGCCCAGACGCCCCGCGGCGGGACCCGATTCGCCGACAGGCACAGTCGCCGGGCCGATAGCCTCGGAACGTGCCCGTATGCCGCCCAACGGGGTGGACGGCATACGGGCACCTGTGCGGGTGGTCGCCCATGGAGGGTCTCCGGCGGTGTCCTGCTCGTCGCCGGACCGGTGTGGCTCAGCGGTAGCTGACGTTGACGTCGCCCGAGCCGGTCCTGATCTCGATCTTGTTCGTGCTCGTCGAGCTGAGGGACACGCCGACCTCACGGTCACCGGAGCCCGAGTCCCCGGTCACGGCGTAGATGCCCTGTGGCACCAGCACGGACACGTCGCCGGAGCCTGCGTCCAAGGTCACGTCGGTCGGCGTCTGCGCGAAGTCGAGGTCCATGCTGCCGCTGCCGGTGTGGCCGAGGACCTGGCTGGACCCGAGGTCACTTGCGGCGATGTCGCCCGAACCGGCTCTGAGGCTGACCGGACCGGTGCCGCTGCCCTCGACCGAGATGTCGCCCGAGCCGGTCTCTGCGGTGATGCTGCCGAGGTCCCCTGCGAGCACGACGTCGCCCGACCCGCTGTTGAGGTTGACGGTGGTCCCGGCCGGCACGTGGACGATGTAGTCGATGGAGCACCACGACATGAAGGCCGAGCAGTTCGAGGCGATCTTGAGCGTCGACCCGGTCACCGACTCATCGGGCTTCGGCTGGGTCGAGCCCGGGCCCCAGCTGAGGTGGCGGCTGACCTCGACCTTGCCGGACGCGGAGTCGGCACGGATCACGACGTCGCCGGAGGAGCCCTCGAACGTGATGTTGCTGATGCTCTGCGTGTAGGACTGGCTCTGGTCGGCCGAGCGCCACAGTCCGCCGGTCAGCGCGTTCCAGGAGCTGAAGCTCGCAGCGGCGGCGAGCAGCAGCGTCGCCCCGAGCCCCGCGATGAGCCAGGACTTCGTCGGTGGGCTGCTCATGGGCGCGCTGGGCGTCGGTCGCGCCGGTGCGGGCTCCGTGGTGCGCTGGGCGGGGTCGGCGGTGGCCGTCAGGGTCGGCCGCAGCCAGGACGCACCGAAGGGCTCGTTGCCGGGGAGGTCGTCGCCGTGGATGCGGTCGTCGGGGACCGGCGGCGCCGGCGGCAGGACCGGGCGACCCGGGTTGGCGCCCGCAGGAGTGCCAGGGGAGCCCGGCGTGCTCGACGGCCCGGTCGTGGGATCAAACTGGTTGGCGTTCATGGTCGTTCGCTCACGCTTCCTACTCGGCGAGGTACTGGAGGACGGCGAGGACTCGCCGGTGGTCGCTCGAGGTCATCGGCATCTCGAGCTTGGTGAAGATCGCGTTGACGTGCTTGGCCACGGCGCTCTCGGTGACGTGCAGGGCGCGGGCGATGCCAGTGTTGGAGCGGCCCTCCGCCATCAGCTCGAGCGTCTCGCGCTCGCGCTCGGTCAGCCGGTGCAGCGGGCTCTTGTCGCGGCGGACGAGGAGCTGGGCCACCACCTCGGGGTCGAGCGCGGTCCCCCCGTCGGCGACCCGGCGAAGCATCTCGACGAACTCGTCCACGTCAGCGACCCGGTCCTTGAGCAGGTACCCGACGGAAGAGGTCGTCCCTGCGAGCAGGTCTGCGGCATAACGCTCTTCGACGTACTGGCTGAGGATCAGCAGCGCGACCTCGGGCCACTGCGCGCGGATGACAAGGGCGGCGCGCAGGCCCTCGTCCGTGTGGGTGGGCGGCATACGGACGTCGAGGAGCGCGAGGTCAGGCTGGTGCCGGGAGACCGCGTCGAGGGCGGACTCTGCGTCGCCGACAGCGTCGACGACCTGGATCCCGTGGGCACCCAGCATGCGAATCAGCCCGTCCCTCAGCAGGATCGAGTCTTCGGCGATCACGACGCGCATGGCATCTCCGCCCGGAGCACGGTGGGACCTCCAGCGGGGCTGTTGACCTCCAGGGTGCCGTCGACGGCCGCGACGCGGTGAGCGAGGCCGGTCAGACCGGAGCCGGCGCCCTGGCTCGCACCACCGTGCCCGTTGTCGGTCACCTCGACGACGAGGCGCCGCCCGTCGGACGTCACGCGCACGGCCGCGGCAGTGGCGCCGGAGTGCTTGGCGATGTTCGTCAGGGCCTCGGACACCACGAAGTAGGCGACGGCCTCGAGGGTGCGTGGTGGGCGCTCCGCGAGCACGACGTGCAGGCTCGTCGGGATCGGCGAGCGGGCGACGATGCCTGAGAGTGCAGCGTCGAGGCCGCGCTCGTCGAGGACGGCGGGGTGCAGGCCGCGGACGAACGACCGCAGCTCGGCCAGCGCCTGCTTGGCCTCGTCGTGCGCCTCCTCGATGGCCCGGCGCGCCTCGGGCGACGCGTCGGGGCGCAGGGCGGACCGCGCCATCCCGAGGTTGAGTGCGAGGGACGTCAGGCGCTGCTGGGCACCGTCGTGCAGGTCACGCTCGATGCGGCGACGCTCGGCGTCCGCCGCGTCGATGACGCCGGCGCGGGTCTGCTCCAGGGCGGTGACCCGAGGCGTCAGCTGCTCTCCGCGTGTCTCGCCGAGCATCGGCCTGGCGATGGCCAGATCCAGCGCCGCGAGACCGCGGGCGAACCAGGGAGCCAGCCAGAGCAGCAGCACGCCGATCACGGTCCCGCCCCAGATGTGGCCGACCCCTTGCAGGACGCCCCCCGGCACGGTGGCTGCGTCGGGGCCCACGGTCCGCCACAGGGGCGACGTCGCCAGGGCGAAGCCGCCTCCCCAGCTGAACGCGATGACGGCGGCCGAGGCGGCCAGCAGCGTCGGCGCGATGATGGCGTTGTAGGTGAGCTGGCGCCAGAACGCGGCCTGGCCGAGCCGGGACAGCTGGCCCCGCCACCCCTCGACTGCCGAGGGCGCCGGCGCGTCGATGACGACCCCGAGCAGGTTTGCGGCGCGGGCCCGGTGCCAGCGAGTGAGACCTTCGGACAGCAGCATGGCCAGCCCGATGAAGACGAAGCCGACGACGAGGATGAGCATCCCGATGCCCATGCCGATGAACGTCCAGATGAAGGGTGCCGCGAGCGACGCGACGAGCCCGCCGAGGACGACGTATGCCGTGTGGCGCGGTGCCAGCCTTCGCTCGGCGAAGCTCGCCGCCCGGTTCGCGCGCATCCCGCCGGTGGCGGGAGCGCTCGTTACGGCCGCAGTGGCGCCCGAGGCGCTCGGTGTCGATGGGGTGGGACTCGCGGTGGTCACGCATTCACGGTAGGCGGGCGCCGGTCACCGGGGCCATCACCTTTGTGCCCGAAGGAGGGTGGAGAAAACTACAGGTGCGCTTCGGCCTGAGTTCCGAGCGACCAGTCGACGGTCGAGTGATCAGCTCGTGCCCCATACGCGCCGCGCCCGACGAGCCTCGACGAGTCCCGTCCGGTGAGGGACGTTTGCCTCGTAGTATCGAAGAACCATCAGCGCGGTGCCTCTCAGCCGCCAGGAGGCTCACATGTCGTACCAGCCCGGCTCCGACCCGATCCGCCGCCCGGACCAGTACGCACGCACCTCGCCACGCATGGTGATCGACGTCCCGCGCCTGTGGTCCGGAGGCGCCGCGACCGCGGTCGTGGCGGCGCTCGTGGCCTGGATCGGCGTCCTCATCGGGCAGAACATCCTCAACCGGAACCTCAGCGGCGCGGCCGTGATCCTGTCACCCTTCCAGTCGCTGACTGCCAACTACGCCCTCACGGCGGCACTCCTGGCCCTGGCCGCAACGGGGCTGGCCCACCTGCTCTCGCTGTCGACGCCCCGGCCGACCGTGTTCTTCGGGTGGATCGTCGGCCTCTTCACGGTGGCCGGGTTCGTCATCCCGTTCACCCGTTCGGGTTCGATGTCCGACAAGGCCACGGTCGCGATCATCAACCTCGTGCTCGGGATCTGCGTGGGCTCGCTGCTGTCGGCCGTCATCGCCCGCACCGTGGTCGACCAGGGGACCCTCGACCGCTGAGCCTGCCTGACGAGGCGGCGCTGCGCTCCCGCCGCGAGTCCCCAATCCCCCTGGGTGTCAAGAGAATCAGGCACCACGCCGGCGGTCGAGCACGTCGTCCGTTTTGCCCCTGAAGGCCCTGCTTCATTCTAGGTAGTTCGACTCAACTGCGGCCCCCGTGAGTATCTCCGGGACCGCGGGCGCTTCTGACGTGCCATAGACCCACGTCAAGGAGAAACCGAACATGTCGCAGCTCGTCATCGACCGCCCCGCTCGCATCACCCGGTCCGGCTCGGTCACCTCGGCCCGCTCGCTCGTCGACGGCGCCGTCCGCAGGCTTCACGTCTTCCTCAACACCTACAGCATCCACGCACTGCGGATCAGCCTCGGCCTGGTCTTCCTCGGCTTCGGCGTCCTGAAGTTCTTCCCTGGCTACAGCCCCGCCGAGCAGATCGCGTCGGCCACCCTGGACCGGCTGACCTTCGGAATGGTCTCCGGCCACAACGCCGTGCTGCTCACCGCGGTGACCGAGACGGTGATCGGCCTGATCCTGCTGACCGGCAAGTTCCTGCGCTTCGGCATCGTCATGCTCGGCGCCGCGCTCATCGGCATCATGTCGCCGCTCGCCCTCTTCACGGCCGACCTCTTCCCGCACGGTCCGACGATCATGGGCCAGTACGTGCTCAAGGACATCGTCATCGCGGCCTCGGCCCTGGTCGTCGGCGCCTACGCCCTCGGCTCGGACCTCAAGTCCCGCGACGACGCCTGACGCGGGCCGTGACGTCAGAGAGAAGGAGCTCCATGTCCGTCCAGACCCACCCCGTCACCTGGCAGACCGCTGACTTCGCCTCCCAGCCGCTCGCCGAGGAGAGCCCGTGGGACCACAACATGAGGCCGCGTCCCCTCTCTCGCAAGGCGACTCACCGCTTCCCCGCCGCGACGTACCTGCACCGGACCGCCGCCCGTGAGGAGCGCGCGTACGCCAAGGGCGCGCTCGACGCGACCGGACGGTCCACGGGCCGCCAGGTCGGCGGACTCTTCGTCGTCGTCATCGGTGCCTTCGCCGGACTGCTCGTCCTGGTCGCGACCGGACGCACGACGACCCCGATCCAGGTCATGACGATGTGGGCCCTCGGCGCGGCCATGACTGTGGCCGTGGTCCGCCTCGTGGTCCTCCTTCGCCGGCACGAGCACGAGCACGAGCGCCTCGCTGACCGCGTCCGCGCCTACGAATCCAGACTGCTCGAGCTCCGCGCCCAGCGGCGCCTGGCCTGACCCCGAGCCCTCGGCCCGGCGGCATACGAAACATGACGTATGCCGCCGGGCCGAGTCGTGTCTCTGCCCCGCCACCGGGCCGGTCTGGGGTTGTATGGCGTCATGAGCGAAGACATCACGGTCCGGACCGACGCCGGCGACATGCCGGCCCACCTCTGGCTGCCGCCGAGCGGCACCGGGCCCGGCATCGTCCTGGTGCAGGAGATCTTCGGGGTGAGCGCCTACGTCCAGCGACGTGCCGCGCAGCTCGCCGAGATCGGCTACGTCGTCGTCGCCCCAGAGCTCTTCTGGCGCCTGGGTGTCACCGGACCGGTCGAGGGCGAGGATGCGCTCCAGCAGGGCATGGGCCTCGTCCAGCGCCTCGACTGGCAGGCGGCTGTCCTCGACACCACAGCGACGGTCACCTCGCTGCGTGACCGCGCGGAGGTCGTCGGCGGCGTCGGCCTCGTCGGCTTCTGCTTCGGCGGCGGGGTGGGCTACAACGTGGCGGCACACCTCGAGGCCGAGGAGGCCGGTCCGATCGACGCTCTCGTGTCGTACTACGGCTCGGCGCTGCCCGGCCTGCACGACCTGATGACCGTCACGGCCCCGAGCCTGCACCACTTCGGGCTCGACGACTCCTTCATCGACACCGCGACCGTCCGCAAGATCGAAGCCTCCCTGGAGACCCAGCCCGAGACAACCGTCGTGACCTACCCCGGTGCGGACCACGCCTTCGACAACGACGACATGCCGTGGCACCACCCGGAGGCCTCGAGACTCGCCTGGGACCGGACGGTCGACTTCCTCCGCGAGCACCTCCCGCTCTAGGCCCCACTTGGCTTGGGCAGCGGCATGTGACGGCAAGGCCACTCGACGGGTGGGTGTGGGTCTGTCCAGTCGAGTGGCCGCTGCGCCCCCCGCTGCCTAGAGCAGGGCGGCCAGCTCGGCTTTCGCCTTGGCGTGCACGGACTCGTAGGCCTCCCGCGCCGTCCGCGCGGCTCGGGCCGCGGCAGCCAGCCCCTGACAGTCGAGCTGGGTGTGCAGCGAGAGCGCGAGCCGCACGACTGGCACCTTGGTCGGCGCCATGGAGAGGCTGGAGGCGCCGAGCCCGACGAGCACGAGAGCCAGCAGCGGGTCACCGGCAGACTCGCCACAGACCCCGATCGGTCGGCCGACCCTGCGGGCGCCCTCGCACGCGGCCGCCACGACGTCGAGCACCGCGGGCTGCCACGGGTCGAGCAGGTCGGACAGCTCGCCCTGCATCCGGTCGGCGGCCATGGTGTACTGCGCGAGGTCGTTCGTGCCGAGGCTGCCGAAGTCGACCTCGCCCAGCACGTCCGCCGCGCGCAGGGCAGCGCCCGGCACCTCGATCATGACGCCCGCCTTGGGCAGGCCGTTCTCGCGGACCCGCCGGGCGAACCAGGCCGCCTCCTCGACCGTCGCGACCATCGGCGCCATGACGCGCACGTCGGCGCCGGTCTCGCGCGCGGCGACGGCGAGCGCCTCGAGCTGGGCGTCGAGCAGGTCCGGGCGCTCGGCCGAGAGACGGAGGCCACGACGGCCGAGTGCCGGGTTCTCCTCCGGGCCGAGGTCGGCGAACGCCAGCGGCTTGTCCGCGCCGGCGTCGAGCGTGCGGACGACGACGCGGCGCTCGCCGAACGGCGCGAGCACCTTGCGGTAGATGTCAGCCTGCTCTTCGACCGTGGGCGCCTTGTCCGCGGACAAGAACACGAACTCGGTGCGGAACAGGCCGACGCCCTCGAGGTCCAGCGCTCCCGCCGCGACCGCGTCGTCGACGCCGCCGATGTTCGCCAGGAGGGCGACCCGGAGGCCGTCCTTCGTCGCGCCCGGCCCCGACAGCTGCGCCAGTGCGGCCGCGCGGCGCTCGCGCCGCACCCGCTGCTCCTCGACCAGGCTCGGGTCGGGGTTGATCGCGACCTCACCGGTGTCGCCGTCCAGAGCGACCGGTGTCCCAGCCGGTATGCCGGTCGCCCCGGACAGCTGGACGACGGCCGGGATGCCCATCTGGGCGGCGAGGATCGCGGTGTGGCTCGTCCGCCCACCGGCCTGGGTGATGATGCCGACGACGAGCGCACGGTCGAGCGTGGCGGTCTCGGCGGGCGCGAGGTCCTCGGCCACGATGACGCTCGGTTCGCTGAAGTCGGGCACCCCCGGCGCAGGGACGCCGAGGACGGCGGCCACCGCACGCGACCCCACGTCGCGCAGGTCGGTGACCCGCTCGGCGAAGTATCCTCCGAGCGCTTCGAACTGGACGGCATACTCCTCGACGGCGTTGGCGATCGACGTGGCCGGGCCGTGGCCCCGGCTCAGCTGCTTGTCGGCCGCCTTGGCCAGCCCCTTGTCGCGCGCGATGAGCGCGGTCGCCTTGAGGATCTGCTGCGCCGTCTCGTCGGCCGCGGCAGCGCGTGCCTCGAGGGACACCGCGACCGACTCGAGGGCCGCCTTGACGTCGGCGAGCGCGGCATCGTGGTCTGCTGCCGCCGGCTCGTCGGCCGGGGGCCGGACCGGTGGCGCGACCTGCACCACCGGCCCGTATGCCGTGCCCGGGCTGACACCGATACCGTGCAGCGTCGGCCGCGTCTGCACCGTCTGCCCGTCCGCCTGGCCGGAGGTCCCGGCCGTGGCCTGCGCCCCTACGTCGGCGCCAGTGCCGCCTGCGGTGCCCGCCATGGTCGGCCTCCTACTCGGCGTCGAGGTCTCGGGAGAGGAGCTCGACGAGCGAGTCGAGCGCGGCGTCGGCGCCGTCGCCGTCCGCGGAGAGGACCACCTCTTCGCCGTGCTTGGCGCCGAGGGCCATGACCCCCAGGATGCTCGTCGCGTCGACCGGGTCCTCACCCGGACGGCTGATCTCGACGTCGAGGCCGGAGTTGGTGGCGGCTTCCACGAAGAGCGCCGCAGGGCGCGCGTGCAGCCCGACGGAGGAGGCGATGGTGACGGTGCGAGTCGACATGTTTGGGTCTCCTTCGAGGTGTGGTGGTCAGGTCTCAGACGGTAGCCGCCGCTTCGACCTCGGCGAGGTTGTGCTCGCGAGACTTCAGCGCGACGACGATCGCCGCCATGACGACGACGCCGATGACGAGAGCGAGCAGGAAGAGCAGGAAGTTGCCGATGAGCGGCAGCACCCAGATGCCGCCGTGGGGAGCCCGCAGGGTCGCGCCGAACACCATGGCCAGCGAGCCGGCCACGGCGGAGCCGACCACTGACGATGCGATGACGCGCACCGGGTCGACCGCTGCGAACGGGATCGCGCCTTCGGAGATGAACGACGCGCCGAGCAGCCATGCTGCCTTGCCGTTCTCCCGCTCGGGCTCGGAGAAGAGATGCGGACGGACGACCGTGGACAGCGCCATCGCGAGCGGCGCCACCATGCCGGCGCACATCACGGCAGCCATGATCTTCAGCTGCGGCGCGTCGGTCGCGGCGCCGGCAGCGGCGAGACCGGTCGTGGCGAACGCGTACGCGACCTTGTTGACCGGGCCACCGAGGTCGAAGCCCATCATCGCGCCGAGGATCGCGCCGAGCACGAGGGCGCTGGTCCCGGACATGCCGTTGAGCCAGTTGTTGAGCGCGGTGGTGAGGTTGGCGATCGGCCGGCCCAGCACGACGATGAACAGGCCGAGCGTGATGAAGGCCGACAGCAGCGGGATGACGACCACCGGCATGACGCCGCGCACGCCCTTGGCGACGTTCCAGCTTGCGATCCACCGGGCGACGAAGCCGCCGAGGAGGCCGGTCACGATGCCGCCGAGGAAGCCGGCGCCCATCGTGAACGCCACGGAGCCGCCGACGATGCCGGGGACGAGACCCGGGCGGTCGGCGATGGCGAAGGCGATGAAGCCCGACAGGATCGGCACGAGGAAGCCGAACGAGGCCGCACCGATCACGTAGAGCAACCCTGCCCAGGCCGTCAGACTGCCGATGCTGAAGTTCTGGGCGATGTTGTACTGGTCGTGGCTCGTGAGGTTGTACTTGACGATCTCGATCGGGCCCTCCTCGCCGAGGGAGACCTGCGAGAGCATGAACGACAGCGCGATGAGGATGCCGCCCGCCGCGACGAACGGGATCATGTAGGACACACCGGTCATGAGCCACTGGCGGATGCGGGTGCCGAGTCCCGCGGTCTCGTCGACCTTCGTGACGAGCCCGCCTGAGCCAGGCGCTCCGGCCGCCGCCGCCCGGGCGGCCTCGGCCTTGGCCGGGTCGGCGTCCCACTCCGCGACGAGCTCCTCGGCCTGGGCGACGAGCTGAGCCCCGTCCGAGATGCCACGCTTCACACCCACGTCGATGGTGGGCTTGCCGGCGAAGCGCCCGGCGTCCTTGACGGGCAGGTCGTGGGCGAAGATGACCGCGTCCGCCGCCGCGATCTCGGCGGCGCTGAGCGGCTTCGACCCGGCCGAGCCCTGGGTCTCGACCTTCATGGTGTGACCGGCCGCCTTGGCTGCGTTCTCCAGGCCCTCGGCCGCCATGTAGGTGTGCGCGATGCCGGTGGGGCACGACGTGACCCCGACCAGGGTGAGCGAACGCTTCGGTGCGGTCGCGGTCGCCGTGGCGCCGCCGGCCGCTCCGGTCCGGTCAGCGACCGCACCGGCCGCGGCCGCTGCAGTGACCCCGCCCGTCGTGGCAGGCGCCGCAGCTGCGGCCGCCGGCTGGTCGAGCTCGACCTCCGCGCTGACGATCCGCACCACCTCGGCCTCGGTCGTAGCCGATGCGAGCGCCTCCTTGAAGTCCTTCTTCATCAGGGCACGCGCGAGCTTCGGCAGCATCTGCATGTGCGCGTCGCCGCCGCCCTCGGGGGCCGCGATGAGGAAGATGAGCCTGGCGGGGCCGTCCTTGGCGCCCCAGTCGATGCCGTCGGTGGAGCGTCCGAAGACGAGCGACGGCTCGGTGATGGCGGCGCTGCGGGCGTGCGGGATGCCGATGCCGCCGGGCAGACCGGTGGCCATGGTCTCCTCGCGCTTGCGGACGTCATCGAGGAAGGCGGACAGGTCGGTGCAGCGCCCGGACGCGACGAGCCGCTCACCGAGCGCTCGGGTCGCCTCGTGGCGGTCGGCACCGGTGAGGTCGAGGACGACCTGCTGTTCGGTGATGAGGGACATGAGTTTCCTTTCCGGCTCAGTGAGACAGAACCCGGCTGAAGTCGGGGCTGCGGTAGAGGTCCACGGGTATGCCGATGAGATCCCCAGGTGAGGGGACCCGGCTTCCCGGGAGGGTGACGGCTGCCGCGCCCCAGGCGACACCGCTCATGAGGGCGTCGGCGGCACTCAGGCCGCTCGACAGGCCGTGGAGCAGACCGGCGAGCATGCAGTCGCCGGCCCCCACGGTGGACAGGGGGTTGCTGATCGTCGCCGTGGCGTGGACGACCTCTTCCGGCGTGACGAGCAGCGCGCCGTCGCGACCGAGGCTCACCGCGACGGTGTCGATGCCGTCGCGGACCAGGTCGCGCGCGGCGTCACGGACGTCGCCGAGTGTCGGGAGCGTGTGGCCCACGGCCTCGGCGAGCTCCTCGTGGTTGGGCTTGATGAGCGACGGCTTGGCCGCGAGGGCGGTCGCCATCGGCGCACCGGACGAGTCGATCGCCACATGTCCGCCACGCTCGCGCACGAGGCCGACGAGGACGGCATACAGGTCGGTGGGGGCGCCGGGAGGGAGGCTTCCGCAGCCGACGACCCAGTCGGCACCCTGGGCGAGCTCGAGCGTCGCTCCGAGCAGGGCGTCGACCTCGTCTGCGGTCAGGGTGGGACCCGGCTCGTTGAGCTTGGTGGTGGTGCCGTCGGGCTCGAGCACGGTGATGTTCATCCGGACCGTCCCGGAGACGGGAACGCTGCGACGGGCCACGCCCGCCGCGTCGAGGAGCTCCTCGAGCAGATGCCCTTCCGGGCCGCCGACCGGGAGGACCGCGACCGTCTCCCCGGACTGCGCGGCGATCGCACGGGAGACGTTGACTCCCTTGCCGCCCGGGTCGATCCGGCTGTCGGTGGCGCGGTGGACCTCGCCACGGCGGAGGGCGTCGATGACGACGGCGCGGTCGACGCTCGGGTTGGGGGTCAGCGTGACGATCATGCCGTCACCACCCGCAGGCCCGAGGCCCGGAAGCCGGTGACGAGCTCGTCGTCGAGGTCGCTGTCGGTGATGAGGACGTCGACGTCGTCGAGGCCGGCGAACCGGTGCAGGTGGTCGTCACCGGCCTTGCTCGAGTCGGTGAGGACGACGCACGAGCGACCGGCCTTGACCATGGCCCGCTTGACGACCGCCTCGGCCTGGTCGGGGGTGGTCAGTCCGCGCTGGACGGAGATCCCGTTGGTCCCCACGAAGGCGACGTCGACGGCGACATCGGCCAGGGCGCTGGTGGTCCAGTCGCCGACGGCTGCTCCCGTCGTGCTGCGGACTCGTCCGCCGAGCAGGTAGAGGCTGACACCTCGGTGCGACGAGAGGGTGGTCGCGACGGCGATGCTGTTGGTCAGGACGGTCAGCTCGGCCTCTGCCGGCAGGAGCTCGGCCACGACCTGGGTGGTGGACCCGGAGTCGAGCAGGATGCTGCCGCCCGCGGGGATCTCGTCGAGGGCCCGCGCGGCGATCCGCCGCTTCACGTCGGCCAGGCGCCCGAACCGGGTCGCGAGACTCGGCTCGACCTCGAGCCGCTCGACCGGGATGGCACCCCCGTGGACCCTGCGCAGCGACCCCCGCCGCTCCAGGGCCGACAGGTCGCGACGGACCGTCTCGGCAGCGACGCCGAGGGAGTCGGCGAGTGCGCTCACCTCGACTCGGCCGGCGCGGCGCGCCTCGACCATGATCCGCTGCTGCCGCTCCGCTGCGTACACGGGGACCCCTTCGTCCGGTGTTGGTGGTGCTTGCCCACCATGAAACCACTCAATCAGGCAGATGTAAATAGATACGGGCGCCCGTTTCTGTGGTTTCGCAGTGACGGCCTGGTGCCGAAGCCGCCCTTCCAGCGTGAAGCCACCCGCGCACGGGTGGCTTCATGCGATAAGGGTGGTTCGGTCCCCCTTCGTCGCGGGCTGCCGGTGGCTACACGGTCACGTGGGGGGCGAGGTATGCCGCCGGGCCCACAGGTGCCCTGGCTCGCGAAGTGCCACGACCCACGGCGGCACCGTCGTGCCGTCGAGCTCGTCGACGACGGGGTCGTAGCGGGTGGGCTCGTCCGGGACCTCGTGCTGAATGTGCAGCAGCCCGATCGGGAACCACGGAGAGCCCCCCACCGAGATGCTCAGCTCGTACTCCCTCGGAGGCTCACCCTCAGTCATCGGGGCAACCATGAGCGCCACGCTGCAGCCGGCCGCCGCGCGGGTCGGCAGCATCGTGGTGAGTGGTCCCGTCGACGGTCGCCGGGTCGGCCGGGGAACGTGCCGCGAGACCCGCCCGGCCCCGGTCGTCGTGAACCACAGGTCGGCAGGCCCGCCGGAGCAGCCCGCCTCCGGGATGCGCACGGCCACCCCGCCGATGTCCCACCAGCCCGCCGGCGTGGACAGGGCCCGCGAGAACCGGACGGTGCAGCGGTGGACGCCGCGGTCCTCGACGAGCGGGATCGCCAGGTCCGGCATCGGAGCATCGATGCGCACCGCCCCGAGGTAGGTCCGTCCCCAGGCATGCAGCGTCTTGCGCTGCCCGCCCGTGGCGGCACCGAGGGTCGTGGCCAGCACTCCCCCGCCCATCCGCGTGCCGAGGTCCATGGTCACCTCACAAGTCTCCCGCGACAGTCAAGAGATACCCGGTCGGCCATGGTCGTCGTCACACCTGCGAAAGGTGTGAGACTCGACTCATGAAAAGATCACCGGTCCTCATCGTGGTGGGACTGCTGCTCGTGGCCATGGGGCTCGTCTGGATGCTGCAAGGACTCGGGGTCATCGGTGGCAGCGCCATGTCAGGGCAGACCCTGTGGGCGGTTGTCGGCCCGATCGTCGCGCTTGCCGGGCTCGCGCTGGTGCTTCGCGGCAGTCGCAGCAGGGCCTGAGCCGACGCCTCGCCCCGGGGCGGCGTTGCCGGGGCGGCGTTGCCGGGTCAGCGTCGCCGGGTCAGCGTCGCCGGGTCAGCGTCGCCGGGTCAGCGTCGCCGGGTCAGCGTCGCCGGGTCAGCGTCGCCGGGTCGGTGTTGGCGCCGCAGATGACGACCGCGACACGCTCGTCGTGACGCGGCTTCCGGCCCGAGGACAGCGCAGCGTATGCCGCCGCTGCACCGAACTCGGACGCGATGCGGTACTCGCTCCACAGCCGTTCTCGCGCGTCGATGATGTCGTCGTCGGTGACGAGGACCGAGATCGGCGGCTCGGCCTCCAGCGCTGCGAACGCCAGGGCGCCGACCCGCCGGGCACCGAGCGAGTCTGCTGCGACGCCCGAAACCTCAACATCGACGGCTTGCCCGGCGGCCATAGCGCGGTTCAGCGTGGGGCAGCGCTCCGGCTCGACCGCGACGACCCGCGCCCGGCCGAAGGCCGTCGCCGCGACTCCGGCGTAGAGACCGCCGCCGCCGACCGCGATAATCACCGTGTCGATGGACAGCTCGTCCTCGAAGATCTCCTCGCACAGGGTTGCCGGCCCCTGCCGCGACTTCGAGCTGATCGTAGGCGTGGGCGAATGCCGCGCCGCTCTCCTTTCCGAACTCGACAGCGGCTTGGTAGGCCTCGGCATATTCGGTGCCCGCCCGTCTCACATCAGCGCCATAGCTGCGGATGAGCTCGACCTTGACTTCTGGCGCTATCTCCGGCACGAAGACGGTGGCCCGGACGCCCAGCTCGCGCGCGACAAATGCGTGCGCCAGCCCGGCGTTCCCGCCTGACGCGACGACGATGCCGACGTCGCCGATCTCGCCGGTTTCGAGCGCTGCGAGCTGGCGGTTGAAGGCGCCCCGAGTCTTGAACACGCCACAGTGCTGGAGAAATTCGCACTTGAGCCAGACTGAGTCCCGGCCAGCAGGCGGCATCAAGGGCGTACGTCTCACGCGTCCCGCGATCCGGCCAGCGGCCGCCCGTACATCGTCCCTCGTGACCCTCACGCGCCCAAGTATCGCGGTCCAGCATGATGCGACCCTTCTCGGAGCCCACTGCGAGCTCCTGACACCTGGCCTCCGCATCTGGCAGGTGCCTGCTCACAGAAGCTGGGATCGCGATTGGAGGTCACAGGCAGCTGCGGTCATCCACAACGGTGGTCGGATCTTGTCTGAGTTTGCCTAGTTGAGATGCGGTTTGCGTTCGGTTGTCAGTGGTGGCTTCTATCCTGGAGACATGCACACCGGCACCGATACCGAGCGCGACACGCCACCCCTGGCCGCGCCCGGCAGCGGTGCCCCAGCGCCACGGCTCGATCACGCCGACCCCTTCAAGCCCGTCAACCGCGTCGAGAACCGTGAGACCGCCGAGGCCGCCGAGACGGCCGAGACTGGTGAGACAGATGGTCTGGCCGGGACACTGGACTCGCTGCTGGCCACGATGCAGCAGACGCTGGACTACCCGACCTGGTCGCTGCCCGAGGCCCACGTCGGCCAGGCCCTGGGCAAGGCCCAACGGCTCCGGGCCCTGGCTGACACCCTGACCGTGCGGCTGGCCGCCGAGGCCGACTCCCGCGGTCTGGCCACCACGCACGGGCTCTCCCCGGCCGACTGGCTGCGCACCATGGCCCCCGACCTGGAACCGGCCGCCGCGCCCGCGCTGGCCCGGGTCGCCGCCGCGGTCGCCACCACCAACGCCCTCACCGCCTGCAACGTCACCGCCAACGTCCCCGAAACCACCGGCATGGCCGACGGAGTCGACGGAGTCGACGGAATCGACGGGGTCACCGATGGCGACGGGGTCGGCGCTGGGATCGGGGCAGGGGGTGGGCCGTTGTGGACCCGGCTCGCCGCCGGGGTCACCGCCGGACAGGTCACCACCAGCCAGGCCGCGCCGATCCTGCGGTTCCACGACGACCTGGCCCGGGTCGCGGACCCCGAGCACCTTCGCGACATCACCACCGCCATGGCCGACTCCTGCGACGTGCTGTCCGTGCGCGAGCTGGGCCGGCTCGCCGCGCACGCCCGCGCCTCGCTCAAACCCCCCGCCGAGCTCGACGCCACCGACACCGCGATGCGGCTCGGCCGGGCCCTGACCCGGATCCGGACCACCACCGCCTACACCGAGTACCGGCTCCGCCTGGACCCCGAAGGCGCCGCCATCCTCGACGCCGCCATCGACCCCCTGGCCCGACCCCGACCCGACCACCACTGCACCCCCCACCAACACCCCCAGCACGACCGAACGGGGCGAGGCCGGCCCTGGCTCTGGGCACGCACCGGCCGGCCACGGGCCTGGTCAGCGGGACCCGCGCACCGCCTCGACCCGCCGAGCCGACGCCCTGCTCGAACTCATCGGACGCGCCGTGGCCGCCCCCCACGGCGTCACCCGCACCCCCCGCACCCAGCTGGTCATCACCATCACCCTGCAAGCCCTGCTCGGCCAGCTCCGCGGCGCCGGCATCTGCGCCAACGACGCCACCCTGTCCCCCGGCACCGTCCGCCGCCTGGCCTGCGAAGCCGGCATCATCCCCACCATCCTCGGCGGACCCTCGGAAACCCTGGACCTAGGCCGCACCGAACGCCTCTTCACCCCCGCCCAACGCCACGCCCTGGCCCGCCGCGACCACGGCTGCTCCTACCCCGGCTGCACCATCCCACCCCAATGGACCGAAGCCCACCACATCACCCACTGGGCCGACGGCGGCCCCACCAACCTGACCAACGGCGCCCTCCTCTGCGGCCGCCACCACACCCTCGTGCACCAACGCAACCTCACCGCCACCGTCACCGACACCGGCATCACCTGGCACCTCTAGCTGCACCGCCCCACACCCCGCCCACCGCCGGCGGGGCCCCAGGGCTGCACACCGAGTCGCTACGGTCAAGATGCGCGAGGCCCAAGGTTTCACAGGGATCGGCGACATCACTATCGCCGAGTTGGCCGGCGCGCCCCGGCAACCAAGATCGGGCAGGAAGCCGCGCATCGTGCGCGCCGGCGCCAGCGCCGACGAGGTAGATCGCGCCAAGGGGGCGCGGTTCCGCGCCACGGGTAGCGGCACTCCCTGGCGTAGTTGGTTCGTAGGACGACCGCGCGAGCGACGTCATCGGCGGTCCGGACAGCCAGAACACACCCCGGACGTGTTGCTGCGTGACACAAGGGCTTCGGGGGCGGCGGCTGGTTACGATCCTCGGGTGAGCGCGAAGCCCGCCGTCGTCGAAGCGCCCGGCCCCGATGGGGTCCGCGAGGTCAAGGTGTCGAGCCCCGATCGCGAGCTGTGGCCCGCTTCCGGGATGGCCGACGGCAGGCCCGTCACCAAGCTGGACATGGCCGAATACCTTGTGGCCGTGCGAGATCCGCTCCTGCATGCCCTCGGCGACCGACCTGTGACGTTGCAGCGGTTCCCTGAGGGGATCGAGGGCGAGGAGTTCTTCTCCAAGAACCCGCCCAAGGGCGTGCCCGAGTGGACCCGCACCGTGATGTGCACCTACCCGTCCGGACGACGGCACCCGCAGCTGGTCATCGACGAGGTCGCGAGCGCCGTCTGGGCGGCCCAGATGAACACGATCACCTTCCATCCGTGGCCCGTGCGCACCGGCAACGTCGACAACCCCGACGAGCTGCGGATCGACCTCGACCCCCAGCCGGGGCGCGGTTTCCGCGACGCGGTCGAGGCGGCATACGCGCTCCGGGAGGTGATGGCCGAGATCGGGCTCACCGCGTGGGCGAAGACCTCAGGCAACCGGGGCGTGCACGTCTATGCCCGGGTGGCACCGACGCACGAGTTCCTCGCGGTCCGGCACGGCGTCATCGGGATCGCCCGCGAGCTGGAGCGCCGGCTGCCCGACCTGGTCACCACCTCGTGGTGGAAGGAGGAGCGCGGCGAGCGTATCTTCGTCGACTTCAACCAGGCCTGTCGCGACCGGACGATCGCGTCGGCCTACTCGCCCCGCCCGCTCCCGGGCGCACCGGTGTCGACACCGGTGACCTGGGACGAGCTGCGCGACGTCGACCCTCGCGAGCTGACGGTGCGCACCGTCCCCGCTCTCGTGGCGACCCGTGACGCCTGGGCCGGCATGGACGACGCCGTCGGTGACGTCGCCGCTGCGATCGCCTTGTGGGACAAGGACATCAACGAGCGAGGCCTGGGTGAGCTGAACTTCCCGCCGGACTACCCGAAGATGCCGGGTGAGCCACCCCGCGTGCAGCCGAGCAAGCGCCGCCAGGACAAGTCGGACGAGGAGTACATGGCACCCAAGGCAGAGCGCGACGCGGAGCTCCGCGACGTGTGGGGCCCCGTGGTCCCGCCCGTGCCCCCGATGCTGGCCAAGCCGGTCAAGGACTTCGGGGCCGTGAAGGGCGAGGTGCTCTACGAGCCGAAGTGGGACGGCTTCCGGTCGATCATCTTCCGGTCGGGCGACCTCGTCGAGATCGGCTCGCGCAACGAGAAGCCGATGACGCGGTACTTCCCCGACATCGTCGAGGCGGTCAAGGCGAACTTCCCCGACCGGGCCGTGATCGACGGTGAGATCGTGCTCGTCTCGCCGGAGTCCGGCGACCGGCTCGACTTCGACCTGCTTCAGCAGCGCATCCACCCGGCCGCTTCACGGGTGAAGAAGCTCGCGGCCGAGACCCCGGCGTCGTTCGTGGCCTTCGACCTGCTCTCCCTGGACGGTGAGTCGTACGTCGAGCGGCCGTTCGCCGAGCGGCGGGCAGCCTTGGAGCGGGCGCTCGCGAACGCGAAGGACCCCATCCATCTCACCCCGGCGACGAGCGACCGGACGGTCGCCCGCGACTGGTTCACCCAGTTCGAGGGGGCCGGGCTCGACGGCGTCATCGCCAAGCCGGTCGACGTGCTCTACGAGCCGGACAAGCGCCTCATGTACAAGATCAAGCACGAGCGCACGGCCGACTGCGTCGTCGCCGGCTACCGGGTGCACAAGAGCGGGCCCGACGCGATCGGATCGCTGCTGCTCGGCCTCTACGGCGAGGACGGCCGCCTCGCCTCGGTCGGAGTGATCGGCGCGTTCCCGATGGCGCGCCGCAAGGAGCTCCTCGACGAGCTCCAGCCCCTCGTCGCCGAATGGGACGAGCACCCGTGGAACTGGGCGCAGCCGGAGACCGAGGGTGGCGTGCGCACGCCGCGGTCGTCTGAGTACTCCCGGTGGAACAACCAGAAGGACCTGTCGTTCGTGCCGCTGCGGCCCGAGCGGGTCGTCGAGGTGCGCTACGACCACATGGAGGGCGCGCGGTTCCGCCACACGGCGCAGTTCGTGCGGTGGCGTCCGGACCGCGAGCCGGAGTCGTGCACGTTCGCCCAGCTCGAGGAGCCGGTGAACTACGACCTCGCCGACGTGCTGTCCGCGGGACGCTGAGCATCGCGTCGGGGGACGGCGCTGGAGGCACTGCACGCACATCCCGCCGGACGGCATACAGTGCGGGCAAAGGCGCCCGGACCCGGAGGACGATCCATGCAGAGCAGCACGTTCACCCTCGTCGCCCCCGACGGCACTCCGCTGTTCGTCAACCGCTGGCTGCCGGACTCGACGCCCAAGGCGGTCGTCCAGCTCGCGCACGGGATGGCCGAGCACTCGACGCGCTATGCGCGCTTCGCCGAGCGCCTCACCGCCGGCGGGTACGCCGTGTACGCCGCCGACCACCGGGGGCACGGGCAGACCGAGGGCACCCGCGGCAACTTCGGCGAGCAGGAGGGCTGGCAGGCGGTCATCGACGACCTGCATGCCGTGACCGAGCGGGCACGCGAGGAGCAGCCGGGGCTGCCGGTCTTCCTCGTGGGGCACAGCATGGGCTCGTTCCTCGCCAGGGGGTATGCCGCCCAGTTCGGCACCGAGCTCGCCGGCCTCGTGCTGTCGGGCACCGCGGGCAGCGCCGGGCCGCTGGGCAGCGCGGGCGTCCTCGTCGCGACGACACAGGCGCGGCTGCGCGGGCACGAGCACACGAGCGGGCTGATGGACAAGCTGACGTTCGGTCAGTACAACGCCGCGTTCAAACCGACCCGCACCGACTTCGACTGGCTCTCGCGGGACCCGGCCGAGGTCGACGCCTACATCGCCGACCCCGACTGCGGGTTCGTCTTCACCGCGGGCGGGTTCGTCGACCTGCTCAAGGGCCTCGCCGCGGTGAACAGCGACCGGGTCGTCTCGCGCGTGCCCAAGGACCTGCCGATCCACCTCGCGTCAGGCGACGCCGACCCGGTCGGAAACAAGGGCAAGGGCGTGCACGAGGTCGCCGACCAGCTGCGGCGGCACGGCGTCAGCGACGTGACCGTGACGCTGTGGCCTGGAGCGCGGCACGAGATCCTCAACGAGACGAACCGCGACGAGGTCGAGACCGAGATCGTCGACTGGCTGGACGCCCACCTGCCCTCCTCCTGATCCGCCGGGGCGGGTCGGGTCAGAGGACGTCTGCCGTCCGCCCGGGCGCTCGGGCGAGAGGACCTATGCCGTCCGGCCGGGCTCGGTGGGCCGAGGCGGGCCTACGTGCTGTCACTCGACCCGTGTGACATGACGACCGCGTCTGCCGGTGGTTCTGCCGACGCACCGCCAGCCGCCGGGCCCGGCGGCTGGTGGTGTGTCGTCTCCAGTCCGCCCCCGTCGTAGCGGAACGGCGGGTACACGTCCGTCATGAGGGCGGCATACGCCAGTACTCGGAAGACCCAGCGGTTGAGACCGACGAGGACGTCGAAGAGGCCAGCAGCATACGACCCGGTCACGAGCAGGACGACGCCCGCGACGAAGGCGAGCAGCGAGAGCAGACCGGGCCAGCCGCCGACCACGACACCGTTGTCGTTGACGTGCGACTGGGTGCCGGCGAGCACGGCGAGCACGATCCAGTGGGGCACGAGGAGCAGCCACTTGACGAAGATCAGGCCGCGCGACAGCCGCTCCGGGTAGGCCACGTCGAGGTGGGCGTCGTCGTCAGTCAGTGCCCGGAGGGTGAACGGCGGATACCGGTCGGTGCCGAGGCCACCCCAGCCGACGTAGTAGCCGACCCGCCACGTCCACCGCAGCACCCCGACATTGAAGTCGAACAGGCTGCGCGGGAAGTGGCCGGTGAACAGGATCGCGAACCAGGCGCACAGCGTGGTCACGGCGAACGCGAGCCACAGGAAGGTGAGCACCAGGTAGTGCGGGATGGCGAGGAACCACTTCACGAGCCACTTCCACCGGGACAGGTCCGGCGCCAGCCGTGCCTCGAGGACGAGCGGCCGGTCCGGCGACGGGAGGATGCCGATGTGCGCGGCTGCAGTGGGTGGCCCGCCCGAGGGCGTCTGGCCGGCGCGGCGCTCACCGCGTGCGGCGACGACCACGAGGACGGTCCCCCCGGCGAGGAAGAGGAGCCCGCCGACGAAAGTGGCCACACCGATCGGGAGCAGTGAGCCCGCCCGCACCGCGGCGACGGCGCTGACCGTCACGCCGCTGGTGCCGGACGCGTTGAGGACCGCGAGCGTCCAGCTGCCGGGCTTGAGGGTCCACGTCAGCTCGCGCGCCGAGGCGCCCGTCGTCGAGGCGTCCCAGAAGGGCTGCGTGGCGGGCGGGGCGACGGTGGCCGCTCCGGCCACGTGCCGGTACGTCGGCACACCCTGAAGGCTGAGGTTCGTCACCCGGTCGTGGGCTGCGCCCGAGAGGTAGGAGGCGACGTCGGCCATGGGTCCGACCCCGACGAAGACCGGCTCGGCCGGGTTCGACGAGGTGACGCGCAGCCGCAGCTGCAGGTCGAGGCGGTCCATGACGGTGCTGGGTGCGTCGATCTGCACCATCGCGCCCTCGGACGTGACGGCCACACCCGAGGACGCCAGCCGGTCGATGTCGACCGAGTGCCACCCACCGTCGTCGCGGGCAGCGAGCTCGATCACCCCGATCGCACCACCGCCGACGACCATCCCCAGCCCCAGGAGCAGGAGAAGCGAACCGACAACAAGGGCGACGACGTGACGCGGTTTCATGGTGTGCTCCAGCCAGAACCCCTGACATCTTCGACGCTAGCCAGATGGGTCTGCCCCGGCGGCGCTCTGTGAGCCAGCAGTCATGTGACCTGCCAGACACCGCCCAGCCACGGCCCGGCCCTCGGCCACGGCCACGGCCACAGCCACGGCCACAGCCACGGCCCCAACGCGAAGTTCGTTGGTGCCAGGCCTTCCTGACCGGCCGCGGGGCCGCTACGGTCTCATGATCGGGAGTTCGCCACTGCTTGGGGACACAGATGCCCAGGACACTGAGGTCCGCACGACTACGGCACGGCATACCGTTCGCCGTCGTATGCCGGCCGGTCGCGTCCGCGACCCAGCTCGGTCCGGTGCCCCGCGGATCGGGGTCGCCCTTGGCTGCCTGACGCACGCACCCACCTGGCTAACAATTCCGCTTTCGCCGGACGGAGTTGACGTCCGGCGCGTGACCTTCGGAAGAGAGCAACTCACACATGAACCTCCGAATGCCTCGCCCTGCCGTCGCCGCTGCCGCGGCGGCTGCACTCGTCGGAACGGGCGGTCTCAGCACCTTGGCCGCGTCCGCCGCACCCTCACCCGCCTGTGGCGTGAGGGTCAACAGCACGTCTGCGCTCCTGCAGGAGTGCGTCACGCTCGAGGGCGTGCGTGAGCACCAGGCCGCACTCCAGGCGATCGCCGACGCCAACGGCCACACCCGGGTGTCCGGGTCGCCCGGTTATGACGAGTCGGTCGACTATGTCGTCGGCAAGCTCCAGGCCGCCGGCTGGCAGGTGACCAGGCAGCCGTTCCAGTTCCAGACCTTCGTCTCGCTGTCGCCGTCGGTACTGCAGGAGGTGACACCGTTCCCGGGCGTGCTGGAGCACAACATCATGTCC
Source organism: Intrasporangium mesophilum (assembly GCF_054783095.1). Classification (NCBI taxonomy): domain Bacteria; kingdom Bacillati; phylum Actinomycetota; class Actinomycetes; order Micrococcales; family Intrasporangiaceae; genus Intrasporangium; species Intrasporangium mesophilum. Next base: position 165,483 of record NZ_BAAGRF010000015.1, on the reverse strand, counting down.
TACTCGGGCAGCGCTGACGTGACAGCACCGGTCGGCACGCCGTCCGGCGACTCACGAGGGTGCAGCCCCGGCGACTGGGCCGGCTTCGTGCCCGGGAACATCGCCCTGGTGTCGCGGGGGACACCGACCGGCTTCCCGGTCGCATGCACCTTCGCCCTCAAGGCGGGCAACGCGATGGCCGCCGGCGCGGCCGGCCTCATCGTCTACAACAACATCCCGGGTGCGCTCAACGGGACTCTCGGAGCGGACTTCACGGCGGACTTCCCGGCCGTCGGCATCACGCAGGACCTCGGCTTCACGCTCGTCTCGACGCCGAGCCTGGTCGTGCGGCTCAAGACGGACACGCTTCGCGGCATCGCGACGACCGAGAACGTCATCGCGGAGCTGCCCGGCAAGAACCGCAACAACGTCGTCATGGCGGGCTCGCACCTCGACTCCGTCAATGCCGGCCCCGGCATCAACGACAACGGAAGCGGTTCGGCAGCCCTGCTCGAGGTCGCAGAGAACCTCGGCAAGGTGAGACCGCAGAACACGGTCCGGCTCGCTTGGTGGGCGGCGGAGGAGTCGAACCTCGTCGGCTCGACCTACTACGTCGGCCACCTCGCTGTGGCGGAGCTGAACAAGATCGCCCTCTACCTCAACTTCGACATGATCGGCTCCCCGAACCACGCCTTCTTCATCTACGACGGCGACGACTCCGACGCCACGGGTGCCGGTCCTGGCCCAGCCGGGTCGGCGCAGATCGAGAAGACGTTCGAACAGTTCTTCACGGCAAGGGGACTGCCGTTCAAGGGGACTGACTTCAGCGGACGGTCCGACTACGGACCGTTCATCGCCAACGGGGTGCCGTCCGGTGGCCTGTTCACGGGCGCCGAGGGCATCAAGACGGCCGAGGAGGCCGCACTCTTCGGTGGGACCGCGGGGATCGCGTACGACCCCTGCTACCACCAGGCGTGCGACACCTACGCCAACAACAACGACAGGGCACTCGACGCGAACAGCGACGCGGTCGCCCACGCGGTCCTGTCCTACGCGATGAGCACCGCGCTCATCAACGGGACGAAGTCGAAGGGCAACTTCCGCCCGCCCGCCGACGAGCACGCCCCCGCGACGAGCTGATCCCGGTCCCCCGGGCAGCGACTCGTATCCCGACGACCACTCGACCGGCCCTGCCGGTTGAGTGGTCGTTCTCATCCAGGGCGTGCGCACGGGTCGAGAATGGTGGTGACGTTCACGAGGAGGAGATATGGCCAAGCAGAAGTGGTCGGACCTGTCCCCGGCCCGGCAGCGGGCTGTAGTGGTCAGTGGCGTCATCCAGGCGTCGCTGGCCGTGGCGGCCTGGGTCGACCTGGCGCGCAGGGACGCGAGCGAGGTGAACGGCAGCAAGGGCAAGTGGGCGGCCGTGATCGCCATCAACTGGATCGGCCCGATCGCGTACTTCGCGCGCGGCCGACGGCGACCCGCTGACGGGTAGCGGCGGCCCAGCTCGGTCGGATACTGGAGCCCGGCTCGCGCGGCGAGTCCGGGCTCCCAGGACGGTTCACGTACCACAACGGGCCAACCGTCAAAGTCGATGTCGTGCTTCGAGTCTTCACCCGACCACTGACAGTCCAGCGCCGACACGCCGTGCTCGGACGGGCTGACCGCGGTCGGCTACGGGATCCGGTCGAGTGGCCAGAGCCGTCCGTCCGAGGTGTCGATCAGCGCCGCGCGGTCGACCCCGAGCACGAGCGGCAGCATGTCGGAGACCGCGCTCACGACCGCTGCCAGGTCGTCGGCGCGGACCCCGGTCGAGACGGACACGTGCGGCGTCCAGTGCCCGGGATCGTAGTGCCGGTGCAGCGTCGCGCCGGTCTCGGCAAGCGCGGAGGCCACCCGCTCCTGACGGGTCGTCACGTCCGAGGTCACCGAGCACGCCATCGCGGCGCGTCCCCGGGGGAACAGCACCGTCCCCTGCACCGCGACCTCGACCGGTCCGACGTCGGGCAGACCGGCCACGGCCTCTCGGACCGCGGCCTCGTCCCAGTCGAGCAGGACGGCGTACGACAGATGGGGATGATGGTGCCCGTGCGTGTGGGACAGCAGGGTCCGTATGCCGTTCGCCTCCAGCCGCGCCCACAGCTCGCGCACGAGTCGCTCCGTACGTGGGTCGAACAGGAGGCAGAGCGCGAGCGCCATGGCCACATTGTCGCCGGTCGCCTGCACACTCGCTCCGGCCCACAGAACACCTAGGCTGGCGAGGTGGACTCCATCCCGACCGACCTCGACGTCGTCGCCGCGCACCAGTACGTCTCGCTGACGACCTTCAGGCGCAGCGGGGAGCCGGTGGCGACACCGGTGTGGATCGCGCGCGACGGTGACGACCTGGTCGTCATCACCGTCGACCATCAGGGCAAGACAAAGCGGCTGGCCCACACGGCGCGAGTCGAGCTGCGGCCGTGCGACATTCGTGGTGTCGTTCCCGCGGACGCACCCGTCTACTCCGGCACCGGCCGGCTCGACCGCACCCCGGAGGGTGTTGCGGCCGTCAAGCGCGCAATGTCGGCCAAGTACGTCACCGCCCGTCTCGGGAACGGCCTCGAGCGCCTGCTGGGACCGCTGATGCGCCGCAAGCCGCGAGCCGGCATACGGATCACCCTGGACGGGGAGCCCCGGTCGACGTCATGAGCGCGGGCGCGGCGCTGCGAGGAGTGCAGCGGCACCTGGGAATGACCTTGCGCAGCAAGGTCGCCGGTGAGGACGCCTCCGCCCGCGCACAGCGGATCTGGGGTGCCGAAGGCGAACGGTGGTTCGGGCCGAGCGACCCGATCTGGCGGGTGCACGCCGACGCGGCAATGTTCTCGGGGGGTGTGGCCTCGCTCCTGATGCAGTCCCTGCACCCGCTCGCCATGGCCGGGGTCGTGGGTCACAGCGGCTACAAGGGCGACCCCTGGGGCCGGCTGCAGCGCACGAGCAACTACCTCGCGACGACGACCTACGGCACCGTCGAGCAGGCCGAGGAAGCCATCGCCGCGGTCCAGGCCATCCACGAACGCGTGCGAGGTCGGGACCCCGTCGGCCGGCCGTACCGGGCGAGCGACCCGCACCTGCTGCTCTGGGTCCATGTCGCCGAGGTCGACTCCTTCCTGCGGGCATACCGCGCATTCGGGGCCTCGCCCCTGTCCGACGCCGAGGCGGACCGCTATGTCGAGCAGGCCGGGACCCCTGCGCGCCTGCTCGGCGTCGTCGAGCCGCCGCGCACGGTCGCCGGGCTGGCCGAGATCCTCGACCGCTACCGTCCGGAGCTCGAGGCGACTGGCGGCGCGCGAGAGGCGGCCCGGTTCCTGCTGCTCGACCCGCCTCTTCCGGTGTGGGCGCGCCCGGGCTACGGAGTCATCGCGGCGGGCGGCGTCTCGCTGTTGCCCGGCTGGGCGCGGTCGATGCTGAGACTGCCCGTCCCCGAGGTCGTGGCGCGCTGCGTCGGGCGACCGCTCGGGCGACTCGGGGCTGGCACGGTGCGGTGGGGTCTGGCCGGGCTGGAGACTCGGCGACCGTCGGACCCGCATGCGGCCTGACCCGGCGACCGGCCAGCCCGGTGCCGAGCCGGCGACTACCAGCGCGGGTGGATCGCCTCGCGCAGGTGCGTGTCGTAGATCCGAGTGACGCCGGCGTCGAAGGCCGGGCCGAGTGGCGGGACCTTCCCGGCCGCCGCGTTGGATCGTGCCTGGTCGACGTTGCGCGCGCCCGGGATGACGGTCGTGACTGCCGGGTGCTGCCACAGCCAGGCGATCGCGGCCTGTGCCGGCGTGACGCCGTCGGGGGCGTCGCTGGCGACCAGCGTCGAGAACTCTTGCGCCGCAGTCAGACCCGTTGCGTAGTCGACCCCCGAGAACGTCTCGCCGACGTCGAATGCCTCACCGTGGCGGTTGTAGGAACGATGGTCGTCGGCCGCGAAGGAGGTGTCCTTCGTGTAGCGGCCGGAGAGCAGGCCGGAGGCCAGCGGGACACGGGCGATGATGCCGACCCCGGCTTCGGACGCCGCGGGCAGGACCTCGTCGAAAGGCTTGAGCCGGAAGGCGTTCAGGATGATCTGCACCGAGGCGCCGTGGGGTCGACGGATGGCCGCGAGCGCCTCGCCGACCGTCTCGACGCTGACGCCGTAGCTCGCGATGACGTCCTCGTCGACGAGTGTGTCGAGGGCGTCGAACACGGCGTCGTCGGAGTAGACCGCCGTGGGAGGGCAGTGCAGCTGGACGAGGTCGAGCCGGTCTACGCCGAGGTTGCGTCGCGACCGGTCGGTCCACTGGCGGAAGCTGTCGAGGACGAAGTGCTCCGGCTGCTGCTCGACCCGCCGCCCCATCTTCGTCGCGACCGTGATGCGGGGCAGGTCGGCGACTCGCTCACGGAGGAACTCGCCGATGAGCTGCTCGCTCCGGCCGTCGCCGTACACGTCCGCGGTGTCGAAGAACGTGACGCCCGCGTCGGCTGACGCCTGCAGGACGGCGAACGCGTCGTCGCGGCTCACGTTGCCCCAGTCGGCGCCGAGCTGCCACGTCCCGAGACCGACGACCGACACCTCGAACCCGGTTCGCCCGAGCTTGCGCTGTTCCATGACCTCTCCTTCGCCGCTGTCCTCGGGCGCGCCGTCCGCGTCGAGGACCCGTCCCCATCGTGCCGCCCACTTCTCCCCGGCAACACACCGGGCAGCTGCACGGTGCTGCGGTTACTACCGTCGAAGTGTGCAGCTGCTCGGTGTGTTGCGGGGTCAGGATCCCTCGGGCGGGGTGTCGGGCGGGGTGTCGGTGGTGGTCCGGGGACGGCCGCGCTGGGGCAGGGGGCCGGCGTTGCGCGGCATACGGCCCGCGTCCGTGAGCGCGCGACGGAGCAGCACCTCGACCTGGGCGTTGAGGCTGCGGAGCTCGTCGCCCGCCCACCGCATCAGCGCGTCGTGCACCGCGGGGTCGAGGCGCAGCAGCACCTGCCGACGGTCCGTCACGTGTAGAGCGATCCTGCGTTGACGATCGGCGAGGGCGGTTGGTCGCCGCACAGCACGACCATGAGGTTGCTGACCATGCTCGCCTTGCGCTCCTCGTCGAGCTCCACGACGTCGTGCTCGGCGAGCTGGGCCAGCGCCATCTCGACCATGCCGACGGCACCCTCGACGATCCGGCTCCGCGCCGCGACGACGGCGTTCGCCTGCTGGCGTCGCAACATGGCCTGCGCGATCTCCGGTGCGTAGGCCAGGTGCGAGATCCGGACCTCGACGATCTCGACGCCGGCGATCGCGACGCGTTCGGCGACCTCTTCGGCGAGCTGGCCGGCGACGATGTCGGTGGAGCCTCGCAGCGAGGTGCCCCGTCCGGTCGTGTCGTCGTAGGGGTGGCTGGTCGCGACGTGCCGGAGCGCGGACTCGGCCTGGACCGAGACGAAGTTCGTGTAGTCGTCGACGGCGTAGGTCGAGCGGGCCGTGTCGGCGACCTGCCAGACGACGATAGACGCGATCTCGACCGGGTTGCCGTCGGCGTCGTTGACCTTGAGCCGGTTGGTCTCGAAGTTGCGGACCCGGACGCTGACCGAGCGGCGAATGGTCAACGGCAGCACCCACCAGAAGCCCGACCTGAGGACGGTGCCGACGTAGATGCCGAAGAACTGGACGACGGAGGTCTGGCCCGGCGGCACCACGACGAGGGCTGTGGCGACGAGGACGCCGACGAGGATCGGCAGCCAGAGCCAGCCTGAGTGGCTGTCGTAGATCAGGAACCCGACGGCGACACAGATGGCGATGAGGAGGACGCCGAGCCAGCCGTTGACGGCAAGGGCGGGGCGCTGGGCGATCTCGACTCGGGCGCCCTGGTGTCCCACGGGGCCTTCGTTGACGGGGGACTGCATGGCGTTCATGCGCACTCCTTGAGGGAAAAACTGATATCAAATAGATAGCACTTTTCGAACACCGTGGCAACGGTGGTGACCGACTGGCCGAGACCGGCCTGGCGACCCTTGCCGCCGCCGGCTGACGGACGTCGTTGTGACGGAACGCTCAGACGACTTGGGCGACTGGGCGTGCCATCGACGGGCTTCCGGGTGTGCAATCGAGGCAGGTGCCGAACGCTCGAACAACAGAGAGGACGAGGCGATGAAGGCCCTGCAGTACGTGGAGATCGGCAAGCCGCCGCAGCTGACGGAGGTCGACAAGCCCAGCCCCGGACCCGGTCAGGTCCTGCTCGAGGTGACGGCCGCGGGCGCGTGCCACTCGGACGAGTTCGTCATGAGCCTGCCGGCGGAGGCGTACAGCTACGGTCTGCCCCTCACCCTCGGGCACGAGGGGGCCGGAGTCGTCGCCGAGCTCGGCGCCGGAGTGACCTCGGTCAAGGAGGGCGACTCGGTGGCGGTCTACGGGCCGTGGGGCTGCGGCGTCTGCCCGACGTGCGCGACCGGCGCCGAGAACTACTGTCAGGTCGCCGCCGAGCGTGGCATCGTGCCGCCCGGGCTCGGAGCGCCCGGCTCTATGGCCGAGTACCTGCTCGTCGACGACCCCCGGCACCTGGTGCCGCTCGGTGACCTCGACCCCGTCGCGAACGTCGCGCTCACCGACGCCGGCCTCACGCCGTACCACGCGATCAAGCCCAGCCTGCCCGCACTGATCCCGGGCTCCATCGCCGTCGTGATCGGAGCGGGTGGCCTCGGACACATAGCGATCCAGATCCTGCGGGCGATGTCTGCGGCGACCGTCGTCGCGCTCGACGTCTCTGACGACAAGCTCCAGCTGGCCAAGGATGTCGGCGCCCACCACGTCTTCCACTCGGACGACTCGGCGGTCGAGCAGGTGCGGGCGCTCAACGGCGGCCGGGGTGCGACGGCGGTGTTCGACATCGTCGGCATCGAGTCCACGACGTCGCTCGCAGCCAAGCTGACCCACTTCGACTCCGAGATCGTCGTCGTCGGTGTCGGGCCGGGGGCGGTACCGGTCGGCATCTTCACGCTGCCCTACGAGACCAAGGTCCGCGCGCCGTACTGGGGCTCTCGCAGCGAGCTCTTCGAGGTGCTTGACCTGGCCCGCGACGGCCTGATCCACGTCGCGACCGAGCAGTTCTCGCTCGACGACGCCCCCACGGCATACGAGCGGCTGCACGCGGGCACCCTCCGCGGGCGGGCAGTCGTCGTCCCCTGACCCAGCGCCTTCTGCGCCTCGCTTCGCTGCGGCGCGTGCCGCGGCATGCTGTTGGCGCCTCGCTTCGCTGCGGCGCGTGCCGCGCCGCCTTTGAGGCGTTGCCTTCCTCCGCTCCGCTCGCTCGTCCCTCACTCGCTGCGCTACGTCCAGGCAACGCCGGCGGCGCGTCAGGTTTTTGGCGCCTCGCTTCGCTGCGGCGCGTCAGCCGACCGGATCGGCCACGGCTACAACGGTCCACGGCGGGGCGCCGGGCGCGGTGTCCAGCTGGCTGTTGACGACGAGATAGCGGTCGCCGGACCGCGCCACCGTCGTCGGCGTGCTGAACCCCGCGTCCGTCACCCGAGCGACGACTGACCCCGAGCGCCAGTCCTCACTCAGCCGGGCCGCATACAGCCCCTGCCCCGTCTCGGGAGCGCCGTAGTTGAGCACGCCGCGCACGACGTCTCCCGTGAGCAGCATCCCGTCGGGGCCGAAGTTCCCGAAGATGCTGCCGTCCGTCACAACGAAGCTCGCGTCCCCGGTCGCGACTTCGACGCGGATGAGCGCTCCGAGACCCTGGGCCGAGACCAGCAGTCGCCGCCCGTCGGGCGATGCGACGATGCCGTTGAGATAGAACCAGCCGGGCTGGAAGTCGGGGCGAAGGGCGCCCGCGTCAAGCCAGGGCTCCAGCTCACCGATCCTGTTGCCCACCAACGACGCCCGCCACACGATGGCCTGGTTGGAGTCAGTGACGTAGACCGCGTCGTGGGTGATCGCAAGGTCGTTCAGGTATGCCGCACCGACCCGGTCCGCTGGCACGGTGCGGCGTGCGACCAGCGCACCGCTCGCGTCGAGCACGTCGAGCCCGTCCGGGTGGGCGACGAACACCCGCCCGCGCGAGTCCACATGCACACCAAGGGCGCTCGTTCGGCCTTGCTCCGACCCCGATGCCAGGATGCTCAGGGTCGGGGTGGCGACGTTGCCCACGAAGACGTCGCCGTTTGCCGATGACGTGACCAGGATGCGCCCGGCAGGCGTGACGTCGATTCCCTCGGGCAGCACGCCTTCAGACGTGCTCACGACATACGTCCCTGGCAGGTCGGACCGTCCTTTGCCCCCGTCAGCCCATGCGGCCTGCGAACCCAGCGTCGCCACCGTCACCAGCGCCGCGACCGATGCACGGCGACCCCCGCCTGTGCGAACTCTCACGCCACGCCTCCCTGTACGAAATACTTCGGGCCCGAACCACTATGACCGGTCGCGGCCGTCCTGAAAATAGTTCGGATCCGAAATATCCGTGATCGCGTCCCAATCGTGACCTGACGGCACGCCAGTCCCGCGGAGGAGCCTGGGACCAAGCGCTCACCCAACCCGGTCCGCTGTCCCGAACTGGTCGAGTGAGCGCTTGGTCCCAGGGGTCATTCGTTGCCGAGGCGTGTCAGGCGGGGTCGACGCCAGACTCCAGTGCAGCGATCACCTCGGCGAGGACCTCGCGCGCGTGCGGGATGTCGACGTTCCGCGACAGGCGTCGCCACATCTTCCTGACCTCACGCACTGCCGCCTCGTGCATCCGCCGTCCGTCGACCGTGAGCTCGAGATTCACCGACCGTCCGTCCCGGCCCGGCGTTCGGGCCAGGACACCGTCCTTGACCAGGGTGGCCAGGTGCGCCGTGAGCGTGGACGGCTTCGAGCCGATCATCTCCGCGAGCTCGGTAGGGGTCGTCGTGCCGAGCGCGTAGACGAGGCTCGTCACGGCATAACCGGTGGGCGTGATGCCCGTCCCGCTCAGCGCTTGCCGCAGCACCGCCGACATGAGCTCGTTCGCGCGCAGCAGGTCGAACAGGAGCCCCAGCTCGGGGGTCGGACGCGTCGGCATGGAGCCAAGAATGCACCAGGGAGCCACCCGGCGACCGGGGCGCGACCAGAGCGCGGCCGAGTCGCGAGTCAGGCCCGACCGGCTCACCTGGCGCGGCGGCATACGCGTGCGGTTGGTGCTCGCCGGGGCCGACGCTGATCAGGGGACGAGGCTGTGCGTTGCTCCACGCGATGGAGCAACGCACAGGCTGACAGCCGTCCTCAACGAGCCAGCGAGGTCAGATCCTCGACGTCCTGGGCGAGCGGCGACGCGAGCACGAGCCGGTCGCCCTCCCAGGTGGCGACCACGGGGTCGGAGATCGCACCGACGAAGCGCCCCTCCACCACGTTGACGAAAGCCATGAACTTCGACTCCCCTGTCTTGCGGTCGTCGATGAACTTGCCCACATACCAGCGGTCGTCGGCCACCAGCTGCGCCTCCGCGAGGTCGTAGGGTCCCAGGGGCGAGGCCACCTCGGTCACCCAGACCCCGCCCGTCGTCCCGGAAGCCCGGGCCGCAGGCGACATATCGCCGGCCATGCAGTTGAAGACCAGGACGAGACGCCCGTCGACGACCGCAGTCTGCAGCACCTCGAGCTGGCCGAAACCCGTGCCCGGCGCCGAAAGGGGCGGCCGCAGCTCCCACCGCTCCAGGTCAGGCGACCACGCGTGCCCGACGACCGCCCGGTCCACCGAGTCGTCCGGGTCGGTCGCCGGGCCGACGTTCGAGCGCGCTGTGATCAGCATGTGCCACCCGTTGCCCGTCGGGTCCGCGAACACCCACGGGTCCCGGAACGCCTCGTCATGCCAGTGACCCGCTGGGCCCGGCTCGTACTTCTCGTACCACCGCGGGTCGGCTTCCAGCACCGGGCCGGGCGCCTTGTCCCAAACCATGAGGTCGGACGACGTCGCATAGCCGACCGACTGGATGTTGGCCCCGGACGCATCGAGCGAGGCCCCGGTATAGAACATGAACCAGCGCCCGTCCGGATGCCGCACCACCGACCCGGTCCAGGTCGCGAGGTCGTCGAAGGCCGGCGCGTCCGAGTGCACCAGCGCATCCGAGACCCGTTGCCAGGTGACGAGATCCGGCGACACAGCGTGCCCGATCGACGCCCGGTTGTGCCGGGTGTCCGGGTCGTGCAGCGCCCGCGAGGCGTAGAGAAAGAAGAGGTGGTAGTCCGTCCCGTCGTCGACGAGCCAGAAGTCCCACACCCAGGCCTCGGGCAGAGAGAACACAGTCAGCCTTTCACGCCGGATGAGGCGATGGAGTTGATGAACGCGCGCTGGAACGCGATGAACAGGACGAGCACGGGAGCGGTGATCATCGAGGCATACGCCATGATCTGCCCCCACGAGGTGTTGAGCTGCTTGAAGTAGTCGATCCCGACCATGACCGGCCGTAGCTCCTCCGTCTGCACCGCCATGAGCGGCCACAGGTACTGGTTCCATGTCGGCAGGAAGGTGAGGATCGCGACCGTGGCGACCGCCGGTCCCGACAGCGGCATGACGATGCTGCGGTAGATCCGGAACCATCCCGCCCCGTCGACCTTCGCCGCCTCGTCCAGCTCCTTCGGGATGCTGTCGAAGTACTGGTAGAAGAGGAAGATCGAGAAGGCGTTCGCGATGAACGGGATGATCTGGACCTGGTATGTGTCGAGCCAGCCTTCGCTGATGCCGTCCGGGCCGACGAAGGGCAGCTTGTTCGACCACCACAGCAGCGGCAGTGCGAGCGTCTCGAAAGGCACGATGAGCGTCGCGAGGATCACGCCGAGGACCGCGCCGCTGCCCCGGAACTTGATGCGCGCCAGGGCGAACGCCGCCATCGAGTTGACCACGATGCCGAGCACGACGGTCACCACAGAGATCACTACCGAGTTGATCATGAACTGCGAGAACGGGACCCGGTCGAAGACCCCGGTGTAGTTGTCGAGGGAGAGGTTGCCACTGGGCAGGAACGCATCGATGCTGCTCAGGTCGGAGAAGATCTGCAGGTCCGGCTTGAAGCTCGACACCAACATGAACAGCAGCGGCAGCCCGAACACCAGGCAGAGTGCAGCCCGCAGGAGGATGCCGAGGACGCGACGGAGACGATGCCTGCCCTGGTTGGCCCGGTGCGCCTCGGGCTGGGCGGTCTCCGCGACATGGGCAAGCGTGTCGATGGCGCTTCCCGGGTCGCGTGCGGCGCCGCTGCCGAGTCCGGTGGTGGTGGCGGTCATCGCGTGGCCTCCTTGTCTCGAGTGAGGTAGCGCTGCACGAGCGTCACGATGAGGACGAGCACGAAGAAGACGAGGGAGATCGCCGACGCGTAGCCCGTCTGCTGTTGCTGGAATCCGGTGCGCACGGCCATCAGCACGACCGTCGACGTCGAGTCGAGCGGGCCGCCCTGGGTCATGATGTTCACCTGCGTGAAGAGCGCGAACGCGGCGATGGTGATGGTGATCAGGATGAACGTCCGCGTCTGCCGCAGGCCGGGCCACGTCACGAAGCGGAACCTCTGCCACCGCCCCGCGCCGTCGAGCTCCGCCGCCTCGTAGAGCTCCGCCGGGATGGTCTGGAGCCCGGACAGCCAGATGACCATGTGGAAGCCCATGGCCTGCCACGCCGACATGAGGATGATCGCGATCAGCGCCGTGTGCGGGTCACCGAGCCAGTCGGGCCCCTGGATGCCGAACCGGGCCAGCACCTGGTTGATCAGACCGTTCGGCTGGTACATGAACATCCAGAGCATCGACACGACGACCATCGAGGTGACGACCGGCAGGAAGTAGACCGTGCGGAAGAAGTTCGTCCCGCGCAGCTTGACGTTGACGAGCACCGCCAGCCCGAGCGCACACGCCGACTGCACGGGCACGATGACGATCGCGAAGACGATCGTGTTGCGCAGCGACGCCCAGAACGTGTCGTCCTGGAAGAGGCGCACGAAGTTGTCGACGCCGATGAGCTCCGCCGGCCGGGGCGAGATCAGCCGGGCGTTCGTGAACGCGAGGCCGAACGTGAGGCCGATCGGGATGATCAGGAACGTCACGAGCAGCACGGCCGCCGGCAGCAGCATGAGCAGAGCGACCGTCGTCGACGAGCGGGAGGTCTTGGGAGTGCTGGGAGTTCGCACCCGCGTCGCCGAGGTGTCCTCGGCAGCAATGATGGTCGTCATGTCACTGGAAGTAGCCGTTGGACTTCTGGTTGGCGTCGATGTCCTTGACGGCCTGGTCCAGAGCGGTCTTCGGGTCCGCGCCGTTGATGATGTCCTGCGCCGTCTTGGTGAACTCCGTTGCGATGAAGGGGTATCCGGGCGTCACCGGACGCAGGACGGCGAACTTCTCGGAGTAGTCGCGGAAGATCTGGTTCGGCTGTCCGGGGCCGTAGCCGTCGACCGTGGCGGCGGCGGCCTTCGTCGCGGGGATGTTCTTCGTGTCACGCGAGACGCTGGCGACGTACTTGTCCTGGGCGGCGAACTTCATGTAGTCGGCGGCCCCGGCGGGGTCCGAGCAGTTGGTCGACATGCCCCACTGCCACGACGCGCCACCGATCTTCGGGCCCGTTCCGAGGTCCGGCGGAGGGAGGAAGAGGGTGTCCTTGCCGAAGGCGTTGCGCGTGTCGGTGGCGGTCCACGTGCCGTTGTACAGCATGGCGGTCTTGCCGTTGATGAAGTCCTTGGCCGGGTCGGCGCCTGACTTGAGCGGGACGAGCTTGTCGGTCACGAGGCCGCGGAGCCACGTTGCCCACTGGACTGCCTTGTCGCCGTTGAGGACTCCCTCGGCGGACTTGTAGTCGGTGCGGTTGATCAGGTCGCCGCCGAAGCTCTGCAGGAAGGGCGAGTAGGCGTACGGCCACCACTCACCGGTGAAGCTGGTCGCGAGGTCGAGGGGGTACTGGTAGCTGCCCGACGCCTTGATCTTCTCGAGCGCGCTGGTGAACTCGTCCTTCGTCCACGGCTTGTCGGCGGTCGGGACGCGGATGCCGAACTTGTCGAGGATCGACTTGCGGGACACGACGACGAGCGCGACGTCGTAGTAGCCGTAGGAGTACGTCTTGCCGTCGAACTTGCCCACGGTGCTCGGCAGGTAGGCGGCAAGAGTGTCGTCCATCCCCTCGAGCGGCGCGAGGTATCCGGCCCAGGCCCAGTTCGGCACGTTCGGGCCGTCGATGTCCAGGATGCACGGGAGCTTCTTCGAGGCCGCAGCCGCCACGACGGACTGGTTGTAGGAGTCCTGCGGGAAGGCCTGGATCTTGACCTTGTACTTCTTCTGGCTCGCGTTGTAGTCGTTCACGATCTGGGTGATCGCGGCGAGCTCAGCCTTGTTGCCGGCGTTGTGGGTCCACATCGTCAGCTCGCCGCCGGCGCCGCCGGACGACCCGCCGCTACCGCCCTTGGTGCAGGCGGCCATGGACAGGGCGAGGGCTGGCGCGAGCAGGCCGACGGCGAGGCGCTTGGTCGAGGTGAGCTTCATTGGTTCCTCCGGGTGATCTGGTCTCAACGGGATGCTAAAACCATTCAGCACGAGACGGTAGCGGCTCACCACGAGCGCAGGCAATAGCTTGCTAAAACCTTTTTACCTGCGGATATGCTCCACCAGCCCGGCTACTGTGCGGTACGCTGACGCCGGGCCGGGCTCGACGGGGCGCGGACCCGCCGAAAGGGGTAGCAGTGGACAAGCGACCGACGCTCGCCGACGTCGCCGCGCGCGCCGGCCTGTCGAAGACCGCCGTCAGCCTCGTGCTGAACAACCGGCCAGGCTCGCGACTGTCCGCAGACGCGGTCGCGCGGATCCACGAGGCAGCGCGCGAGCTGGAATACCGCCCCAACCCGGCCGCCAGGTCCCTGCGGCTCGGACGCACCGGCACGTATGGCTTCATCTCCGACGAGGTCACCGTCACCCGGTATGCGTCCGCGATGATCCGCGGCCTGCTCGACGTCGCCGACGAGCAGGACCATGGCGTTCTCATCGCCGAGACCGGCAACCACCCCAAGCAGCTCGCCAAGGCGCTCGCGTTCATGGTGGACCGTCAGGTCGACGGCCTCATCTTCGGCGCACTCACGGCCCGCCGGTTCACCATCCCGAAGCTGCCTGGGTCCATCCGCATGGTCACCGCCAACTGCGTGATCCCGAGGACGTATGCCGCCGTGCTGCCCTCCGAGGAGGAGGCGGGCTACCGCGTGGCGCGGTCGCTGCTCGACGCCGGGCACCGCGACGGCATCGCCGTGATCGGCCATGCCCCGAAAGCCATTGCCGACCAACGGATCTCGGTCACCATCGGACGGCGGTTCCACGGCATACATCGGGCACTGGACGAGGCCGGGGCGAGGCCGGTGGCGGTTGCGGAGTTCGAGATCTGGGAGCCGTGGAACGGCTATGACGGCACGATGGAGGTGCTCGAGTCGGGTGCGCCCGTGACCGCGCTGATCTGCCTCAACGACCGCGTCGCCCTTGGTGCCCAGCAGGCCTTGGCGGAGAAGGGTCTGCGCGTGCCGGACGACGTGTCGATCGCGTCGTTCGACGACGACGAGATCGCGGCCTACCTCCGGCCCGGGCTGACCACCGCGCGACTGCCCTACGAGGAGATGGGGCGTCGTGCGATGGAGCTGCTCATCGACACCGACGCACCAGGCGGCGAGCAGCTCGTCGAGATGCCGCTCCAGGTGCGCGGCTCGATCGCTCCCCTCCCCTGATCACGCCCACCATCCGGACGTACATCGTCCGCAACGCCGCGTACGGTGCGGTCCATGGCTATCGCACGCTTTCCCAGCTTCGTCATCGACTGCCCCGACCCCATCACCCTCGCCACGTTCTACGGGACCATGCTCGACTGGAAGGTCGAGTCCACGCCGGACTGGGCCGACATCCGCGCGGAGAACGGGAACTGCATCTCCTTCCAGCAGGTGCAGGACTACACCCCGCCCCAGTGGCCCAGCCAGTCCGTGCCCCAGCAGATGCACCTCGATGTCATCGTCGATGACCTCGATGCCGGCGAGGCAGCCGTGCTCGAGCTGGGCGCGACCAAGCACGAGCACCAGCCGGGGACGACCTTCCGCGTGTTCCTCGACCCGGCCGGGCACCCGTTCTGCCTCTGCGTCGAGTGATCCGAGACGCGGCCGGCCCGCGAGTGGCGGCCTCCCGGCGTGCCACCCCCGCACGAAGGCGAGGGTAGGCGCTAGGGAGCCGGCACTAGCGAGCCGGCACTAGCGAGCCGGCACTAGCGAGCCGGCACTAGCGAGCCGGCACTAGCGAGCCGGCACTAGGGAGCCGGCACCGTGGTCGCGGGCTCGCGGCGCCCGAGCACGAACTGCAAGGCGGCCTCCAACCCGCCCGGGACCTGTTCGCGCAGGTCGTAGCGTGCCCGCACCACCGGCACCGGCACCGAGAGCACCTGCGTGAGGTCGATGGGTGTGCCGGCGACGACGGCCTCGCACTCGCCGGCGTCGACCGCGGCTCGGATCGTCGCCTCGAGGTCGCTCACCTGAGCCGCACCGTAGCCCATTGCCGGAAGCACTCCCCGGGCGTTCGGGTACTTCGCGTACGTCTGCGCGAGGGACCCGACGGCATACGGGGACGGGTCCACGATGGCGGCGGCACCGGACGCGCGGGCGCCGACCACCCCGGCGCCGTATGTCATCGAACCGTGCGTCAGCGTCGGCCCGTCCTCGACCGCGATCACCCTGCGCCCGCGCAGCGCCCCCGGATCCTCAACCGTCACAGGGCTGTCGGCCCGGAGCAGGAGAGCCGACGGGTTGAGCCGACGGACCGCCTCCTCCACGGACTCGATGTCCTCCGCCCTCGCGGAGTCGCACTTGGCGACGATGACGAGGTCCGCCATGCGGACATTCGCCTCCCCGGGGAAGTAGGTCGACTCGTCTCCGGGCCGCAGCGGGTCGGCAAGGACCAGGTGCAGGTCCGGTGCATAGAACGGCAGGTCGTTGTTGCCGCCGTCCCACAAGATGACGTCGGCCTCCTGCTCCGCCTCGCGCAGGATGCGCTCGTAGTCGATCCCCGCGTAGACGACGCCCCCGGCGTCGATGTGCGGCTCGTACTCCTCGCGCTCCTCGATCGTGCAGTCGTGCGCGTCGAGGTCCGCAAGGGTGGCGAACCGCTGGCAGGCCTGCCGGCCGAGGTCGCCGTACGGCATCGGATGCCGCACCGCGACGACGCGCAGCCCCATCCCGCGCAGCAGACCGGCGACGTAGCGCGTCGTCTGGCTCTTGCCGACGCCCGTGCGCACCGCCGTCACGGCCACGACGGGCTTCGAGCTGCGCACCATCGTGTTTCGGGCAGAGAGCAGCCAGAAGTCGGCGCCCGCGGCGACACACGTCGACCCGAGGTTCATGACCCTCTCGTGCGGAACGTCGGAGTACGCGAAGACCACGACATCGACCTCGTCCCGGATCACCAGGTCGACCAGCTCGCTCTCATCGAGAATCGGAATCCCTTGGGGATAAAGGGGGCCCGAGAGCTCCGGCGGATACCGGCGCCCCGCGATGTCAGGAATCTGCGTGGCCGTGAACGCCAGCACCTCGTATGCCGGGTCGTCGCGGAACACGACGTTGAAGTCGTGGAAGTCGCGTCCAGCGGCTCCGAGGATGACGACGCGTCGGGTGTGACGCGGCAGGTTCGTGGTCATGTCAGACTCCACGGCTGAGGTCGACCGCGGGGACCGACACACCCTGCTGCGGGTAGTCCTGGCTGCGGGACCCGCCACTGACATTCTGCCGCGGCCACCCGGCATACCGGGCGGCTGTGTCGTCGATCTCTCATGACGCCCGGCGTGCCGCTCCACGCGTGTCACCATCGAGGTGTGAGCGACACCGCAGCACGCCCGCGCCCGGACGGCCACGCCACCGACGCCACCGACGCCACCGGAACCAACGGAACCACCGGCACCGAGCAGCACCTCGCGCTCGCCGAGCAGTGGCTCGCGCAGAACTACCATCCGCTCCCCGTCGTCATCGCCTCGGCAGACGGCGCCTGGGTCACCGACGTCGACGGCCACAGGTACATCGATGCGCTTGCCGGCTACTCCGCCCTCAACTTCGGGCACCGCCACCCCGTCCTGGTGGCGGCCGCCCGCGAGCAGCTCGACCGCCTCACCCTGACCAGCCGGGCTTTCCACAGCGACCGGCTCGGGCCGTTCTGTCGCGACCTGGCACGCCTCGCCGGGAAAGAGCTCGTGCTGCCCATGAACACCGGCGCCGAGGCGGTCGAGACGGCGATCAAGACGGCCCGCAAGTGGGGGTACGAGGTCAAGGGCGTCCCCGACGGGAATGCCCGGATCATCGTGATGGCCGGCAACTTCCACGGCCGCACCACGACGATCGTCGGGTTCTCAGACGACCCGGTGGCCCATGACCACTACGGCCCGTACGCACCCGGCTTCGACCTCGTGCCGTACGGCGACCTCGCCGCCCTCGAGGCCGCGATCACCCCGGACACCGTGGCCGTGCTGGTCGAGCCGATCCAGGGCGAGGGTGGCGTCATCATCCCTCCGGACGGGTGGCTCGCCGGCGTGCGGGAGCTCACCCGGCGCCGCGATGTGCTCCTGCTCGCCGACGAGATCCAGTCGGGCCTCGGCCGGACGGGGAGCACCTTCGCGTGCGACCTCGAGGGAGTCGTGCCCGATCTCTACATCCTCGGCAAGGCGCTCGGCGGCGGGATCGTCCCGGTCTCCGCCGTGGTGGGTGACCGTGACGTGCTCGGTGTGTTCACCCCGGGCAGCCACGGCTCGACGTTCGGAGGCAACCCGCTGGGCGCGGCCGTCGGCCAGGCTGTGGTCGGGCTGCTCGAGACGGGCGAGTTCCAGGAGCGGGCCCGCCTGCTCGGCGAGGTCCTCGCCGACGGCCTCCGTTCCCTCGTCGGGCGCGGTGTCGACGCGGTGCGGTGTCGTGGGCTGTGGGCCGGAGTGGACATCGACCCCGGTCTGATGACCGGGCGGGAGGCGTGCGAGCGGATGCTCGAGCGGGGTGTGCTCATGAAGGACACCCACGGCTCGACGGTCCGCCTCGCCCCGCCTCTCGTCGCGGACCATGCCGACATCGAGCAGATCGTCGCGGCCTTCGGCGCCATCCTGCGCTGACGACGGGGAGGGTCGCGTCAGGGCGTCGAGCGCGCCGGTGGCGGGGCGTCCGGGGTGAGCGTGGGTGCGTCGGTGCTCGACAGGGTGATCATCGCCCGCTCGATGACGTCGGACTCCTCGAAGTGCCGGCCGAGTGCCGCGAGACGGTTCGCGACCGTCGCCTCGTCCTCGTTGCCCACCAGGTCGACCGCAGCCACGAGGAAGACGCGCCCGGGCCCGACGAACTCCAGGTGAAGGAACGTCACGCGCTCCACCTCCGGGCTCGAGACCAGCTCGTCGTACGCCCGCCGCCACGCCTCCGGGTGCGCCGCCTGCCCGACGAGGAAGTCGCTGTTGCGGCGGATGAGGAAGATCGCCACGACGCCGAGCAGCAGCCCGACCGCGATGGATCCGGCGGCGTCCCAGACGGCGTTGCCGGTCACCTCGTGCAACGCGATTCCGGTCCCGGCGAACACCAGCCCGACGAGTGCCGCGGAGTCCTCGAACCACACCGCCCGGAGTGTCGGGTTGGACGTGTTGGCGATGAACCACAGCGAGTGCATGCCCCGCTGACGGGCGGCCGCACGCGTCTGACGGCTCGCCTGGAGGAAGGACACGCCCTCGAGCACGAAGGCGATGCCGAGCACGGCATACGCCCAGCCGTACGAGGTCTCGCTCTCACCCGAGCTGAGCGCGGTGATGCCGTGCCACACGGACACGACGGCACCTGCGCCGAACAGGCCGAAGGCGGCGAACATCGACCAGACGTAGGCCTCGCGGCCGTAGCCGAACGGGTGTGCGGCGTCTCGCGGCTTGGCCGACTTCCGCTCGGCGATGAGCAGGAACACCTCGTTGCCCGCGTCCGCCCACGAATGTGCGGCCTCGGCGACCATCGACGCCGATCCGGTGATGACCGCGACGACCGACTTCGCCACCGCGATGAGGGCGTTCGCCAGCAGCGCGACGATGACGGTCAGCAGGCTCTCGCTCCCAGGCTGCTGCTCGCCCTGCTGCTCGCCCTGCTGCTCGCCCTGCTGCTCGCCCTGCTGCTCCGCGTCACCCTGGGTCCCGTCGCCTCCGTCTCGAGCCGTCACACCCGCCAGTCTTGCCGCGCGCGGGAGGACCCACAAGGAGAGCCGGGAGCCAGGCGTGCCAGGTGCGTATGCCGTCAGGCCGGGTGCTGCACCACCGTGAAGTCCGTGCGCCGGTGCCCGTCGTATGCCGTCCCGGACGTCTCGTGCGCCACCGCGGTCTCGCCCGCGGTGCGCGTGAGCGCGAGCGTCGTCGTCAGGCGTCCGGGCGCAGCCGCACCGGCAGGTGCGGGGCTGGACGTGAGACCGTCGTCCTCGACGAGGATCGACTCCCACCGGCCGTCGGAGGCCGGCGCGAAGGCGTGCAGCTCGATGCTCTCGGGGGCATAGCCGTCGGTGGACAGCGGCGCCTCGGGCCACATCGGGATGACGGCGCCGGCCCGCACGAAGATCGGGATCCGGTCGAGCGGTGTGTCGACGGTGACGGTCTGCCGTCCGGACAGCACCTCTCCGGTGTGCCAGTCGTGCCAGTCCCCCTCCGGGAGGTAGACCTCGCGCGCCCTCGTGCCGGGCTCGGTGACCGGGGCCACGAGCAGGTCGCGGCCGAAGAGGTACTGGTCGTCGAGATCGACGACGGCCGGGTCGTGCTGGTAGTCGAAGACGAGCGGACGTTGGACAGGCTCGCCCGTCTCGGACGCGCGGACGAAGGCTGTGTAGAGGTAGGGCATGAGGCGGTAGCGCAGCCGGATCGCGTCCCGGGCGAGGGCGTGCATCTCGTCGCCGAACGACCACGGGTACTGCTCGATGCGTCCGATCTCGGAATGGTTGCGGCAGAAGGGCGTCAGGGCCCCCATCTGCATCCAGCGCACGAAGAGCTCGGGGTTGGTGTCTCCCTGGAACCCGCCGATGTCGGCTCCGACGAAGGGCTGGCCGGACAGGCCGAAGCCGCAGGCCATCGGGACGCTGACCCAGAGGTGGTCCCAGCGGGCCTGGTTGTCACCCATCCAGTTGGCGGCATAGCGCTGGATGCCGGCGAAGCCTGCGCGGGAGAGGATGAAGGTGCGCAGCTCCGGCCTGGCCTGGCGCAGACCCTCCATCGTGCCCATCGCCATGAGCAGCGCGTACTGGTTGTGCAGCCGCTCGTGCGACACCCTCCCCCGATCGAACAGCATGTCGTGCCAGGGGATCTCACCCGTCGCAGGCTCGTTCATGTCGTTCCAGATCCCGGCGAGGCCCGACTCGACGTGGCGGGCGTTGAGGTCGCCCCACCAGGCTCTCGCCTCGGGGGTGGCGAAGTCGGGAAAGGCGGTGTTGCCCGGCCAGACCTGGCCGATGTACGTGTCGCCGCCTTCGGTGCGGCAGAAGACGTTGCGAGCGACACCGTCGTCGTAGACCTCGTAGCCGGGGTCGTGCTTGACGCCGGGGTCGACGATCGAGATCGTCCGGAAACCATTGGCGGACAGCGACTTCAGCATGCGCTCCGGGTCGGGGAAGCGGGCCGGGTCCCAGGTGAACACCCGATAGCCGTCCATGTGGTCGATGTCGAGCCACATTCCGTCGCAGGGGAACTCGTCATCGCGGTAGCGCTGGCCGATGCGTTCGACATCGTCCTGGGAGTACGCGTGCCACCGGCACTGGTGGTAGCCAAGGGCCCAGATCGGGGGCAGCTGCGCGCGACCTGTGAGCCACGTGTACCGCTCGAGGACGGTCGGCATCGACGGGCCTGCGAAGACGTACTCGGTCCACTGCCCACCCTGGAACGACACGCGGTGCTCGTGCGTGTGGCTGAGCTCGTACTCGCCCCGGTACCCGTTGTCGGTGAAGAAGCCGGCGACGTCTCCGGTCTCGCTGTCGCGGCGGTAGAAGAAGGGAATGTTGACGTAGTACGGGTCGAACTCGACGCTCGTCAGGTCAGCGCGCGGGTCGTCCTCCGCGCGGCCCGCCCGGAACTCCGCCGTGGCGTGCTCGTTGAGGACGTCGACGTTCCACATGGTGAAGTCGCGCCCTCGCCGGTTGTGCCGACCGCCCTTCTCACCCAGCCCGTAGATCGCGTCAGCTGCGCCGATCCGCCGCCGGGTGGTCCAGGCGTCGTTGAGGGTCGCATACGTCCAGTAGCGCCCCTCCTCGTCGGCTGCCGACTCGAGCACCACGGAGCCGTCCGTGCGGTGCACGTCGAGCCGGAACGGGTCCAGCCAGAGGGTGACGACCAGGTCGGCCGTCCTGAGCCGCCACGCGGCGGCGGCCTCTGCCGCCTCTGCCACCCACTCGACCGGACGCTGGAACGGATCGACGCAGACGGCATACGTGGGCTGGTCGTCGAAGGCTCCGCCGCGGCTCAGCTGGATCCGCACGACGTCGTCGGCGACCGGCTCGACCCGCAGGCTCTCGCCGTGGAGCGTGGCCAGCAGGCCACGCCCCGTGCGCTCCACGGAGTCGACACGCTCGAACCGGATGAAGTGGTCGGTCCTCATGCGTCCACCCTGCCAGTTCCGGCCGGGCGCCCGGCCGCCTCGAAGACGGGAGCGAGTGACGTCCACGACTCGGCGCGGCACCAGACGGGCACGATGTCGATCGGCACGTCGCGCTGGACGACCCGGCCACCCGCCTGCACCTCGCCGGTCCAGACGTCGACCCAGTCACCCGGTGGCAGCCACACCGGCCAGGTCGTGACGCCGGGCGCGGTCACCGGACTGACGAGCAGGTCGTCTCCGAGCATCCAGTCATGCGGATGCTCCCAGGCCGCAGGCTCCCCCGCGTGGTCGAAGAAGAGAGGGCGCATCAGCGGCCGGTCGGTGCTCACCGTGACGGCCGCGGATCGGGCCAGGTACTCGACGAGTCGCTCCCGCAGCAGGGCGAGCTCGCGGAAGACCGGCACCACCCGCTCGTCGCCCGTGAGCTCCGCGACGTGCCACGGCGTGCGGTCCCGGAGGGGCTTCTGGTGGTGGTTGAACTCCGAGTGGTACTGCATGATCGGCATGAAGGCGGACGCCCCGGCGGCCCGCAGGTAGAGCTCGGCGTCCGGACCGGGTCCGGAGAATCCGGCGAGGTCCCAACCCCAGTAGACGATGCCGCACGACGCCGCCGTCAGCCCCGCCGTCACCGAGCTGCGGAACGCCTCCCAGGTGGAGTCCTCGTCGCCCGCCCAGAAGATGCCATGAGCCTGGGAGCCGGTGAATCCGCTGCGAGAGAACGTGATCGGTGCCTTGCCGTGCTTGCGCAGAAGGTCGCCGAAGGCGCGCGCATAGTGCACGGGGTAGAGGTTGTTTCCCTCGTCCCCGCGTCTGCCGTCGCCGTAGCGCAGGTCGTGTCCCCACGCGTGCTCGCCCCCGTCGGTCTTGAACCCGTCGACGTCGAGGTCGCGCACGAGGTAGTCGCGCTTGGCCGTCCACCAGTCGCGGGACCGCTGCGTCGACAGGTCCGGCATCAGCGACTTCGGGAACCACCACCCACGGTTGAGGTATGCCGTCCCGTCGGCTTCGCGGACCGCGTGCCCTTCGCGGACCATCGCCTCGCCCTCGTGAAGGACCTGCTCGTGAAGTCCGTCCTCTGAGAGGGCGGTCTTGAGGAGTGGGATCTGCCAGAGCACCACCTTGATGCCACGCTCGTGCAGGTCATCCACCATTGCCTTGGGGTCAGGCCACGCGCCTTCCGCCGAGAACGCGAAGTCGTCCAGGCGGAAGGGAGACCCGTCGGGTCGGGGCGCGTAGGCCGCGTCGCGGAAGAGCATGATGCCCTCCTCGTCGCTCCAGGCCTCGATGACGACGACACCGACCGGGATGTCCAGGTCGCGATGCGAGTCCATCCGCTCCGTGACGAGCGCCTGAGTGTTCCACTCGTTGCCGGACGCCCAGAGCCTGAACACCCAGGACGGCAGCCCCTCCGCCCGGCCCGCCTCGTCGAGAAAGGCGGACAGGACCTGCGTCGGCGACCCTTCGTAGATGCCCACGTCGACCGCCTCGCTCGTGGTGCCGCCGAGGGCCACCTCTACGCCGAGGCGACCGGGTTCACCTGCGCCACAGTCGAACCAGGTGCGACGTGACGTGCGGACATGGAAGCCCCAGCCATCGCCACCCGTACCGACGACGTGCGCGAACGGCATGGGCAGGTACGTGCGTCCGTGCGCGCCCTGGGACTTGTACTGCTCGAAGACCACTGCGTCGAGCCTGCGTCCCGCTTGGTCCAGCCGGTCATAGCGCTCACCGAACCCGACGACGTGGTCGCCCTCCGCGAACGCGAGGGCGAAACCCGCGCGGTGGATGCCGTCCGCGGACACCAGCCACCGCACCGACCCGTCCACGAGACGCCCCTTCAGCCCGTCCACCGACGCGGACATCCCGGACGGGAGCTCGGTCGTCCAACGCACGGGAGCGACCTCGAACCACTCGGTCGCCTCGCTGCGCCCGCCGACGGTGGTCGCGACGAAGCGGTAGGCGTAACCAGCCGGGTCCTCGAGCGCGGGCGACTCGACCGCCCAGCCGCCGTCGCCGCCCACGGACGCTGCCTGAGCCTCAGCGAGATGCCCTTCGCCGCCGGCCAGCGCGGCCGTGTCGGCCGCGCTGGACTCCACCCGCGCCAGGTCCAGGACCGCGACATCGGAACCCACTGCGCGGGAACGCCATTCGCAGACGATCGCCTCGACGGCAGGTCCGGCCTGCACGCCCAGCGTCGTCGTCCCGCCCACCTCGGGCAGGACGGGGACGCGCTGGTCGGGCGACACGGCATACGGGTGCTCGATGCCGTAGGGACGGTGGCTGACAAGGCTGCTGGTGGTCACGGGATCTCTCGTTCGGGGCTCTGTGCGACGGGTGGGGCCGGGCGCTCACTCGACAGGAGGTCGAGTGAGTCGCCCGTCCCACTGGTCACGCGACGTGCAGGGGATCTGCTACTTCAGGAGTGCGTCGACGGACTGCTGCGCGTCGGCAAGGGCCTGGTCGACGGTCTTGCGGCCGGCCGCGGCGGCGGTGAGCTCCTTGGTCACGGCGTCCTGCATCTCCTGCTGACGCTCGATGACCGGCGGCAGGACCGTCGCGTCGAGCGAGTCGAAGACGGCCTGGCGGTTCTGCGGCTTGCCCGCCGTGAGGTAGCTGCTCAGCTTGCTCTCGTCGGAGATGGGCGGCAGCTCCCAGCTGGTCTTGAGCCGGATGTCGGTCATGACGTCAGAGCTCGTGAGGTAGCTGACCCACTTCTGGGCGGCCTCCTTGTTCTTGCTCGTGGACGACACCACGGCGCCGTTGGTGAACATCGCGGACGCCTTGGCCGTGTTGCCCGGCTCGACGACGACGTCCCAGCCGAACGGGGCGTCAGCCATGCCGGAGAACATCCAGATCCCGGTGTGCCACATCGCGAGCTTGCCGCTCTTGAAGAGCTTGGAGTCGAAGTCGGGCGTGCCGGCGCCGTCGGCCTCGGTGGGCATCGTCTTGCCGGACTTGCTCACGAGGAAGGCGGCCGCCTGCTTGCCGGCGTCGGAGTTGAACGCCGACGCGGTCTTGTCGGCGTTGAAGAACTCGCCGCCCGACTGCGCCAGGGTCTTGTAGAACTCGAAGAAGGAGATCGGCTGGTAGTCGCCCCAGGCCCCGGAGCCCTTGTTCGTCAGCTTCGTGGCGGCGTCCTGCTCCTGCTTCCACGTCCAGTCCGCCGTGGGCGCCGCGACGCCCGCCTTGGTGAAGAGGTCCTTGTTGTAGAACAGCACGACGTTGCTGAACGACTCGGGTAGCCCATACTGCTTCCCACCCGCCTGGAAGGCGTCCAGCAGGGACTTCTTGTAGGCGGAGCCGTCGACGCCGCTCAGCTCGGCGAGGGACCCGCTCTTCTGGTAGGTCACGAAGTTTTCGTAGTTGAGCTCGAAGGCATCGCCCGCGGTGCCACCGGCGACAGCGGTCTGCAGCTTGGTGAAGTAGTTGTCGTAGGGCGTCGTCTCGATCTGCACCTTGATCGTCGGGTTCGCCTTCTCGAAGGCGGCCTTGATCGAGTCGAGGTCCTTCTCGTGACCACCGTTGGCCGAGAAGTTCATGTAGCGGATCGTGACGGGACCACCCGGGGTGGCGGCGGCGTTGTCGGTCTTCGTGGCGGACCCCTGCGCGCAGGCGCCGAGGGCCAGCACGACGCCGGCGATGACAGGCGCAACGCTGCGCCTGGCGGTGATCTTCATGTGTGTGCCTTTCGGTGCCTGCCGAGACCGGGTGTGGCGCTCGGACGGAGGTGATGGATCGCGTTGTGACAGAAGGATGTTCAGTTGCCCGCGGCGAGGGCCGCGGTCACTTGAGGCCGGAGTGGGCGACGCCGGCGATGATGTGGCGCTGGGCCAGCAGATAGACGATGGCGATGGGGATGACCGAGAAGACCGACCCAGCCATGACGACGTCCCACTCGGTGGTGAACTGTCCATGGAGGGTGGACAGACCGAGCGGCAGCGTCATGAACTCCGGGGAGCGGATGACGACGAGCGGCCAGAGGAAGCTGTTCCACGAGCCCATGAAGGCGAAGACCGCGACCGTCGCGAGCCCCGGGCGGATGAGGGGGACGATGATCGTCGCGAAGATCCGCAGGTGCCCTGCGCCGTCGATCGTCGCCGCCTCGTCGAGCTCGCGCGGGACGCCCTCGATCGCCTGCTTGAGCAGGAAGACCCCGAACGCCGAGGCGATCGACGGCGCGAGCAGCGCCATGTAGGTGTCCTGCAGGTTGAGCGCCTTCATCTCGATGAACAGCGGCACGACGAGCACCTGCATGGGCACCATGAGGGTCGCGAGGTAGAGCCCGAAGACGATGTTGCGTCCCCGGAAGGTGAGCCGGGCGAAGCCGTATGCCGCCATGGAACCCGTGATCAGCTGCAGCAGTGTCGACACGATGGCGATCCAGAAGGAGTTGAGCAGGATCCGCCACATCGGCAGCGTCTCGAGCAGCTTCGTGTATGCCGCACCGGTCGGGTTGTCGACCCACAGCGTCGGTCCACCGGCGAGCGAGCCCTCGGGAGTGATGCTCGTGACCACCGTCCAGAGGAACGGGAAGAGCATGACGACGGCACCCAGGGCGACGGCGGCATACCGGAGCCAGGTCAGCCAGCCGGAGCGGCCGCGAGCGGACGGGACGGACTGAGCCGCAGCGGCATACGGACGCTCGTCGCCGGCTCCGGCGCTGGTGGGCGGGGTGAGGGTCAGCTGGTCAGGCATAGTGCACCCACCGCTTCTGGCCGCGGATCTGGACCGCGGTGATGATCAGGATGACGGCGAAGAGGATCCAGGAGAGCGCGCTCGCCTCGCCGGCGCGCCCGTAGCGGAACGTCAGGTCGTAGACCTGCCCGACCACGACCTGGCTCGCGCCCTGCGGGCCGCCGCCGGTCATGACGTAGACCTGGTCGAAGACCTGGAAGCCGTTGATGAGCGAGATCACGACGACGAAGAACGTCGACGGGGTGAGCAGCGGCAACGTGATCCGCCAGAAGCGCTGCCACGTCGAGGCGCCGTCGACGGTCGCCGCCTCGAGGATGTCGCCCGGGATGGCCTGCAGGCCGGCGAGCATGATGACCATGACGAAGCCGAGGTCCTTCCAGGCCGAGCTGAGGATGACGGCTGGCAGCGCCCACGTCGGGTCGGTCCACCAGCCCGGCTGAGGGAGCCCGACCGCACCGAGGATGGAGTTGACCAGGCCGTTGGACGGGTTGAGGAGCCACTTCCACACGAGGGCCACCACGACCCAGCTGGTCACGACCGGAAGGAAGTAGGCGGCGCGGAAGAACGAGCGACCCGGCATGCGCTGGTTCAGGGCGAGGGCCAGGCCCAGGCCACCGACGAAGACGAGCGGGAGGTAGCCGGCGCAGTAGATCACGGTGTGGAGGAAGACGTCCCGCGTCTGGTCGTCGGTGAGCAGGTCCTTGTAGTTGTCGAGGCCGACCCACTTCATCGCCGAGATGAGGTTCCACTCGTGCAGGCTCACCCAGACCGAGCTGACCATGGGCGCGACAGTGAACAGCAGCAACGGGATGGCGCTCGGGGCGAGAAAGAGCAGCACCCACGCCCGGTTGCGCCAGCGTCGGGACCAGGGGCGCGAGGACGTCGGCCGGCTCGAGCCGGGGCTCATGCCGCCGGGCCGAGCGACTCCGGCTGGTTTCGGGGCGACACCGGTGCCTCGTGCGCCTGACCGCGGCTGCGTGAGGGCGCTCATGACCCGCCACCTGCGACCGACTGAAGGCGGGCCCGGACCAGCTCGCCCTGCTCTCCGCCGAGGGCCGCGTCGAACGGCGTAGCGAGCACCAGCGAGGCAGCTCCGACCGCCCACTGGTCCTCGGTCCACGGCTCGACGATGCAGCGGATGTCGCGCCGCGTCGGCATGAGGTGGCGCCGGAAGGCCTCCTCGAACCCGTCGTGCCAGTGCTGCCAGTCGCTCATGCCCTCGCCCATGAGGACCACGCATTCCGGGTCGAGGGTGTGAACGACTCCGGCGAGCGCCCGTCCGAGGAAACGGCCCGCCTGCTCGTAGACGGCGAGCGCCTGCTCGTCACCGTCGGCAGCCGCGCGCGACACCGCCTTGATGGAGCCGCGGCGGCCGACGACCCCCCGGCGGACTGCTTCGGCGACGAGGCCCGACTCACCGACATAGGCCTCGAGGCAACCGACGTTGCCGCAGCCGCAGGTCGGTCCGTCGTCGGTGACCGGGACGTGCCCGATCTCGCCGGCGCCGCCGTGGGCACCCCGGTTGACGACGCCGTGCTGGACGATTCCGCAGCCGACGCCGCGCCCGATCGTGACGACGATGTAGGAGTCGTGCTCGCGGCCGACGCCGTAGACGCTCTCGGCGGCAGCGAGCGTGTTGACGTCGTTGTCGACGAGGACCGGCACGCCCAGACGCTCGCGCAGCCGCGGCCCGACCGGCGCCCGCTGCCAGCCGATCGTCGGGGCGTCGACGATGCCGGACGCCTGGGAGTCGACCGCGCCGGGGATCCCGACACCGACGCCGAGCAGGTTGCCTTCGTGCCGCGGGACGGCGCCTGCGACGACGTCGCACAGGACGTCGAGGGCGTTGCGCGGGCTCGGGTCGAACGGCACGGACTCCGATGAGAGAGCCGTGCCGTCGAGGCCGACGGAGACGATGGCGATGTGGTCGGCTGTCACCTTCGCGCCGATCGCGTAACCCGCGGCCTGGTCGAGCCCGAGGAGCCGAGCCGGGCGTCCGCCCGCGCTCGGGACCGAGTCGAGCTCGGTGATGAGCCGGCGCGCGAGCAGCTCTTTCGTGGTCTGGGTGACCGTCGCGGGGCTCACGCCCAGGATGCGGGCGATGTCGGCACGGGACGACGGTCCCCGGGTGCCGAGCAGGCCGAGCACGCTGGCTCGCACGAGGTCGCCGCGTCCGGCAGCGTGACCGTTGGTCGTCATCGTCGACTCACCCATCGTCAGGGTCCCGACTCCTCGGTTCGTTCAGGAGTAAATTCAGGACTAAATTTAGGGTGAAAGGTAGCCCCGTCGCCGCCGCCCGTCAACCCCCTTTCTCTCCTTCAGTTCGAGTGAGCGCCCAACCCCACCAGCCCCACCAGGCCACCCCCCGCCCCCAGTCGAGTGAGCGCCCAACCCCACCAACCCCACCCGCCCCACCCGCGCATCTGGAATCTCCGGGACGAGTGAGCGCTCGACCTCAGCAGTCCCACCAGCCCCGAGGCGCCAGACAGCTGGTGGGACTGGTGGGACTGGTGGGACGGGGCGCTCATTCGACCGTGGTGGGCGGCGGCCCGACTGGCGGGGCTGCAGGGACGGGGCGCTCACTCGATCCGTGGGGTGCTCGTGGCGCTCAGGCGGGCGGGGGGTCTCCGACGCGAGGATGCCGGATCACCTCACCGGTGACGACGGGTGAGCGACGCGCGCTCACCAGCACACGCGCCACGGTCGACGGACGCGCCAGCGCGGCCGGCCGGTCGGCGAGCTGGACGACCCGGTTGAAGGCCCGCGCCACCTCGACCGACGAGTGGGTTGCGCGGATGACGCGCTGCACGTAGCCGTTGAGCTGAGCCGTGCCGAGTGGCCTCGGTCCCACCGTCGCAGGGTGGCTGAAGTCACCTCCGACAGCGATCCGCCATGGCGCGTCAATGACGCGAGCTGCCATGCGGTGGAAGCGAACCGGGAGTGTCGGATCTCGCAGTGAGCTGTTGCGGACGGCATACTCGAGGGCGGCCGCCTGAAGGGCGGACGACGTCATACCCTGCCCGTAGATCGGGTCGAAGCTGCTGGACGCGTCGCCCAGCGTGACCAGCCCGACCGGCAGGCGCCGGAGCCGCTCGTAGTGCCGCCGCTGGCTCGAGGGGAAACGGTAGGTCGCCACTGGCGAGACGCGCTCGCAGTGCTCGACGAGGTCGGCCACCGTGGGCGACGGCAGCCCCCTGGCGAACTCCACCAAGTCACGGTCGTCGGCCGGCGGCACATCCCCATGCACGCCGGCGATCGTCACCTGCCAGCGGTCCGCCTCGACCGGAAGGACCGCACCGGCCCGCAGGGTGCGCTGGTCCTGCACCACGACGAACGATCCGTCCAGGTCGCCCGGCGACCGCCGCAGGAAGCAGGAGGCGTAGCCGATGTCGATCGCCACCCGCGACATCGGCGGCACGAGGAGGTGGCGCTCGGCAAGGTCGTGGGCGATGCGCGAGCTGCGGCCGGACGCGTCGACGACGAGGTCGGCCGGCACCACCTGGCCGTCGACGAACACGCCCGTGACGGCGCCGTCCGACAGGGCAACACCCTCGACCGTGACGCCCGAGCGCACGGTGACCTGAGGCAGCTGCGCGACCCGGCGCCGCACGACCTGCTCGAGAAGCGGCCGCGTCATCGACAGGACCCAGCGCCCCCAGTTGCCCTGCTGCCGGTACGCGCCGCCCTGGTGCACCCACGCGCGCTGCCCGTCGAGACGGACGGCACCTCGACCTTCCAGCTCGTCGGCGACGCCAGGGAACCAGTCGACCAGCCGGTCCAGTCCTGCCGACAGGAGCAGGTGCAGATGGCGAGCCTGGGGGACCCGGCCCCGCGGCTCCGCCCGGTCGACCAGTCCCTCGCGCTCGAACACGACGATCTCCTCGACGTGATCCGCGAGCGCCCGCGCGGAGAGCAGCCCGGCCATGCTCGCACCGACGACCACCACCCGCCGGCGGTCCTCGCGTCGCGACCCCATCCGTCGCTCCGTTCCCGGGGCGTCGCCCCGTTTTGTGCGGTTCTCCCGTGAAGCCAGGCTAGGACCGCGGCGCACCCCGGTTCCGACGTATGCCGCATAAAGCCTTCGGGACGGCCCCACCAGGGACTCCGCACCGGCCACCAACGGCCCGCGCCCCTCCAGTCGAGTGAGCGCCCCACCTCAGGAGCCCCACCAGCCCCTCTGGGTCCTCCTGCGTCCCATCTGTCCGCGCGGCTGCACCTGTGACGGGTGGGACGGAGCGCCCACTCGACTGTTTGGCTGGCGCGAAGGTCGCGGGGCCCGTGGGGCTGGTGGGACGGAGCGCGCACTCGACTGTTTGGCGGGCACCAGGATCCGAGGCGCCAGTCGGTGCTCGTGGGACGGAGCGCCCACTCGACTTGGGGACGTCGCTCGCGGGCGGGTCACCAGGCCCTCGACGTCCAGTGGCGGGCGCAGTTTGATGAGACATGCCTTTCGCCCCCGATCCCGCCCAGCCCTGTACCCGTGTCGGAGGCGACGAGCTCGCCCCAGCCGACCCGACCCCCGGCATGAGCCGGCAGGTCGCCCTGCAGACCGAGACGATGTGGTCCGGCACCGTCGACACCGAGGCCGGCGCGGTCTCCGGCTGGCATCACCACGGTGACCACGACACGACCCTCTACATCGTGTCGGGCCGGATGCGGCTCGAGTCGGGGCCGAATGGGCAAGAGGTGGTCGAGGCCGGACCTGGCGACTTCCTTCGGGTGCCGGCGGGGGCCATCCACCGCGAGTCGAACCCGGGTGCCCAGGCATCCCGCGCCGTCATCGTCCGGTGTGGCAGCGGGACCCCGACGGTCAACGTCGAGGGCCCAGCCCCTGCGTCCGCCGACGGACTCCCCGGCTGAGACCCCCACCGGTACACCCGACCCACCGGATCCGCGCCGTCACCCGACAGCCGTCACCCGGCCAGCCGTCATCCGACTGGCGCCTCACCCGGCGGGCCCGACCCGCCCGACCCGCCCGACCGGCCCGGCGGGCCCGGCGGGCCCGGCTGGGACGGCGGGGACGGCGCGGACGGCGGGGACGGCGGAGGTGCCATCGCTGTCCGACAGGCCGCGACGATCTCGCGGAGGGTGCCGTCGACGTCGGCGGCCCGGTCCAGCGCGGTCACCTCACGCTCTGGTCCGTTGATGCGGA
This sequence comes from Intrasporangium mesophilum, assembly GCF_054783095.1. NCBI lineage: Bacteria > Bacillati > Actinomycetota > Actinomycetes > Micrococcales > Intrasporangiaceae > Intrasporangium > Intrasporangium mesophilum. The sequence continues at coordinate 134,109 of NZ_BAAGRF010000015.1, read as the reverse complement.
GCCCGTGCGGCGCGGCCGATTTGGCCACGAGCGGCAGCGGATCTGCGTCGGGGTGTCGCAGCGACACGTCCTCGCGGTCGAGCGTGCCGACATAGACCGGCTCGACCGACCTGCCGTTGCGGCTCGGGCGGACGACGACGACGTTGACATCGTCCGCGGCGGGGGCGACGCAGTCGACCTGCTTGGCGGCGGCGAGGATCGCAGATGCGAGCCCGGCGGCATACAGCCCGTTCCGCTCGAAAGGGGTCCGCGCGCGCCAGACAGGACGGCCGGAGGCGCTCTCCTCGACCCCGTCGTCGGCGATGACGATCATGGGTGCGAACCGGACGAGCACGGTGACGTAGGCCCGCTGGTTGGTCGGGTTCACGCCGGCGTCGAGGCACGTGACGTCGCTCCCCGAGAGCCGCAGTGCCTCGTCGACGACGGCCACGACGGTGGCCGGGTCGTGTCCGGCGAGCAGCAGCCAGCCGCCCTCGGCCAGCGCCTTGCGGCGGCCGGCGAACACGGTCCGCGCCACGGTCATCGCGCGGACGAGCGCCTCGACCCGGTCGGCGGCCGCCGTTCGGCGGGCCGCCAGCTCCGGCTTCGACAGGCCCGGCTCGTTGGCCCCGACCGCCTCGAGGGCCTTGCGATGGATCGGGGCCTGCTCCTCGGCGGTGACCAGCTGCAGCGGTGCGGGCGTCGGTGGCCGCAAGGGCGTGAAGGGGTAGCGATGCATCGTGCACAGCGCCGCCTCGACCGAGGCCGCCTCGGCGAGATCGTTCGAGCGCCGCGCAGCGACGGACCGCTGGACGAGGTCCGTGATCGACAGTGGGCTCGACGACGCGCGCCCCAGCGGGCCGCCGGCATCGCCGGCCTCGTCGCCGCGCCGGCCCATGCGCAGGAACCCCAGGCGCCCGGCCCGGCCACCGCGACCGCGGGACTGCTCGGCGACCCGTCCAGCCTGGAGCACCGAGGCCTCGATGGCCGGGATCATCACCTCGGCCAGCGCTGCTGCGACCGGCCCGCCGACCCGGAACTGCGCGCGCAGGCCCGATGTGTGCGGGACCAGCCGCAGGATGGGCGACAGCCGGATGCCGTGCGCGCCCCGGTCCGAGGTGACGTCGATCTCGGCACCCGGCCCATCGGGCTCGGGCAGCACGGTGGGGTCGATCGCGGTGCCCGCGACACCGAGGTCCGGCACGGGAGTGCCGTCCTGGTCGCGCATCGGCCCGGACCCGTTGAGGACGGACCCGATGCGCGCCTGTCCGGGCCCCCCGGCGCCGCTCCGGTCAGCCGCGCCGCGTCCAGCATCGCCTCCAGCACCGCCTCCAGCACCGCCTCCAGCACCGCCTCCAGCACCGCGTCCAGCATCGCCTCCAGCATCGCCGGACCCACGGTCGGCGCCCTCGCCGTCGCCGTGCTGGGATCCCCAGCCTCGCGGCCGGTAGTACGCACGGCCGGCCTTGGTGGGGACGCCCTCCGGCGGCGAGTCGGGCACTCCGGTGGTGCCGTAGCCGCCGAACGTGGGGCTCTCGTAGCGCCCGCGCTCGGGAAATAGGGCAGCGAGCGAGACGGTCGACTGGGCGGCGGCCGTCGCCACGGGGAACGACACCTTGGTGCCCTTGCCGGACTTTCCGGAGGGGTCCGACCTGGTCGGGCGCACCGTGACGGTCCAGAAGCTCCAGCCCGCGGGCGGGTCCGGCCACGAGGGGTCGGGCAGCCACTCGTCCTGCGGCACCCACGTTGCGGGCGGCGTCGGCCAGCCCGGCGGTGGATTGAATCGAATGGTCACGGTCAGCCCCCTCGGCCACCTCTCGTGGCCCTCCCCGCGGGGCATCATCGCTCATTGACGGGGCCCGCGGAAGAGAGATGGCGATAACCACCCGCGAGCCGTTGACGCAGCGTAGCGGCACTCGGCGCCCGAGGCGCCCCGAGCCGATCCGCAGATTCGCCGGCGCCCTGTCCGGAGCTGGCCCCGGGTCTCCGGCAACCCTGCCGAGGCGTATGCCGCGGACGCCGCCTCAGTCGTCTCCCCGGAGACCCGACCGGCGGGCTACCGTCGCGAGGCCGGTGGCCAGGATGACGCACACCGGCACGGCCACGAGCGCGACGGCTCCGGCCCTCGCCTGGTCGGTCGCGAGGTCGTGGTCCCAGCCAAGCGCCATCCGCGCGAAGAGGTCACCGGCCAACAGGCTCGTGGTCCGGCTCAGCCAGTAGGCCGCAGCGAACGCCGCGAGCACGACGACGACCAGGCACGCGAGCACGGCGCGGGACCACCCGCGGCCGGGGACAGCGGCATACCCGTCGGCCGGCGCACGCGCCGTCGAGGTCACCCGCGCCGAGGGTCGCGCCGAGCCGATGATCGCGCTGGACCAGAGCACGCCCACTGCGAGGGTGACCACGACCATGACGAGGTGGCCCGGATGGGTCGTGAGCGCCAGGTCGAGCAGTCCCGAGCCGTGGAACCCCACGAAACCACCGACCAGCAGCACCGTCGCCACCCATGGTCGGGTCAGCGCCCGGATCGTCCGGGAGTCGGCGACGCCGAGCACCAGCTCCCGCGGCCCCAGGGTGCCATCGGCTCGCGGACGCAGCGCTCGCCGGGCCAGCTCGACCGGAGCACCGAGCACGACCAGAGGCGCGACGACGAATGCGAGCACCAGCTGCAGCGCGAGGTGCCACGAGATCGCGACCCGCCCGTAGATGCCGATCGCGCCGCAGGTCGCCCACACGAAGACGAGCCAGCCGAGCACCCAGGACACGACGCGCCAAGCGGGCCAGTGCCGCATCGAGCGGGCCACCGGCCGCGCCACCGGTCGCGGGCGGTGACGCGTCGGACCCGCGTCGCCCGGTCGCTCGCGATCGGCCTCCGCGGCGCCGTGTGCAGCGACGAGGCTCTGGGCATCGGCCACGCGCGCGCCGACGATCCCTGCGGCATACGTCAGCAGGGCTACGACGGCCACCGCGAGCATGAGCCAGTCGACCCGCCACTGCGTCCACAGCGATGCCAAGGTCGGCGCCGGCGGTGCCGGAAAGCCCGTGATCGACAGGGTAGGCGTGGGGTCGGGGAAGTCCTCGGGCTCGGGCGGAGCGCTGCGCGACAGCGCCGTGGCGACCCCGAAGGTCACCCCCATGACGATCGCCTCGCCCACGGCGAGCCGGAAGAACGGCCGTCCGCTGATGCCGGCCTGAAGGTCCGAGATCGTCGATCGGCGATGCCACCACCCCGCCGCACCGAGCGCGACGAACGCGGCGATCTTGACCACGATGAGCAGGCCGTACGGCGTGCCGAAGTCGCTCCACGTGACCAGGCGCGTGGTGGTCGCGAGGCCCCCCGAGAGACCGACGGTGACGAACGAGACAAGCGCGAGAGTCGAGTAGCGGGTCGCGACGACGGCGAGGCTCCGGGCGAACGTCCGGTGGAGGACGATCAGGGTGAGGAGGCCGCCGACCCACATCATCGCCCCGATCAGGTGCAGCCCCATGGCGTTGACCGACGTCTCGTGCTCGTCGGACGTGCCCGTGTGGCTCGCCAGGCCGAGGACGACGATGCCGAAGCCGGCCAGAGCCGCCAGCCACGCCGCCGCAGCGCGACGCCGGGCGAGCGCCGCACCGGTCGTCACGACCACCGCACAAGCCGCGCTGATGAGGCCGACTCGCGTGCTGTCCAGCTCCCAGACAAGCGCCCCGAACTGCCCGGCGAGGGCCGGGCTGGTGAGCGGCAGCCCGGCGGCTTCGGCGAACGACAGCACGACCCCCACGAGCGCGGTCAGCGTCCACGCGAGGCCCGCGATCGTGGCCAGGCGCAGGGCGCGCCCAGGGCCCAGCCCCGGCTCGTCGTATGCCGTCCGGCCGGGATCCCGGGGCGCACCGCCGGCCGCGCGGGCCGCGCGGGCTGGGCGGGCCGGGTCGGGCACGAGCGACGCGGCGAACACGAGCGCCGCGAAAGTCATCGACGCGGCGACGTCGTGCCCGACCCGCAGCAGCGGCGCGGCCCAGCGGACCAGTGGTCCGGCATCCTCGACGAAGACGAGGGGGTTCATGGCACCGGTCGACCAGGCGGCGATGGCCGACGCGAGCACACCGGCCAGCACGGCCAGCCATGGCACGGCCCCGGGCGGGACCGCGACCCGTCGACGGGTCGGGGGCGGCGTCATGCCGGCATCATGTCTGCATCATGCCCGCATCGGACAAGCCCAGGGACGAGGCAGGGCCAGGCAGAGCTACGAGGCAGGGCCACAGGCCGGGTCACGAGGCAGGGCCAGCGGCCAGGGTCGCCGGGTGCGCCTCGACGTCACGTCGAGGAGTTGATGAAGCCGATGATGATCGCACCCCACCAGCCGATCTGCGAGATGACGGTGGCCGTCATGAGCATGGCCCAGTCACGGACCGGCAGGTCGGTGGGTTTGATGTAGGGCGGCAGCTGAGCCATGCGCCGACGCAAGGTGGACATGGCGGCGCCGTTCCAGGCCACCATGAGCACGAGCAGCATCTTCACGACGGTCAGCGGTGACGAGATGTTCGGATGGAGCAGCGCACCGGAGGCGATGAGGCCGAACAGCCCGCCCCAGATGAGCGGGCCCGCGGCAGCCGCGAGCCGCGTCGACTCCGTGAGCCCGCGCCGGCCGAAGAGCCACAGCAGCCCGTGCCAGTCGATGACGAGGACCGCCCCGAAGGCGATGACGAGCGAGATGATGTGGAGCGCCAGGGCAACCGGGCGCAGCGGATAGTCGACCGGCACGAACCGTGACACTCCGATGGCACCGAGCAGGAACGCCAGGATGATCGGGAAGCGGTATGCCGGGACCAGCGCCGACAGACCGGGAAAGATGTCGTCGCCGGGGTGCAGCGGGATCCGGTTCGACGGGGGTTCGGCCGCCCGATGGGCCGCTGGGGACGGCTCCGTGAAGTCCGTGGCCTGCTGCGCGGCCAGGTGCTTGGGGAACATCTCCAGGATCGCGTCGAGCATCGCGAGGACGTTCGGGTCCTCGGGCCGCACGGCGGCTTGCTTCTCTGGACCGTCGTCCCAGACGCCGTCGTCACCGTCGGCCTTCTCCTTCTGGTCGCCCCCTCGCGGGCCACCGGCTGCGGCGCTCGTGTCGGCCTTCTGGGGGCCTGCCGGGTCTGCGGGGGCGCCTGCACGGGGGGTCTGACGCGGCCGGCGGGGCTTCGGGTCGGAACTGTGGTCGGTGGAGAGAACGTCGCCCGTCGGGTCGGAGGCCAGCGGGTCGCGGGTGGGTGCGGCTCCGGACCCTTCCATCGATGGTTCGTCGAACAAGGGGTTGCGTCTGTCGGCGTCGCTCACGGTCGGCTCGCGTCCTTCTACGAGAGACCCGGTCTCGACGTCGGACGGCGGGGTCGTGCCGTCTTCGCTGGGAGGGCCGGATGGAGGGGATGCTGGGGGCGGCTTCGACGACACCGGCTGAGCCTGCGAAGCCACGGGGGGCTCGGGGTTGGGACGCTCGGTCTCGGGCGGCTCGGTCTCGGGCGGCTCTGGTTCGCGCGACGGCTCGGGCCGGCTCGCGTCGGGCCGCTCTGTCTCGGTTCGTTTCGTATCGCGTCGGTTCGCGTCGGCGCGCACCCAGCGGCGCAGCGTACTCGCACTGATCTCGAGCTCGGCGGCGATGTCCGCGATGCGCGCACCGTCCGCTGTTGCCCGCTGCACGGCTTCCCGGCGAAAGGAGGCGTCGTACGACCGACGGCGCGGCTCCGGGTCGTTGACGGCAGGGCTGTTCGGCTCCGACCCGCCCCGCACCGCCGATGAGGCAGGAGTGCCCGGAGCTTCCGGTGGGGCCTTCGGTGCGGGTGTGGCGGGTGTGCGGGGTGTGCCGTTCGCGCCACTAGAGCCCTCGTCAGGCGGCAGCACACGCAGAGCACTCACCCCGCCCTCACTCCCATCGTGTCGTCGACGAACCATGGTCAGAACAGGATTCGCAGGGAGGATATCGCCGATATCGGTGCTCGCATCACCCCATGGGACGACCCGGACCCAATCGGCGCGCATACGGATGTAGGTCGCTTCACCCGTTATGCCCGTATCACCCAGCGCCGACGGAACGTTTACGCTCGAGTAGCCGTTATCGTTTCTCCCGAAGTCATCTGGTCGATGGGGGTCGACCTGTTTCAGTCCGTGGGGGACACAGTCAATGGGCGATCAGCCGCAGACACGACGCGAAGCGCGCGAGGCACAGCGCACGTCGCGCTCAGCCATGCCCTTCGTGATCGGCGCTCTCGCGATCATCGTGCTCGGGGCCGCCGTGTGGTTCGGCAAAGGGCTGTTCACCGGCTCGCCGACCGGCTCACCCTCGGTGATCCAGGGCGCGGCCGGCTCGAGCGCTCCACCCAGCACCCCGTCCGCCACCGACCCCAGCACCCAGCCGACCGACACCGCGACGACCGAGGCCGACCCCATGGCCGCCGCGCTGGCATCGTGCCGCACCAAGTGGGGCCTGCAGATTGCCGCACGTGACGACGCGGCACGCTCGCTGGCGCAGTGGGACCACCACCTGGCCATCATGAACGACCTCCAGGCGGGCAAGATCGACCTGGCGACCGCCAAGCAGCAGTGGCCGATCACGACAGAGAAGGCCGCGGACAACATCGTGGCGTTCCGCCAGGCCGACGCAGCGCTGCAGGCCTCCAAGGATGCCTGCGCCGTCGACGCGGCCGCGACCGGAGCCAACGCCGACGCGATCCGCCAGTGCGCCGCGTCGATGAAGACGATCGACGAGGTCCTCGTCCCGGCGCGCACCGCGATCACGCCGTGGGAGACGCACCTGAAGGACCAGTCGCACTTCAAGGCCGGTGAGATGACTCCGGCCTCGGCCGAGTCCAAGTGGCGGGCGCTGTGGCAGAAGGGCCTGCAGACGTTGCCGGCCTACAAGGCGGTCGCGCCCAAGGGCCAGTCGGCCGCCTGCAACCTTCCCGCCTGACCCGCGGCAGCTTGCTGCGGACAGTCGGTCGCCCGCGTCTCCCCGGGTGGCCTCAGGGTCAGTGAGGGGTTCCCTGAGGGTGCGTTCGGGGTCGTCCCCGATGTGCCGCCGAGCCTGCGGCGACGACCCTGGACGCTATGACGAGCACCCTCAGCCCACACCCCGGCCGCGTTGCTCCTCGACCGCGCGCCATCGCACCCGCCCTCACCGACGTCACCAGGCCCACGGGCCCCAACCTCACCGACCCGACCCGCGCCGGCGCCGGCAGCACGGTGAGCAGTGTCGACGCGGCCGATGCTGCCGGTCGTGGGCGCATCCTGGCCTTCGCGGCGCCGATGGCCCTCTTCGCCTACGGGATCCTGCGCTGGGTCGACAGCCTCGACAGCCGGTCCGGCTCGGGTCCCCTCGCGGTCGCCGCGGGAGCGATGCTCGTCGTCGCCGTGGCGGGGCTCGCCTGGCTCACTACCGCTCTCGCATCGCGTGCCGAGCACCTGCCGGTCGCGGTGCCCGCTGGGCTCCTGGCCGCATTCGGCGCCGGAGCGACCGGTGCGGTCTGGCTGGGTCACACCGTCGGCCTCTTCGACGACGCCATCCCGTCCGCCCTTGCCGCAGGCGGCCCGGTGCTCGTCGGCATCGCCCTCGCGGCCGTTCTCGGCGCTCTGACCATCGAGGCCCGTATGCCGGTCGGCTCCCTCGCGCTCGCCGGCGCGGCCGCCGCCGTGCTGATGCTGCCGTTCGACCTGCTGCCCCTCGGCGCCCTGCTCCTGCTCATCGCCCTCGCACCCCTCGGCCGCCAGACAAATCCCGGTTCGATGTAATTCGGCGTCACATAGAACACGCAGATACATCGACCGGCGAACGGATCCGGAGAATTTCTCCGGTCGTTTGCCCCACAACCGGCCCTTCCCGAGGTCAGGATGGGGATTCGTGTGCCCGACACGGGCACCCGAGTCACCATCCCCACCCAAGGGAGCAACTTCATGAGGAAACCAATCAGGAGGCGGGGCGCCACCGTCGTCGCCTCGCTCGCGCTGGCCTCGACCGCGGTCCTCGGCAGCACGGCATACGCGACGGCGTCGCCGACCGTCGAGCCGGTGTCGACGCCGGTGCCGATCTCCACGCCGGACGGCCAGCTGATGAGCTACGTCCTCAACGTGGACGTCGCGAACCCGGGCCACACCACGGTCGTCGAGAACGCCGTGCGCGCCGCCGGCGGTGTCGTCGTCCAGTCGTGGCCGCAGATCGGCGTCGTCATCGCGCACTCGACCAGCGGGACCTTCCGGGCCGACGTCGCGGCCCAGGGCGGCAAGTTCATCGAGTCGGTCGGCGCTACGCGTTCCGTCGCCGTCTCGGAGGGCACGCCGACGGCGCTCGGGCGCAACTGGAACGGTGCATCCGACTACAAGCAGGGCGCCAAGAAGGCGTGGAACGGCGACATCGAGGCCGAGACCACCCCTGCCGAGTCGACCGATCCAAACGAGTCCCTGCAGTGGAACATGCAGATGATCAAGGCCGACCAGGCCCACAAGATCACTGACGGCTCCCGCAACGTGCTCGTCGGCGTTCTCGACAGCGGCATCGACCCCGACCACCCGGACCTCGTCGCGAACCTCGACACCGCCAACTCGGTCAACTGCACCGACGCCGGCCGCCCGTCGACAACCGGCTGGGAGCCGACGACGAGCGACCACGGCACCCACGTCGCCGGGATCATCGCGGCGGCACGCAACGGCGTCGGCCTGGTCGGCGTCGCGCCCGGCGTGCGGCTCGCATCGGTGAAGGTCGTCAATGACGCCGGCTTCATCTACCCCGAGTACGCCGTCTGCGGCTTCGTCGAGGCCGGCCTCAAGCACATGGACGTGACGAACAACAGCTACTACGTCGACCCGTTCGAGTTCTACTGCGAGGACCAGCCGGACCAGTACGCCGCCAAGGAGGCCGTGCGTCGCGCGGTCAACTGGTCGACGAGCCAGGGTGTCGTCCACGCTGCCGCTGCCGGCAACTCGGCCCACGACCTCGCGGACAAGTCGTCGTTCAAGGACAACGGCAGCCCCGATGACGGCACGGCGGTCAGCCGCACGCTGAACAGCGGCTGCCAGGACATCCCGACCGAGCTCGACGGTGTCGTGACCGTGTCGTCGATCCAGCGCTTCCCGGCGGGAACGCTGAACAGCCGCCTGTCGAGCTTCTCGAACCGCGGCCTCGGCGTCATCGACGTCGCAGCGCCCGGCTCGACGATCCTGTCCACGATCGTGGCGAACAACGGCTACGGCACCAAGAGCGGCACGTCCATGGCGTCGCCGCACGTCGCGGGCGTGCTCGCGCTGATGAAGTCCGTCCACCCGACGTGGACGCCGGCGCAGATGATCGAGAAGCTGCGCCAGCAGGCCGACGACAAGGCGTGCAACACCACGCCTGGCGTGCCCGCCTGCTCCGGTCCGGCCGAGGACAACAGCTACTTCGGCGAGGGCGTCGTCGACGCGCTCGACGCGGTGAGCTGAGGACCACGGCGGCGGGTCGCCACGGGTGACCCGCCGCCGCACGGCCGAGCGGTCACGTCCAAACGGGTCATCCCGCCCGGACGTGGCCGCTCTGCCGTTCGTGGCGGCGGACCGTGCTGACGAGCAGCACGAGGGCAACGGCCTGGCTCACACCCACGGTGACGACGAGCGCGGGCAGCGACCTTTCATAGAGCCAGCCGGCCACGAGCCCGCCGACGATCGCGAACACTCCCTGGATCGCAGCGAAGACGCCGTATGCCGTCGCCCTCCTCGGTGCCTCGACGACCTCCGCGACGAGCGCCTTGATGGTCGAGTCCTGGACGCCGTACGCGAGCCCCCACACGGCGACGCCGAGAAGGACCGCCCAGAGGGTGCCCGAGAGAGCCAGGGGCGGCACGAGGGCGACGAGGACGGGAACGGCGAGCAGGACTGCAGCACCGCGGCGGTCGTAGACGGCACCCACCACCAAGGCAGCGAGCGCCTCGACGGCCATCGCCCCGGCATACACGACGGGCACTGTCGCGACCGGCACGAGCCCGTCGACCGTGAGGTGGTAGCCGATGATCCCGAACGTGACCAGGCCTCCCGTGGTCAGGGCGGCTGCCGTCGCGTAGCGGAAGAACTCCCGTGGCAGGCCCGCGCCCACGGCGTCGGCGAACCAGCCACGGAGGCCACCTCCGCGTGAGCTCGCGGCATCCGAGCCCGTTGCATCGCCGGCTGCGTCGACGGCAGAGTCGACGGCTGCGGAGGAGGCCACGGACGGCGCCGTTGCGACGAGGGGCGACGACTGGTCGCCCCCCGGGTCGGCCGGGGCGTCGTAGACGCCGGGGTCCGGGACGTGGGCGCGGATGACGAAGAGCAGCACCATCGCGGCCGCGCCGGGGATGGCGAGGACGAGCATGCCGGGCCAGATCACTCCGGTCACGCCGACGACCCCGGCCACGAGCAACGGGCCGGCGAAGGCGCCGACCTGGTCAAGCGCCTTGTGCACGCCGAAGCCGCGGCCGCGTCCGACCGCGGTCGCCACATGGGCGAGCAGCGCGGACTTCGACGGGCTCCGGACGGCCTTGCCGGCACGCTCGAGAAGGATCAGCACCGAGGCCAGGGCGACCCCGGCCGCGCCGACGAACGGCGTGACCGCCAGGAGCGGGACGCAGACCGCGGTGAGGCCGTAGCCGATCGTCGTCAGCCCCCAGTAGCGCCCGGTGCGGTCGGCGAGCGGCCCGAAGACCAGGCGCAGCACGAGGGCCATCGCCTCGCCCGCGCCTGTCACAAGCCCGACCACGACCGCGCTCGCACCCAGCGAGGCCAGCAGCGGGCCGTACATCGACCGTGCGCCCTCGTAGACCATGTCCGCGGCGAGGCTGACGAAGCCGAACCACCACACCACCCGCCAGGCGGTCCAGCGGGCGGTCGGCGTCGCAGTCGACGTGGGTATGCCGGTCACCATCGCAACCTAGCAACGCAGGCTGGTCGGAGCTCGCCCACGCCGCCCCCGGACCCCCAAAGAGGAGTGCGCGCCCAAACCCCCAAGTCGAGTGGGCGCTCAGTCCCACCCGTCACAGCTCCCGGGCGACCGGCCCGCCCCGCTCACGACCCGAGCCCGCCCGGTCCCCTCCGTCGAGTGACCGCTCAGTCCCACCCGTCACAGGTGCAACGGTGACGTGGGGCGGGGCGCCCACTCGACCGGTCGGCGGGACAGTGCCCGGCTGGGGCGCGTGGGACGGGGCGCTCACTCGAGCAGACTGGGGCGGCATGCGGTGAACCACGCGTGGGCGCGGGGGTGCCGGGACGGCATACGGCGGCATAGCCTGATCCCGATGAGCAACCCGGACCGCACCCCCTCTGAGCTCACCTGCGAGCGCCGCGACGACGACGCCGGCGACCCGGTCGTGCTGCCCTATCGGCACGTGCCTCTCGGTGGGCCGCGGGCCATGCCGGTGCGGCGGAGCCTGCCGCAGCGCGAGCGGTCCCTCATCGGGGCGTGGTGTTTTGTGGACCACTACGGCCCCGACGACGTCTCGCAGACCGGGGGAATGGTGGTCCCCGGCCACCCGCACACCGGGCTACAGACGGTGTCGTGGCTGTTCTCGGGCGAGGTCGAACACCGCGACACGACCGGTGCCCACGCGTTCGTGCGGCCCGGCGAGCTGAACATCATGACGGCCGGCAACGGCATCGCCCACTCGGAGTACTCCACCCCTGGCACCACGGTGCTGCACGGTGCGCAGCTGTGGGTGGCGCTTCCCGAGGCGACGCGCTTCGCCGAGCCGGGGTTCGAGCACTACGCGCCGCCGACGGTCGACGTCGACGGCTGCCGGGTGCTCGTCTTCCTCGGGACGCTCTTCGGGCAGACGTCGCCCGTGACGATGCACTCGGACCTCGTGGGCGCCGAGGTGACGGTCCCAGCCGGTGCAACACTCGCCGTCGATCTCGACCCGAGCCACGAGCACGGGTTCCTTTGCGACACAGGCACGCTCACGGTCGGATCTGCCACAGCCAAGCCCGGAGAGATCGTCTTCCAGCCGCTCGGTGCGACCCGTGTCATCCTGGAAGCCGGCGATGAGGACACCCGTGTGCTCGTCCTCGGCGGCGCGCCCTTCGGCGAGCGGATCGTCATGTGGTGGAACTTCATCGGCCGCAGCCACGAGGAGATCGTCGAGTTTCGCGAGCAGTGGCAGCGCGAGCGTGGAGAGGGCGCCACCGGCGAGAGCGCCACCGGCGAGCGCCGGTACGGCCAGTTCCCCGAGGCCTGGGAGCACACGCTGCCGGCGCCGGAGCTGCCCAACCTCCGGCTGCGTAGCCGCGGCTGACGCCGCTGCTGCTGGTCGAGTGGGCGCCATCGATACGCCCTGACCTCGTACCAGGACGACCCCTCGACAAGGGAGGATGGTCGCCATGCGCGCGACGACGATCCACGCCCCTGGTGACATCCGGCTGTCGGAGGTGCCCGACCCGACGATCGAGGAGCCGACCGACGCGATCGTCCGCGTCGTCGCCGGCTGCATCTGCGGCTCCGACCTCTGGCCCTACCGCGGCGCCAACAAGATCCGTCCCGGCACCACGATCGGCCATGAGGCCGTCGGCATCGTCGAGGAGGTCGGCGCCGAGGTGCGTGGCTTCCGCGCGGGCGACTTCGTCATCGTGCCGTTCTGTCACAGCGACAACACCTGCCCGCACTGCCGGGCCGGGTTCACGTCCGTGTGCGAGCGGCAGGGTTGGACCGAGAGCGGCCAGGCCGAGCTGACCAGGGTCAACCAGGCAGACGGCACGCTCGTCGCGACGGACGGCGTCCCCGACGACGCCCTCGTCCCGTCGCTCCTGACGCTGTCGGACGTCATGGCCACGGGCTGGCATGCGGCGGTGGCGAGCCGGGTCAGCCCGGGCGGCACGGCGGTCGTCGTCGGTGACGGCGCGGTGGGCCTGTGCGGGGTGATCGCTGCGAAGGAGCTCGGCGCCGAGCGCATCGTCGTCATGTCGCGGCACGAGCCACGACAGCGGCTGGCGATGGAGTTCGGGGCGACCGACATCGTCGAGGAGCGCGACGACGAGGGGGTCGCCGCGCTGCGCGAGCTCACCGACGGGGTCGGGGCGGACTCGGTCCTCGAGTGTGTGGGCACCGACCAGTCGATGAAGACCGCCTTCCGGATCGCCCGGCCCGGCGCGATGGTCGGCTTCGTCGGAGCCCCCCACGGCGTCGAGCTCCCGGTGCGCCGGATGTTCGAGCGCAACGTCGGGCTGGCAGGCGGCATGGCGCCGGTCCGCGCGTACCTCCCGCGGCTTCTCGAGCTCGTCCTTGCCGGAGACATCGACCCCGGTCGGGTCTTCGACCTCGCCCTCCCGCTCGCCGACGTCGCCGACGGCTACCGGGCGATGGACGACCGGCGCGCCATCAAGGTGCTGCTGCGCCCCTGACGGGACGACATCGCGCAGGGTCGAGGTGACCACTCGACACCTTCCTGACGTCGAGTGGGGTTTTGCTGAGGGGCTGCACGACCTGCGGTCTATGACCCGAAATGCCCGCCTGGCCGTGCCGTCGAATGCCCCATAAGGTCGAAGACATCCCTCACAAACCGGTCCCGAACCGAAATGAGGCCCGATTGACGCCGAGATTCGAGTCCGTCGACGACTACATCGACTCCTACCCCGAGGAGACCCGGGCGCAGCTCGCCCAGGTCCGCACCGCCATCCAGGAGACCGCCCCGCAGGCCCACGAGAAGATCAGCTACGGCATGGCGACCTTCACCATGGACGGCCGCCCCCTGGTCTACTTCGCCGGGTGGAAGAACCACATCGGGCTCTATCCGGTCCCCACGGGTGACCCTGCGTTCGAGGCCGCGATCGGGCCCTACCGCCGCGCGAAGGACACCGTGCGCTTCCCGACCAGCCGGCCGGTCCCGCTCGACCTGGTGGCCCAGATCACCGAGCTGTGCCTGCGCCGCCACGCTGAGCGCGAGAGCGAGAAGTCCTGATCCCGGCGGCTCGTCAGGACCGTTCGCGGAGCGCCTGCTCGACCGCCTCGCGGTCGCGATCGTCCATCGCACGGGTGTCCCGAGGCTCGGCGAAGGGCTCCACCCGGTCGGGCATGCCCCCCTCGATGGCCCGGCCGCGATCGAGCTCGGCGTTGACCTCTGAGCCGAAGAGGATCGCGAGGTTCGTCAGCCAGAGCCACACGAGGAAGATGATGACGCCGGCCAGGGAACCGTAGGTCTTGTCGTAGGACGCGGCCACCGCGACGTACACCGCGAAGAGAGCGGAGACGACGATCCAGCCGAGCACGCCGACGAGCCCGCCGGGGCTCAGCCACCGTATGCCGCCCTGCCGCGCGTTGGGCGCGGCCCAGTAGAGCACGGCAAGCAGCGCCGCCACGATGACGACGAGCACCGGCCACTTGACGATGTTCCAGACCAGGACCGCGGTGTCCCCGAGCCCGACGACATCGCCCACCGCGTGCGCGACAGGCCCGCTCAGCACGACGATGGCCGCCGCTACGGTGAGCACGACGACGGCAAGGATCGTCACGCCGATGCGGATCGGGACGGTCTTCCAGATGGGACGTCCTTCGGGAATGCCGTAGATGGTGTTCGAGGCGCGCATGAAGGCCGCGACATAGCCGGAGGCCGACCACACCGCCACGACGATGCCCAGGACGGCTGCGACCCCCGCGCCGGAGCGGCTGCCCTGGGCCTGCTCCACGAGAGTCTTGATGACGTTCGCCGCAGAGCCCGGGGCAAGCCGCTCGGCCTGGCTGACTACCTCACCGGCCGCGCTGGGTCCCAGCAGGCCCAGCACCGAGAAGAGCACGATGAGCCCGGGTAGGACGGAGAGCACGCCGTAGTAGGTCAGACCGGCCGCCAGGTCGGAGAGGTTGTCCCGCTTGAACCCGCGCAGCGCCCGCTTCGTCGTGGCGACGAGCTGGCCCTTGGGAAGGTCGGTGGGGCGGTTCGGCTCGGCGCGGCTGCTCGGCCCGGGCGAGCTGCCCGGTTCCGTGACCTCGCCCGGCCGCGCAGGTCGACCGTCGGTCGCTCCGGCGTCAGCGACGCCTGTGTCCGGCGGCGCCGTCGAGCTGGGTCGCGTCGTGTCTGCCATGTATGCCGCATACCCACCGGCGTGCCGCGCGTCCCGCGCGCGTGGTCACTCCGTGGTCACCCCGCGGTCACCCCGCGGTCACTCCGCGGTCACCCCGGGGTCAGTCTGCGATCAATGCCAGCGGTCGCTCCCCCCGGTCGATACCACCGGTCACTCCCCCGGGCCGGGCGCCTCGATGACCGACATGATGTTGCCGGACGGGTCGGTGAACCACGCGATGAGCGGACCGCCGCCTCGGAAGATGCCCTTGGCGTCCGTCTCGGCGGGCGTGCCTTCGTAGTGCTCGAAGGCGACTCCACGAGCGGTCAGCTCGTCGACAGCGGACTCGATGTCCTCGACCGGGAAGTTGAGGATCGTGTACGTGGCCGGCGTGTGGTCCGGCTTCGGGTAGACGATCGTGGGTCGGCCGCCGGCGAGCCGCAGCGTCAGCATGCCGTTCTCCTCGGTCACCTCGAGGCCGAGCCGGTCGGTGTAGAAGGCCTTGGCGGCCGCGACGTCCTTCACGGCGAAGCCGCTGAAGGCCATGGAGCTCTCGAGCATGGCGCGGGTCCCTTCATCGTCATCGGTACAGCAACCCTCAAAGTGTGACCCATGTCTCAGCCAGCGGAAGGTAAAGCGCGAGTAAAGCCTAATCAACCGCCCAAAACCGGGCGAACGCCGCGTGTCGTCGTTACCGGGACGTGACATCGGTCAGTTGATTCGTCTACAGTCACCAGGGTCCGGCCAACCCTGGTCGGGCGCTCGCGAGATGGACCGCCTAGTCCTGTCACCGCCTTGCGAGGTCTATGGACACCTTGTGGCAGGAGCGGAGGAACCAACCGTTTCTCCGGGCGTCAGGCGACTCGTCGCCCGACGCCCTTGGGGTGAAGTCCTCGCCCGAGTCGCGACCACGTTCGCGAAGCGGGAGAGGCCCGGGCATCAACCTTTCCGCCCGAACCCGACAGCTAACTTCGTAGGCGCGGAGAGGTAAAACGTGAAGAACGAGAGCATCCGCGGCCGCCATCGCGTGCCAGGACGACATAACCCCCTCAACGAACTCAAGCTCCTCGCCCGAGAGTCGGCTCAGCCGGCCATGAAGGGCGCAGCAGTCGTCGCGGCCACCGGTGGTCTGGTTGCGACGTTTGCCAACCCCGCGAGCGCCGACACGCAGGCGTCGCACAGCGGTGTCGTCGCGGCCGGCGTCGGCTCCGCGCCGGACGCAGCCGTGCAGGCGGCCCCCGCCATCGCCCCGGCAGCCACCGCGACAGTGGCCGCGCCGAGCGCGCTGAGCAAGATCGGCTTCGCGCCCGCGGTTCAGCAGGCCATCACGCAGCGCGTGCCCGCCAAGCCGCGCGTCATCGAGGACGTCACCGTCAAGCAGGCTCGCGCCGCCGCTGCCGCTCGCAAGGCCGCGGCCGCGCGAGCCTCACGCGACACGACCCGCCGGACCCTGACGTCGAGCACCTACGCCACGAAGTCGAGCACCAACTCGACCTCGCCGCGTGCGTCCTCCGGCACCCGCTCCTCGCACAACTGGGCCACGCCCGGGCAGTGCACCTGGGGCGCCCTCAACAAGTGGTACCAGTCCGAGGGCTACTACCCCGGCGGCTGGACCGGCAACGCCAGCGCGTGGGCCTACGGCGCCGCCTCGGCCGGCTACACCGTGAGCGGCGTGCCGCGCACCCGTTCGATCATCGTCATGCAGCCTGGCGTGTACGGCTCCTCGAGCGCGGGCCACGTCGGATGGGTGACGGGCGTCAGCGGCGACCAGGTCACGTTCATCGAGATGAACGCCCTGGCCGGCGCGTACAACTACAACACGCGCACGATCACCGACATCGCCGGGATCAAGTACATCTACGCGCCGTGACCTGACCCGTCTCGCGCTTCGCAAGGGGCGGTGGTGATGCCGAGTGCATCCCACCGCCCCTTCGCATCTATTCGGGGTCGCGAGGAGGGGCCAGTCCGTTGCCAGGTCCGTCGCCCGGTCCGTCGCCAGGTCCGTCGGCCGGTCCGGCGCCGAGGGGGCGCTGGACCCAGGTGACGTCGTGCCAGTGCCCGGACTTCCAGCCGATCCTGCGATACGTACCGACCAGCTCGAACCCCATGGCCGCGTGCAGCCTGGCGCTCGCCTCGTTCGGCTGGGTCATCCCGGCCGCGGCCATCCGGTAACCGCGCGCAGCGAGCCGGTCCAGCAGGACGGCATACAGCTCCTGCCCGCCCCCACGGCCGCGATGCGCCGGGTCGAGGTAGACCGAGACCTCACAGGACCAGCGGTAGGCCGCTCGCTCCTTGAACGGACGCCCGTAGGCGTAGCCGACGACCTGGCCGTCGTCCTCGAGGACGAGCCACGCGTGCGTCCGTGCCGACTCCTCGATCCGCTGGGCCATCTCCGCGGCGCTCGGCACCTCGGTCTCGAAGGTGATCGCGGTGTCGGTCACGTAGGGGGCGTAGATGTCCGCGCACGCCTGCGCGTCGGCCGCCGTCGCGTCGCGGACGCGGCGCTGCCGCGGGCTCTGCTCCATCCGGCGATAGTAGGCGGCGGCCGACCCGCGCCGGACCAGCCGTCATGGGTCGGACGGAGGCGGTGGCCGCTCGGATTCGGACCCCGCCTCGACTCTCGCCGATACGCCCGAGGCCGATACGCCCGAGGCCGGGGCGGCCTCGGGTGTGCCGGCGGCCTCCGCTGCCCTGGCTTCCTCGTCCGCCTCGAGCTCGGCGTCCGAGCGAGTGCCGGTGCGCGGCTGCCGCGCGGCGAACCGCGCGACGATGAGCGCGACGAAGGTGACCAGGAAGACCTGTCCCACCACGGCCTCGCTGCTGGCGACGAGGCGGCCCAGCGCGGTCGCCGGTGTGTAGTCCCCGAAGCCGACCGTCGTGATCGTGATGAGGCTGAGTAGGTGTACGTCGTCGTGGAGACGTCCTCGCCGAAGAAGCTGGCCCCAGGGGTGAACGCGTCGATGGTCTGGTACGCGTAGGTGTACGCCACGGCGATCTGGAGGTATGCCGCTACCGCCCCCATCACCGTCTGCAGCGTGACCTCGGCGTGCTGGACCAGCCGCCGAGCGACGAGGACCGGCGTCAGCGCGGCGGCGAAGAACCAGAGGGTGGCCGGCGGAACACCGTGGCTCGCATCGTTGGACCGGATGAACGCGACGAGCACGATCGAGACGGCACCGACACCGATGACGAGGGCGTCGACGGCCTGCCGCCACCGGCGACCGGCGCCGGCGGCCCGCGCGGCGGCGATCAGCGCCAGGCCGCTGATGGCGTGCGTGAGCAGGCCGGCCAGGAACGACGACCGCACGTCGACGAGGGCCTGCACGATGATCGTGGCCAGCACCAGCGCCAGGACGATGCCGAACCGGTCGAGCATCGGCGGCGGCTTCGGCAGCCGGGCCGGAAGGCCGGTCGGCAGCGCGGGCCTGCGCAGCCGGGACGCGCGCGAGGGCTCCGTCATCGACTCCTCCTTCGGCGAGCAGGACCGTCGCACGGTCGGCCGTGACACGGGACGACCGGCGTGGTTCGAGGATAGGGGGGCCCGTGGCCCCGCCTGCGAGCCGCGCACCATCTAGCCTGAAGAGGGTGAGTGGCCAGCCCAGCGACGCTCCGCAGCGTCGCCCCAACATCGTGTTCCTGCTCAGCGACGACCACGCCGCCCACGCGATCAGCGCGTACGGCTCGGCCGTGAACCGTACGCCGCACATCGATGCCGTGGCCGCGGCCGGGGTCCGCCTGGACAACCTCTTCGCGACGAACTCGCTCTGCTCGCCGAGCCGGGCCTCGATCCTGACCGGCACCTACAGCCACGTCAACGGTGTCACGACGCTCGACACACACATCGACGCGTCGCAGCCGACGTTCGTCACGGCCCTTCGAGCGGCCGGCTACCGGACGGCATTCCTCGGGAAGTGGCACATGGGAGACGGCGTCAGCGGCGGGGTCGGCCACGACCCCCAGGGCTTCGACGCCTGGCACGCACTCATCGACCAGGGCGAGTACCACAACCCCCGGTTCCTGTCCGCCGACGGGCTGCGGCGTGAGCAGGGCTATGCGACCGACGTGATCACCGACCTCGCCATCGACTGGGTCGAGTCGCTCGAAGGAGACGCTCCGTGGTGTGTTCTGGTGTGGCACAAGGCTCCCCACCGGCCCTGGGAGCCCGATGACGCCCATGCCGGCCTCTATGCCGATGCGTCCCACGGAAGGCTCCCGGTCCCGCCCACCTTCGGAGACGACCTCGCGACGAGGTCGGAGACGGCGCGTCGCGCGGAGATGCGGATCGCCGACCACCTGACCGAGGAGGACCTCAAGCAGCCGGTCCCCGAGGGCCTGACCGCTGAGGAGGAGGCACTGTGGAAGTACCAGCGCTACATGGAGGACTACCTCGCGTGTGTCGCCTCGGTCGACGACAACGTCGGGCGGATGACGACCTGGCTGCGCGAGCGGGGTGAGCTGGACGACACCGTGGTCGTCTACTCGTCGGACCAGGGGTTCTTCCTCGGCGACCACGGGTGGTTCGACAAGCGGTTCATGTACGAGGAGTCGATCCGGATGCCGTTCGTGCTGGCCTACCCTCGCTCGGTCGCGCCGGGTCAGGTGCATGACCGGATCGTCACCAACGTCGACATCGCCGCGACCCTGCTCGACGCGGCGGGCGTCGCGGTGCCCGAGCGCATGCAGGGACGGTCCTTCTGGAGCGACCTCACCGGTGACGCCTCGAGCACCGACATCCCCTCTCCGACAAGTCCGCCCAACGCCGGCCGCTCCGCGGAGGAAGGCTTCTACTACCGCTACTGGATGCACGACGACCGCAGCCATCACGTCGGTGCGCACTACGGCTACCGGACGCGCCACCACACGCTGATCTACTTCTACAACGACGGGCTCGGCGTGCCCGGGTGCTCAGACCGGCGCTTTCCATCCGAGTGGGAGCTCTACGACCTCGACGCCGATCCCGAGCAGCTCGTCAACGTCTCGGACCAGCCGGCCTACGCGCAGGTGCGCGAGGAGCTGGAGGCGCGGATGTGGCTGGCGCAGAAGGCGGTCGGGGACGAGCCCCACCCGGACCAGCCGGTCCCACGCCTGGTCGCGGACCAGCCTGGTCCGCCGGTCGGCTGAGCCGACGGACCGCATGACTGGCCGCGCCCACGGCCTCTGGGGTCACATGCCCGGGATCTCCATGAACTTCTGCGTCGAGATCGTCCCGCCCGCCGCCGTGTGCGGGTGCCCGGCCAGGAACCCGGCCAGCTGCTCGGCCGAGTCCGCGTCGATCACGGAGTAGCCGGACACCTGCACGTCCGCCTCACCCTCGTTCTCCAGAGGCGAGCCCATGTCGACGAGGTTGCCGCCGACTCGCTCGCCCCAGGTCATCCACTCCTGCATGCCCGCGCCTGCCTGCTCCGGCGGGATCTGGCTCATCTGCTCACGCATCGCGGCGGTCGTGTTGTAAAAGACCATGTACTTGGACATGACATCTCCTCGTTCTGGGTCCGCACCGGACGGTGCGCGGCCAACTCGATGATGGTGCTGAGGTCGTGCTGACTGAAGGGAATTCCTCTGAGAGTTCCCCGGGAGATCCGAGAGATCGGCCCGAAGCGGACATCTCGCTGGTTGAGGCGCCCGAGACGGCCCCACGCCGATGGCGCTCCCTCTCATGAAGACGGTCTCGGGCCGGCTTCGTGACACGGTTCCGGGCCATCAAAATGACCACTCGACACCACTCGGACGGACGGGCCTCGGCTGGGCTGCGCCCCGCGGGCCAAGCCGGCACCCGGTCCAGGTGAATCTGTGAAGAGTCAGCGCATCCGTACCGGATTCGCGGCCGGAAACGTAGAGTCGAAAAGGTGGCACGGGTCACCGCTCCCCCCGAGGTGCACGCCGCAGCCGCCACCGGCGCCGCGGCAGCCACGTCTGCGCCCGACGACCCCGCCCCGCCCAGCCGCTCCGAGCGGCTGCGGAGCCGCCTCGCGGCCGTGCCCCGGCGAGTGTGGGTCGCCGCCGTCGTCGTCGTCCTGGTCGCCGCTGCGGCGCTGGCGTACGCCTTGACCCGGCCACCCGGCATACCCCCGATCACCCAGCGCGACGTGGACGCCAGTGTCCAGAAAGGGATCGAGAAGCGCGCCGAGGCCGAGGCCGCGGCGCCCGCCGACGCCACACGCGCGTATGCCGCCATCTCGCCGTCGCTGGTCCTCATCACCACCACGGGTGGCGTGGAAGGCGCGGACCGGCAGGGCACCGGTGCCGGCGTCGTCGTCAACGCGGACGGAACGATCCTGACGGCCCTGCACGTCGTCGACGGCGCGGGCCGGATCACCGTCAACTTCGCCGACGGCACGGTCTCGCCCGCGAAGATCGCGACCACGCGGCCGGACAGCGACATCGCCACCCTGACGCCCTCGAAGCTCCCCGAGACCGTCGTGCCAGCAGTCCTCGGTGGCGGCGTGGTCGTCGGGGCGCCCGTCTTCGCGGTCGGCCACCCGCTCGGCCTGACGAACTCCCTCAGCGCCGGCGTCGTCTCCGCTCTTGACCGGACCGTCCAGGTCGAAGGGAAGAAGCCACTGCACCACCTCATCCAGATCGACGCGGCCGTCAACCCGGGCAACTCGGGAGGGCCGCTGCTCAACAAGGCCGGCCAGGTCGTCGGGATCGTCACGGGCCTGGCCAACCCGACCGACCAGAGCCTCTTCGTCGGCATCGGCTTCGCCGTGCCGATCGCGACCGCCGGAGGTGCGGCGGGCAGCCCACCCCACTAGCGACAGGAGCCACGGATGGACCCCGACGCGACGACCCAACCCACCCCACCGACCGCACCGACCCAACCGAGCCTTCCGAGCCCACCGAGCCCACCGACGACCACCCAGCCGGGAGCGCCGGGAGGGCACGCGCTCGAGCAGGCGCTCTACGAGGTGAAGCGGACCATCGTCGGTCAGGACCAGCTGCTCGAGCGGATGATCGTGGCCCTGCTCGCGCGGGGTCACCTGCTCGTCGAGGGTGTCCCCGGGCTCGCCAAGACGATGGCCATCAAGACGCTCGCCCAGGCGATCGGCGGCGACTTCCAGCGCATCCAGTTCACTCCCGACCTCGTCCCCGCCGACCTGGTCGGGACCCGCATCTACAACCAGCGTGAGGGTGAGTTCCAGGTCTCGCTCGGCCCGGTGTTCGCCAACCTCGTGCTCGCCGACGAGGTCAACCGGGCGCCCGCGAAGGTGCAGAGCGCGCTGCTCGAGGTGATGCAGGAGCGGCAGGTGACGATCGGCCGGCAGACGTTCCCGGCGCCGGACCCCTTCCTGGTGATGGCCACGCAGAACCCGATCGAGTCGGAGGGGACCTACGCGCTGCCCGAGGCCCAGGTGGACCGCTTCATGCTCAAGGTCCTCATCGGATACCCCTCAGCTGCAGAGGAGTTCGTCGTCGTCGAGCGCCAGATCGCCGCCGCGGCCAAGACCGTGCAGGTGCTCGACCCCGAGACGCTGCGCGACTACCAACGGCAGGCCGACGCCGTCTACGTGGACCCGGCAGTCATCGAGTATGCCGTCCAGCTGGCCACCGCGACCCGCGAGCCGGCGAGCTTCGGGCTGGCCGACCTCGCGCGGCTGATCACCTACGGGGCGAGCCCTCGGGCCTCGATCAACCTGGTCCTCGCCGCCCGCGCGCTCGCCTTCCTCCGTGGTCGTGACTACGTCCTGCCCACCGACGTGCGCGACCTCACGCGGGACGTCCTGCGCCACCGCATCGTGCTGTCCTACGAGGCGCTCGCGGAGGACCTGAGCGCCGACGACCTGCTCGGTCCGATCATCGACTCGGTGCCGGTCCCGACCGCCCCGCTGCGCGACCGCGCCGCGTCGGGCGAGGCCCCGGCCTTCGGCGGTACAGCATGGACGCGACCACCACGCTGAGCGCCGAGCGCCTGCTCCGCCGGCTGGAGTGGCGGGTGGTCCGCCGTCTCGACGGGCGGCTCCAGGGCGACTACCGCAGCCTCTTCCGGGGGTCGGGGCTCGACTTCACCGACCTGCGCGAGTATGAGCCGGGCGATGACCTGCGGCACATCGAGTGGAACGTGACGGCCCGCCTCGACACCCCCTACGTCCGCGAGTACATCGAGGAGCGCGAGCTGACCGCCTGGCTCCTGCTCGACCACTCGGCCTCGATGGGCTTCGGCCCGGTCGACCGGCAGAAGGACATCGTCCTCGCCGAGGTCGCAACTGCTCTCGCGCACGTGCTGACGCGGGGTGGCAGCCGGGTCGGGGCCGTGATCCTCGACCGGACCGTGGAGAAGGTGGTCCCGCCCGCCTCGGGTCGCAGCCAGGTCCTCCGGATCGCCAAGACGCTGCTCGACCGCCGAGCCCTGGCACTTCATGACGCCTCGCTTCGCTCCGGCGCGGACCCCGCGGACCGCGCGGACCGCTCGGCCAAGCGGCGCGCGGGCGGGCGGCGGCGGTCCAAGGAAGCGGGGCCGGGCCGGGTCACCGACCTGTCCGTCATGCTCACCGCTCTGGGCGGGATGGCGCGCCGCCGGTCCTTGGTCGTCGTCATCTCCGACTTCATCAGCGCGCCCGGCTGGGAGGTCCCGCTCGGTCGGCTCGCCCGCAAGCACGAGGTCGTGGCACTGCAGATCACCGACCCACGCGAGTTCGAGCTCCCGGATGCCGGGCTGGTCTACGTCGAGGACGCCGAGACCGGCGAGCAGATCTTCGTGGACACCAGCGACCCGAAGTTCCGGACGCGCCTGCGCGCCGCCGCGGGCCAGCGCCAGGCCGAGCTCGCAGCTCTGACCCGGCGAGCCGGAGTCGACCTCTACACACTGAGCACGGACGAGGACCTCGTGCGGTCCCTCGTGCGCGTGACCGAGCTGCGGCGAAGGCGGCGCCGGTGACGCTGACCTGGCCGTGGGCGCTCGCCGGGCTCCTCGTGATCCCGGTGATCGTCGTTGCCCGCGGGCGGCTCCTCGCCCATCAGGAGCAGCGCCGAGCCGCCCTCGCGGCCGAGGGTCTCGTCCTCGCTCCGGCACGACGAGACCGGCTCCGGAACCTCGCACCCGCACTGCTCCTCGGGGCGCTGGCCGTGCTCATCATCGCGATGACCCGGCCCGTCGCCGCGGTGGCCGAGCCGCACCGGGAGGGCACCGTCGTGCTCGCCTTCGACGTGTCGAACAGCATGGCCGCCGACGACGTCAAACCGACCCGACTGGCCGCCGCCCAGGCCGCCGCCCGCGCCTTCATCGCCAAGCAGCCGGCGGGCGTGCGCATCGCCGTCGTCGCCTTCGGTGGCACGGGGGTCGTCACGCAGCGACCGACGACCGACAAGCAGGCGGTCCTGGCGGCGGTGGCCCGCCTGAAGCCACAGGGCGAGACCTCGATCAGCAACGGCATACTCGGTGGGCTGTCGGCCATCGCCGGCAAGCCGATCCGCGCACCGGGCGACTCGGAGTCGGGCAACCCGGACGAGACCCCGATCGGCTACTACGCCGGCACCGCGATCGTGCTCCTCACCGACGGAGAGAACACCAGCGGCCCCGACCCCGCCGACCTCGCCGACCTCGCGTCGGCCGCGGGGGTCAAGATCGAGCCGATCGGCCTCGGCACACCACAGGGTGCGGTGATCGAGGTCGACGGCTTCAGCATCGCGACCGCCCTCGACGAGCCGCTGCTGCAACAGATAGCGCAGACCACCGGAGGCACCTACCGACGGGCCACGGACGCCCAGTCGCTGGCCCAGGTCTACGACTCGATCCAGCTGCAGTGGACGACCCGGTCCGTCCCTCATGAGATCACCTCGATCATCGCTGCGTTCGGAGCGCTGCTCCTGCTGGCGGGCGCGGCGATCTCCGTACTGCGTCAAGGGCGGGTGGTCTGAGTGTCGTTCGAACAGCCGCTCCTGCTGGTGATCCTGCTCGCTGTCCCTGCGCTGCTCGCGGCATACGTGTGGCAGCTGCGGCGCCGCCGCCGACAGGCGGTGCGCTACTCCAACGTCGCGCTCGTCAAGGCCGCCGCCGGTCCGGTCCGCCACTGGCGCCGACACGTGCCGGTCGCGCTCGTGCTTGCCAGCCTCGCCCTTCTCGGGCTCGCGAGCGCCAGACCGACCGTCCGGGCCGACGTCCCCGTGTCGAGCTCGACGATCATCCTCGCGCTCGACGTCTCCGGCTCGATGTGTGCCACGGACGTGGTCCCGAACCGCCTTGCAGCAGCACAGGCCGCGGTGCGCGAGTTCGTCGAGAACCAGGACGACGAGACCAAGCTCGGGCTCGTCATCTTCTCCGGCTTCGCGCAGCTGGCGGTGGCGCCGACGACCGACCGCGACGACCTGCTGTCGACGCTGGACGACGTCACGACCGGCCGTGGCACCACGATCGGCGCCGCGATCCTGCGCTCGATCGACGCGATTGCCGAGCTCGACCCCGGCGTCGCACCGAGTGACCCCGTCGCGGTGCCCAGCACTGACGGGCCTGGCATCGGTGACCCAGGGGCCGCACCGACTCCGACCGGCCCGGGCACGGGCGACGGCACCGGCCCGAACGCCGAGCGCGGCACGGCGCCCGAGATCATCGTCCTGCTCACCGACGGTGCGAACACCCGCGGCGTGACCCCCGCACAGGCCGCCCGACAAGCCGCCGCCCGAGGCGTGCGGGTCTACCCGATCGGCTTCGGCACGACCAACCCGACGCAGATGGCGTGCACCCGAGACCAGTACGGCGGGTTCGCCGCTCCGCCGATGCGCGACTTCACCGGCGGCGGCCGCGACATGGGCGGACGCAGCTTCCTCGTCGTGGACGAGGCGGCGCTGCGGGACGTCGCGGAGACGACCGGTGGGACGTACTTCGCCGCGACGGACGCCGAGGCACTGACCAAGGTGCTGCACGACCTGCCCAAGCACGTGACCGTGCAGCAGCAGGACGTCGACCTGAGCGCCGCGTTCGCCGCCTTCGCGGCGATCGTGCTGCTCACCGGGCTGGGCCTCTCGATCCGCTGGAACACCCTGACGTAGCTCCCCCAGCGCCAGGCCCCCGAACTGTCGCCGCCCACGGCTAGCCTCGCCTGGGTGACC
Organism: Intrasporangium mesophilum; assembly: GCF_054783095.1. Lineage (NCBI taxonomy): Bacteria > Bacillati > Actinomycetota > Actinomycetes > Micrococcales > Intrasporangiaceae > Intrasporangium > Intrasporangium mesophilum. The sequence continues at coordinate 108,083 of NZ_BAAGRF010000015.1, read as the reverse complement.
GTGCACCGGCTCGACCGAGACGAAGCTCGCAGGATCGCGATCCATGCCCAGCTTCTCGATGCCCCACGCCCGACCGACCTGCTCGAGGTCGTCGAACGGCTGACGTTCCTGCAGATCGACCCGACCGCCGCGGTCGCGCCGAGCGCGGACCTCGTGCTGTGGAGCCGGCTCGGCTCGTCGTACGACCCCGGCGACCTGACCGTGGCCGTCGAGCACGACCGCGCGCTGCACGAGACGGTCGCCTACATCCGGCCCGCGGCCGACGTGCCCTCGGTCATCGCCGAGTGGGTCGGCCGCGAGTTCCATCCCACGATCGTCGAGTGGCTCGCGACCAACGAGGGCTTCCGCCGCGATATTCTCGTCCGGCTCGAGGCCGAGGGTCCGCTGCTCTCGCGCGACATCCCCGACACGAGCGCCGCGCCCTGGCCGTCCTCGGGCTGGACCAACAACCGCAACGTCACCAAGATGCTGGAGTCGATGGCCCGCCGCGGGCAGATCGCGATCTCGGGTCGAAAGGGACGGCAACGCTACTGGGACCTCGCCGAGCGTGTGTACGGCCAGGCTCCGGCATCCATGGCGCCGGATGACGCCGTCCGAGTCCGCAACGAGCGACGCCTCGCCGCTCTCGGGATCGCCCGCGCCTCAGGGCCTGAGCTTCCCGGTGAGCAGGCCTACGTCGGCGACGCCGGTCAGGAGGCCGTCGTCGACGGCACCGACGGCACCTGGCGGGTCCACCCGGCATACGTCGGTCTGGCCTTCTCGGGGCGCACGGCCCTGCTGTCGCCGTTCGACCAGCTCATCCACAACCGGGTCCGCGCCGAGCAGCTGTTCGGCTTCGAGTACTACCTGGAGATGTACAAGCCGAAGGACCAGCGACGCTGGGGGTACTTCGCCCTCCCGGTCCTCCACGACGACCGCCTCGTCGGCAAGCTCGATGCGACCGCGGACCGAAAGGCCGGCGTGCTCACCGTCAACGCCCTGCACGAGGACGTGCGCTTCACGAGGCCGATGGCCGGGGCCGTGCGCAACGAGGTCGACGACCTCGCCGCCTGGCTCGGTCTCAGTGTCTCGTGGACCTGAGCATGCCGTTATTGCGGTAGGCGCGCACCGCCCGTCGCGACTGGGCCGAGAGCACCGAGATGTCGCTCTGGTGCGACAGCAGCGAGGCCCGGGACATGTTGGACAGCAGCGAGAACATGCTCATCGACGAGCCGACCGAGAAGAACGACGCGAACGACCCGATGCTGCCGATGGACAGCACGGACCCGACGCTCCCGATCGACAGCACCGAGCCGGTGGACCCGATCGACAGGATGGAGTCGCGTGAGGCGATCGACCACCTGCCGCGCCGGGCGGGCACGCCGCCGTCGGAGTCGGTGGTGGTGGGGGCCGGCGCCGCAGGTGTTGTGCTCGACATGACCAAAGCCTAGGCACGCGTGACTGTTTCGCGCGCGGTCGTCGCGGCGACAGCACCGGACAGGCATCACCGGCACCCTCGGATCGAGGCGCTCAGTCGTCGAGGTCGAGCACGCAGGCTGTCCCGAGGTCGACGAAGCCGACCCGGCGATAGATCTCGGCGGCAGCGTCGGACCCGGCAGTGAGGAAGACAAGGCCGACCCCGGCCTCGCGACAGGCGGCGACGAGCGAGCGGGTGATCGCGGTGCCATGCCCGCGGTGACGATGACCAGGTGGGACCGCGATGCCCATCAGCTCGGCGACCTCACCGCGAGGGGCGGCCGACCCGGCTCCGCAGAGCCTGTCGTTCTCGTACGACGCGACGACGACAAGGTCGCCGCGCTCGATGAGCTGCGGACGCTTGCCGGTCTCGATCGGCTCGACGACGTCGCGATCGTGGAAGCCGGCCGACACCGCCCCCACGGCGAGGGCAAGGTGCGGCTCAGCCGGTCGCAGGGGCCGGGCGCGCGGGTCCGCCTCCACGACGGCGTCGTCCGGGAGCACGAGCAGCGGGTAGCGGTGGGGCTCGTGCCCGAGCCCGCGCACGGCGGGAAGCAGGGTGCGGGTGACGTCGTCGACCCACTCGATGGCGCGCGGCACCCCGAGCTCCTCCTGACGGTCCAGGACGCGCGTCACATCGGCCTCGGTGATGACCCCAGTGCTCCCCAGGCGGGGTCGCGCGTAGAACTGCCACCCCGTCCCTTCCTCTGCCACGAAGAGGGTGAAGGGCCCGATCTCCTCGGTCGTCGCCACGGCCCGGGGCACGCGGTCGTAGTACGCCTCGATCCGGTCGAGCCGCGGGTCACGAAGGGTCCTCATGCGGTCACCATGACAGTGCGCGACGGTTCAGTTCCATCGAGATTCTCAGCGCCGGCCCCGGCGTGACCTGAGGTAGTCGGCGACGACGTACTCCCCCAGCCGCGAGATGTCCGGGGTGAAGACCCGTCCCCCGGCACGTCGGGCCACGGCGTCGACGAAGCGAGCCAGGCCAGGGTCGTCGCCGAGCATGAACACGTGCAGCGTCGCGCCGGACCGCCTCAGCTCGTCGACCTGCCGGACGCTCGCGCGCACCGTCTCCTGGGTCGTGGGCCAGTGGAAGACCGGCAAACCGTCGGCGCCGACGTGCGCGGTCGGCTCGCCGTCGGTGACGACGAGGACGACGGGCTCCGCCTCGGGGTGCCGGCGCAGGTGCTGGCCCGCCAGCATGAGCGCGTGCTGGAGGTTCGTTCCCTGGACCCACTCGGGCTCCGCCTCGGCCAGCTCGACGGGGGTGAGCCGGCGCGCAGCGATGGTGAAGCCGATGATCTGCAGCGCGTCGTGCCGGAACCGGGTCTGGACCAGGTGCGACAGCGCAAGCGCGGTCTGCTTCATCGGCCCCCACCGCCCCTCCTGCATCATCGAGAACGACATGTCGACGCAGAGCGCGACCGCCGCGCGCGCGCGTCGCTCGGTCTCGGTGACCTCGAAGTCGTCGACGAGCAGGTCGACGGCTCCGTCGGGAGCGGGCCCTCGGGGTCCGTATGCCGTGTGGCCGGCTGTCGCAAGCGGCGTGCTGTCTCGGTGGTCGCGACGAGATGCACTGCGGCGCAAGGCATTCGAGACGGTGCGGACGGTGTCTATGGGCAGCTCGTCCCCGAACCTCCATTCGCGGGTGAGGCCGGTCGGCTCGTCCGCCTGGCCGGCAGCCCGGTCGTCGTGGTCACCCCGCCCGGACGCCTCGACCTGCTCGAAGACCTTCCGCAGCGCGGTCTCGCCGAGGCGGCGGACGGCACGGGGAGTGAGCCGCAGTCCGTCGTCCCCGCGCGCGACGAACCCCTGCCGCTCCAGCTCGCGCTCGAGCTGTCGCAGCGCTCGCAGGTCGCGTGCGGCGTCGGCACCGAGGTACTGCTCGACGCGCTCGACGTCGACGTCGTCGAGAGTGGCGCCGAAGTAGCTCTGGCTCAGCTGCTCGTCCAGCTGCTCGAGGTCGGCGAGCTCGGCCACCGCCTCGACGGCCTGGCCCCATCCCAGGGACTCGGCTCCCTCGCCCGGCTGCCCGAACCGGACCGGTGTCCCGCGGTCGAGGCCCGGCCGCAGCGCTCGCAGGTTGTCGGACAGCTGGGCCATCTGCGAAGCCAGGTCGGGGTCGCCGAGCGCGTCCGCCATCAGCTGGCGCAGCTGCTCGCGCTGGTCGGGGCTGAGCGATGCCAGGAGCCGCTCGGCGGCCGCCTGACGCCGCGCGAGTGCGTCGATCAGCTCGTCGACGTTCTCCGGGTTCTCCGGGAAGAGGTCACCGTGCTTGTCCATGAAGTCACGGAACTGGTCCTCGGTGTCCTCGCCTCTCGCATGCGCCGCGAGCAGGTTGTTCAGGTCGGCGAGCATGTCCTTGACGCGCTGCATCGCCTCCGGGTCGTTGCCCGACAGGGCCTGTCGCAGTCCCTCGAACTGCGCGCCGACGACCTCGCGCTGGAGCATCTGGGCGATCTGCTCGTAGGTCGCGCGGGCCTCGTCGGAGTGCCACTCATAGCTCGCCAGGGCTCGCACGGCCCCGGCCACGTCGTCGGGGATCGTCGCCAGGTCCATCTCGGCGAGCCGCGCCTCGGCAGTGTCCTCGCCCGCCAGGGTGTCGCGCTCGGTGGCCAGCGCCTGGTCGAGCATCGCTCGCACCTGGTCGAGCGTGCCGCCCAGGTCGCCGCGCCGTCGGGCTGCCTCTCGAAGCCGGCGGACCCGGTCGGCCAGGTCGTCGAGGCCACGGCGCCCGTCGAGGCCGCGTCGCATGAGCTCCCGCAGGGACTCGCGGAGGCTGCCGCCGGCAAGGACGTCGTTGCCGACCTCGTCGAGCGCTGCCCGCACGTCGAACGGCGGTGCGAGCGGGTCGGGACCACCGGTCCACGGGGAGTACCGGAACCGGCCGTGCACCTCGCCCGGATCACGCGGCGTCACGACGTCCCCTCCATCCCGCGAGCCCCGCCAGCCCCGCCAGCCCCGCAACACACCCGGAAGTCGCATGCTCCGCATAGTTGTAGCTAGCAGGTGTTTGCGGTTTCCGGGTGTGTTGCGGAATGCGGCGCGGGGTGAGGGGTTGGGGTGTGGCCGGCAGGGGCAGGGTGGTCGACATGGGCTAGGCCCCGTAGATGGTTCGGCCGGCGACGGTGTCCTTGTCGATCCGGCGGGTCAGGTGAAGTCCTTCGAGGACGAACTCGATGGCGGCGGCGACCTGGCCCGGCGTCGCGTCGTCGCCGTGACCGAGCCGGTCGAGGACCTTGGAGAGACCCGACACGGGGCCGACCTGGGCGAGCAGGTCTGCGCCGGGGACGAGGTCGCCGGTCTCGACCACGGCACCGTCGGCGAACAGGTTGGTGAACCCGGTGAGGTCGAGGCCGGCGAGCCGCGAGCGGTACGTCTCCGCCACCGCGAGCCGCAGCAGGTGCGTCAGCACGTCGCGCTCTCGGCCCTCCTCCCCCATCTCGAACTCGACCTTGCCGAGCAGCGTGGGCACGACGGTCGGCACGTCGCACACCCGCGCCACGGCATACGGCTCGCCCACGCGTGCCGCCCGGCGCAGGGCTGAGCCTGACACGCCCTCGGCCCCGGCGATCGCGAAGCGCGCCGAGACGCCCGAGCGCTGGTCGACCGACGCCGACTCGCGCAGGCCTCGGGTGAACCGCGCGAGCACCTCGATCAGGTGCTCCGGGACGTCGGCGACCAGCCGCGCTTCCTGGCTGATGAGGGCGACCTCGTCGCTGACCTCGCTGGGGTAGTGGGTGCGGATCTCGGCTCCGAACCGGTCCTTGAGCGGGGTGATGATGCGGCCGCGGTTGGTGTAGTCCTCGGGGTTGGCGGTCGCGACGAGCAGCAGGTCGAGGGGCAGGCGCAGCGAGTAGCCGCGGATCTGGATGTCGCGCTCCTCCAGGACGTTGAAGAGCGCCACCTGGATCCGCTCAGCGAGGTCGGGCAGCTCGTTGAGGCCGAAGATGCCCCGGTTCGACCGCGGCACCAGACCGTAGTGGACCGTCTCCGGGTCGCCGAGCGTCCGGCCCTGTGCGACCTTGACCGGGTCGACGTCACCGACGAGGTCCCCGACGCTCGTGTCCGGAGTCGCCAGCTTCTCCGTGTAGCGCTCGCTGCGGTGCCGCCACGCGATGGGTAGGTCGTCGCCGAGCTCGGCCGCGAGCCGCCGACACCGGGTGCACGAGGGCCGGTGTGGGTCGTCGCCGATCTCGCAGCCCTCGACGACCGGGCTCCACTCGTCGAGCAGACCCGCGATGGTGCGCATCAGCCGCGTCTTGCCCTGGCCGCGTTCCCCGAGCAGCACGAGGTCGTGACCGGCGAGCAGCGCGGTCTCGAGCTCGGGCAGCACGGTCTCCTCGAAGCCGACCATGCCTGGGAAAGCGTCCTCCCCGGCGCGGAGGCGGTCGAGGAGGTTGTCGCGGATCTCGGTCTTGACGCTGCGGTGGACATGCCCGGTGGCGCGCAGCTCGCCGAGGGTCCGCGGTCGGGTGCCGGCGTCCGGGGTGTGGTTCACGGGGTGGCTCACCTTTTCACGCTACGTCTGGTGTCCCGCAAGTGTCGAAGGGGATGTCACGAGCCGACACCTGGTGATGACGACCCGGCCGAGCGGCATACCTCGACGTACCTCGACGCGGGAGGCTGGGATGACCTCGACGCTAGGCGTTCGAGCGCGCTCCAAGGCAAGGGCCGTGCGCCGACGAGCGCGGACGCGGGCGCGTGTCGAGCTGAGCCGAAACGTGGATTTCACACGAGTCTCACCTCGGCGAAACCGAGGCGCGGCATGGTTGCTCCAACGGCTCTCCGGCTCAACTCGAGACGCGACCGGCGGGCCGTGCAGAAGTGCTTTCCCTCCAACCACCGCTGGGTAGGGCGTGCCGCCGGGAGATCCTCGGCGGCACGTCTGCGTGGTCGGTCGTCCGGTCGCGCCCAAGGGGGCCGATGCCTGTCAGAGCCGCTCTGCTCGACGACGAAGGTGGTCCTGCTCGGGGATGCTCGTCGTCAGCCGGGACGCGAGCAGGTAGCTCTCCCGGGCTCCCTCGGTGTCGCCGGTCATCTCGAGCAGGTGGGCGCGCACGGCGTGGAGCCGGTGGTGCCGGGCGAGCCGCCGGTCCTGCTCGAGATCGGAGAGGACCGCGAGCGCTGAGTCCGGGCCGTCGACCATCGCGAGGGCGACGGCCCTGTTCAGCGAGACGACGGGGCCGGGCGCGAGCTGCTCGAGAATGCCGTAGAGGGCAAGGATCTGCGGCCAGTCCGTCTCGGCGGCCGTCGCCGCCTCGTCGTGGACGGCCGCGATCGCCGCCTGCACCTGATAGGGACCGAGCTGCGTCCGCGAGAGCGCGTCGGTCACCAGGGCCACGCCCTCGCCGATGTATGCCGCATTCCAGAGCGAGCGGTCCTGCTCGGCGAGCGGCACGAGGTCGCCGGAGTCCGTGGTGCGGGCGGCGCGGCGAGCCTCGGTCAGGAGCATCAATGCGAGCAGGCCGGACACCTCGCCGTCGTCGGGAAGCAGCGCGTGCACCTGACGGGTCAGACGGATCGCCTCCTCGGTGAGATCTATCCGGTGGAGACGGTCACCGCTCGTCGTCGTGTGCCCCTCGGTGAACACGAGGTAGAGGACATGCAGAAGGTCGCGAAGCCGGTCAGCGACCTCCGCGGCGGGCGGCAGCTGGAACCGGGCTCCGGACTCGCGGATGCGCTGCTTGGCGCGGACGATCCGCTGCGCCATGGTCGCTTCGGGGACGAGGAAGGCGTGAGCGATCTGGTCGGTAGAGAGACCGCCGACCGCCCTGAGTGTCAAGGCGATTCGCGCTGGTGGCGTCAGCGTCGGGTGGCAGCACAGCAGGAGGAGCGTCAGGGTGTCGTCGGCGTCCGATGCTGCCTCGACGTCCGCCGGCGGCGCGAACAGGATGTCGGCCGACGCGGAGGTCGCGTCCTGCCGCTCGCGGCGGGCCCGGGCCTCGTCGCTCCGGAACCTGTCGATGAGCCGGCGCGAGGCGACCCGGATCAGCCACGCCTTGGGATCGTCGGGCACGCCCTGCTCGGGCCACTGCTGTGCAGCGGCGGCCAGCGCTTCCTGCGCGGCGTCCTCGGCGCGGTCGAAGTCGCCGTACCGCCGCACCAGGGCGCCGATGACCTGTGGCGTCACCTGACGCCACAGGTCATCGGTCACGATCGGCTGGGACATCGCTGACGTCACAGGTCCTCGGCCGTGCCGTCCATGAGGGGTCGCACCTCGACCCCGGCGAAGCGCGCGTCGGGGAAGCGCGACGCGATCTGCTCGGCCCGCTCGGGTGTTGCACAGTCGACGATGAAGTAGCCGGCCATGTGCTCCTTCGCCTCCACGAACGGCCCGTCCGTGACGAGCATGCCCCCGTCCCGGACGCGGACGCTTCTCGAGGTGATCGGGTCGGCCAGGGCCTGCGCCCCGACGAGCTCGCCCGACTCGCTGATCTCGGTGAGCAGCGTCTCGAACTCCCGCGTCAGGCCGGCTCGCTCGTCGTCGGTCAGCTCCAGGAACTCGGCGGTGCGCAGGAAGGTCGGATGTCCCCACGATGCCGGGTTGCTGTAGATCATGAGCAGGTACTTCATGTGTGACTCCTCGGTCGGGCGCCCTGCGGCGCGTCGTCTGTGCCGGAGACGTCGGAGCCGACGGGTCCCATTCGACACCCGGTTCCGAGAATTCCACATCGCCGGGCGGAAGCGCCGGACCACCAGACCACCAAACCCCCGTCGAGTGGCCGCTTCGTCACTCGTGCCATGTGAGCCCCGGGACGACGGGGCCACTCGACGAGAAGCGGGCGGGACGACGGGGCCACTCGAGGAGAGGCCGGCGGAAGCGCCGGACCACCAGACCACCAAACCCCGTCGAGTGGCCGCTTCGTCACTCGTGCCACGTGACCCCGGGGACAACGGGGCCACTCGAGGAGAGGCGGGCGGGACGACGGGGCCACTCGATGGGGGGACGGATCGGCGGCGGGTAGCGTCGCAGCGTGTCCGTCGACCCTGGTTCGCTCCGCCTCGACGTCCGCGCGGCTGCCGCGGAGCGCTCGGTGACGACACTCTTCGGCTCGTCTCTGCTCCGTATGCCGTTCACCCACCTCGGGCGCATCGCCTCCCCCGCGCCACGGTCCTTCGGCGGGACCTACGGCCCGTGGAACTACTGGTGGCAGGCGCACTACCTCGACGTGATCGTCGACGCCGGCCTGCGCGCGTTGCGTCACGGTGACGAGCCCGGAGCCGCGCGCCGCGTCCGTTCTGGTGACCGGCTGACCCGGACAGTCCGGCTGCGCAACGGTCTCCGGTGGACCAACGCCTTCTACGACGACATGGCGTGGATGGTGCTCGCTACCGGTCGGCTCGCGCAGCTGCACGCAACGCTCGATGTCGCGTCGGGTGGGGGGCAGCGACCTCGGCGGCTCGTGACCGCCGAGCGGGACCTCACGAGGGCGCTCCGCTCGGCGATCACGGACGACCTCGCAGGTGGCCTCTTCTGGAGCACTGACCGCGACTTCAAGAACGTGCCCGCCACCGGGCCCACCGCGCTGCACCTGGCGAGGATGGGCGAGACCGCCCTCGCACGAGAGCTCGTGGACTGGATCTACGCCCGGCTCTGGAGTGCCGACAGCGGGTTGTTCCTCGACGGCATCCGGATCGTCGGGTCGACCGAGCAGGTCGTGCCGGACGTCTGGACCTATAACCAGGGGACCGTGCTCGGAGCCCTCGTCACTCTCGGCGACCCAGAAAGCCTCGGTCGTGCATCGGATCTCGTTGCAGCAGTGGACGATCGGCTCACGACTCAGGTCGACGGCATACGCCTCCTCCGGACGCACGGCGGCGGTGACGGGGGCCTCTTCACCGGGATCCTCGCGCGCTACCTCGCCCTGGCCGCTTCGGTGTCGTCGCTCGATGCCACAGCGCGGGACACCGCGGCACGGCTCGTCCGCGACACGGCCGATGCGTTCTGGCAGGGCCGGGAGGAGCGGGACAGCCCGTCGGGCCGGCAGGGCACTCTGGCGGTGTTCTCGACCGACCCGGCGCGCCCCGCCCGGGAAATCGCGCGGCCCGGGGAGCCGGTCGAGCTGTCGACCCAGCTCCAGGCCTGGACGACCCTCGAGGCCGCCGCCTCGCTCGGGTAGCTGGGTTTCCGGGCGGCAGCCCCCACCAGCGGCACCACGTCGACCGAGCGCCCCGTCCCACCAGCCCCACGTCGACTGGGCGCTTGGCCCCACACGCCCCACCAGCCCCGCTATCCCCACGTCGACTGAGCGCTCGGCCCCACACGCCCCACCAGCCCCACGGGCCGGTGTGACCAGAGTGACGGGGCGCTCACTTGACCAGAGCCGCCGCTTGACACCTGGCGCGACTATACGTATACATATGCGTATGGACACACGAGCGGTTAGGATGAACCCGTGCCGAACAAGACGATCTACGTTTCCGAGGCCGACCTGCCGCTGTTCGAGCGGGCGCAGGAGCTCGTCGGAGGCAATCTCTCCCAAGCGATCACCAAGGGCCTGCGCCGACTCGTCGAGCTCGAGGAGGGCAAGCTCCAGGGCTTCGAAGAGATCACCGTCCAGGTGGGCACCGGCAAGGGACGCCGCCAGCGGTTCCTCGGGATCCTGCTCGTCGAGTGGGGCCGCACCCGCAAGGGCGGCGTCTACGAGCAGTTCCGGGTCTACCGGACGCGCACGGGCAAGATCGCGCTGCACCACCAGAAGTCCGAGGAGTTCATCCACCAAGGCGGTGCGGACGGCCAGGCCACGGGGTGGCGCAAGCACTTCAGCTCTGACCAGGTGTGGGGGACGACCCCCGCCACCGCGACCCTCGAAGTCTTCGACACGATCGCCCAGCTCAAGGGTGAGATCCCGACCGAGCTGTTCGACCTCGTCGCAGCCGCCGCCGAGCAGCCGCTCGTCGAGGACCTCGATATCTGACCTGTTCCACCCGCCCGCGGCCCGCTGACCGGACCGCCGGCCGGCCGGGTCTGCTCCTAACTCACCAGGCAACGCCAGCCGTAGGCGTGAGCCTGCCCAGAAACGCTCTCCCAGAAGGGAACTCCCATGTCTGTTCAGCACCAAGCAGCCATCGAGGTCATCGGGCTGCAGAAGTCCTACGGTGACCACGTCGTTCTCGACCGCATCGATCTCACCGTCCCGCAGGGCGCGATCCTGGCCTTGCTCGGCCCCAACGGCGCCGGCAAGACGACGACGGTCAACATCCTGTCGACCCTGATCGCCGCCGACGGCGGCACCGCCCGCGTCTGCGGGTCCGACGTCGCGACGGAGGGGGCCGCGGTCCGTTCGGTCATCGGCGTCACCGGCCAGTTCTCTGCGGTCGACAGCCTGCTCACCGGGCACGAGAACCTGCTGCTCATGGGCGATCTGCACCACCTCGTCCGCTCCGAGAGCGCGCGCCGCGCCGCCGACCTGCTCGAGCGGTTCGACCTCGCCGAGGTCGCTCGTAAGCCGGTCGCCACCTACTCGGGCGGCATGCGGCGCAAGCTCGACCTCGCCATGACCCTCGTCGGGGACCCCCGAGTCGTGTTCCTCGACGAGCCGACCACCGGCCTCGACCCGCGCAGCCGGCGCGGCCTGTGGGACCTCGTGCGCGGCCTTGTCGCCGACGGCGTGACCATCCTGCTCACCACGCAGTACCTCGACGAGGCGGACCAGCTCGCGGACCGGATCGCCCTTCTCGACGGCGGCCGGATCGTCGCCGAGGGCACCCCGGCCGAGCTCAAGCGACAGGTGCCCGGTGGCGCGATCCGCTTCCAGGTGCCGGATCTTGCCGCGCTGGCCGCCGCCGCGGCGCTGTTCCCGGACGGCACCCGCCACGACGAGACGCTCAGCTTGAGCGTCCCCGGCTCGGACGGCATACCCGGGCTCCGCTCGGTCCTCGACCGGCTCGAGCACTCCGGCATCGAGGCCGAGCACCTCGAGGTGACGGCGCCCGACCTCGACGACGTCTTCCTCTCCCTCACCACGGACTCACGAAAGGTCGCACGATGAGCACGGTCACCTTGGCCTTCAAGGACCACCGCACGATGCTCCGCCGGCAGCTGCTGCACATGCTGCGCTACCCGAGCATGACGTTCCTGCTGATCGGCATGCCGATCCTCTTCCTGCTGCTGTTCGTCTACGTCTTCGGCGGCACGCTCGGCGCGGGCCTGCCGGGCGGCCAGCCCGGGCTGTCGGGCGCAGACGGCCGTTCGGCATACCTCGCCTATGTCACCCCGGCGATCGTCGTCATGGCCGCGGCAGCAGCAGCCCAGGGCACGGCGATCAGCGTCGCCATGGACATGACCGAGGGGATCGTCGCCCGCTTCCGCACCATGGCGATCTCGCCGAGCTCCGTGCTCACCGGTCACGTGCTCGGCAGCATCATCCAGTCGATGATCGCCATGGGCGTCCTGCTGCTCGTGTCGCTCGGCCTCGGGTTCCGGCCCACGGCCCGGCCGTCGGACTGGCTGCTGCTGGTCGGCATGCTCGTCTTCACCGCTTTCGCGCTGACCTGGCTCTGCATCGCCCTTGGCCTGGTGAGCAAGAGCGTCGAGACTGCGAGCAACCTGCCGATGTTCCTCGTGTTCCTGCCGTTCCTCGGCAGCGGCTTCGTGCCCGTCGACTCGATGCCGGCTGGGCTGGCGTGGTTCGCCGAGCACCAGCCGTTCACGCCGATCATCGAGACGGTGCGCGGGCTGCTCAACGGCGGCACCGCCCCGGTCGACGGCGGCACCGCACTGGTGGCGCTCGCATGGTGCGCCGGCATCTCGCTCGTCGGCTACCTCTGGTCGATGCGCCTCTACCGGTCCCGCGTCGTCACCACCGGCGTCAGCTGAGCTGAGCGCCCTTCACCCCAAAAGAGTGGTCGTCTCGATACGCCTTGGATCGAGACGACCACTCGGCTTTGGACTGTGGCCGGGACCTGGCCAGGGACAGGCACCCGCCCTGGTGAGTACGTCGCAGGTTGCAGTCTGGTCACGGCGCTAGGTGTCACCTGCCCGCGGGGTGAGACTCGATGGGTGAACGACTGTCGCCGGGCCGTTCGACCGCTCGTGGCCACCCTGGCCGCGCTGGCGGTGCTGTTGCCCGCGACCGCGTGCACCCCGAGCCGCCAGGCCCCGCCGCCAACGTCGTCGGCTGGGTCTGGTGACACTGACGGCAGCCCGGGCGACGGGCCGGCGTCGTCCGCCCCCGGCACACCCGTCCCGACCGCCCCCGGCACACCCGTCCCGACCGCACCGGCGCCACGTGGGCCCACGACAAGGTCGACCAACGAACGCCCGCCCGACCCCGCGAGCATCGCCGCGCTGATCGGCTCGCCGTACTCCGGCGGCGACCTGAAGCTGGGGCGCGAGGGTGGCAGCACAAGTGCCTACCGCCAGTACTTCGCGACATACCGCAGCAACGGCCTGACGATCTCCGGACGGATCAACATCCCACGTGGCGCGGGGCCGTTCCCCGCCGTCGTCCTCGCGCACGGCTACGTGGACCCCGCGGAGTACACGAACGGCGAGACGATGCTGCGGGAGCGCGACTACCTGGGTCGGCACGGGTACGTGACGCTGCACATCGACTACCGGAACCACGCGCAGTCGAGCAAGGACCCCAGCAACGACGCCAACCTGCGCAACGGCTACACGGTCGACGCCATCAACGCCGGCCTCGCGCTCAAGAAGGCGCAGGTCGTCGACCCCGAGCGGGTCGGCATCATCGGGCGGTCGATGGGTGGCGGGGTCGTCTTCAACGCGCTCGTCGCGCGTCCGGGCCTCTTCCGCGCGGCCGTCGCCTACTCGCCGGTGAGCTCCGACACCGTCGACAACTTCAACCGCTGGGTGCGTCGCGACCCGTCGCGCTCCGGAGCGGCGAGTCAGGTGATCGCCCGGCTGGGCACCCCCGAGGCGCAGCCGTCGAGCTGGCGGGAGACCAGCCCGAGGTCATACTTCGACCGCATCACCGAACCGCTGCTCATCCATCACGGCACCCTCGACGAGGACTGTCCGATCGCGTGGTCGCGCGAGACCGTGGCCGCGCTCGAGGACGAAGGCAAGGACGTCGAGTTCTACGTCTACCCCGGCCAGCGGCATACCTTCACGTCGCAGTGGCCGTTGTCGATACGCCGCACGTTGGCGTTCCTCGACGAGCACATGGCGTGACCCAGCAGTATGCCGTCAGTCCCCCACCCGGCATACCGCGGGGTTGCGCTCGGGAGGCGTCTCAGGCGAGCCCGAGCAGGCGGGCTCCGTTGTGCCACAGGACGGCCCGCATCCAGTCGTCACCGAGGCCGAGACGTGCGAGCGCTTCGAGCTGGTGGGCATAGGGGTAGGGGATGCTCGGGAAGTCGGAGCCCAGCACGACCCTGTCGGCGAGCGCCCCCAGGCGCCGGACGTAGTCGCTTGGCAGCGGCGCGAACCGGTCTGTGAAGTCCGTTGCGCTCATGGTCGTGTCGAGATGGACACCCTCGTAGGTCTCGACGAGGTCGGCGAACTCGTGGTACTCCGGCATCCCGAGGTGCGCGACGACCAGAACGAGGCCAGGGTGCCGGGAGAGAACCGTCGCGACGGCCCGTGGCCCGGTGTGCGTGCCCCGCAGCGGCGCCGAGCCCGCATGGATGACGACCGGGACCTGCGCCTCCTCGAGGGTCGCCCAGACCCCGTCGAGGGCCACCTCGTCCGGCGCGAACTCACCGACCTGGACATGCAGCTTGAACAGGCGCGCGCCGGCGCCCAGCGCGTCGTCGACATAGGCCTCGACACCAGGCTCCGGGTAGAACGTCGCACAGTGCACGGCGTCCGGCACGCGGGCGGCGAAGTCGGCCGCCCACGCGTTGAGCCACTGCGCCATCCCGGGTTTGTGTGCGTAGCTCAGGGCCGGAATCGCCTTGAGCCCCAGGCGCCGCACGGTCGCGAGGCGCTGCTCCTCGGAGTCGCGGTAGGCGATCGGCCACGAGGTGCCGTAGTTCTCGTCGGCGCCGTCGAAGAAGGACCACACCTTCTGCTGCATCTCTTCCGGCATGAAGTGCACATGGATGTCGGCGAGGCCCGGCAGCCCCAGCGCCTCGACGTAGCCGGGCACCTCCGCATCGCTCACCGGCCCTGCGGTCGTCCGACCTTCCTGCGTCTCCCACGTCCCGCTCACCCTAGGCAGGTTAAGCCACAGCCGGCGTAGGCCTCCGGGCGCTCAGGAGGCGATGGTGAGGACCACCTTGCCGCGAGTGCGGCCGTCGACCAGGTGCTGCATCGCCGCCGCGACGTCGTCGATCGGGTAGGCGTGGTCGACTGCGGGCACGACCCGCCCGCTGTCGATGAGATCACGAAGGATGTCCAGGTCAGCGGCGTTCTCGGAAGCGATGAAGCTGCCGAGGGTCTGCCCCACGAACGGCGACAGGAGACTCGCCCGGAACTGGCGGTCGATGCCGCCGAGCCACGGCCCGCCGCCTTCCCCGCCGACGATGACGAGGCGACCACACGGCGTCAGCAGCCGTCGGAGCACCGACAGCGGCCGGTTGCCACCGATGTCGAGGATGGCGTCGAACGAGCCACGGCCATCGAGGTCGCTGGTCGCGTAGTCGATCACGTCGTCGGCGCCCAGGCCGCGGACGAAGTCGACCTTGGCACCGCTGCACAGGGCGGTGACCTCGGCACCGTGCGCCTTGGCGATCTGGACCGCAAAGCTCCCCACTCCGCCCGAGGCGCCGAGGACGAGGACCCGCTGACCGGCGGTGACCTTCGCGCGGTCGCGGACCGCCTGCAGCGCGGTCGGCCCGGAGATGGTCGTCGCGGCCGCGGCCTCCATCGACACCGACGTCGGCCGAAGGGCCACGCGGCGCGAGCGGGCGGTGACGAGCTCGCCGAAGGCGCCCCCTGTAGTCCCGTAGACCTCGTCACCGAGGCGCAGGCCGCTGACGTTCGCCCCCAGCTGCTCGACCGTGCCGGCGAAGGCTCGACCCGGGTTGAGTGTCCTCGGGCGGAGCAGGCCGAGGGCGAGCCGGGCGACCAACGGCAGCCCTGCCATGACGTGCCACGTCCCGCGGTCGAGGCTCGCGGCGTGGACCCGGACCAACACGTCGTCGTCACCCGGACGTGGCGCAGGGACGCGGTCGAGCCGCAGCACCGCCGCCGCGTCGGTCCCGTACTCCCGCTGCACGACCGCCCGCATGGTGGCATCGGCTCGGGCCGATGCGGTGCTGGACGGAGCTGACTCGATCGGCGCTGACATGATGGGTCCTCTCAACTTAGACTTACGATGTAAGTCATCCTGCATCCACGGTAGGCTTACGCCGTATGTGTCGTCAACCCCCGGAAGGGAGCCCATGCCGGCCCGGCAAGGCACGTCCACATCGAGCCGTATGCCGCTCACCCGGGAGCGCGTCCTGCGCGCCGCGGTCGAGCTCGCCGATCGCGATGGGATCGAGGGGCTCACCATGCGACGGCTGGGCCAGTCCCTCGGGGTCGAGGCGATGTCGCTCTACAACCACATCGCCAACAAGGACGCGCTCGTCGACGGCATGGTGGACGCTGTCTTCGCCGAGATCGACCTGCCTGTCGTGGGCGGGCCGTGGAGGTCCGAGCTCCAGCGGCGCTGCCGGTCGCAGCGGGCGGCGCTGCGGCGGCATACGTGGGCAGCACCGCTCATGGAGTCGCGGACCTCACCAGGCCCGGCGACTCTCCGACACCACAACGCCGTCGTGGGCTGCCTTCGTGTGCAAGGGTTTTCGGTGGCGATGGCAGCCCATGCCTTCTCCCTGATCGACGCGTACGTGTACGGGTTCGTGCTGCAGGAGACGACGTTGCCGTTCGAGACGGCCGACGAGGCCGTCGAGGTGGCAGCGGCGATGATGCCCGCCATCTCGCCGGACGACTACCCCTACCTCGTCGAGCTCGCGACCGAGCACGTGCTCCAGCCGGGGTATGACTACGGCGACGAGTTCGAGTTCGGCCTCGGCCTGGTCCTCGACGGCCTCGAGCGTGCCGTCGCGACCCCGGCCTCCTGACACAAGGTCCCGAAGGACATACGAAGTCCCCGCGGCTCAGGGCGGGCACGCTCAGCTGCAGGCCGGCACGCCAGCTTGCTGTGTCGCTGAGATCAGTCGTTGAGATCAGTCGCTGAGATCATCTGTTGGGAGCGGCGCGCTCGGCGGTCAGGTCCGGCACTGTCCGCCGCCGCGGCTAGGCTTCGATCCGGACGAGTCGCTTCCGGATCTGGGGTGATGTGATGATTCCCGACGCCAGCCCCACGGCGCGTGCCCTGCTCGCGCTCGAGCTGATCCAAGGCTCCCCCGGGATCAGCGCGGAGCGGCTCTCCGACAAGCTCGGTGTCTCCGAGCGGGCGGCGCGGCGCTACGTGGCGATCCTGCGCGAGGCCGGCATACCCATCGAGTCCGTCCGGGGCCCCTACGGCGGGTACCACGTGGGTCGCGGGCTGCGACTCCCGCCGCTGATGTTCAACCCCGCCGAGGCGCTGGGACTGGTCATGGCCGTGCTCGACGGCCACCACGAGGCCGGCGACCCGGCCGACCCCGTCGGCAGCGCTCTCGGCAAGATCGTCCGCGTCCTTCCCGAAGCGGTCGCAGCCCAGGCCGAGGCCGTCCGCCGCACGACCGCACCCGCCCCCGACCGCGCTGCTGCCCGGCCCGATCCAGAGACGACCACCCAGCTGGTGCAGGCGTGCGCCAGCCGGCTCCAGGCGCGCCTCGGCTACCGCTCCGAGGCGGGCACCGAGTGGGAGATGCGCGTCGAGCCCTGGGCGGTCGTCGTCCGCCACGGGCGGTGGTACCTCCTGTGCCGGGTCGTGCCCTCCGGCGCGACAAGGGCTTTCCGCATCGACCGGGTGCGCCACGTCGAGGTGCTCGACGACACGTTCGAGCCTCCTGCCGACCTCGACCCCGTCGCCTTCCTCGAGGACCACCTCGCGCTCGGCTGGGAGTACGACGTCGAGCTCGTCATCGACGCGCCGGTCGACGCCGTCGGCCGCTGCATCTCGCGGGCCATGGGACGGCTCGAGGCCGTCGAGTCGTCCGACGGCCGGACGACGACACGGTTGGTGGGCAGCACGAGCAACCCGCGCTGGTATGCCGAACAGCTCACCCGGCTGCCCGCGGCGTACCGGGTCGTCCAGTGCCCTGAGCTGCGCGACGCCGTCCGTGAGCTCGGACAACGGGCGCTCGCGGCGGCGGCCGACGGGTAGCGCGGCCAGGGCCTACTTCCCGCGAAACCTGGTTCGGCCCTCCGGCAGGGTGGACCATGGGAGGGCGACGCACGCGCCAGGACCTGTCGAGGGGGCGACATGAGACTCAAGCCGGCCGGTCTCAATACCGCCGTCGCGTGGCTGTTCATGATCGGTTCGGCCTGCTTCGTGCTGGGCTCGGTCCCGGCATACATCGACGCCGTCGGTGGCACAGCGGACTCCGTCACCTACTTCATCGGTTCGATCTTCTTCACCTCCGCGTCGTTCGGCCAGCTGCTCCAGGCGCAGTCGCCGGCCATGACGGATGTCGACGAGCGGCGACAGCGCGTCAGGGAGCCGGTGCGCCTCCGGGCATGGCTGCCCCACGACCGCAACTGGCTGGCCGCGGCGACCCAGTTCCCCGGGACGTTGTGCTTCAACGTCAGCACGTTCGCCGCGCTCTTGCACAATGCGACCGTCGCGCAGCAGGACCGCCGCGTCTGGCGACCCGACTTCGTCGGCTCGACGCTCTTTCTCATCGCGAGCGCGTTCGCCATCCTCGCGCTCGGCCGCTTCCTCACCTACCGGCCGCGCTCGCTGCCGTGGTGGATCGCATGGGTGAACATGGTCGGCTCCATCCTGTTCATGGCGTCCGCGATCGCCAGCTTCGTCCTGCCCAGCACCGGCCAGATGGTCGACGTGCCATGGTCCCTGGCCGGCACGCTGCTCGGCGCCGTGTGCTTCCTCGTCGGGGCCGCGCTGATGCTGCCCGCCTGGGCGCACGACGTGGCGGCGCGACGAGACGTCCCGAGACCCGTGACCTCCACAGAACCGTGACCTCCGATCCGTAGGCCCTCACCGAACGAAGGAGAACCATGCCCCACCAGCCCGACACGTCCGACCCGACAGCCGACGCAGCCCTGTTCGGGAACCGCTTCATCACGCAGGAGGTGCCGAGCCGCGAGTTCCCCACCGGTGGGATGTCGCCCACCGACGCGATGCGTCTCGTTGCGGAAGACCTTGCGCTTGAAGGCGATCCGGGCCGCAACCTCGCAACGTTCGTCACGACGTGGATGGAGCCCGAGGCACAGCGCCTCATCGCCGAGAACCTGCACCGCAACTTCATCGACCACGCGGAGTACCCCCGCACAGCCGAGATCGAGCAGCGGTGCATCCGCATGCTCGCCGACCTCTTCCACGCCCCGGGGCCGACGACAGGCACGAGCACCGTCGGATCCTCCGAGGCGATCATGCTCGGCGCACTGTCCCTGAAATGGAAGTGGCGCGAACGTCGCGCGGCCGAGGGCGGGTCCACCGAGTCGCCCAACCTCGTCTTCGGCGGGGACGTCCATGTCGTGTGGGAGAAGTTCTGCAAGTACTTCGATGTCGAGCCGCGGATCGTGCCGCTCCAGCCGGGCAAGTACACGATCGGTCCCGAGGACGTCGCGCCGCTCGTCGACGAGAACACCATCGGCGTCGCAGCGGTCCTCGGCACGACCTTCACCGGGCACCGGGACGACATCGTCGGGATCAACAAGCTGCTGCTCGACATCAAGTCCACGCGCGGGATCGACGTCCCACTGCACGTCGACGGCGCGAGCGGGGGGTTCGTCTGGCCGTTCCTCTATCCGGACTCCGAATGGGACTTCCGGCTGGAGCAGGTGCGCTCTATCAACGTCTCGGGCCACAAGTTCGGCCTCGTCTACCCGGGCATCGGCTGGCTGGTCTTCCGAAGTGAGGCGGACCTCGCGAAGCCCCTCGTGTTCGAGGAGAACTACCTCGGCAAGACCGATGCGACGTTCACGCTGAACTTCTCGACCGGGTCGGCGATGGTTCTCGCGCAGTACTACAACTTCGTGCGATACGGCCGTGCCGGCTACGCCTACATCATGCGGAACATGCAGGAGAACGCCCGAACCCTCGGCGAGAAGCTCGAAGCGATGGGCCGCTTCGAGCTGATCGGTCGCGACCAGGAGCAGCTCCCGCTCGTGGCGTTCCGGCTGTCCTCGGACCCGGGCTACGACGAGTTCGACATCGCGTGGCAGCTGTCCGCCGAGCGTGGCTGGATGGTGCCGGCATACACCCTGCCTCCGAACGCCCAGGACGTCACGATCATGCGTGCGCTGGTCAAGGAGACCCTGAGCCGCGAGCACGTCGACACGCTCGCGCGCGACATCGAGGCCGCCTGCGAGACCCTCGCGAAGAAGGGCGGAGCCCACGAGTCGGAGCGTCGCCAGATGATCACCGGACCGGGGCACTAGCACGGTTCCCGGGCCCGCCCTTTCTGAGGCAACACACCGAGCAGTCGCCAACGTCGACGGTAATAACCAGCAGAGTCTGCGACTGCTCGGTGTGTTTGCGGGGTCTAGCGGGCAGGGTTGAGGCGCATGACAACGCGGGGGAAACCGCCGGACACCGACGTCGTGTCGGCAGCCTTGGTGAATCCGGCCTGCTCGAACAACGAGCGGGTGCCGACGTAGGCCATAGTCAGGTCGACCTTCTCCCCGTGGTTGTCGACCGGGTACCCCTCGACCACGGGCGCACCCTTGGAGACGGCATACTCGACCGCTCCCGCCAGGAGCGAGTGGGCGATTCCTCGTCCTCGGAAGCCGGGCCGGACGCGGATGCACCAGATCGACCAGACCGGCAGGTCGTCGACGTGCGGGATCTTCGTCGAGCGTTCGAACGGCAGCTCCGAACGCGGTGCGACGGCGGCCCATCCGGCGACCACTCCATCGTCATATGCGAGAACCCCCGGGGCGACTCGGCGACCGGCCAGGCGTCGGACGTACTCGCCCCGGGCCGGTCCGACCAGACCGGCGTTCGTCTTCGAGTCCAGCCGATGGCTGAGGCACCAGCAGACCGAAGACGTCGGGTTCCTCGGTCCCAGCATCGTGGCCAGGTCGTCGAACCGCGCTCGGGTCGCCGGCTTGATCTCGATGGTCATCGGGCCACGCTCACCCTCGGACGACTGTCGACAGGCGTGGGCTCACCCGGCACCGTCGGTGACGGCGATCTCCACGACGAGCTCGGTCGCGATGCGCTCGAGGTCGGCGCGGACCGCTGCCGGGTCGGCCGAGCGGGGAACTGCGACGACGATGTGTGCCTCGAACAGGCGACCGCCGGCCATCGGCGCGTCCCGGGTCGCGGTGTCGATCTTCTCGATGGACAGGTGGTGCCTGGCCAGCGCGCGCGAGACGTCGTGGACGATGCCTGGATGGTCGTTGCCGATGAGGTCGATCGCGAGCCGGTGGTCGCGGTCCGGCATACCCGCGTCGGCGTCGGTGCCGTGCTGCGCCGACACCTCGAGGAGTCCGTCGAGCTCGCGTAGCGATGCGGTCAGGGCCTCGATCCGGTCAGCGGGCGCCGCGACGACCACGATGCCGGCGAACTTGCCCGCGAGCTCTGCGAGCTGGCTGTGCTCCCAGTTGCCGCCGTGCGCCGACACGACGTCGGACAGCGCCTCGACGAGGCCGGCGCGGTCGTCGCCGATGACGGTGAGCACGAGTCTGGGCACGGATGCATCGTATCGAGGGTCCGCTCTGTCCGCCCGCGTGAACGCCGGCGGGCGCCGGTCCGGTGGCGCCGGCCACGGGCGCGGGTCACGGGCGCCCGTCAGGCGACGAAGATGCAGAAGGGGTGACCGGACGGGTCCGCGAGGACATAGAGGGGCTCGGCCTCCTCGTCGGTGCGGTCGAGCAGGAGCCGCGCCCCCAAGGACAGCGCGCGGTCACGGTGTCGGGTCAGTTCGGCGACACTGCTGACGGTGTAGTCGACGTGCAGCTGCATCGGCACGTCGTGCTCGGGCCAGGTCGTCCGTTCCAGCCGGTCGACGAGCTGGAAGGCCAGCTTGCGCACGCCGTCGAAGTCGACGAGCACGAGCCAGTCCGCATCGTCGGCGCTGTGGTCTGCCGGGGGCTCGTCGCCCGGGCGATACTGCAGCCCGAGGAGCTCGCGGTAGAACTCCGCCAGCCCTCGGACGTCGGTCGTATCGAGAACCGTGTGCAGCAGCCGTGGATAGTCAGCCATCTCGGTCTCCCTCGCTAGGCGAATCGGCAGCAGGACCTTCCGTTGTCAGACCCTCGGTCCATGCTGGCGGTGAAGGTCGATGAAAGGGGCGTTGTGATGACACCACGCCAGCACTTCGAGCGCCTCGCGGACGACTACCTTGCGCTGCCCGACGTGAGCGCGGGGACCGGCTTCGGCGGCACGGCCGGGCTTCGGGTCGACGGCCGAATCTTCGTGATGCTCATGGACGCTGGGCTCGTGCTCAAGCTGCCGGCGGCGCGGTGTGCCGATCTGGTCGCGGCTGGTCGCGGCACACCGTTCACGGCGGGCAAGGGCCGACCGATGCGCGAGTGGGTGGTGCTCGGCACAGCCGAGGGCAGTGCGTCCTGTGAAGCCTGGGAGGCCGACTGGGACGTGATGGTCGAGGAGGCGTACGAGTTCGTCGGACACCGCGCCCACCCGCCGGGCTGAGCTCGCGGGGGTCCACGCGGCGTCTCAAACTAAGACTTGATTGATTCAAGATCATCGGCAAGACTCGGCCACATGCCCACCCCGTCGGAGGTCGAGGAGCTGCTGCGGCAGTCGTCGCTGAGGGTCACCAGACCCCGCCTGGCCGTCCTGTCCGTCCTGCACGCGCACCCGCACGCCGACACCGACACGATCATCCGCCGCGTCCGCGACGAGCTGGGTGACGTGTCGCACCAGGCCGTCTACGACGTCCTGCGCGCCCTGACCACCGCCGGCCTCGCTCGCCGCATCCAGCCCGCCGGGTCGGTCGCGCGCTACGAGACGCGGGTCGGCGACAACCACCACCACGTCGTATGCCGTTCGTGCGGGGTCATCGCCGACGTCGACTGTGCGGTCGACGAGACCCCATGCCTTACGGCATCCGACGACCACGGATTCGTGATCGAACAGGCCGAGGTGACGTACTGGGGCCTGTGCCCTTCGTGCGCGCCCGAGGTCGCCTCAGCAAGTGCCCACTGATGAAAGAAGGACGTTCCCGTGTCTGAGCTTCACACGCCCAACGCCGAGGTCGGCGAGATGAACGAGCCGGAGGCCGCCACGTGCCCCTTCGGTGGGGACCGGGCCACCCGCCCGGCCGGGACGGGCAACCAGGAGTGGTGGCCCAACCGTCTCAACCTGCGGATCCTCGCGAAGAACCCGGTCGAGGGGAACCCCAACGGCGCCGACTTCGACTACGCGGCCGCTTTCAACAGCCTCGACCTTGCGGCCGTCAAGGCCGACATCGCCGCCGTGCTCACCGACTCGCAGGAGTTCTGGCCTGCTGACTTCGGCAACTATGGCCCCCTGATGATCCGGATGGCGTGGCACAGCGCCGGGACGTACCGCGTCCACGACGGCCGCGGCGGCGCCGGCGCCGGGCAGCAGCGCTTCGCGCCGATCAACAGCTGGCCCGACAACGGCAACCTCGACAAGGCGCGTCGCCTGCTGTGGCCGGTCAAGAAGAAGTACGGCCAGAGCATCTCCTGGGCCGACCTCATGGTCCTGACCGGAAACGTCGCCCTGGAGACCATGGGCTTCCCGACGTTCGGCTTCGGCGGCGGGCGCGAGGACGTCTGGGAGCCGGACGACGACGTGTACTGGGGTGCGGAGACCGAGTGGCTCGGAGACGCGCGCTACACCGGGGACCGTCAGCTCGAGAACCCGCTCGCCGCGGTGCAGATGGGCCTCATCTACGTCAACCCCGAGGGCCCGAACGGCACGCCCGACCCGATCGCGGCCGCGCGCGACATCCGCGAGACCTTCTCCAGGATGGCGATGAACGACGAGGAGACGGTCGCTCTCATCGCCGGTGGCCACACCTTCGGTAAGACCCACGGTGCGGCCGACCCGTTGAAGTACGTCGGCAAGGAACCAGAAGGTGCCCCGCTGGAGGAGCAGGGCCTCGGCTGGAAGAACTCCTTCGGCACGGGCAAGGGAATCGACGCCATCACCTCCGGCATCGAGGTCACCTGGACCTACCACCCCACCCGCTGGGACAACGAGTTCTTCCACATCCTCTTCGCCTACGAGTGGGAGCTGACCTCGAGCCCTGCCGGGGCCAACCAGTGGCGCCCGAAGAACGGCGCCGGGAGCGACATGGTGCCGGAGTCCTTCGGTGACGGCCGGCGTGAGCCCCGGATGCTGACCACCGATCTGGCGCTGCGCCTCGACCCGGCCTACGAGAAGATCTCGCGGCGGTTCTACGACCACCCCGAGGAGTTCGCGGACGCGTTCGCGCGTGCGTGGTTCAAGCTGACGCACCGCGACATGGGCCCGGTCGCGCGCTACCTCGGGCCCGAGGTGCCGCAGGAGGAGCTGCTCTGGCAGGACCCGCTGCCTGCGGCTGACGGTGCGCCACTCACCGATGCCGACATCGCCACGCTCAAGCAGAAGATCGCCGAGTCGGGCCTGACCGTGTCGCAGCTGGTCAAAACCGCCTGGGCCTCGGCCTCGACGTTCCGCAGCAGCGACAAGCGCGGCGGTGCCAACGGCGCCCGGGTCCGCCTCGAGCCCCAGAGCGGCTGGGACGTCAACGACCCCGCCGACCTCGCCACGGCGCTACGCGCGCTCGAGGGCATCCAGGCCGGCTTCAACGACGGCTCCGAGCGCACCGTCTCGCTCGCCGACCTCGTCGTCCTCGGCGGCGCCGTCGGTGTCGAGCAGGCCGCTGCGGCGGGCGGCGTCACTGTTTCGGTGCCGTTCCTGCCGGGGCGCGTCGATGCGTCGCAGGAGCAGACCGACATCGACTCGTTCGGCTACCTGGAGCCCCGTGCCGACGGCTTCCGCAACTACCTCGGCAAGGGCGGCAACCTGCCGGCGGAGTACCTCCTCATCGACAAGGCGAACCTGCTCGGCCTGTCTGCCCCGCAGATGACGGCCCTCGTCGGTGGCCTGCGCGTCCTCGGAGCGAACTCCGGAGGCTCGACCGTCGGCGTCCTCACCGACCGGCCGGGCACGCTGACGAACGACTTCTTCGTCAACCTCCTCGAGCTCGGCTCGACGTGGAAGCCGACCACGGAGGCCGCTGACGAGTTCACGGCGACGAACGCCGCCGGTGAGCAGACGTGGACCGGCAGCCGGGTCGACCTCGTGTTCGGCTCCAACTCCGAGCTCCGGGCGCTCGCCGAGGTCTATGCCAGCGACGACGCGAAGGAGAAGTTCGTCCGTGACTTCGTCGCCGCGTGGGCGCAGGTCATGAACGCGGACCGCTTCGACGTCAAGAAGTGACCCATGGCGAGGGCCCGGGTCGGCGTGCGGCGCCGACCCGGGCCTTCGCTGGCGATCTCGTTCGTCTTGCCGCCCCGCCCCGGTCGAGTGGGCGCCCCGTCTCACCCACCCCCGGTCGAGTGGGCGCCCCGTCTCACCCACCCCCGGTCGAGTGGGCGCCCCGTCTCACCCACCCCCGGTCGATTGGGCGCCCCGTCTCACCCGCCCTAGGCTGGACGGGTGCCCGGAGGCGGTGGCACGCCGACGTCGGCCCAGACCTCGGTCATCTCGGCAATGAGCCCATCGCGCAGCGTGATGAAAGTCGCCACCTCATAGTGCTCCAGCTGCTCGCCGACGTAGCCGGTGACATGCGAGCGCCCGGCGGCCCTGTCGCCCGAGCCGACGCAGTCCTCGAGGACGAGATGCTCGAAGCCGGGATACTCCGCATTGAGCCGCACCCAGCCGGGTCTGTCGAAGGTCTCTCCGGTGTGTACGAAGCGACAGGTGAACTCGTCGTGCAGCAAGGCTGGCAGCTGGTCCCACTCGTGCGCGTCGATGACACCTGCGAGCCTGACCATCATCGTGGGCGCGTCCATCCTCCGACGCTTCCACAACCCACCGACAACGCTCTCAGGGACCGAGCCCGGCCGACTCAGCTCACCGGGGAGGAGACGTCCTACGAGATCCAGCACGGGCGTGATCGCGTAGACCACCGGGCTCGATGTGCCCACCAAACCCACCCGCGGCTGGATCGTGTAGGCATGCCTTCTTGCTCAGCCGCGAGAGAGATCAGAAGTTGGTGGCCATGTTGGTGAACCGGCTGAAGTGACCCTGGAAGGCGACGACGATCGTGTCGGTGGGCCCGTTACGGTGCTTGGCCACGATGAGATCAGCCTCCCCCTCTCGGGGAGAGTCCTTCTCGTATGCGGCTTCCCGGTGCAGCAGGATGACCATGTCCGCGTCCTGCTCGATCGACCCACTTTCACGCAGGTCGCTCATCTGAGGCTTCTTGTCGGTGCGCTGCTCGGGACCACGGTTCAGCTGCGAGATCGCGATGACCGGCACCTCGAGCTCCTTGGCGAGCAGCTTGAGCGCGCGCGAGAACTCCGAGACCTCCTGCTGACGTGACTCGACCCGCTTGCCCGACGACATGAGCTGGAGGTAGTCGATGACCACCAGCTTGAGGTTGTTGCGCTGCTTGAGCCGACGGCACTTGGCACGGATCTCCATCAGCGACATGTTCGGCGAGTCGTCAATGAACAGAGGCGCATCCGAGATGCGGCCCATCGTCGACGCGAGGCGGGTCCAGTCCTCCTCGCGCATGGTGCCCTTGCGCATGTGCTGGAGCTGGATACCGGCCTCGGCGGACAGCATGCGCATGGTGATCTCGGTGCGGCTCATCTCCAGGCTGAACACCACGGCGGCCATCTTGTGCTTGATGGCTGCCGACCGGCAGATGTCGAGGCCGATGGTGGAGTTGTGAGTGGGGATCATCGCGTCGCCCGCCAGGTACAGATGATCCGCTGCCTGGACTTCGATGCACCTCACTGGCACCGACGTCACTGGCTCGACGCGGCTGAACTTCCACTCCGCTGCACCACGTCGCGTCACGCCTTGCCCAGGCGCTCGCTCCACCGTGACAACGTGACCCACCTCGGCGGCATATCGCACCTGCGCAGTGGTGAGCACGCGGGCTGCTGACCTGTCGAGGACGACGGACCACTGGTGTTGTTCGTCGGCGACGATAACGGAGCCATCGGAGAACTCCACTTCATAGCACGGCCGGTCCGACATCACCTCGGTCGCGGCCACGACCCGCGTGGGCCGGCCATCGGCACCGAGCACGAAGTCACCGACGGCGACCTCGCCCATAGTCGTCCAGCCATCGGGAGTCGGCAGAGGTGTATCTAGTGCAAGCGCCTTGCCCATGGCCGGGCGGGCGGCGATGACGATCATCTGACCGGGGTGCAGCCCATTGGTCAGCGCATCGAAGTCGGTGAATCCCGTTGGCACACCGGTCATCTCGCCGGAGCGGCCCGAGGCGACCTCGATCTCGTCGACCGTGGCTTCGATGATGTCGCCGATGACGTGGTAGTCCTCGCCGCCACGCTTGTCAGCGACGGCGTAGACCTCGGCCTGGGCGGCATTGACGATGTCCTCCACGTCACCGCCGCCCTGGGCGTACCCGAGCTGGACGATCCGCGTGCCCGCCTCCACGAGACGCCGCAGCACGGCGCGCTCGGCGACGATCTGCGCGTAGTACCCGGCATTCGCCGCCGTCGGCACCGATGCGATGAGCTGGTGAAGATATGCCTGCCCACCCACGCGCGGGAGCTCGCCGCGCTTGGTCAGCTCGTCGGCGACCGTTATCGCATCGGCGGGCTCGCCGCGCCCGTAGAGGTCGAGGATCGCGTCGTAGATGAGCTCGTGCGCGGGACGGTAGAAGTCGGTGCCCTTGAGCTGCTCGACGCAGTCGGCGATCGCGTCCTTCGACAGGAGCATGCCCCCCAGCACCGACTGCTCCGCTCCCACGTCCTGAGGAGGCAGCCGGTCGTCCGGCGGCCCTCCCTCACGCGACGTGGTCGCGAACGCGCTGGTGCTCAGCTCGTCGAGCGACACGTGCTCCCCTTCCCCTGACATTGCGAATAGCGCTGGTGCAACTCAGTAGAACGCCGACCACCGACATCGATGTCGCGGGGCCCTCCAGCCCGCCCGACGCTGCCTTCCCCGAAGGAGCACCGTGCAACCGTAGGGCGGGCCGGTCGAGCCCTACAACCAGATCGGCAAGACCCGGCGTGTTGCCTGTGGACAACCCGTGGACGCCGGTCGGCGACACGCCGTCAACAGGTGTGGAGAACGTGTGTGCACAACTGTGATCAGTCGTCGACCCCGTCGACGAGTCATGCACGGCGACCTGCGTAGACGCCCGTCCACGGGATGTGGAGAACATGTTCCAGACCCCTGTGCGTCTGTCCACAGGCACAATCGGGAGCGAATCGCCCACTGACCGCTCCGCCAGGGGCCCGACGACTGAGCCTCCCGGACCCGCCGGTCGCCTCCGGCCCGCCCCCAGCCCTGCCGCACGCCTGCCGACGACCGCGCAATCCGGTGACCCCGGCCTCGCGAGCCCTCCAAGGCCCCCCACGCCGCCTCAGAGCCCGGCGGCAGACGCGTCGTAGTAGTCGCGGTTCCGCAGCTTCGCGGCGGCCGTCTCGTCCAGGACCACCGTCGCATCCGCGTGCCACTGGATCACCGAGCCGGGACAGGACGCCGACAAGGGTCCCTCGACCGCCGCCGCGATCGCATCGGTCTTCCGGGGTCCAGTTGCTATGAGTACCAAGCTTTTTGCGTCAAGAACCGTGCCCAGTCCTTGCGTCACGCAGTGGGTCGGCACGGCGTCGGCGCTGTCGAAGAACCGCGCGTTGTCCGCACGGGTCCGGTCCGACAGCCGCTTCACCCTCGTGCGTGACGACAGCGAGGAGCCCGGCTCGTTGAAGCCGAGATGGCCGTTGGCCCCGATCCCGAGGATCTGCACGTCGACGCCGCCCGCCTTGCGGATGAGCCGCTCATAGCTCAGGGCGCCGGCCGCGAGCGCCGCTTCGTCGACCCCCGAACCGTCAGGCACATGCAGCCTGTCGGGCGGGAGCCCGAGCCGGGCACAGACCTCGCGGAGCAGCACCTCACGGTACGACTGTGGGTGTCCTACCGGGAGCCCGACGTACTCGTCGAGCGCGAATCCCCTTGCGCGAGAAAGGTCCAGGCGCCCCTCTGACACGGCATGGGCTAGCTCTGCGTAGAGCCCGAGCGGTGACGACCCGGTCGCCAAGCCCAGCGTCGGCTCGTCGCGCCCAGCCGCCTGCAGGCCCTCGAGCACGACCTCGGCCGCTCGTCGGGCCGCATCGGCCGGGGTGGGCTGGACGAGGACCTCCATCAGCCCACTCTCTCATCGCGGGCGAGGCCCGGGCTACCGCTCCGCCCGTTGCGCGGCGCGTCGTC
The DNA here is from genome assembly GCF_054783095.1 of Intrasporangium mesophilum. Lineage (NCBI taxonomy): Bacteria > Bacillati > Actinomycetota > Actinomycetes > Micrococcales > Intrasporangiaceae > Intrasporangium > Intrasporangium mesophilum. The sequence continues at coordinate 79,260 of NZ_BAAGRF010000015.1, read as the reverse complement.
CGCGACACCGGCGCGTATGCCGTTCTCGCCGTTCTCGGCAGGTCCGTCCGCTACCGCCTGGTGGCGGGCAGGCGCGTCCACAGCGCCCACAGCCCCCGCAGCGCCCACAGCCCCCGCAGCCTCCTCAGCCACGGGGCACCCCAGCCACGCGGCACCGAGGGCGGCGACCGGCATACCTGCGTCGATCAGCTCGAACCGGTCCGGGAGGTCCAGGGCCTCGACCATCTGCGAGGTCCTCGCGCGTCGCGCGAGATCGGCCCGAATGCCTTCTCGGAGAGGCTCGCCCAACGCCGACAGGCCGCCGCCGATGACGACGTGCTCCGCACCAGACGCGAGCGCCAGCAGCTGGATGGCGAGCCCCACACCTGTGCACAGCACGTCGACGGCGGCAGCAGCGACGACGTCCCCAGCGCCTGCCGCGACGAACGGGTTGCGAACCGAGCGCCGCGACTCCGGCCAGAGGCGGGACAGGGCCGAGCCGGACGCGACGGTCTCCAGGCACCCGACCTGGCCGCAGGTGCACGGGGCGTCGCCGCCGATCGGCAGGTGGCCGATCTCTCCGGCGGCTCCGTCGATGCCGCGGACGACAACACCGTCGCGGACGACGGCGGAGGCGAGACCCGTGCCGAGGTTCAGGTAGGCCAGAACCTCGCCGGGCGCCGCCCTCCCGGAGTCAGCCCGAAGACGCCAGGCCCCCAACGCAGCCGCCTTGACGTCGTTCTCCACCGCAACCGCAACACCCAGCGCGCTCCCGAGCTCGCCTGCGAGATCGAGGGACTCGACTCCGAGGTTCACTGCATGGCGGACTCGTCCCGTCGACGGGTCGACGAGCCCGGGCATGCACGCCCCGACCGCGACGGGCCGAGGCGATGCTCCACCGACACCCGCGATGTCTCTGCCGGCGCTGCGGTCCCCAGCCTCGTCGAGCAGCTCGCGCGCCAGTCGCACGGCGACCTCCACGACCTCCGCGCGCCCGCGTCCCGACGGGGCTGAGCGGGACGCCAGGACGGTGCCGTCGCTGTCCACGAGGGCTGCTGCCGTCTTCGTGCCGCCGATGTCGATCCCGAGCCTGACTCCACCACTCACGGGGCAGCGACCCCGAGGTAGCGGCCCAGTGCGCGAGCCACCACCACGGAACCCCCGTAGACGACGAGGTCGGCACCGCCACGGGGCCAGCCACAGTCGACGACGATCGTCGGATGTCCTTGAGCGCGAAGCCGATCGGCCACCGCCCAGATCGGGTGCGTGCTCGACAGCCCACGTCCGACAACCGCCACCTTGGCGGCGGGCGGCACGTCCTCCTCGGCCACCGTCAGCCCGGCAGCGTTCGGGCCCCAGGCGACCGGCCCGACGGCGAGGTTCGGCTGCGAGGCGACCTGGACGAGGTAGGCGTCGCCCGGGGTGTCGAGCCACGGCTGCACGGTCGGCTCGATGTCGAAGCCGGCGACGAGCGTGTCGGTCGACCAAGCCGACTCGCCGGAGTGTCGAACCTCGCTGGGTGGCAGCGCGGGGTGACTCTCCGACGAGTCGGGGTAACCCGAGTCACCTGTGGAGGGAGTGGGACTCGGGTCGCTGACGTCGCCGTGCGGCGGACGCCAGCCATGTGAAGGGTACTTCTCCGCGAGGGCCTGGACGCGGCTTGCGGCCTGCCCAATTCGCGTAGTTTCGAGCCGGCCCTGCTCGATCGCCTCGAGGACCGCATCGACCACGTCGACGAACTCCTCCTCGGTCGTCTCCGAGCCGATGCAGAGAAGGTCACAGCCGGCCACGAGGGCGCGGACCGCGGCCTCGGGGATGCCGGTCTCGGCGCTGGCGCCGGCCATGTCGAGGGCATCGGACACGATGACGCCCTCGAAGGCGAGCCGCTCCCGCAGCACTCCCTGCAGCAGCGTGGGTGAGAACGTCGCGGGCCGTTGTGGGTCGATGGCGGTGACGATGACGTGGGACGTCATGATGCTGGCCACCCCGGCCGCGACCGCGGCCCGGAACGGCTCGAGCTCCCGTGCGTCGATCACGTGGGCCTCGGCGTCCACCCGAGGCAGGTCGAGGTGCGAGTCCGTCACCGTGTCACCGTGGCCCGGGAAGTGCTTGGCGCACGCGGCAACCCCGACGGACTGCATCCCCTCGATGTACGCCGCCGAGTGTCGCGCGACGAGGGTCGCCTCCGCCCCGAAGCTGCGGACCCCGATGACCGGGTTCTCGTCGGCCGAGTTGACGTCGACGACCGGGGCGAGGTCGAGGTTGATCCCGTATGCCGTCAGCTCGCGGCCGATGGTCGCCGCCGACTCACGCGTCAGCGCGGTATCGTCGAGCCTGCCGAGCAGGGCGTTGCCGGGCTGGGTCGAGCCGGTCGGGTAGTGCAGGCGCGTGACGTCGCCGCCCTCCTCGTCGACGGCCACGAGCAGGTCGGGAGCGACCTCCCGCAGCTCGGCGCACAGAAGGGCGAGCTGGGCGGGGTCGACCACGTTCGCTCCGTAGAGGCAGACGGCACCCAGGCCGGCGGCATACTCCCGCTGAACCCACTCGTGGACGCTGGTGCCCACGAAACCGGGCATGAGCGTGCTGAGGACGAGGCGCCGCAGCGCCTCCGTGTGCGTGTTCATGTCAGCCCTTCACTGCCCCGCCGACGAGGCCGCTGCTCATCCGTCCCTGGACGACGATGAAGAAGATGATCACAGGGATCGCCACGACCGTCGAGGCCGCCATCACCTGGCCCCAGTCCGTCTCGCGAGTCGCGCTCGCCTGGATGAAGCCACGCAGCCACAACGGCAGCGTCCGCGTCTGGTCCTCGGTCATGACGACCAGGGCCACGGTGAACTCGTTCCACGCCTGCAGGAACGCGTAGACGGCCGACGCGATGAGCCCGGGTGCCAAGAGGGGGAAGGTGATTCGCAGGAAGGCCTGGGTGCGGGACAGGCCGTCGACCATCGCGGCCTCCTCGAGCTCGATGGGCACGCCGGCCACGAACCCGCGCAGCATCCAGATCGTGAAGGGCACCACTGCGGCCGTGTAGAGCAGCGACAGCCCGATCACGTTGTTGAGCAGACCCACGGTGCTCATCATCTTGTACTGCGCGATGAAGAGGCCCTCTGCGGGCAGCATCTGGATGAGCAGCAGCGCGAGGATGAACGAGATGCGACCGCGGAAGCGGAACCGGCTCACGGCGAGCGCGCCCAGGAAGGCCACCACGATCGCGGCCGCGACGGTGATCAGCGTCACCGTCAGCGAGATGCCCAGCGCCCCAATGAATCCCGAGTCGTCGAAGATGGCCTTGAAGTTGTCCAGCGACCCACCGAAGGGCAGGAAGGTCGGCGTGGTCTGCTGGAGCGTGAACTTGTCGAGGAACGCCGAGTTGACCATCCAGTACACCGGGAACACCCATACCAGGGCGAGCACGACGGCCAGGACTGACAGCAGCACGCGGCGCGTCGAGCGTGGAGACCGTCCGGGACGGGTCGATCCGGTCGAGGACGTCGAGGGGGCGGCGGATTCCGTCGAGGGGGTCGACGCGATGGTCTGGGCGCTCATCGGGTCTCCTCCTTCATGAGAGAGCGGACGTAGTACCAGCTCACCGCGACGGTGATAGCCAGCATGAGGATGGAGACGGCACTCGACATCCCGAACTCCCCTGTGCCCGTGCCGAGCTGGTAGATGTACGTGCCGAGCAGATGGGTGTCGTTGGCGACGCCGCCGGCGTCCTGGAGCAGCTTGATCTGGGTGAACACCCGCAGGTCCCAGATGAGCTGGAGCAGCAGCACGATCGAGATCACGGGCGCGATGAGCGGCATGATGATGTAGCGCAGTCGCTGCCAGCCACCGGCGCCGTCGATCTCGGCCGCCTCGAGCACGTCGGGCGGGACCTGGGTCAGCCCGGCATACACGGACAGCGCGACGAACGGCACACTCATCCACACGACGATGACCGCCGCGATGACGAAGAAGGACAGCGGCGACGCCAGCCAGTTGTGGCCCTGAGCGTCGATGCCGACCTGTTGGAGGAGCCAGTTGAGCACCCCCCGGCGCCAGTCCACGAGCCAGACCCAGACGGTCATCGTGGCGACGACCGGCATGGCCCAGGCGAACAGCAGCGCGATCTGGAGGATGAGCCGTGCGGCGGTCGTCACGGCCCGCATGAGCAGGGCGAGACCGAGGCCGACCGCCACCGTGAGGACGGCGCAGACGATGCAGAAGGCGATCGAGCGGCCGACGATGACCCAGAGGGTCGAGTCCGTGAGCAGGGCCTTGTAGTTGTCGAACCCGACCCACTCCGGGGGCTGGCCGAACTGCTGGAGCATCCCGAAGTGCTGGAAGCTCGTCACGATCTGCCAGCCGACCGGGTAGCCGAGCGCGGCAAGGAGCAGGATCACCGTCGGGACGACGAACAGCAGGGGCAGACGGCTGCGCCTCGTGCGCGGCCGGGTCGGAGTGGTGGCGGAGACGAGTCCGCTCGTGGCCGAGGGTGGCGTCGGCGTGGGCGTGGTGGTCGTCGAGGTCATGGGCTTGCCTTTCGAGCCTGGTGCCCGGCGGCCGGTCCGTCGTGGAGGTGCGGGCCGGCCGCCGAGCGTGCTGTCACCTGGCTGTCAGGGCGATCACTGAAGGTTGAGCAGCGGGGTGATCTTGGCGTCGTACTCCGTCGCCAGAGCGGTCAGGTCCGACGCATCACGGATCTTGGAGAAGAACTCCTCCATGATCGACTTCCCCTCGACGGCCGCCCAGCCGGGCGCGGCCGGCGTGAGCTTCGAGTTCGCTGCGGACTCGATGAGCGCCTTGGCGAACTGGTCGTCGCCGAGCGAGCTGACGTAGTCCGAGTTGGCCGGGCCGAGGCCAGCCTTGCCGAGCATCTGCTGGTACTCGGGCGAGAAGATGATCCGGAGCAGGTCACGCGAGAGCGCCTGGTTCTGGCTCGCCTTGGAGATCGCGATGTTGGAGCCACCGGCGAAGACCGGAGCCGGCTTGCCGTCGTTGCCCGGCAGCACGAACGTGCCGAACTTCGCGTCGTTCCACTCGCGGGTCTTCTTGCCGTCCTTCTCCTTGAGGTCACCGATCGACCAGTGCGCCCAGCCGGGGGCCATGATCGTCGCGGCCGACAGGGACGTCTTGCCCGTGACCTTCTGGTTCTCGTCGAGGATCTCGTCCGTGTCGTTGATGTAGATCCACGGCGTCTGGTCCTTGGCGTCGGCCGGAGCCTTCGTGGCCGAGCGGTAGATCTCCTGCAGCTGCTGAAGACCCTTGATGCTGTTCGGGTCGGCCAGCGTCGAGACCCACTTGCCGTTCTCCTTCTTGGCCAGGTCGCCGCCGTTGGCGAAGATCCAGGAGATGCCGTTGCGCCAGTCCTGACCGCCGACGAAGAAGCCGGAGAAGTCCTTGATCTTGCGCGGGTTCTTCTCGGCGATCGTCTTCACGGCCGCGTTGAACTGGTCGAGGGTGGTCGGCGTGTTGACGCCGGCCTCCTTCCAGACGTCCTTGCGGTAGAACGCGTAGCGCGAGCCGAAGTAGTACGGCAGAGCGAACCTCTTGCCGTCGACCGAGCCCACGTCGACGAAGGACTGGAGCAGCTTGGACCCGCCGAGCTCGTCGTACATGTCGGAGACGTCGCTGAACGCGCCGACGTTGGTGAACGTCGGGGCCTGCGTGTTGCCCAGCTCGGTGACGTCCGGGGTGTTCTTCGCGTCGGGGAGCGCGGTCGTCAGCTTCGTGACCAGGTCGGGCCAGGCCTGCTCCTGGATCTTCAGCGTCGCGCCGGTCTTCTTCTTGAACGTGTCCTGCAGGTAGGTGCGCAGCTCCTGAGGCGTGTCGGTCCCGACCAGCCACAGGGTGATCGTCTTGCCCGCGTTGGCGGCGGTGCCGCTCGCGGCCGGGGTCGTCGCCGAACCGGCCGAACCCGAGCCACAGGCGGTCAGCGCCAGTGCTGCCACCGTGGTCGTGGCCACGGCCAGACCGAGGGTCTTCTTCATTCCTTGGTTTCCTTTCGAGGGTGGCCGCGCTTCTCGGGCCGGTTGTTCGCTGTTGCGAGTGGAGGGGATAGGTATGCCGTCAGGCGGGTCAGTCGACCCCGAGCTGGTCCCAGAGGACGAGCACGGCGGCGCCGCGCAGGACGATGTCGTCGGACTGATGGGCTAGTCGCACCGTCAGGTGCGTGGTGGGGCGAGCAAGGAGCCGCTCGCGCAAGGTGCGTTCGACGGAGTCGAGCAGGACTCCGTCGAGCAGGTGCTCGGGGCCGCTGAGCACGACCTCGGCCAGGTCGAGCGCCGCCACGACGGGAGCCAGGGCGATGCCGAGGCGTTCGCCGGCCTCGCGCAGGGGCGAGTCGTCGCCGGTCGCGGCGAGGGCACGCTCCAGGTTCGGGGCCGAGACCCAGGTCTCGAGGCAGCCGACCTTGCCGCACCGGCAGGTCGCGCCGCCGTCGGTGCCGACCGTGACGTGCCCGATCTCGCCAGAGGCGAAGTGGGCGCCGCGGACCCGCTGTCCCCCGACGATCAGCCCGCCGCCGACACCGCGCCCGATCTTGACGAGGATGATGTCGTCACCGCCCTCGCCGAGGGTGTGGTCTGCGTGCACCGCGGCGTCGGCGTCGTTGACGACGAACACGGGCAGCCCGGTGACGTCCGTGATGAGGTCGCGCAGCGGGACGTTGCTCCAACCGAGGTTGGGCGCGGTGTCGACGACCCCGCCAGGGCCGACGATGCCGGGGGTGCCGACGCCGATCCCGAGCAACGGCGCCGTCGCTGCGGCGACGACCTCCTGGACGAGGTCGAGGACGATGTCGACGACGGCCTGCCCGGAGGCGTCGCCGATGGCGCGCTCGGCGCGCACGAGGATGTTGCCGTCGAGGTCGAGCACGGCGCCGCGGAGCGTCTCGTGCTCGGCAAGGTCCAGGCCGATGGTCTGCAGGCCGGTGCGGTTGACGTCGACGAGGGTGGCCGGCTTGCCCGGGCGCACCTCGTCGGAGGGGCCGAGCTCGACGGCGTGACCGCTCTCGATGAGCTCGCCGACCAGGTCCGACACCGTCACCTTGCTCATGCCGAGCCGACGGGCGAGGTCCGCCCTGCTCATCGCGCCCGCGGAGTAGAGCAGCTGCAGCACGAGCGAGAGGTTGTGGCGCCGCCCGTGTGCCGGCAGAACGGCAGTACGGGGAGAAACGCGCCGGGCTCGCGGCAGTGCGGTGGTCACGGGAGTTAGTAAAGTTTACTAACTCCTAATCCGCAACCTCTGGACCACGAAGAGTTCGGTCACGGTTCAGACACGAGCCCGGTGAGGTGGGCGTGACGGGAGTGACAGAAGGGCCACTCGACCGGGAAACGAGGCCCCCATCCCAACTCGAGTGGCCGCCCCACCCCACCCCCTTCTCCCTCGAGTGGCCGCCCTACCCCAAGCCCCTTCTCCCTCGAGTGGCCGCCCCACCCCACTGGGCCCGTTTCCGTCGACTCGTCTCGTCCGCAGCCTCCTCTCCTGTGCCGAAGTGGCCACTCGACTCGGCTTGGGCCGGGACGTCGGTGGAACGGCATACGGTGGGGTCATGTGCCGCAACATCCGTCAGCTCCACAACTTCGAGCCGCCAGCCACCTCGGACGAGGTGCGGGCCGCCGCGCTGCAGTACGTCCGCAAGGTCAGCGGCAGCACGAAGCCGAGCCACGCCAACCAGCACGCCTTCGACGAGGCAGTCGAGGCGGTCGCTGCCGCGACGCAACACCTGCTCGACCACCTCACGACGAGCGCCCCGCCCAAGGACCGCGACGAAGAGCGGGCCAAGGCCCGCGCCCGCAATGTGGCCCGCTTCGGCACCCCGGCCTGAGCGCACCCGGCCACCATGGGCTTCTGGGCGACGCAGGTCACGCCGCGCCTCGTGGACGCCGGCGGCGAGGACGAGAAGATGATGGCGCTGCGCGCCGACGTGTGCCGCGGGCTGCGTGGTGAGATCGTCGAGCTCGGCTTCGGCAGCGGGCTGAACATCGCGGTCTACCCAGCCGAGGTGACGAGCGTTGTCGCCATCGAGCCCTCCGACGTGGCCTGGCAGCTGTCGGCCGGCCGCCGGTCTCGCAGCCGTGTGCCGATCACCCGCGGCGACCTCGACGGGCAGTGGCTGACCCTGCCCGACGAGAGCGTCGACTCGGTCCTGTCGACCTTCACGCTGTGCACCATCCCGGACGTCCGGCGGGCGCTGGCCGAGGTGCGCCGCGTGCTCCGGCCGGGTGGTCGCCTCCACTTCTTCGAGCACGGCGTCGCTCCCGACGCCACGGTGAACGCCTGGCAGCGCCGGCTCGAGCCCCTCCAGAAGAAGGTCTTCGACGGGTGCCACCTGACGCGCCCGATCGACCGGATCGTCGAGGCGTCAGGACTCGTCGTGGAGCGTCTCGACTCGGCGTACGGCCCCTTCCCGAAGGCCATGCGACCGTGGACGTTCGGGTATGCCGGGGTGGCCCGCAAGTCCTGACGGTGCCACTTCCAGGGCGGCAGGTTGCCGTGGACCCCTCCGCCTCCCGTCGGACCAAGCGGCTACGTTGGCCGCATGTCCGACATGGGGGTGCACACCGAGCTCGTCGCGGCCGTGACCGCCGCGCTGGAGCAGGCGGCGAACCCGGAGCGCGCCGCCGGACAGCAGCGCTACATGAAGTCGGCCATGCCGTACTTCGGCCTCACCTCGCCCGAGCTCAAGGCCACGCTCACCCCGATCCTGCGCGACCCGGCATACCTCATGGCGGACCGTCCGCAGTGGGAGGGCACGGTGGGCGCCCTCTGGCACGGCGCGACGCACCGGGAGCAGTGGTATGCCGCCATCGCCCTCGCGCGCCTGCGCGCCTACCGGGCGTGGGTCGACAGCGACGCAATGCCTTTGTGGGAGAGCCTGATCCGTGCCGGCGCCTGGTGGGACGTCGTCGACGATATCGCCACCCATCTCGTGCGCGACACGCTCCTGGCGGCCCCGACCATCGAGGGCCTGAGGATGCGCGAGTGGTCGGGCTCGGACTCGCTCTGGGTCCGGCGCTCGTCGATCATCAGCCAGGTCGGCACGCGGGAGCGGCTCGACCAGCAGCTGCTCAACGATGTCATCGAGCCGAACGTCGACGACCCCGACTTCTTCATCCGCAAGGCCATCGGCTGGGCACTGCGCGACCACGCGCGGGAGGACCCGGAGTGGGTCAGGGCCTTCGTGGCCGACCATCCGAGCCTGTCCGGTCTGAGCCGCCGCGAAGCCCTCAAGCACCTCGGGTCCGTGCTATGAGCTCTCCCAACGAGCGGGGCACGCCAACGGACACGACTGCGCCCCAAAGTGGTTCGCACCGTCGGGAGATCCTGCGTCTCGCGGTCCCGGCATTCCTCGCGCTCATCGCCGAGCCGCTCTTCCTGCTCGCAGACTCGGCCATCATCGGACACCTCGGCACTGCAGAGCTCGCCGGGCTCGGCGTGGCCAGTGCCGCCCTCATCACCGCCGCCGGAATCTTCGTCTTCCTCGCGTATGGCACGACGAGCATCGTGGCGCGCCACCTCGGGGCCGGCGACCAGCGGGCCGCGATCGGGGCCGGCATCGACGGCCTGTGGCTCTCCGTCGGCATCGGCGCCGTCACAGCAGTCCTCGTGGCGGTGTTCGCCCGGCCGATCTGCGCGCTCTTCGGGGCCTCTCCCGAGGCGCTCGACCAGGCGACGACCTACCTTCGGATCTCCGCCCTCGGCATCCCTGCGATGCTCGTGATCCTCGCGGTCACCGGCGTCCTGCGCGGGCTCCAGGACACCACGACACCCCTCGTCGCGTCCGTCGCCGGCTTCAGCGTGAACATCGCCCTCAACGTGCTGTTCGTCTACGGGCTCCATTGGGGCATAGCCGGATCCGCTTGGGGCACGGTCATCGCCCAGACCGGCATGGCCCTCTCGCTCGTTGGCGTGCTGCTCGTCAAGGCCCGTCGCACACAGGCCCGCCTCCGGCCACACCCGGCGCGCGTGCTCGTCGCTGCCCGCACGGGCACCCCGCTGCTGGTCCGGACCCTCGCGCTGCGCGCCACGCTCGTGCTCACCACCTGGGTCGCCGCGTCGATGGGGGACGTCACGCTCGCCGCCCACCAGGTGGCGATGACGGTCTGGTCGTTCCTCGCCTTTGCGCTCGACGCCCTCGCGATCGCCGCCCAGGCCATCACCGGTCGCGCGCTCGGCGCCGGCGACCGCGTCGCGGTCCGCACCGCAATGGGGACGATGGTGCGGTGGGGCGTCTGGGGCGGCCTCGGGCTCGGGCTCGTCATCGTCGCCCTGCACTCCGTGATCCCCACGCTCTTCACGTCCGATCCGGCGGTGCGCGACGCCCTCGGGGCCGCTCTCGTGGTCGTCGGGCTGAGCGAGGCCGTGGCCGGATACGTCTTCGTCCTCGACGGCGTGCTCATCGGCGCCGGCGACGGCACCTGGCTCGCGTGGGGCATGGTCGTCACCCTCGCGGCATACCTCCCGTTCATCCTCGGCGTCCGCGCCATCGGCCCGAGCGGCTCGCCGGCTCACGACGTGGTCGTGCTCTGGGTGGCGTTCACGGCGTTCATGGTGATCCGCGCCGTCGTCCTCGGATGGCGCGCGCGCAGCGAGACGTGGATGGTCGTGGGCGCCCGCTGAGCCACCAGTCGACTGTCGGCGCCCCGGCATACGCTGCGATAAGTGCGCCGACGGGCGACGCACCCGCATGAGAGGAGCGACCGGTGAGCGGTCGAATCGTCCACTTCGAGGTGCCCTACGACGACCGGGAGCGCGCGGCCGCGTTCTACGGCAACGTTTTCGGCTGGGACGTGCAGCACATCCCCGACCTCGACTACACCATGGCCGGCACCGGCCCCAGCGGCGAGCAGGGGCCCACCGAGCCGGGTTACATCAACGGGGGCATGATGCAGCGCAGCGAGCCGTTCGGCGGCCCGGTCATCACTGTCGACGTCGAGAGCATCGACGATGCGCTGGGCAAGATCGAGGCGGCCGGGGGCAAGACCGTCCTGCCGAAGAACGAGGTGCCCGGGATGGGGTTCACCGCGTACTTCAGCGACCCCGAGGGCAACCTCATGGGGCTGTGGCAGTCGGCGCCGCCGCAGGAGGCGTAGGTCAGTACCGCAAGGGCGTGAAGGGTTGGGGCTGCCGATGCGACCCCAACCCTGCAGCTGGCGGCGCTTTCGCGGCTAGCCGCCGCTGCGCACCGCGCCGGCCACGAGCAGAGCGGCCGAGGCGAGCGACAGCGTCGTGCGCACATGGTTCATCGTGACCCAGCCGGGCTCGTAGTCCGACCACGCCGAGGCCGCTGCGGCCGAGGCGGCGTCGACCCGGTCGAGGGCGTTGTTGCGCGGGACGTGGTAGGCGGCCGTCACCGCGAACGCCGCGACTCCTGCTGCGGCTCCCGCGATGAGCAGCGCCCGGGTCGAGCCGTGGCTCGAGGCCAGGGCCCAGGCGCCGACGACGACCGAGCCGGCGCCCGACACGAGCAGCGGCACGCCCAACCCGCGGGGCGCGGTGAGGTTCATGGCCTGCATCGCTCGGACCGCGTCGCCCGCGGGGATGCGATTGAGCGCCGGCATCACGAACGACGAGAAACCGAAGAGCACGCCGCCCATGACCCCTGACCCGAGGGCGGTCGCGAGGGTGATGGTGCGCATAAGGGTGTTGTCCATGCCATCCATCTCAGCCTGGCCTGATGAGATGATCCATGCGGCACAGGTGCAAATACCTTCGCAATCGTCTCACGACGGCGTACCGTCAGGCGGGTGGACACCTTGAGCACGATCCTCGACAGCCACCGGGCGCGCGGCGCCTCGCTGCTGCGGTGCCACATGCGAGCGCCCTGGGCGCTACGGATCGAGGACGGTGCGGCCGTCGGCATCATCGTCATGGTCAGCGGGGCGGCCTGGCTGACACCTGGCACGGGCGGGCCGATCCGGCTCGAGGCCGGCGACGTCGCCGTGGCCAAGGGGCCCACCCCCTACCGCCTCGCCGACGCGCCCAGCACGGCTCCCACCATCGTCATCGAGCCGGGCAACGTATGCCGCTCACTGACCGGCGAGCACCTGGCCCTGTCGATGGGGCTGGGGACGCGGACCTGGGGCAACGCGGACTCGGCCCCCGACGACCTTCTGGCGCCAGGCGACGGCGGGCCGCCCAGCGACGCGGCGCCCAGCGGCCCGGTGCCCAGCGACGGCGCGGCGCCGGGCATCGGCCCGGTGACGACGTTCCTCTCGGCCACGTGGGAGCTCGCCAGTCAGGTGACCGGCCGGCTGCTCGACTCCATGCCACCGGTGGGGGTCGTTCGCGCGGGCGAGCTAGACCCTGCCCTTGCCGACCTGCTCGCACGCGAGGTGGGACGTGAGCTGCCCGGTCAGGACGTCGTCCTGGACCGGCTCGTGGACCTCGTGCTCGTCTCGGCAGTGCGCCAGTGGTTCGCCCGGCCGGGTTCGCAGGCGCCCGCCTGGTGGACGGCGCGCTCCGACCCGGTCGTCGGCAGGGCCCTGGCACTCATCCATGACGAGCCGGCGAGCGACTGGTCGCTCGAGCGGCTGGCGGGCGAGGTTCACGTCTCGCGCGCCACGCTCTCGCGCCGGTTCACTGAGCTCGTCGGCGTCTCCCCGATGGCTTACGTCTCCCAGTGGCGTCTCGCGACGGCCGCGGACCTGCTGCGGTCAGGGTCCGGCAGCGTCGAGCAGATCGCCGGGCTGGTCGGCTATGCAAGCCCGTTCGCGTTCAGCGCTGCCTTCCGGCGGGAGCACGGCCTCTCTCCTCGGGCTTACCGGGCGGCGTCCGCCCCGGGTGCCACCTCACCCGTCGACGGCGCGCCTCCCGCGAACCCGCACGGCGGTGCTGGCGGTGTCGACGGCAGTGCTGGCGTCCAAGCTGATGCTCCCGAGACGGGCCCCGGCGGCCCTCAACGAGCCGGTCTCGCACAGTCCTAGGCAACTGGTACGGCTTTCCCAGCGTTCTTTAAGGTCCGCCAGTCATAGTCGTTCTCGTGAGTTGCTCCTGTGCGACTCGGTGACCTCCTCCCCCTGTCGGGTCACCGCGTCAAGGGCACCCGCCCCCGCTGGTCGAGTTCGGCGACGTGACCAGCGGGGGCGGGTTTTTCTTTGCCCCCGACACCCCGCAACACACCCGGAAACAGACAACTCCTCCGCGTTGCAACTACCCCGCTCTGACGGTTACCGGGTGTGTTGCGGTGTTGCCGCGGGCTTGGGGTCAGAAGGCGCCGTCGGCGACCTCGACGTCGCCGAGCAGTGCCTGGACCTCGGCAGTCGTCGGCATCGCCGTCGAGCACTCGAGCCGGCCGGCGACCAGAGCGCCCGCCACGTTCGCGAAATGCAGGATCCGATCGAGGTCCCACCCGGACAGCAGTCCGTGGACGAGCGCGCCACCGAAGGCGTCTCCGGCGCCGAGCCCGTTGACCACCTCTACCGGGAACGCGCCCACCTGCACCACCTCGTCGGCGGTCATCGCGAGGACCCCGCGCGGGCCGAGCTTGACGACGGCCAGCTCGACCCCCGACGACAGGAGCGAGCGGGCCGCGGGCTCCGGCTCACTCTCCCCCGTCGCGACGCCACACTCCTCGAGGTTGCCGACCGCAACCGTCACGAGTGGGACCGCGCGTCGAACGAGCTCGCGCGCCTCGTCAGGGCTGCCCCAGAAGCTCGCGCGATAGTCGAGGTCGAGCACCGTGAACGGCCTCCGGTCACGCTCCTCCCAGGCCGCGAAGTGGGCCGACCGGCTCGGCTCCTGGCTCAGGCCGGTGACCGTGGACCAGTAGACCGACGCCTCGCGAATCGCTTGCAGCGGAAGGGTATCGGTCTCGATGAGCAGATCGGGTGCGATGGGATACCGGTAGAACCAGATCGGGAAGTGGTCGGGAGGGAAGATCTCGCAGAAGGTCACCGGCGTCGGCGGGCCGCCGGCGATCGTCTGCAGATGTGCATCGTCCACGCCGAGCTGCAGCAGCTCCCGGCGGACGAAGCGGCCGAAGGCGTCGGCACCGGTCGCGCTGATCAGCCCTGCGAGCCTGCCGTGTCTCGCCGCCGCGACCGCGACATTGGCCGCGCTGCCACCGAGGAACTTCTCGAAGGAGCGCACCTCGTCGAGCGGCAGTCCCTGCTGAAGCGGGTAGAGATCGACCCCGACCCTGCCAATCGCGAGCAGGTCGTATGCCGTCATGCCGGGCCCCTTCCCCCGCTCGCCTCCGAGCGTGTGGCCTTCCATACCACCGCGCCGGGACCCGCCCGGTCAACGGGGTGCCACCGGCTCCCGGCGCCCGGGCAGAGGGCCACCTTGAGTCGCTGCTCAGCCATCCGGCATACCGGGGCATCACGGACGCGAAGCCGCGACTGCGCCTGATCACGGATTGGACACGGCACTTGACCGCAGGTCGAGCCACCCCCCATTCTCTCCCGTGAGAGCGCTCTCACGAGCTCGATTCACGCACGGAGAGCGCTCTCACGCCCACTCAGGGGTAAAGACCGAAGGAGCTCTCCATGACACCCCGCCCCACCCGATCTGGCGCACGCATCGCGGGCCGCAAGCAGACTCGGACCGTTGCGCTCGCCACCCTCACCGTCGGACTGCTGGCGCTCTCTGCGTGCAGCTCCGCCTCGGGCGGCGACGGCCCCTCCACCCAGGCAGGTGGGACGGGCGGCAGCGGCCCGGTCACCCTGACCCTGGCCACGTTCAACCAGTTCGGCTACGAGGACCTCATCCCGGAGTTCGAGGCCACCCACCCGAACATCAAGATCACGCACAAGAAGGCGGCAACCTCCAACGAGGCCCGCGACAACTTCAACACCCGCCTCGCGGCGGGAAGCGGGATGGCCGACGTCGAGGCCGTCGAGGTCGACTGGCTCCCGGAGATCCTCCAGTACTCCGACAAGTTCGTCGACCTCAAGAACGCCGACGTCGACGGCCGCTGGCCCGACTGGAAGACCAAGGCCGCCACGGACGCCGAGGGCCACCTCGTCGGCTACGGCACCGACGCCGGTCCCGAGGCCATCTGCTACCGCGGCGACCTGCTCAAGCAGGCGGGCTTCCCGAGCGACCGTGAGTCCGTTGCCAAGTGGCTCGGCACGACGTGGGACAGCTACTTCGCCGCCGGCAAGCAGTTCGCCGCCAAGTCCAAGGTCCCGTGGTTCGACTCGATGGGCGCCACGTACCAGGGCATGATCAACCAGATCGAGCAGACCTACGAGGGCACCGACGGCTCGGTCATCGCCACCACCAACCCGAAGGTCAAGGCCACCTACGACGCCGTCGTCCAAGCCGGCATCACTGACAAGCTCTCGGCCAAGCTCCAGCAGTGGAGCAAGGACTGGACCGCCAGCTTCCAGCACAACGGCTTCGCCACGATGCTCTGCCCCGGCTGGATGGTCGGTGTCATCGAGGGCAACGCCAAGGGCGTCAAGGGCTGGGACGTCGCCAACACGTTCCCCGGTGGCGGCGGCAACTGGGGCGGTTCTTACCTCGTGGTCCCGAAGCAGAGCCAGCACCCGGCGGAGGCCCGGATCCTCGCCGCATGGCTGACCGCGCCCGAGCAGCAGATCAAGGCGTTCAAGAAGGTCGGCGCGTTCCCGAGCCAGGTCCAGGCGCAGTCGAGCGCCGACCTCGCCGCGGTCACGGTCGCCTCGTTCAACAACGCCCCGACCGGCCAGATCTTCTCCGACCGGTTCAAGTCCATCTCGGTCGCGCCCTTCAAGGGCACGAAGTACTTCGCGATCAACGACGAGATGCAGAAGGCCCTGACCCGCATCGAGGACGGCTCGTCGACGCCGGCCGCCTCGTGGGACAAGTGGGTCGCCGCTGTCGACGCACTCGGCTGACCGACTGAACCCATACGTCCGGTGGGTGCGCCCCACCAGCGCACCCACCGGGCTGGAGCCGGGGAGGTGTCACTTCCGAGCCTGCGAGGAATGGACACCTCCCCGGAATGCCGTCCCGCATGAGAGAGAGCACACCGTGACCGTCACCGCGAAGCCGCCGCTCGACTCAGGCGGACCCCCGAAACCCCCTGCACCACAGCCGAGCCCGATCCGCCGCACCGAGCGCTCGAAGACCCGCCAGCGGCTCAGCCGGCTCGATGCGAAGGTCTCTCCCTACGCGTACGTCTCGCCGTTCTTCATCCTTTTCGCCATCGTCGGGCTCTTCCCGCTCCTCTACACGCTGTGGGTCTCGCTGCATCAGTGGAACCTCATCGGCGGCCAGGGAGACTTCGTCGGGCTGAAGAACTTCCAGGACGTGCTCAAGCAGCCGTTCTTCTGGAACGCCCTGCGCAACACGATCTCGATCTTCCTGCTCTCGAGCATCCCGCAGATCGTCATCGCGCTGCTCATCGCGGCCGCCCTCGACGCCGGACTGAGAGCAAAGACCTTCTGGCGCATGGGTGTCCTGCTCCCCTACGTCATCGCGCCCGTTGCCGTGGTCCTCATCTTCAACGACCTGTTCGGCGACAAGTTCGGGCTCATCAACCAGGTGCTCGGCTGGGTCGGGGTCGAGCCGGTCCAGTGGCACAAGGACACGCTCGCCAGCCACGTCGCCATCGCCACGATGGTCAACTTCCGGTGGACGGGCTACAACGCGCTGATCCTGCTGGCCGCCATGCAGACCATCCCCCGCGACTTCTACGAGGCCGCCCTCATCGACGGCGCCGGCAAGGTCCGCACGTTCTTCTCGATCACGCTGCCGCAGCTGCGGGCGACGATCATCTTCGTCACGATCACCTCGACCATCGGCGGCCTGCAGATCTTCGACGAACCCCGGATGTTCGACCAGTACGGCCAGGGTGGCGCCGACCGCCAGTGGCAGACGCTGACGATCTACCTCTACAACATCGGCTGGACGCAGAAGAACTTCGGCCGCGCCGCCGCGATCTCCTGGCTGCTCTTCCTCATCATCGTCGTGTTCGCCGTCATCAACTTCGTCATCACGCGACGCATCGCCTCGAAGGAGTCCCGATGACCATCGCCGCACGCACCACCAAGGGCCCCGACCACGGCCCCGGCAAGGGCCCCGATCACGGCACCGGCAACGCGACAGGCCAGACCCCAGGCCAGGACGGCCGGCAGACCCGTGGCGGAGGCAGACCGTGGCGCGCGTCTCGTGCCGTGCGGAACGTCGCCCGGCAGCAACGCGCCGGCAAGACGGCATACATCGTCCTGACGATCATCCTCATCGGCAGCGTCTTCCCGCTCTGGTGGTCGTTCGTCATCGGCAGCAAGGACGCGGCCGCGATCAACAGCGGCTCCGTGTCGCTCATCCCGGGCGGCAACTTCTTCAAGAACGCGAGCACGGTCGTGGACACGCTCCCGTTCTGGAAGGCGTTGGGCAACAGCATCATCGTCTCGACGGTCGTTGCGCTCGGGGTGGTGCTGTTCTCCACGCTGGCCGGGTTCGCCTTCGCCAAGCTGCGGTTCACGGGCGCGAACGCCTTGCTGCTCTTCGTGATCGCCACCATGTGCGTGCCGATGCAGCTCGGGATCGTCCCGCTGTTCATCGTCATGAGCAAGCTCGGCTGGATCGGCAGCCTCGGCGCCGTCATCCTGCCTTCGCTCGTCAGCGCGTTCGGGGTCTTCTGGATGACGCAGTACCTCAAGGAGGCACTGCCCGACGAGCTCATCGAAGCCGCTCGCGTCGACGGCGCCTCGGTCTTCCGCACCTTCTGGAGTGTCGCGCTGCCTGCCGCGCGGCCCGGCGCGGCCATGCTCGGCCTGTTCACCTTCATCATGGCGTGGACGAACTTCTTCTGGCCGTTCATCATCCTCGATCCCGGCAACCCGACGCTGCCCGTGGCCCTGCAGCAGCTCCAGGCCGCCTACTTCGTCGACTACTCGCTCGTCCTGGCCGGCGTCGTCCTCGCCGCGATCCCGCTCATCGTCGTCTTCGTCATCGCCGGCCGCCAGCTCGTGTCCGGCATCATGCAAGGAGCAGTCAAGGGATGACCGCCAACCAGACCATCTCAACGGAGACCCAGATCCGGAGCACGAACACCCTTGCGGGGCAGGGCCGCCCGGTGCCCGCGGACTTCGTCCTCGGTGCCGCGACGGCGGCCTACCAGATCGAGGGCGCCTTCCACGACGACGGGCGCACCGACTCGATCTGGGACACCTTCTCGCACACCCCAGGTGCCGTCGTCGACGGCGACACCGGCGACGTCGCCTGCGACCACTACCACCGGTATGCCGCCGACGTGGCAGTCATGCGGTCGCTCGGCGTGCAGTCCTACCGCTTCTCGACGTCGTGGGCGCGCATCTGCCCCGACGGCGGACCCGTCAACGCCAAGGGGCTCGACTTCTACGAGCGCCTCGTCGACTCGCTGCTCGACGCCGGCATCTCGCCGTGGCTCACCCTGTACCACTGGGACCTGCCGCAGGCGCTCGAGGACCGTGGCGGCTGGACCTCGCGGGAGACCGTCGACCGGTTCGTCGCCTACTCCCTGGCCGTGCACGACCGGCTCGGCGACCGGGTGCGCACCTGGACGACCCTCAACGAGCCCTTCTGCTCGGCGTTCCTCGGCTACACGGCGGGCATGCACGCCCCAGGGCGCACCTCCCCCGCTGACGGGCTCGCCGCGGCACACCACCTCATGCTGGGACACGGTCGCGTCGTCCGCGAGCTGCGCAGCCGAGATGCCGACCTCGAGCTCGGGCTGACCCTGAACTTCACCGTGGCCGACCCTCTCGACCCGACCGACCCGCGCGACGTCGACGCGGCACGCCGGATCGACGGCCAGATGAACCGGATCTTCCTCGACCCGATCTTCCGCGGCGCCTACCCGCTGGACGTGCTCGAGGATGTCCGCGGCCTGAGACTCGAGGACCACATCATGGACGGCGACCTCGAGGTCATGTCGACGCCGATCGACGTGCTCGGCGTCAACTACTACAACGGCGAGGCGGTCGGGCACACACCGCCCGCGAGCCGCCTCTCCGACAACGAGAACGGTGGGCGCGCCACGCGCTCGCCCTTCCCCGCGGCCGACGCCGCGTTCCGCCACCCCCGTGGCCTGCCCGTCACCGCCATGGACTGGGAGATCCAGCCCGAAGGGCTGACCCGCCTG
Source organism: Intrasporangium mesophilum (assembly GCF_054783095.1). Lineage (NCBI taxonomy): Bacteria > Bacillati > Actinomycetota > Actinomycetes > Micrococcales > Intrasporangiaceae > Intrasporangium > Intrasporangium mesophilum. The sequence continues at coordinate 60,236 of NZ_BAAGRF010000015.1, read as the reverse complement.
CTCGTGCGGCTCCACGAGGAGTATGCCGGCCCGGCCGGGGTCGCCCTGCACGTGACCGAGAACGGCGCTGCCTTCGAGGACACCCCCGACCAGGACGGCTTCGTCGATGACCGCGACCGGACGGCATACGTCCGCGCTCACATCGGCGCCATTCTCGACGCGGTCGACGCCGGGGTCCCCGTGCGCGGGTACTTCTACTGGTCGCTGCTCGACAACTTCGAGTGGGCCTGGGGATACGCGAAGCGCTTCGGTATCGTCCGAGTTGACTACACGACGCAGGAGCGCACCCCGAAGGCGAGCGCGCTCGACTATGCCCGGATCATCTCGACACGCCGGTTGCCGGCGCCGTTCGAGCCCGATGGGACGGGCCCGATGGCAGACGACCCGGCACGGCCGACGGACCCAGGAGACAGCAGGGAATGAAGGACGGGACGCGTGCGGCCTCCCCAGGCGGGGTGAGCCCATCCGGGCGACCCACGCTCGAGGAGGTCGCACGCGTCGCCGGTGTCTCCCGCGCAACGGTGTCCCGCGTCATCAACGGCTCGCCGCGCGTGAGCCCCGATGTCTTCGCCGTTGTCGAAAGGGCCATCGAGGAGCTCAACTATGTCCCCAACCGGGCGGCGCGCTCGCTGGTCGCCCGGGCGACGATGTCCATCGCGCTCGTCGTCCCCGAGAACGCCCACCGCTTCTTCGGGGACCCGTACTTCGCGGACGTGGTGCAAGGGATCAGCGACCGTCTCGACGAGAGCGACTACGTCCTCAACCTGCAGCTCACCCACCCGAGCTCGCCGTCCGAGAAGACCCGGCGCTACCTGCTCGGCGGCAACGTCGACGGCGCGCTCGTCGTGTCGCACCACTCGGGCGACCACTTCCTCGCCTCCCTCGGGCAGTCTCTGCCGGTCGTCTTCGGCGGCCGACCACTCGGTGAGATCGCCCACCCCGGCGACTACTACATCGATGTCGACAACCGGGCCGGCGCCCGGCGCGGGGTCGAGCACCTTGTCGCGGCCGGGCGCCGCGCCATCGCCACCATCACCGGGCCCGCCGACATGCCGGCCTCGGTCGACCGCGAGCTGGGATGGCGTGACGCGCTGGCAAGCGCCGGGCTGACCGACCACCGGCTCGCCCGGGGAGACTTCACCGAGGCCGGCGGGGTGCGTGCCACCCTCACCCTCGTCGACGAGTTCCCCGACGTCGACGCGATCTTCGTGGCCAGCGACCTGATGGCCAGCGGCGCGATGCTGGCGCTCGAAGAGCGCGGACTACGGGTGCCGCAGGACGTCGCGCTCGTCGGGTTCGACAACAGCCAGTTCGCGACCCGCGGCCGAGTGGGCCTGACCACCGTGGCGCAGCCGTCGCGGGAGATGGGTGTCGTCATGGCGGACACGCTGCTGCGGCTGCTCAGCGGAGAGCAGGTCGAGCGGGTCACGATGCTGCCCACCCACCTCGTCCTGCGCGACTCCGCCTGACCCGGCTGCCCCCCGGTCGATCGCACCGTCGCTCCCCCAGTCGAGTGGGCACCCAACCCCACCCCTCCCACACCGTCGAGTGGCCACTCAACCCCACCCGTCCCACGCCGGTCGAGTGGCCACCCAACCCCACCTGTCACACAAGACGTTGGGGCAGGTGGGACGGGTGGGACGGGGCGCCCACTCGACGGAAGAGTGCCGTGGGACGGGTGAGACCAATGGGACGGGGCGCCCACTCGACGGAAGAGTGCCGTGGGGCAGATGGGGCGGGTGGGACTCTGCGCTCACTCGAGGTGAGGGGGAACGCGAAGGGGCCGGGCCCCGCTGGTGCGGTGCCCGGCCCTGTGGCCGATCTCGAGGGTCGCTCAGGCGGAGACGACCTCGAACTTGATGGTCGCGGCGACATCGGCGTGCAGGCGAACGGTTGCCTCGTACGAGCCAACCGACTTGATGGCCTGCTTCACCTCGATCTTGCGCTTGTCGAGCTCGGGGCCACCGGCGGCCTTGACGGCCGCGGCGATGTCGCCGTTGCTGACGGCCCCGAAGAGGCGACCGGACTGGCCGGCCTTGGCGGGGACCGTGACGGACGTCGCCTCGAGCCGGCCCTTGATGCCCTTGGCCTGGTCGAGGTCGTTGATCGCGCGAGCGGCGCGGCCCTTGGTCAGTGCGTCGACCTGCTTCTGGCCACCCTTGGTCCACGGCGTGGCAAGCCCGCGAGGCAGCAGGAAGTTGCGGGCGTAGCCGTCCTTGACCTCGACGACGTCACCGGCGGCACCGAGGCCGGAGACCTCGTGCGTGAGAATGAGCTTCATTGGGGTTCTCCTTCAGTCTCGAGCGGAGGCTCAGCGAGCCGAGCTCGAGTAGGGCAGCAGGGCCATCTCACGGGCGTTCTTGACGGCCGTGGCGATGAGACGCTGCTCCTGAACGGACACACCGGTCACCCGACGAGCGCGGATCTTGCCGCGGTCGGAGATGAACTTGCGCAGCAGCGCGGTGTCCTTGTAGTCGATGTTCTCGACCTTCGCCGCCTTCAGCGGGTTGGCCTTCTTCTTGGGCTTGCGCACAACGGGCTTTGCCATCGTGGTGCTCTCCTTCAGGATGAGAGCCCGGGGTTCGAGCCCCGGGATGGGTTCTTCATGTGGTTGGTATGCCGCTCAGCCGGGCTGGGCGGCGAGTGCTGACCTGCTCGATCGGGTCGGATCAGAACGGCGGCTCGTCGTAGCTGGGAGCCTGCCCCCAGCCACCCTGACCGCCACCTGCGGGCTGACCGCCACCCGCGGGCTGTCCGCCGGCCGCGGGCTGACCGCCACCGGCGGGCTGTCCCCAGCCGCCCTGGTTGCCACCTTGGTTGCCACCTTGGTTGCCACCCTGGCCGCCGGTCGCCCACGGGTCGTCCTGCCCGCCGCCGCTCCAGCCGCCCTGGTTGCCACCCTGGCCGCCACCGAAGCCGCCGCCACCGCCCCGCTGGGTCTTGTTGACCTTCGCGGTCGCGCTGCGCAGCGACGGGCCGATCTCGTCCACGTCCATCTCGACGACGGTGCGCTTCTCGCCTTCCTTCGTCTCGTAGGACCGGGACTTCAGGCGACCGGACACGATGACCCGCATGCCTCGCTGGAGCGACTCGGCGACATTCTCCGCCGCATCACGCCACACCGAGCAGCGCATGAACAGCGTCTCGCTGTCCTTCCACTCGTTGGTCTGGCGGTCGAACTGCCGAGGCGTCGAAGCCACGGTGAAGTTCGCGACAGCTGCCCCCGACGGCGTGAAGCGCAGCTCGGGGTCGGCGGTCAGGTTGCCGATGATCGTGATGACGGTGTCGCCTGCCATGAGTGGCTCCGTTCAGTCCTGCGTTGGGTGATCGTGCCGAGGTGACCGCGCCGACGGGCTCGGGCCTGCCGGAGTGATCGAGGTGATCGAGGTGATCGTGTCGATCCGGGACGCGGTCAGGCGCCCGGACGGAGCAGCTTGGTGCGCATGATCGACTCGCTGAGGTTCAGCTGACGGTCGAGCTCCTGCGCGGTGGCCGGCTCAGCGGTGAAGTTGACGACGGCGTAGATGCCCTCGGACTTCTTCTTGATGTCGTAGGCCAGACGACGACGGCCCCAGACGTCGACGTTGTCGACCGTGCCACCGTCGTTCTTCACCACGGCGAGGAACTTGTCCATCGTGGTGCCGACGGTGCGCTCCTCGGTCTCCGGGTCCAGGATGACCATGAGTTCGTACTGACGCATGCTTCTAACCCACCTCCTCTGGTCTCAGCGGTCGCGGGTCTTTCCCGTGACAGGAGGGTTGCAAAACGTCCCGCCGGGCCCCAGCCTCGCAGACGCCACCGACTCTCGGCCGGTTTCGTCCACAGGCAGGCGCACGGCGAACCCGCCAAGACTACCGGTCGCGGCCGGGTCCGATGAAATCGGCGCGGCACCCGGGACCGCCGCTCAGCTGCGGGTGACCCGCTGACGCATCGCCAGCATCGTGCTCAGCCAGTCGGCATACTCCTGCTGGGCTGCCACCCACAGTGTCGCTCCCTCGTTGAAACGCGCGGGGTCGGCCTCAGCGTAGGCATCCCCGATCAGCCGGGCCGCGACGAGCTCCTCACCGATGACGTTCGCAAGAAGCTGGTGTGCGGCGAGCAGCGCCGGGTCCCTGACCGCGCGCTGCGCAACCGCGTTACGCAAGCCTTCCAGCGGATCGATCACCTCGGCCTGCACGCGAGCCGCGAGCGCCGGCAGGTCGGTCGTCGGGGACCCGACGATGTCGGCCAGGGCGGTGCGGACGCCGATGAGGCGCCGCCCGACGTCGGGCACGAACCCCGAGAGGTATGCCGTCACCTCGGCATCCGCGCCCACCGTCGAGCGGGCGGTGTCCCCCGTGTCGCCGAGGCGCTGGCGCACCATCGCCGCCATGGCCGCCTCGTCGAACCGTGGCGCCACGACATCTCGAGCGGCAACCACTGCCTGCGCGAGGCCGGCCGCGAGCACCGCCGCCAGTGCGAGCACAGCGAGGGTGCGGCGCCGCCGCGCGGCCGGCGTGGACCGATCACGAACAGCACGCTCGTTCTCACGCGACTCCTCGGGCTCGGCGCGGCGGACCGGCCGTCCACCGACCAGCAGCGCGGAACCGAGGACGGCCAAGAGCAGGCCCAGACCGATGGCCGGACGCAGGCTCACCATCACGAACTCGACCGTGATCGCGCCGCCATAGGACCAGTTGACGATGACGAACCCGAGGGCTGCGACGGTCGAGGCGACGAGGCCGGACACCAGCCCGAGGGCGATGCCCACGAAGCCCCAGCGGATCCGGGACACGACCATCGCGACGAGGCCGGCCGTCCCGAACACCCACACGTAGGCGTAGTACCGCTGTTCGAGAACCTGCTGGTCAGGTGCCGGTCCGGCGAGAGCGCGGTAGAGCCAGATCGACGCCGCTGCGAACCCGCCCGTCGTGAGGCCGATGAGGCCGGCGACCGCGACATCGCGCGCAGACGTAGGAGCAGCCCAGTGGGGCGCCTCGGGGTGGGTCGAACCGAAGGCCGACGCCGTCACGAACGCGGGCTCGGCGTCGACCCCGCCGCCCGGGACCTCTCGCGTCGACGAACTGGCAGGGGCCTGCTTCTCGAGGAGCCAGTCCGGTGGCGCGGCAGGCACCCGTTGCAGACGGGACCCGGCGAACGCGATGGCTGCCACCGCCACCGCCAGGACCAGCGCTCCCCAGCCGACGGCCAACGGCACGACGATCGTCACCGTCGCCGCCGAGCCGAGCATCCAGCCGCCCAGGTCCAGAGCCTGGGTCAGGGTCGTCGCTGCCCAGAGCACCAGGACGAAGGCGAGCGTCGAGAGGAGGACGCAGAGAGCGGCATACGTGCGACGGCCGACGGACGGGGCGACGGCGGTCGCCAGCTCCCCGAGCGCGGCGACGACGACCGTCGCGCCCGCGGACGCGAGCGCCGACACGAGCACCACCCACGGATGGTCGAGCCCCGTGACCGTGCTCCCGCCGACCTGCCCGAGCGACGCATACCCGCCGAGCGCATGGCCGACGAACACCCCGCCGGCGAGCCGCAGGGCGTCGGGCCGCACCGAGGGGCTCGCACCAGCGCCCGGTGCAGTGACGCGGCACACCAGCGAGCGTCGCCACAGCCCGAGCCCGAGGGTGGTCCCGAGCATCGCACCGACGAGTGCGGTGCTGATGATGACGGTGTGCTCCCGGACCGACGGGAGCGTCGTGACGACCGAAACGAGCAGCGGCACTACCAGGGCGGCCAGGAACGCCGCCGTCAGCCCGTCGAGGACGGACAGCCGAGTGGCACGGGATGGGTCGGCGAGCGTGGCACGACGCTCGGCAGGGTCGGGGTGGTACGCGAGCGATCGTCGCCACCGAGGCAGCGGCCTGGGTCGGACCCGGTCCAGGAGCAGGGCCAGCGACTCGCGCTGCGCCGGGCTGCCGGCGCTGTCGAGGTCGGCCTCGAACTCGCGACCTCTGAGGATCGCCGCCGCTGCCAGCGCGGTCACGGCGAGGAGAACTGCCGCCCGCCACAGGTAGGACGGCAGCAGCGAGAGGTCTCGCTCAGCGGCAGCCAGCACCACGGGAGCGACGAGGAGCGGGACGAGCGCCAGCCAGAACGAGCGAGCGGCCCAGGCCAGCACGACGTCGCCGCGGCGGACATGCGCCAGCTCGTGTCGGACGAGAGGCTCGAACATGCGAGCGTCCCGCGGACGGATGGCCACGGCCGTCGGGAGCACGATGCGGTACCGGCCGGGGAGGCCGTAGCTGAACGCATCCCGGGTCGACGGTGGGCCGACGAGGACCCGGGGGGAGTGACGGAGTCCGAGCTCAGCGCCCAGCTCGCCCACGCGTGGCGTCGCCATCGTCACCGCCGCACCATGGGCACGCAAGCGCCGTCGGCGCTCGATCACCGACGGCACTACGAGCGCCACCGCGACCCCCAGCAGAGCCGCCAGCAGGGCACCTCCGATCGCGAAGGCGGCCAGTGTGGTCTGGGCGGAGGCGACACACGCGAGGAACGACTGCTCCTCGAGCAGGCTGCCCTCGACATCGGTGGCGCTCGGCGACCGCTGCCCCGCGGAGCAGTCAGCCACCTGCTGGACCCAGTCGACACCGAGGGACGTCTCGTTGTGGAACCACGTCCCGACGAAGAGCCCGGCGCTGAGCAGCGCGCCGACCAGCACGAGGCTGCGCACCGCAGTCGGCGACGGTAGGGCGAGGACGCGAGGGCGCGTCAGCGGGTCGTCCATGGGCAGCGCCGCCGTGCCCGCCGTGCCCGTGGTGTCCGCCGTGTCCGCCGTGCCCGCCGGATAGGTCGATGGCGTCGAGACAGGGCTCTCGGGCCGGTCGACCGGACCGCTCGGGCTGGTGGACATCGCAACCTCCCTCAGAAGGAGGGCCTGCTGGCGGGTGAGAGCAGGAGAGTCAGCGGGCGACGACGAGGCCGCCCACGACCGCATCGGCCAGCAGCCTCGCCTGCTCGTCGACGAGGCCGAGGCTGCGCCCGCGCTCGAGGGCCACGTCGTGGATCTGGCGCGCCTGCTCGGTCGTGAGCGCGAGCGGCGCCTCGCCCTCCGAGGCGGCGGCTGTGGCCGCGGCGTCGGCCCGAGCGCCGGCCCCAGCGCCGGCCCCAGCGCCGGCCCCAGCGTCGGCACCAGCGCCGGCCCCAGCGTCGGCACCACCTCCCGCGGCCGGCTCCGGCAGGCGCAGGAGCCGTCGGACGAGCGGCGCGAGCACCGAGCGGCTGTCGGTGTGCACGGCGTCCGACACGAGGCCGACGATGAGCTGGATCACCGGCGTCGCCACGGCGAGGACGTAGGGCGTGAGCAGCGCGATGTCGATCCCGAAGCCGACCGGCTCGTCCCGGCCAGTCGGCCGCAGCGTCGCCGCGGGGTCGTCGAAGTAGTCCTCGGCGGTCTCGTCGAAGACGGGAAGCTCGTCGGGCGCAGCCTGGGCCAGCACCGACTGGGCCAGCGCACTGATGAGCGCGCGTTCCTCGGGCCGGGCCCGATCCGGTGCAGTGCTCATGTGCCTCACCCCCCAAGCTGCGGTCACGGCGAGGACCGCTCATCCAAGTATCCGCCCGGACTGCCTCCCGCTGCTGAACTTGATCCGGGAAGGTCGCCGGATCGGGCGCACCCGCGGCCGGCTCAGGTGAAGCGGACGATGAGAGCGTCGTCGGCGCCGGTCATCGGCCCGGCGAGGTCGTCGGGATCCGGCGCGGACCGCCCCCACCGCTCGCGCGCGCGCAGCCAGATCATCGCGACGAGCCAGAGCACGGCGACGACGCGAAGCATCGAGAAGAAGGCGTACCACGCGGCCGGCAGGCCCCGGTCGGGCACCGTCGTCGCGGCGATCGTCAGCCAGACCGCCACGAAGTTCAGTGACTCGGCCCCGGCCCAGATGAGATGGTCGCGCCACTGCATGGCGCACCACGCGATGAGCGGGACGAGCCACAGCGAGCTCTGCACCGTGAACGACTTGCCGGTGACGAGCACGAGTCCCACCATGACGAGCGAGACCTCGGCGATGGTCGGGCGGCGCGCCGACGACAGCGCGAGGACCGCCCCCGCGACGAGAGCGGCGATCCAGCCCACGACGGCCAAAGCCGTGACGACACCGTCGGGCAGCGGGTGGCCGGCCAGCTGAGGCAGCAGCCACGGGGAGCCGTACCCGGCTCCGGCCGACGCCCAGCCCTGGTACGCGGACCCGGCCGCGGCCGGGTTGAGCAGCCAGATCCCTGCGAGCAGGCCACCGAAGACGAGCAGCGCGTAGCCGACCGTCCGGGCGTACTCGCGAAGCCGCCCCGAGCGCAGGCTGAGCAGGCCGATGGCGACAAGGATGAGGACGGGGTAGGACCGTGCGCCGATGGCGAGCCCGAGGAAGACCCCGGCCAGCGTGGGGTTGCGTCTGGCCCAGGCCCACATGCCGGCGCTCGCCAGCACGACACCCAGCAGGTCGGCCGAGATGAACCCGGCGAGCGCCACGACGGGTGACAGGGCCACGTGCGCCGCAGTGATCGGCTCGCGGGCCGAGGACGAGACGAGCCAGATGATGACGAGGATGCCCAGCGTCAGCAGCACCGCCCACAGGGCGAAGAACCATGCCGCGCGGGCTCGCAGCGACCCGTCGGGCACGAGGCTTGCGACCGCGGTCAGCGCCAGTCCCGTCAGTGGGGGCTGCCCCGTCACCGGCGCCCCCTGACCACCCTGGAGGTATGCCGCCAGGCCGGCCTTGACGTTCGCGTCGCGGTACGCGGCCGGCAGGTCCGCGTAGCAGGCGTTCCAGAACTGGCCGTCCCCGGTGAACCCGGTGCGCAGGCAGGGCGCTCGCAGCAGGATGCCGAGCCCGACCGTGACGGCCGTGAGCACCGACAGCGTGGCGGCCGTCACCACCCACGGAAGCTCGCGCGCCGCGGCATACCGTCCGCGCGGGCCGCCGATGACCTCAGAGGCTGCGGTCACGACGGGGTCGCTCATCCTCGGGTCATCCTCCAGTCGACGGGGTCACCTCTACGGCCGGACTCACCCTAGCCTCCGAACCTCAGCCGCTCGGCGCGCCGCGACCGGGTTTGGTCGTCGTCGAGTCGGAGGGGAACGGCGGCAACGGGATCGACACCGTGGGCGGGTCGGTGACCGTCGGCGGCTGGGGCTTGCCGGTGCCGTTGGTCTTGGTCTCCGTCGGCTGCTGTGTCGTGGTCGTCGGCGACTGCGTGGTGGTCGTCGGCGGCGCGGTCGTGGTCGGCGGCAGCGTCGTGGTGGTCGTCGGCAGCTTGACCTTGTCGTCGCCGATGCCGGCCCGCTCCGGGAACGGGATGATGTCGGTGCCGTCCAGCGTCGGGCGCATGAAGTCGAGCCAGATGTTGGCCGGGATGGTCGACCCGTCCGGCATCGCGGACTCCGCCTCGGTCAGGGGCAGGCTGCTCTTGCCGTCGTCGGTGGGCTTGTACATCCCGACCGAGACCGCGAGCTGCGGGACGAAGCCGGTGAACCACTTCGAGCGGTTGTTCTCCGAGGTTCCGGTCTTGCCTGCGACGGGGCGGTCGCCCAGCCCCCCGGCAGCCAGCGAGCGGCCGATCTTCGTCGCGGTGCCGCCCTTCTTGACGGTGTAGGTCATGGCGTCGGTGGCGTCGGCGGTGACGTCCTTGTCGAAGGCGCGCTTCGTCTCGGGCTTGGCCTCGTAGCTGAAGCCGCCGGTCGTCGAGGTGACGCTCTTGACGATGTACGGGGTGCTGCGGATGCCCTGCGCCGCGATCGTCGAGTAGGCCGATGCCATGTCGATGACGTGCGGAGCCGCCGTGCCGAGGATGTTGGTCAGGTCGTTGTTGTTGATCGACGGCGTGGACACGGGGATCCCGGCGTCGATAGCCGCCTGGCGGGTCTGTTTGGGCCCGATCTGCTCGTTGAGGTTCACGAACGCGGTGTTGATCGAGCGGCCGATCATCCGGCGCATGTCGACCATGCCGTACGACACGTTGTTGAAGTTGTTGATCGTGGTGTCGGCGAACGTCTGGGGGGTGTCACCGTCGAACTGCGTCTTGGTGGAGATGCCCATGCGAAGCGCGGCCATGACACCGAAAGGCTTGAAGTTCGAGCCACCCTGCAGGATCGCCTGTGTGGCGGAGCTGAACTGGCTCTTGGCATAGTCGGCGCCGCCGTACATCGCGACAACCGCACCGTCGCCGGGGCGTATCGCGACCAGGCCGCCCTGGACCTTCTTGGGCAGGTTTTCCTTCATCGCAGCGATCGCCGCGTCCTGCGCCTTCTTGTCGATGGTGGTGGTGATGCGCAGGCCGCCGGCGTCGATGTCGCGGTCCGTGAGGCCGTTGGCGAGCAGCTCCTTCTTGACCTGCGCCGTGATGTAGCCGTTGGGGCCGGACGAGAACTTGTTGCTCTTGTACGGGAGGATCTTCGGCAGCGCGGTGTACTTGGCGCGCTCGGCCTGGGTGAGCCAGCCCTCGTCGACCATGCCGTTGAGGACATAGTTGAAACGCTTCTCGAGGTTGGCCTGGGCGCGGTCGCCGTTGGCGGGGTCATAGAGCGACGGGGCGTTGATGACCGAGGCGAGCACTGCGCCTTCTGGGACAGTGAGCTTGCTCACGTCCTTGCCGAAGTAGGCCTTCGATGCGCTCTGGATGCCGTACGCGCCGCGGCCGTAGTAGATGGTGTTGAGGTACTTCTCGAGGATCTCCGACTTGGTCAGCTGGCCGTCGATCTTCATCGCGATGAGGATCTCCTTGGCCTTGCGGGAGATCGTGCGGTCCTGGGTGAGGAAGTAGTTCTTGACGTACTGCTGGGTGATCGTCGAGCCACCCACCTGGGCCTCGCCGGTGACGCTCGTCTTGATCGCACGCAGGATGCCGCCGACCGAGATGCCGTTGTTCTGGTAGAAGGTCCGGTCCTCGGCGGCGATGTGCGCGTCCTGCACGAACTTCGGGACCTGCGACAGCTTCACCGACTCGCGGTTTCCGTCCTGCACCGCGATCCGGTCGAGCTCGGTCTTGCCGTCGGCGTAGTAGATGATCGACACCTGCCGGTTGGCGATGTCGTTGGGCTGCGGGATACCGATCTTGTTGTAGGCGATGATCACGCCGAGGACGCCGAGCACGAAGAGAGCGAGGCCGGTGATCGTGCCCCACTTGAGGGTGCCGATCACCCACTTGCGCCACCCGGTGCGACCTTCCTCGTCGTACCCGTCGTAGAAGTCGGTGCCGCCATCAGGGCCGCCACTGCCGTTGCCGCCCCCACGCCGGCGGCCCTTCTCCGCCGCGAGCTGGGCAGCACGGACGTCGTGCCTGCTCTGAGTCACTACCCTCTCCATTCACCGATTTGGCCCGAGAATCGTCCCGGGCCGCATATCAGTATGGCCCGGACCATGCCAAGACGACGAAACGAAGTCGGGGACGCACAAGTTCCGCACAGAACGGTCACAAACACGTTCACGCACCCGTGCAACCTGCGGGCGGGGACAACCGGTACCTGTCAGTGTGACGACGACAACGGACCCAGGCCCGGTGGCTGCACCGGCCCTGACCAGCCCTTGGACGGGAGGCGCAGTGGAGCGCGACGGCTTCGACGCCTTCGTGACCGCGCGTGCGAGCGCCCTGCTCCGAACGGCATACCTGCTCACCCGCGACCGGGCCCTCGCTGAGGACCTCGTGCAGACCTCGCTGGCCAAGGCGTGGTTCGCCTGGGGCCGGATCGAGGGCCAGCCGGACGCCTATGTCCGCAAGATCATGGTGAACACGTACTCGAGCTGGTGGCGGCGCCGGTGGAACGGCGAGGAGGCCACGGCCGACCTGCCCGAGGCCCCGGCCGGCGGCGGCCACGGCCCGGCAGCCGGCCGCGAGTCGAGGCGGGTCGAGGAGCGCACTGATCTGTGGCGCGCCCTCGGGCGGCTGCCCAAGCGACAGCGAGCCGTGGTCGTCCTTCGCTTCTACGAGGACCTGTCCGAGGCCGAGACCGCCGAGATCATGCAGTGCTCGGTCGGCACCGTGAAGAGCCAGGCGAGCCGAGCGCTCGCCAAGCTCCGGGTCGACCCGTCCCTGACCGACACCGTTGCGACGAGCGAGGAGAACGCGCGATGAACCTCACCGACCTGCGCGAGGAGCTGACCCTGCTCGCCGACGACGTCCAGCCCGCTCCGGCCGAGCTGTCAACCGGCGTGGCCCGCAAGGTCGCCCGGACCAAGCGCCGACGGGCCGTCGGCGCAGCCGCCGCGGCCTGCGCTGCCGTTGTGGTCGCCGGCGTCGCCGTGACCGGCTCGCTCGGTCGCCCTGCGGCGCCGGTCGCTCCGGCCGCGCGCGTGAGCAGCGGCCCGATGCTCGGAGCGGACGGTATGCCGTTCCGCGCGGTCCCGCAGTCGAGGGGTGACGTCGTGCGCGACGGCCTTCGCTACCGGGCGACCGTCGCAGACAACCACCTGGCCGTCGCGTCCATCGGCGAGCGAGGCCAGAGCTCGGTCACGCTGACCTGGACCCCGACGACCACGCGGATGGCCCTGACTGCCGACTGCTGGATGCCGGGTGTCGACGAGCGCACCGCGCAGCAGGCCTGGGCCTACTTCGTCCTCGACGGGCACCGGCTCTTCGGCTCCAGCTGCGCATCGGCCACTCCGAGCGGCGATCTGCCGTCGAGCACCGCGACGCCGGAGCCAGGCAAAGGCTGGCCGGAGCTGACGGTCGGCCGTCCGGTCACCGTGACGGTCGTCGTGGTGGACCAGAAGACCAACCAGCCCGTCAGCGCGCCGTCGCTGCGGGTGGCGGGTGCGGCATACGACCTCGGCGAGCAGGTGGAGGTCGTCGACCCGGCCACGGGGGCCGTTGTCGCTGAGCTTCCACGCGTGCGTGAGTACGGCGGCTACCTCTACCGGCTCGAGGGCCAGGTGTCGGTCGCGACGTTCACGCCGCGACAGTGGATCGTCGAAGCCACGCCGGCCAACGCACCGTTCCTCGTGACGTACGGCTCCGCGGGCGTGGGCGGCGGCGACGTCGGCACCGACCGGCTCAAGGGGCTGAGCTCGGACAGCGGCGCCAACTCCTCCGGGGGCCAGGCCACGATGCCGCAGCCGGCCGGCCCGGCCCACACGGTCGAGCTGGTGCACGACGGTCCGCTCCCTCGAAGCGGCGTGATGCTGCTGGCGATCTACACGCTCGTCCCCTGACCCGAGCTCCCTGGGCAACACACCCGGAAACCGCGAACCCGCCATGGTTGCAACTGCCACGGGTTGGCGGTTTCCGGGTGTGTTGCGCGTCGGGGCTCTACGGTGGGGCCCGTCGAAGTGATCACCGTGATGTATCGCGTCGATATATCTTGCGGTGTATGGTGATGCCGTGCCACGGACATCGCGACCCCCGAGCCGCCGTGCGGCGTTGCTCGAGTTCGCGATTCTCGGGGTGCTCCACGACGGCCCGCTCCACGGGTACGAGCTGCGCAAGCGGCTCACCACGGCCCTCGGTATCTTCCGCGCCCTGTCCTACGGCTCGCTCTACCCGGCCCTGCGCTCGCTCGTCGACGCCGGGCACATCCACGAGACGGAGGAGCAGCCGACCCGTGGCAGCAAGCGGCCCCGGATCACGTACGAGCTGACCGCGGACGGCAAGGAGCACTTCCAGGACCTCGTCGCCGCCTCCGGCCCGGACGCCTGGGACGACGACGACTTCGACGTGCGCTTCGCGTTCTTCTCGCGCACGGAGGCCCAGGTCCGGCTGCGCATCCTCGAAGGGCGCCGGTCGCGGCTGGAGGAGCGCCTGGCCAACATCCGCGACGCCTCGACCCGCAACCGCGAGCGCATGGACAGCTACACCCTCGCGCTGCAGCAGCACGGCGAGGAGCGCGCAGAGCGCGAGGTCCGCTGGCTCGAGGAGCTCATCGTCGCGGAGCGGCGGGCGGCTCTGGACCCCGGGCCCACGGCCTACGACGACCTCACCACGCCATCGAGCATCACCAAGCACGACTACACCACAGAAAACAAGGAGTGATCCATGGGATCCGTACGCGTCGCCATCGTCGGCGTCGGCAACTGCGCGAGCTCGCTCGTGCAGGGTGTCGAGTACTACAAGGACGCTGATGCGGCCGGCACCGTGCCGGGCCTCATGCACGTCGAGTTCGGCCCGTACCACGTCAGCGACGTCGAGTTCGTCGCCGCGTTCGACGTGGACGACAAGAAGGTCGGCAAGGACCTCGCCGAGGCGATCAACGCCTCGGAGAACAACACCATCAAGATCTGCGACGTCCCCACCAGCGGCGTCACGGTCCAGCGCGGCCACACACTCGACGGCCTCGGCAAGTACTACCGCCTGACCATCGACGAGTCGGCGGCAGAGCCGGTCGACATGGTCAAGGCGCTCAAGGACGCCAAGGCCGACGTGCTCGTCTCCTACCTGCCGGTGGGTTCCGAGGAGGCCGACAAGTACTACGCGCAGTGCGCCATCGACGCGGGCGTCGCCTTCGTCAACGCGCTGCCGGTGTTCATCGCGTCCGACCCGGAGTGGGCCGCGAAGTTCGAGGCGGCCGGCGTGCCGATCATCGGTGACGACATCAAGAGCCAGGTCGGCGCGACGATCACGCACCGCGTCATGGCCAAGCTGTTCGAGGACCGCGGCGTCGTGCTCGACCGGACGTACCAGCTCAACGTCGGCGGCAACATGGACTTCAAGAACATGCTCGAGCGCGAGCGTCTCGAGTCCAAGAAGGTCTCCAAGACGCAGGCCGTCACCTCGAACCTCACCGGCCCCCTCGCCGGCAAGAAGGACGACCGCAACGTCCACATCGGCCCGTCCGACTACGTCGCGTGGCTCGACGACCGCAAGTGGGCCTACGTCCGCCTCGAGGGTCGCGCCTTCGGTGACGTGCCGCTGAACCTCGAGTACAAGCTCGAGGTCTGGGACTCCCCCAACTCGGCTGGCATCATCATCGACGCGATCCGCGCGGCGAAGATCGCCAAGGACCGCGGCATCGGCGGCGCCCTGCTGTCGGCGTCGTCGTACCTCATGAAGTCCCCGCCGGAGCAGCGCGAGGACACGGTCGGCCGCGCCAAGCTCGAGGCCTTCATCCGCGGCGAGGAGCCCCGCTGACCCACCCCCGTTCGATGTATCCGCGCGCTGTATAGCCCGCGCGATCACATCGACTGAGGGTCACCGGGTGATCCGAGCACGTATGCCGCAGGGCCCGCTTCCACACGGAGGCGGGCCTTGCGGCTTGTCCGGTCACCGCCGGCGGCGGGACCGACATGTCCCACCGGGTCCCGGCGCTGGAGCTCGGCCTCACCGACGGCGGGGGCGCTGACGACCTGCTGCTTGCACCCGACCTCAGGCTGTGCGCCTGCAACCCGCTCGGCTGAACGGGCCCGCTGTCCCCGAGAGCGGGCCTGGCGGCATACGGCTACTTGAGGACGGACCCGGTCGTGGGCTGCTTGTCGCTCGGTGTCACGACGCACATGACGGAGCGGTCGGTCCGCCACGCGCGATCGGTGTTCGGGTAGAGGGTGACGAGGCTGACGTCGTCGAGACGATCCTCGGCCACCGCTGCGTCCGCCCGCGCGAGGCACAGCTGCTCCGCTTGGTCCGAGGCCTCATCCGCACCCGGGAAGGTACCAGGGGGCAGGGTCGTGACGAGGGCGAGCTGGGCCTCGTGAGGCTCTCGGCAAGGCCGCACGGTGACCCGCTCGATCGTGCCCTCCGTGATCCCGTCGAAGCAGTCGCCGGCCTGGAGCTGTCCGACCTCGACCTTGCCCGCAGCCGTGACCTGGCCACCGCTGTCTCGCTGCGGGGCGCGCCCCGCGCTGCTGGGGGTGGCGAACGCCCACAGGGCGATGATGAGCGCCACCCAGAGGCTCGCCAGAACGAGGCCGGCAATGGCGAGGCCGCGGCCCTTCTGGGTGCGCCCGTGCCGCTTCAGCTTTCGCAGGCTGATCAGGCTCAGAATGAACGCCGGCAGCACGAAACCCAGGAGGCCGCAGATGAAGGCCGCTATGGCGAGGCCGTTCGTGCCCGGATAGGAGTAGCGGGGAGCTTCGGAGAACGCGGTCCCCAGAGGCGGGGCAGGCGGCGGCGCTCCGCGCGAGTGCAGCGGCGCGGGCGGAAGAGTGGTTTGTGGTGCGGGTTGTGGGGTGCCTTGCGGCTGAGGCCAAGGCGGCGGAGGCGGCGGAGGCGTCATTGACTGTGGTGGCGGAGCTGGTGAGAACGAGCTCGGCGACTGGTCGTCGTTCACGGCGTGGAGCATTGCACGGTCGCGTGCCGTTTGGACGCTTTGGGGTGATTTCCCTTCGGCCACAGTTCCTTCGAGGTGATCTGACGCGTCCCGAAGCCGTCCGGCGACGCATGATCGACCGGGCTTCGCGTCACAACATTTGGACAGCCATAACCAGATGCATGGTCTTGCGGCCAGAATGACCCACAGACGAGGGCGTGACGTGCGCCCGACCGTGAGAGGACGACCCATGGCAACACCGCGACTGGGCGAGATCGCCCCCGACTTCGAGGCCGAGACCACGGAGGGCTCGATCTCGTTCCACGACTGGAAGGCCGACAGCTGGGCCGTGCTCTTCAGCCACCCGGCCGACTTCACGCCCGTCTGCACGACCGAGCTCGGGCGGGTTGCGGCCCTTGACGGGGAGTGGACCCGCCGTAACGTCAAGGTGCTCGCGGTGTCGGTCGACCCGATCGACCGCCACGAGGAGTGGAAGGGCGACATCGAGGAGGTGGGCGGCGCCGCCGTGACCTACCCGATCATCGCCGACGACTCGCGCCAGGTGTCCGAGCTCTACGACATGATCCACCCCGGTGAGGGTGACACCTCGAGCGTCCGCTCGGTCTTCGTCATCGACCCGGCCAACAAGGTCCGCCTCTCGCTGACCTACCCCAAGAGCGTCGGTCGCAACTTCGACGAGATCCTCCGGGCGGTCGACGCGCTGCAGCTGACCGACAGCGGCCCCTACTCGACGCCGGCCGACTGGCGCGAAGGCCAGAAGGTCATCGTCGCGCCGACCATCTCGACCGCTGACGCGCGGGAGCGCTTCGGCCACGACGCCGTCGATGAGGTCAAGCCCTACCTCCGCTTCACCACCGCCTCCGCCTGAGGAGTCCCAGCCGTATGCCGGAGGGTGCGTTCCGCTGGAACGCACCCTCCGGCATACCTCGCCACTTCCTAGACCAAGAGCACCGGTCGGCCGCCGTGCGTCGGCGCGTTCCCGTCGGCCGTTGCTTTCACATCGGTCCAGGCCTGCTTCGCGCTCTTGCCGCTCATCGCCATGTGGTTAGCGATGAGACCGGCGACGATGGGCGTGGCGAAGGACGTGCCGCTCCACTTGACCCGCTGGTTGGAGACGACGATGCTCGGCGCCGGCCCGGGCGCAGGCGGAATCGGCTTCATCGGCGGCTCCTGATAGAAGTACGCCCGGTTCTGGAAGGCGTTGACGATGTCGGTGCCGCGGGTGAACACGTCAATCCACGTGCCGGAGTTGCTGTAGCCGGCGATCTGCTGATTGGCATCGAGTGCGCCCACGCCGATGGGGCCTGGGAGACTGGCCGGTTCGAACATGCCCCCGCCCGGGTTGTTGCCGGCGGCACACACGAGAATGGTTTCGGAGTTCTTGAGCTCGTTCTCGTAGAAGACTGCCATGGGGGAGAGCCCGTTCTGCATTCCAGCGGGGACCGTCACGCCCGCAGACATGCTGATGATGTCGGGCCTCGGAGCGGAGTTGAAGACCTGACGCAGGAGAACGACGAGATCACTCTCGATCTGCCCGCCATTGGTGAAGAAGAACGGGTGGACGTGGATCTGGACGCTCGGTGCCATGCTCGCGAGAACTCCGGCGACGAACAGGCCGTGCCCGGCATAGTGACCCAGGAACCCCGTCTGCTCAGGGTTGCCTGTGACGTTCGCCATCCACGGCCACGGGCTCAGGCTGATGGGGTTTGGGCTGGCGCCGTTGCGCGGCAGCCCCGTGTCGATCACGGCGACGTGGACTTCCCGAACCGGCAGCGGGCCGCGGGTTCCTCCGTTGGGCGGTTGCGGGACAAGAGCGACGGTGGCGCTCGTCTCGGGCTCCGTGGCGGGGCAGGCGCTTGACGCGGCGAGGTGCAGGATCCGGTCGAAACGGGCACGGTCGGTACCGGTGGCGTTCTGGACATCGGCACGGGCCTGCGCAGCCGTCTTGCCGGGCGGCAGCGCGATGCGGGCAACGCCAGTCACCGGGCGGGTCACGGCATTGGGGCCGACCCCGAGCGCGGTGAGCACACCGCCCAGCGTGTTGTCATCCGCCGCTAGGACCTGGCCGTCCGCATACATGAACTCGGTTGTCGGCGACGGGCCTCCCGGCGGGTGGCACTCCGCCTTGGGGAAGAACGAGGCACTCATCAGCTCGATCTGCTTCTGGTACCGCGCCGCGGCCAGCGCTGCTTGCCCTGGCACCCACCATTCTGGATTGACCACGATTTCCTCCTAGCTGGTTGAAACATGAATGAAATTGACTGGGGCTAAAGAGGTTTCAGCGAATGAGGGGTTCATCCACAGGGGGCATGGCCACGCCCAGGCTTCGAGCCGAGGCTGGCCTGCCCGTACGCGCTCGCGCGCCGGCAGCCCTTTCAGCGGGGCCAGCCGCTGGGTTCGGCGGTCTCATCGTGCGCGCGGCTGTCATCATCGTGCTGGGACATGTATCCGTCTTCCGGGGTATGGAGGAGCGATCATGAAGCCAGACGCGACGCTGCGCCGACCTGATACCACGTCCTCGGCAGCCCGCAGCAGGCCCCCGTCCGTTACGGCGGTCCGGCTTTGAGCTCCGGGCCGGTCGAGTCCCTGCTTCCACTGGCAATATCCCAGCCCAGTGCGGCTCTTGCGCTGGCTTCGGCAATACTCGAGGAAACGACCGACCCTTACGCTCTTTCCAATGCGCACCAGTCGATGGCGATAGTCCTGCGCGACCGAGGACAAAGCACGGATGCTGTCTCGCACGGCTTTGCCGCGCTGCGTTACGCCAGACGCGTGAGCAGTGAGCGGCAGGCCGAGGTCCTTGCCACCTTGGGCGTCACGCTCGCCTACGCGGGCCGGTCCACGGAAGCCCTTCGCCGACTCGATGAGGCCCTGCCGCTCACCTCGGCGAAAGAGCTTCCGCGACTCTATGTACGCCGCGCCCACATTCTGACGATGCTCGCTCGATACGAGGAGGCGCTTCAGTACGCGAACGAGGCCATCACGGGAAGCCACTTCCTCAGAGACGTGCTCTGGGAGGGACGAGCACTCAACAACCGTTGCGAGATCCTGCTGGCCCTGGGCCATCCCGAGGCCGTCGAGGCAGACGCCATCCGGGCCGAGCAGCTGCTGATGAGCATCGGTCAGGAGTTCGAGGCGGCACAGGCGATCCACAACCGCGCACTGGCGGCGCACGAACGGGGTGACCTGCCCGCCGCGCTCGAGCTGCTCGACGAGGCGACAGCCCGCTACCGGCGACTCGGCAACGTGCGCCATGACGTTGCCATCGACCGGATCGAGGCCCTGCTCACCGCCGGGCTGGCCCAGGAGGCCCGGAGCCTCGGCGACCGGACTCTCGGCCAGCCCGACCTGGCTCCAGTCCGTCGCGCCGAGCTGCTCCTCGTCACGGCCAAGGCTGCCCTGGCGAGCGCGGATACGGATGCGGCCGAACGCTCTGCGAGCGAGGCGGCCCGCCTCTTCGACGCCCAGCTACGCCCGGCATGGGCCGGTCGCGCCCGGCTCCTTCGCCTCCGAGCCCGGTTCATCTCCCACCACCCTGAGCTCGTCCCATGGATGGCGCCCGAGGGTGAGTTCACGGGGGGAGCACAGCGCACCTCTCCAGCAGAGACTCGGCGTCTGTTGCGCGAAGCCACCAACCTGGTCGACTCGCTGCGTGACTCAGGGAGTCCAGAACTACCAGTTGCCCTGCTGCTCCACGGCAGGCTTGCGCGGGACGCCGGGCTCGATGCCGAGGCCGAGGTGAGTCTGGTCGATGCGGCGGCCTCGCGTCGTTCAGGCCCACCCCTGTCGAGGGCAGCCGGCTGGCTCGCCGCCGCGCACCTCGCCCAGCATCGGCGGGATCGCCGGGCGCTCTACCTCGCCTGCCGTCGTGGTCTCGACGCCGTCGACGAGTACCGCAACATCCTCGGCGACATGGAGTTGCGCGCCCTCGCGAGCGGGCACGGGCTCGAGTTCTTCCAGCTCGCGGTTGCCCAGGCCGTCAGGTCGAACCGCCCTAGGGAACTTCTGTGGTGGGCCGAGCGGTGGCGGGCGGCAGCACTCAAGGGCCAAGGGACGCGGCCGAAGGACCCCGAGCTGCGAAGCGCCCTGGCGTCCCTCCGGGACGTGAACCGCAGACTCGACGCCATCGACGACGACCAGAGCCGCGCAGCCCTGATCCGCGAGCAAGCCCGGCAGGAGAACACGATCCGCCGCGCCCTGCAGCACCTGCACGGCGAAGGCACCGGCCAGGCTTGGGGCGCCGCTGGCCTCGATCTGGACGCGGTCTTCGCCGAGCTCGGTGACGCCGGTGCCCTGGTCACCGTCGTGCGGGTCGGCACCGTGCTGCACCTTCTCGTCGCGGCGCACCGTCGTGTGCGGCATACGGTGGTGGGCGAGTTCGCCTCGGCGTCCCGGGAGTCCGAGTTCGCGCGATTCGCACTCAGGCGAGCGGCATACGGCCGGGCCGTCGATCTCGAGAGGACGGGGTCGCAGCTGCAGGCGGCACTGCTGGGGTCGGGCTTCTCGCTGCCCCCCGGAACGCGGTATGCCGTCCTGGTCCCGCCGGCGCAGCTGCTGACCGCCCCGTGGGGGCTGCTGCCCGCCTTCCGTGACGCCGTCCTCACCGTCAGCCCCTCGGTCAGCCAGTGGATCCGCGCCCGGCGGCGGCCGGACGGCGCCGAGGGCCATGTCGCACTCGTCACCGGACCGAACCTCACGACCCGCGAGGCCGAGGTCACGAACCTGCGCCGGATCCACCGGCGTGCCAAGGTGCTTCGTGCGGACCAGGCGACAGCGAGCGCCGCGCTCGAGGTGCTCGACGGGGCACTGCTCGGCCATATCGCCGCGCACGGCACGTTCCGCGCGGACGCGCCGCTGTTCTCATCCCTCCAGCTCGCGGACGGCCCGCTCACGGTCCATGACCTGCAGCAGCTCGAGCGGCCCCCGGCGTCCCTCGTGCTGTCGGCCTGCGACTCCGGTGGAGCCGCCCCGATCGGTCCGTTCGAGGCGGTCGGTCTGGTGTCGAGCCTGCTCGCGATGGGCACCTGCTCGGTGCTCGCCAGTGTGGTCCCGGTCAACGACCAGGCCTGTCTTCCCGTCATGGCCGACGTCCACACAGTCGTGGGTCGCGCCGGCGGGACCGTCGCAGAGGGCTGGCTCGCCGCACGCCGAGCCGCCGCCGGCGACCACCTGGCCTCTGCGACGGCAGCCTCGTTCACCGCCTGGGGAGCCTAGGCCCCGCGACCCACGGACCCGGACCTGCATGGCAGCGCCGGGACGGCTCAGAAGTCGGAAACGGGCCGCGCTCGGCGAGTGAGGAGGTGGGCGTAGCGGCATACGAGGAAGGCCAGCGCGAGCGCAATGCTGACGTCGGCGCGCCTCGCGAACGCGGCAACCACATCACCGCCTCTTGCCCCGAGGAGGTAGAGGAACAGGACGGCGAACGTCGCCACGGCCATCTCGGCATAGGCCGGAACCACCTGTGCCGCAAGCAGACCCAGCCCACCGAACGCCATCGCCGCGGTGAGCCCTGGCGCGTCGCCTGTTACGGCGCATGCGACGACCAGCAGGGCGCCCGTGACACCCAGGGTCGCCGCCTCGAGGGCCACCTGCCTTGAGAGCGGCGCGAGCCGCTCATAGGCCGCCAGCGTGCGCTGCCCCGACGTCGCGGCGGCGATGCCGTAAGCCCCCGCGAGGACGTACCCCGTGGGGATCGCGTGCATCCCGATGGGGAGCAGGACCTCGTCGATCGCGACCGTCAGCATCGTGCCCGCCGCGACCAGCGCCGCGGCGACGGTCAGCCGCCTGCTGTAGGCGAAGACCCGCCACCAGCTAGCGAGCCGAGGTGGGAAGCGTTGCTGCGAAAGAGTCATCGGCGGTGCAGGCCTTCATCCGGGAGTAGACGTCACGGGCGAACCGGTCCTGCTCGTCCGTCGACGTGGACGCCACCCAGCGAGCCAGCTTGGGGTCTCCGAGCGCCAGGTCCGTTGACGGCTGGATGCGGTTCGCGATCCAGGTGGACATCCAGTAGCGAACGACGGCCCCCGTGTTGGTGGAGCCGTCGCTGTAGTAGTCGGCGCAGTTCGCCGGCGTCGACAGGGACTGAGCGACGTCGCTGAGCCTCGGTGGGGTGACGTTGATGAGACCACCTTCCCCGACGACGACGCCGAAGCCGGCGAACTTCGCGTCGTCCCGTCCTGGGAGCTGGCGAAACTCGGATGGCAGGCTCAGTCCGGAGACGCCCGGCGATCGCGACGCGACGTGCATGGCGGAGGCCCATTCGGCGAGGTATGCCGTGTTGCCGTCGAGGAGGCACACGCGCGGTGCCGTGCCGGCACAGCTCCACGTCGGTCGCGCGACGTACGGGTCTTCGAGGGCGCCGAAGGCGTGGCATGCCCGGGCCGCGAGCACCGCGCCCACGACCCCAGCGCACGCGGCTGCTGCGGCCGGCGCCGACAGGGACCGACCAGATCCGCGGCGCGGGAGCATCACGCACAGCGCCACCAGGGTCACCGCGAGCATCAGCTGCAAGGCGAGCTGCGCGAACAGGGCCGCGGGGCTCACGACAAGACCGGCTATCGAGCCGGTCGAGGCCCCGGGCACCAGCACGTCGGGGACGGCGGGCGGCTTCGGGAGGATCTCGACGGCATACATCGTCGGCACTGCAAGCGGCACGGCCACCCAGGGTCGGAACAGCCGGCCCAGGAGCATCCCGACCCCGGCCACGACGGCGAGCTGGCCGACGCCGAGCAGGGCGAACCAGGGCTGGAGCAGGTCCGTCGGCGCACGGGTGGCGCTCACCGCGAGCAGGACCAGCGCGTGCACGCAGAACACCAGCACGGCCGGTGCCAGGACCGTCAGCCACGTGGCGACGAGGTGACGTGGGAGCTCGCCGGTCGCGACGAAGGTGCGCTCCGCCCCACGCCACCTCGCCGTCTCCATCGCGGCGACACCGGCGACCGCGGGCCCGAGGAGGATGACGAGCCCGGTGGCCCAGTTGACGGTCCATCCCCACTCGCCGACCCAGTAGGCCGGCCTGGCGAGGGTGTAGACCAGCGCGACGACGGCATAGATGACCAGCGCGACCGCGGACAGCCGGGTGCGAAGCCGTCGACCCACGGCCCGGACCAGCCTCACTGCACGCCCACGATCTTCACGAGCTCGCCGGTGACGGCGGCCTCGTCGGGCGGGGCGTCGACATCCCAGGACCAGAGCGCCGCCACCCGACCGCGGTGCAGGACGACGACCTCCTCGGCGAGGCCCAGCAGGTCGGCGAGGATGTGCGTGCTGATGAGCACGTGCTGCGGCCCCGGCAGGTGGCCCACGAGGTCGAGCACGCGCTGGCGCTGGATCGGGTCAAGACCGGCGGTCGGTTCGTCCAGCAGGAGCACCTCCGGGGTCGCCAGCAGCGACTGCGCGATCTGCAGGCGCCGCTGCATGCCGCCGGACAGCTCGCCGATGCGCGAGCCACGCTGAGCCGCAAGGTCGACCGCCTCGAGCACGCCGCCCACCACATCGGCGGAAGGCGCGCGGACGCCTTTGAGCCAGGCGACATAGAGGAGGAAGTCCTCGACCCGCACTCCTGGCGGGAGGGTCAGCGCTTGGGGACAGTACGACGTGAGTCCGCGCGGCTCCACGGTCGCGGCGCGCGGGAGCCGAAGTCCGCCGGCGAGCAGCTCGAAGAGCGTGGTCTTGCCCGCTCCGTTCTCCCCCAGCACTCCGACGGTGCGCTTCGTGACGGAGAACGCGACGTCGGTGAGGGCGGGCTTCGAGCGGTATGAGTAGCTCAGGTCAGAGACAGTCAGCATCGAGGTCTTCCTGGGTGCCCGGGCCGCGCGACACCGCGCGGCCCGGGTCCCGGGGTCGTGAGGGTCAGTACGAGAAGTACGGCTGGGCCTTGGCGTCGGAGCAGGGATCCGGCTGGAAGGCGCGCTCCTTGCAGATCTCCGTGTCCACCGAGCGGACGCCGTGCGCGTCACCGTGCAGCGTCCGCGCGTCCCAGTCGTAGACCCAGCTCGACGAGCTGGTGTAGGCGCTCTGCCAGCTGCCGCCCCACGCCACCCTGCCGTCATCCTGGTACCAGCTGTAGCCGGTGTTGTCGGTGTAGACGCGGTCGGTGCCCGAGGTTCTCCTGAAGTGCGAGCCCAAGCGGGCCTGCGTGTTCGACTCGTTCCAGAACGCACCGTAGGCCTGGCCGAAGGCGCTCGTGATGGTGCCCCAGGACTGTCCGGACACCCACCACGCGTTGGCCGTGGTGGCTGCGAGCGTCGTGCCGGTCGCCGCAGCGACCAGGGTGGCGACGAGGCGGCGGCGCCAGCCGCGATGAGCTGAGTTCATGCTTTCTCCTGTGGTCGGGGGGCTCAGCGAAACCTCCGGGCCGACCATATGACGGGAAACATGAGTTTGGCTAGTTTGTGTGGCGTCTTTGGGGCGTGTGTCGCGATTCTCGTTCCAGCCAGTCGCAGAACCGTCGGTCTTTGCAGGTCGCCGCACGCACGGCATACCGCCCGACATAGTCGCTCGGCGTACTCGCTCGGCGAGCCGTCGCGCCCGGCCTCGGCCGGGAGCGATGCCCAGGATCAGTCGACGTCGAACCAGGTCGTCGTCATGACCCGCTCGCCGGAGTGCTCGAGCACGAGCCGGGCCAGGCCCAGCGGCACGCGCTCGAACGTGAACCGGCCGCCATCGAGATCCACGGTCGTCGACGACGACTTCGTCTCCAGGGTCATCTGGTGATCGGCCAGGTCGGGATGCTCCCGGTCGTCCACGACGCCGATGGCTCGCGCGAAGTCGCCACGGCTCGTCGCCTCGACCTCGATCGACACCGACCCGTGCTCGAAGACGTGCAGCCGGCTCGACCCTTGGTCGCCGCGCGAAGCGCGCACGCTGGCTCCAGACAGCTCGTCCGTCGCCATGGTCATGAGGATCGCGTCGGCGTGGTGCAGGGCGAACGCCGCCTTGCCCAGCTCGATGACGTCCTCGGGCACGGGGTCCACGACGTCTGCGATCGCCCGGAGGTGGTCGAGCATGGCCTCGTCGTCAGGGTGCAGCTCGTCACCAGCCATCACGACTCACCTCCCTCGTCAAACGGATAGTCGGACTCGCGGAGCATTCTCCGGAGCTTGTCGAGGCAGCGCATCCGCGTCGGCCCGATCGAGCCGACCGACATCGACAGTGCCTCCGAGACCGCACGGTAGTTCGGCCGGTCGCACGACATGAGGATCCGAAGAAGCCTCTGACACGACTCCGACAGTCGTCGGAACTGCGTCCACAGCGCGCGGTCACGTTCGCTGTCGAGCAGCGCCGTATCAAGCGCCTCCGCCTCTTCGTCCACCACGCGCTCGGCGACGTCCTCGTCGCGCACGAGGTGCTCGCGGCCCTGGCGACGCAGCATCGTGAGTGCCTCGTTGCGGGCCGTCGTGGCAAGCCAGCCAGGTAGGGCCTCGGGCTTCTGGATCGTGTGCAGCCGGTCGGTGAGGCGCAGCCAGGTGTTCTGTACGACGTCGGCCGCGTCTTCGTGGTTGAGCCGGTGGGCTCGCGCGATCCCCCAGAGCAGTGAGGAGAAGTTGGTGACCAAGGCGTTCCACGCCTTCTGGTCTCCGCACGAGGCGGCGGCGAGCAGCGCCCTGAGGTCACTTGGCTCGCCCATACCCCGCCCCTTCTCCGGGTGCTCATTTTAGGGCTCACAAGGGATAGACGCCTTTCCAACGGCGTAGATACATCGAGGGCGAGCATGGTGCGGCGCCCACTCGCCCACTCGAGTGGCCAGCTCGACATGCCGGCCCCGCCGCCGGGATGTATCAGAGTGACCACTGGACGCTCGAGCGGTCGTTTTGATACCGGTCAGGCGAATCGGGGGGTGTGATCCAGGCCACACCCCCCGACGCGGCCGGGGCCGGTCTCGCTGGTCAGCTCGACGAGGTCGACTTCTGCGACTCGGCGTTGGACTTGCACTTCTTGCCCATCGCGTCGAGCTTGTCACCGGCCGCGGAGACGACCTGGCGCTGGCCGTTCCAGTCGCTCTGGAAGCGATCCGCGTCGGAGCCACCCCAGTTGCTCTTGATGGTGGAGACCGCGCTGTTCACCGCCTCGACGATCCCGTCGAGCTCGCCCTTGTAGCCGATCAGCTTGTCGCCGGACGCCGACACCGCGTCGGCGTTCATGCCCTTCTTGTAGACGGCCATCTCTTCGTTCCCCTTCGAAAGTCGTGGTCAGTACTGCGACGAGGTCTCGCGCTGCTGCTGGACCTCGCGGTCGATCGTGGTCTTCATCTCGGTGAGCAGCTTCTGCGCCTTCTGGAGCTCGGGACGATGCGTGCCGCTCCACTCCTGCTCGAACTGCTTGGAGTCGTCGCCCTGCCAGTTCTGCTTGAGCGACTCGACCTCCTGGTCGACCTTCGTGATCAGCTTCTGGATCGCCTCGGCCTGCTGCTGCAGGACGTTGCCCTGGGCGTTGACCTCGTCGTCGTTCATGCCGAGCCAAGTCATGACCTTCTCCTTTGCCTGCGTTCCCCCGACTGATTCGGGATGTCTCTCCGGACCAGCCGAGCAGGCCCGCTTTCGCACACTCCGTGACGTTTGGGCGGGCTATGCGATGTTGCTCCACGTCTCGCCCGGTTCGTCGACATCGGCAAACCTAGGCGAGCCTCCGGGCAGTGTCGATGGGGAGCACTCCCCATCGACGCTGTGTGGGTTCCCCTCTGCCGTATGCCGTCCCGCTGAGCTTCCGCGTGCCTCTGGCAGCGTGGGCCGCCCGGGACGACTCATGGCTGAGCGACCTGGAGGAGCTCGAACCGGCCCTTCTCGACGATGAAGCCACGGCCCGGCGGGAGGTCGGCCCGGTTGAGCGACGGGAGGTTCGCCTTGAAGACGGACAGCCCCTCGTTGCCGTCGGGATGCAGGGCCAGGCCCGAGCGGGAGGTCTTCAGCAGCGCCTGGAGGCCGAAGTTGGAGCTGAAGAAGCCCGCCTCGCCCTCTGCGACGACGAGCTGGTCGTGGTCGACACACGCCTTGACCAGGGCGGTCAGGGCGTTCTCGGCGCCGGCCGGTGCGAGGTCGTCGATCCGCTCGACGAACACCGCGACCGGCTTCGTGATGCCGCCCTGCTCGACCTCGGTGGCAAGGCTCGACGCGAGCGCCGTCACAGCCGTGCCGCCCACGGCCGTCTCGGTCCAGACCCCCAGGTCGAGCAGCTCGGACGACCGGCGTGGCGTCATGAGGTAGAGCGCCGAGCTCGAGCTGAACCGGAACAGCCCCGCCGCGGTCGCGGCGATCGCGGTGGTGCGACCGGATCCCGACGGGCCGGTGATGACGAACGTCCCCTTCGGGTCGAAGCCGTGCGGCTCGAGCGACGACGACGCCACCCCGATGACCGGGCGACCGCCGAACTCCGGCGGAAGGTCGCCGAGGGGGATGTCGTCGGCGAGGCTCTCGATCGGTGGCGCCTGGCTCACGCCGGCCTTGTGGGTGGCGTCCGCGAAGGCGGCGATCGCGGCGGCCTGGACGGTGACGTCGGCGGAGCCGCCCAGCACCGCGACCTGGACCTCCGAGCCGGCCATGAGTCCACGTCCGGGCGGCGAGGCCATCGTCAGCACGTCACCGGGCACGCCGAAGACGGAGTAGTCGTCGGTGGCGCTCATCCGTAGGATGATCCGGCCCTGGACGGCGGCCGCGAGGTTGGTGGGCAGGCCGGTCCGCTGGTCGGAGGCGATGATGAGGTGGACGCCAACCGGGCGCCCGTCGGCGGCCACGCCGGCGAGCAGGTCCAGCCACTGGAACCGGCCACCCACCTCGTACGCCTGGCGGAAGGCCGTCATGCCGTCGATGAGCACGATGATCCGCGGCTCGTCGGGGCGGGCCGCGATGCGGCGGTAGTCGGTGATCGTCGCCGCACTCACGGCTGAGTACCGTGCCGCACGCTCGTCGATGGTCGCTCGCAGGGTCCGCAGCAGGCGGGTGACGCGCTCGTGGTCGGCCCCAGGCACGATCGACCCGACATGCGGTAGGGCCTCGAGCATCGCCAGGCCGCGGTTGCCGAAGTCGAGCCCGTAGACGTGACATGGTCCGCCGCGCACGGTGAACCCAGCCGCGACCGCGATCGTCCGAAGGAACACCGACTTGCCGGACCCCGACGTCCCGTAGACCGCGATGTTGCCCTCCTTGTCGGGCCGGAACGCGACCTCCGGCTGAGCCTGGTTGTCGGGGTCGTCGGCGACGCCGAAGACGAGCTCGTCGTCGCGCCGCTGCGTCGGCAGGCTCGCGAGGTCGTAGATCGCACGCATGTCGGGCAGCCACGGCTTGCGCGGTTTGGGCAGCTGGGCGTGCCGGGCCGCGCGGCCCAGCGTGGCCACGAGGCGCTGGATGTCCGTCGGTCCGAGGTCGGCGCCGTCGTCGGCCTCGGACTCGTCGGCGACCCGCGGCTCCCACTCGACGCCGGCACCGAAGGTGAGCGTCTCGACCTTCATGTCCGGAGGGGGCGGCACGTCGGAGGTCCACCCTCCGGCATACCCGGTCTGGAACGGCACCAGCCTCCCCGGCCCCGTCTTGGAGACGGCGCGGCCCGGCAGGGCGGGGTCGAAGAAGGCTGCCTCCTTGCTGCCGAGGACGTCGTCGGAGTCGTTCTCGTCGGCCATGCGCAAGGCCATCCGCAGGTTGGTGTTGGCGCGCAGGTTGTCTTTGATGACGCCCGCCGGGCGCTGTGTGGCGAGGATGAGATGGAGCCCGAGGGACCGGCCCCGCTGAGCGACGTTGACGACGCCGTCGACGAACTCCGGCACCTCGTTCACGAGTGCGGCGAACTCGTCGACGACGATGATCAGCGACGGCGGCGCGTCCACCTCGCCTCGGCGTTCGAGCTCGACGAGGTCCTTGGCCTTGAACCGGGCGAGCAGGTGCTCGCGGTAGTGCAGCTCAGCCGCGAGGGACGCCAGCGCCCGCCGGACGAGGTGAGGCGACAGGTCGGTCACGAGGCCGACCGTGTGTGGCAGCTTGACGCAGTCGCGGAACGCCGAGCCGCCCTTGTAGTCCACCAGCAGGAACGTGACCCGCTGCGGCGAGTGGGCGGCGGCCATCCCGAGGATCCAGGCCTGGAGCAGCTCGGACTTGCCGGCTCCGGTGGTCCCGCCCACGAGGGCGTGGGGCCCGTCCGCGCGCAGGTCGATCGAGAAGGTGCCCTGGCTGGACTGGCCCACGACGGCCCGCAGGTTGCCGGGCTTGCGCGGCAGCACGGCAGGCGCGAAGGGCCCGGTGAGGATGGAGCGCGACTCGCTCCACTTCTCCACGACGGCGTCCTCCGAGCTCGCGAGCTCGGTGCCGGCCAGGGTCAGGAGCGAGACGGACCGGGGGAGATCGCTCGCGTCCTCGACGGGGACTCCCGCATCGACCACGGGAGCGAGCTGCCGGGCACCGGCGGTCGCCTCGTCGTGGCTGATGCTGTCGACGAGGACCGGCTGCACCTCCTCGCCCGCCTGGACATAGCCGGCGAGCGCGCTCTGCCCATCGCCGAGGACGAGGAACGTCCTGCACGCCGCGGGCAGCAGGGTCTGGGTCTCGGCGACCCACACCACGACGATGCCGTGCTGGTGCCCGCGCTCGGCGATCGCGACGAGCCGGCTCCGGTCGATCGGGGCATCGCTCTCGACGAGGACGAGCACCGTGGGCCGGGCGGCGGACCCCCCACCGGCTCCGGGACCTCCTCTGGCACCAGCGCCGCCCGATGGCCCCGACATTCCCGCCGCCGGCCCCTGCGGCGTCCCCGTCCCGGAGATGATGTCGTCGAGCGCGTCCGCGAGTGCCGAACAGGCGGGAGCGCTGCTCGCGAGGTGCCCGACGCCGATCGGGCTGTGCGGCGACGTCGTGTGCGGAAGCCACTTGAGGAAGTCCCAGTCGGGGGCCGAGCCGACCGACGCGAACGAGCAGACGGCCAGCTCTGCCGGCGAGTGCAGGGCGACGGTCTGGACGACGACCGAGCGCGCGGCCGCGAGCGCCGACGCGCGCTGCCCGGCGATGCCGATGGCGCCGTCGGTCAGCGGCGACGCGACCACGGGCACCTCGTGGACCACCTCGAGACCGCGCAGCTGCTCGGAGACATCCAGCCAGGCCTCGGCGCGAGAGCGCCCGACGACCGGCATCTTCGTCGTCGACCGCGACGGCCGGGACCCGATCCCGAGCCGGATCTCGCCGTAGCCGTGGTCGCCGCGACGCCGGGTCCACAGCAGCGCACTGCGGTCGCGGACCGCGGCCAGCGCGTCGAGACCGCTCGGGTGCTCGGCCCGCCGGACCTGCGCCTCGACGTCGAGGGCGGCGACGATCCGGTCGGACAGGATGCCGAGGTCCTCCCGGAAGTCGACCATGGCGCGGTCGTAGTCCTTGCGCTGCTGACGGCGGCCCTCGTAGTAGGTCCCGGCCATCATGAGCGGCATCATCAGCATGAAGATGATCGAGAACGGGCTCTTGGTGATCGCGAAGACCACGACACCCATGAGGAGCGGCACGATCATGGCCACGAGCGGCATCGGGTTGGGCTTGCCCCGCTCTGGCAGGTCAGGGACCTGGAACTCCTCCCCCACGTAGCGGGGTGCGACCCGCGGCGACCGCGAGAACGCCACGGTGCCTGAGTCGCCGGACAGCACGCCGCTGCCCGGACGCGCGACGGCCCCTTCGCCGTGGACGACGACCTCGAGCTCGGTGTCGCCGAGACGGACTACGTCGCCGCTCTTGAGATGAGCGCGCGTCACCTGCTGGCCGCCCGCGGTGATGCCATTGGCAGACCCCAGGTCGACGACCTCGACGACCTCCTGGACCACGAGCTTCGCGTGCTTGCGCGACACGGACTCGTCGGTCAGCTGGATCTCGCAGCCGCGTCCGCGGCCGACGTATGCCGTCCCGCGGGCGAGGGGGACCTGCGTGCCCGCGTCGGGCCCGGACCGGATGTAGGCCACGGCGGCCGGGCGGCCGCGGTCCACGAAGCCCTCCCCTGCGCGGGTCACGGTGACGCGCATGCCGGACTGCAGGCCCGACTCGGCCAGGGTCGCCCGCGGGTCGAGCCCGCGCATCTCCTGGTCGACGAGCGCGAGCGTCATCGGCTGGTCTACGCCGAGTGCGGCGGACCGGTGCGGATCGGCCGCGGCGAGGTGGCCCGCGAGGTCCCCGACCGTCGTCGCGGAGTCGGTGGTCGCGACGAGGTCGGTCTCCCGGTCACCCGACCGCAGCACGAACTTCAGCTTCACGAGTCACCCTTCTTCGTTCGCGCAGCCTGGCTGCGCGAGGTGCGTCTCACGGCCGGCCCCAGCCCGGCGCCGGAGGGCAGCTGGTCGCGGAACGTGCGCAGCGAGACGTCCCCGCGCAGGCGTCGCCAGAATCCATGTCCGTCGCGCAGCCGCACCCTGGCCGTCTCGACGTCCGCCCAGAACGCCGCCACCTCGTCGTCCGTCGGCTCGTCGACATCGAACACGTGCGCGTTCGCCGCCGCGGCCAGGGTGACGAGCGATGAGCCGGCCGGTGGCGCGGTAGCGTCCAGGCGACCCTTGCGGCGTTCCCCTGGTTCAGGAACGGAGGTCGGCGTCTCGAGGGCGCGAGCCTGCTCCAGCCGGGTTCCCGTGGGCGGCAGCGGCATACGGAAGTCGCGCGCGGTGTCGACGACCTCTCGCCAGCCGCCGGTCACGCGGGCTGCGGCGCTGCCGCGCGTCCGTCGGCGGCGCCTGCGAAGCCCCTTGACGAGACGGATCGCGGAGTACACGGCGAGCAGGACCAGCAGGGGAAAGGCCACGAAGAAGACGAGGTAGCGCAGCCAGTCCGGCCACGTGCTCGGGTCGAGCGGGTTCTTGTCGTCCTTCGGCGGGTTGCGCAGCTGCGTCGCGTTCTGCGCCTGGTCCGGACCCTGGAGCACGCTCGGCGGGTTGTTCGCCGCCGGGGGCGGCACCTGCGCACCGGTCTTCTTCTCCTCGGACTTCTGGATCAGCTGCTGCGGCTTCTTGTTCCGGTCCGGCAGGAACGAGCGGTAGTAGAGCGGCTGCCACGTGCCGTCCGTGCGACGCACCTCGACCCACGCGTGGACGTCCTTGCCCTTGACGACGCCCTCGGCGTCCGGCTCGGCACCGAAGACGACGCGGGCGGGCACGCCGAGGCGGTTGGCGACGAGAGCCAGCGCGGCGGCATACTGCTCGTCGTTGCCGGCCAGCTGGGTCGCCTTAATGAACTGCGTCATCCGCCTCAGGCTGTGGCCGGGCAGGAAGATGTTCTGGTAGTCGCCGGGTGCACCGCCGTCGGTGTACGCGCCGTCCTGCATCCCCCGGGCGACGGCGACGACCTTCTGCCAGGCACCGTCGACGCGCTCGGTCCAGGGAGCGACCTTGTCGTCGATGAACGTGAGGTTCTGGCTGTCGACGAGCGAGCCGTCGGCGACGTCGACGCTCTGGGGCAGGGTCTCGGCGGACGGCTCGACGTAGGCGGTCACCGTGTA
Organism: Intrasporangium mesophilum; assembly: GCF_054783095.1. Taxonomy (NCBI): domain Bacteria; kingdom Bacillati; phylum Actinomycetota; class Actinomycetes; order Micrococcales; family Intrasporangiaceae; genus Intrasporangium; species Intrasporangium mesophilum. Next base: position 27,619 of record NZ_BAAGRF010000015.1, on the reverse strand, counting down.
CGAGTCGCCCGCGTGGAGCTTCACGGGCAGCACGCCGGTGTTGGTGTCGACGTTGAACCGGAGGTCGTCCGCGAGCTCGTCGCCGCGCGAACCGCCGAAGCCGAGGCCCGTCACCGTCCCGAAGGTCGGGAGCCAGACGTCGTCGTAGCCGCCGGCGGGGACCGTGACGGTCGCCGTGACCTGCTGCCCGGATCCCTGGGTGGCGATGTGGCTGCCGACCTTGCGGAAGCTCGTCCCGGAGGCGTCCTGACCGTCGCCGAGGTTGGCGAGATTGCCTGCGCCCCAGACGTAGTCGTCATACGAGTCGAGCGCGGCGATGCGTAGCGGCACGCCCTTCGGCAGGCCACGGACGGTCAGGAGCGTCTTGTCGAAGAGCTCGGCGCTGTTGGGCTCGGTGTACTGCCGGAAGCCCGCGAGCGGCGAGGCGTACTGCGTCACGTCGAAGGGCGGCGTCAGCGCCGAGCGGAAGACCGTGCGGCCCGAGTCGTCCGCGCCGGGCAGGTGCGGGCCGAGGAGGAAGCCGCCGACGGTGGCGACCGCGAGCAGTGCCGCTGTGGTCACGGCGCGAGTCGCCCGGCCGGCGCCGTTCTGCAGCGCGGGGCGGCTGCGGTTGCTGCGCAACGCGGTCCAGCCGATCGCGACGAGCGCGAAGACGGCTCCCTGCAGGACCACGGCCGCGGGCGTGAGCGTGCCCAGGACGATGGAGGCGACGAGCAGGAGCACCGGAGCGACGAGGGCGACGACCGGACCCGCCCAGCGTCTGGCGACGCCGTAGGTGACCGCAGCGCCCACGAGCCCGAAGAGGAACGGGAGCGCGAGATACGCGCCCTCCGAGTCGACCGGCGGGAGCGCGGTGAGCAGCTCCTTCCAGCCGCCGATCGCGAGGTGGAGCAACCCCTGGACGGTCGCACTCGAGGGCAGCACCCCGCCGATGAGGTCCTCGCGAGTCGCGACGGGGCCCGCGAGCAGGAGGTAGGCCGCCGCGACCGCCACCAGGGTGACGACGCCGGGCAGGCGGAAGGCCGCGGTGACGTGACTGACGACGACGCCGAGCAACAGCCCGGCTAGACCCACCCACAGCCAGCCGAGCCCGAAGAAGGTGGTGCGGAACCCGATCAGGGCCAGGCCCACGAGCGCGCCGGTGAACGCCGCGTCGACGAGCTGGGCCCGCGTGGGGACGAGCCTGGCCAGCTGGGCTCCGGCCCGCTCTCGCGCGCCTGGAGGGGTCGCGAGGGCGGACGCCGGCGGCGCCTGCATGCCGCTTGGTCGAGGTATGCCGCTGGGCGGGGTGGCGAGACTCATCCGGCCGCTCCCGAGACGAGCAGCAGGCGCAGGTCCTCCAGGGCGCTGAGGGTGAGGATGGTCAGGCCGCCCCCACGACGGACGCCGTGCTGAGCCCGCGGGTCGACGATGATGACGACGCGGGACACCTCTGGCGGGAACTGACCGGCTGCTCGCTGCAGCTCGATGAAGGGCCGTCGCGGGCCGGTGACCAGGAAGCAGGTGCTCGTGTCGGGTGCCAGCTCGGCCGCATCGCGCGACACCGCGAACAGGTCGATCGGCCCGGGCTCGACCCGGGACATCGCGTCGAGGCCGAGCTGCGCGAGGGCTCTGGAGACCCGCTGAGGCCCGCACACGAGGGTGCACTCCTGCTCGTCGAGCATGGCGCGCAGCATGATCGAGCTGCCGACGGAGATCGCGGTCTCGACGTCGGCGTCGCTGTCGACCCCAGGAGGGTTCGCCGTGCCGGACCGGTCTGCCGGCCTCGGGTCGTACGACGCCGGGTCCGGGTCGACCACGATCGTCACGTGCGAGCGGCGGGTGTCGAGGAACTGGCGAACCAGGAGCTTGCCGGCCTTGGCCGAGCTGCGCCAGTGGATGTTGCGCCGGTCGTCGCCGGGCTGGTAGTCGCGCAGGGCGTGGAAGGCGAGGTCGCTCATCGAGACGTCCTCGGTCGTGGACCCCTCGAGGTCGCGGAGCAGACCGGCGCCGAGCGGCTCGAGCGCCACGGTGCGGGGGTGGACGAACAGCTCGGTGCGCTCGGTCCACCTCAGGGTGCGGCGCATCAGCCCCAGCGGGTCGCCCTGGACGGTGGTCGCCGGTCCCACCTGGATCACGGCACGTCGCGAGGTCGGCACGACGAACAGCTCCTCGTGGGCGTGGCCGGGCGTCATCGCGGGCATGACGAAGCGAGCGGCAGACTGGCCGACGGGGAGCTCGACGAGGATCGGCAGCATCGGCCGGCGGGACTCGTTGGTGACGATGACGCGGCCGGTCGCCGGCTCGCCGACGACGACGCGGCGCGGGTCGACCTCGGCGAGGATGCGCACCTTCGTGCGTCCCAGGGCGAGCACGAAGCAGATGCCGAACAGCAGCAGTGCTGCCGACGCCACCATGAGCAGCTCGGTCCACCCCCAGCGGGCACCGGCCGCCCAGCACGCCAGCCCGAGCGCGAGGATCGTCCAGCCCAGCGGGGACACCCACCCGAACACGCCGGCGACGGGTCGCCACACACCCTGGGTCTGCTCGGCGACGCGGCTGATCGTCCGCGTCACCGGCTGCGTGACCTGCCGGATGCTGCGGCTCGTCGTGCCCGTCACCCGCGAGGCGAGCGCCTGGTCGGCCATCAGGCCGAGGCGCGCTCGGCCGGCGGCGCGATGTCGGCGAGGATCTGGTCGATGACCTGCTCGACGGTCGTACCGGCGAACTGCGCCTCCGCGTTGAGCAGCAGGCGGTGGCTCAGCACCGGCTCGGCGAGCAGCTTCACGTCGTCAGGGATCACGTAGGTGCGTCCCTGGCTCGCTGCCCACGTCTTCGCGCACCGCACGTAGGCCAGGCAGCCGCGGACGGAGAGGCCGAGCTTGAGCGAGGGGTGGCGGCGCGACTCCTCAGCGATCCGGCTGACGTAGCCGAGGATCGCCGGGTCGACGTGGATCTCGTCGGCGAGCCCTGCCATGTCGACGACCACGTTGCTGGCAATGAGCGGCTGGAGCTGCTTCGCACGGTCGCGCACCTTGGCGTCCGCGAGCACGGCGATGGTCGCCTCGTGGTCGGGGTAGCCGACGCTGGCCTTCATGAGGAACCGGTCGAGCTGAGCCTCGGGAAGGCGGTAGGTGCCGGCCTGCTCGATCGGGTTCTGGGTCGCGATGACCATGAACGGCTGGCCGACCGAGTGGGGCTTGCCGTCGATGGTGACCCGCCCCTCCTCCATGACCTCGAGCAGCGCCGACTGGGTCTTGGGCGAGGCGCGGTTGATCTCGTCGGCCAGCACGATCGTGGCGAAGATCGGGCCGGGATGGAACTCGAACGACTGCTTGCTCGGCTCGTAGATCGTCACCCCGGTCACGTCCGAGGGCAGCAGGTCGGGGGTGAACTGGATCCGGCTGTGGCTGCCTTGCACCGTCGCGGACAGGGCCCGCGCCAGCTGCGTCTTGCCCGTGCCGGGAAAGTCCTCGAGGAGCAGGTGCCCCTCCGACAGCAGGCAGGTCAGCGCCAGGCGTGTGACGTGCTGCTTGCCGAGCACGGCGCGCTCGATGTTGCCGACGAGCTGGTCGAACGTGTGCGCGAACCAGGTCACCTGGTCCTGAGTGACGCTCATGAGTTTCCTTCTCCTGTCATGACTTTCAAGGGAGCGAAGCGACGCGCCATGTCTTTGGCCATGTTGTTCTCAGCCCCAGGGGTTCTTGGTGAAGGAGTCGCTCCGGCCGTCGCTGCCGGTGCACGTGACGGTCACCGACTGGTTCGGGTAGCCCAGGAACTTGCCGGAGTTGTTGGCCCCGTTGCTCGGCTCGATGGTGCCCGAGTTGCCATTGTCCGGTAGCGACCACCCGCTCACCGCGCAGGAGATAGGCGTCGCGAAGTCCTGGAGCGTGTAACCGATGTGGTAGCAGTTCGTCCCGCACTGACGACCCTGTACGGGGTCGAAGCAGTTGTTCGTCCCGCACTGGCTGCCGTGGTAGACGCTGACGACCTTCGGCTGCGGCTTGGGGTTGGTCGTGCCCGACACGAACGCGGTCCACGGGCCCGGCCCGGAGTCCTGGGCGATCGCCCGGACCCGGATCGTGCGGGTGGTCGAGTAGCCGAGGCCGCCGAACGTCGTCGAGCGGGTGCCGGCACCGACCGTGGCGTTGCGGTCGCCGTCGATCTCGTAGCCCGTGACCGGCCGGCCCTCGTTCGGCGCGGTGCCCCACGTGAAGGTGATGCTGTTGTCGTCGTGGGTCTCGCGCAGGTTCGGCACGCCGTTCGTCGGGCCGTAGGCCTGGAAGCTCACGTTGTTGGACCACGGGGAGCAGAGCCCGGCGGCGTTGCACGCCTGGATCTCCATCGACTGCTGGCTGGTCCCGAGGAACGTTGCGGTGCCGCCCGAGCAGCCGCCCGAGCAGGCCCACGACCCGGACCGGCCGCCGCTGGTGCGCCAGTTGACCGAGCCGTAGCCGCGCGACCGAGAGTCGCCGAGCGAGAACGCTGCATTGGCGGCATAGTTCGCGCTCGGGGTGACCACCGAGGTGAGCCGTGGTGTCTCCGGTATGCCGTTCGCCGAGTAGCTGCTGATGTTGGCGCGGTCCGAGGTGGCAGGTCCGCCGTTGGTCGCGGTGACGGTGTACTCCACCTGCTGACCCTGGAAGGGGATCGTGTCGCTCTCGACCCGTGACTCGCCCCCCGAGCGGGTGCCGATGAGGGTCCACGCGCCGCCGTCCATGCGCCGGTAGACGTCGTACTTCGTGATCGGCGGTCCGTTCGGGTCAGTGGCCGGCCAGGTGATCTGGACCTGCGCGTTGGGCTCGCCGGGCGTCGGTGTCCGCGGTGCGAGCGTCGGCGCCGGCACGTTGGCCGGCTTGCCGAAGGACTGGGCCTTGACGTCCGGTCCGAAGGGTCCCCACCCGGCCTCGTTCTTGGCCTGGACGCGGACGTTGTACGCGTCGTTGTTGATGAGGCCGGTGATGGTCTTGGTCAGTCCGGGCGCGGCGACCTCCGCCGAACCGGTCGCACCGGCGTTGCCGCCGATGTCGACCCATTGGATGCGGTACCGGCTCACTGGTGACCCGTCGTTCGGCGGCTCGCTCCAGCTGACGGTGAGCCGCTGGTCACCGGGCACGACGGTGGTGACCGCGGTGGCCTTCGGCTTGGTGTCCGGGCGAACCGTGTTGCTCGGCGGGCTCGGCTCGGACCAGTCGACCGCGTTGCGCGAGCGCACGGCGAACGAGTAGTCCTTGCCGTTGGTCAGGCCGGTGATCGTGCACGGGGACGAGGGGCAGATCTGGCGCACCTCGCCGCCGTTGGCGATGACCTCGTACTGCTGGATCGGGAGCCCGCCGTCATAGGCAGGCGGACGCCAGTCGACGCGCGCGGTGCTGCCGAGGATCCGGTCGGCGACCGCCACCGGGGCGCCGGTCGGGTCCGGCTTGCTCCGCACGGTCACCCTCACCTGCCCGATCGCGGCCGGCCGTCCCGGGGCATCCAGGACCCGGACCGTGATCGTGGCATCGCCCCGCGCCCTGTCAGAGGCTGCGACGGTGAGCTGACAGCCGTTGGCCGACGCCGTCACGCCCGTGCCGGACGTCACGTCGCTCTCCTGGAGCGAGCACTGCGGTGCGGTGAGCGGGCTGTCGAGGTACTGGCCGAGGTTGACCGCACGCCTGGTCCCCGCGATGAGCCCCTCGACAAGCACCGGGCGCATCGTCGCGATGGGCGGCGCGGACGTCACTCGCACGCGGATCAGGAACGACTCGGCGCTGCCCTTGGCCATGACCCGGACCGCCCCGGTCGTACCGGCCTGGGCTCCAGCCTCGGCCTTGAGGCTGACCTGCCGGCCGCCGGCCCCGGACTGCGCCAGGCCGACCCGGTCGGCTGCGGGGTCCCACGTCGCGGCGTACTGCGCAGTGCTGTCGTCCATGCCGGTGGGCAGCCAGGCGTGGCAGAGGCGCGGGATGTCGAAGGTGCGAGCCGGGCCGTCGGCGGCGAGGAGAACCTCGTGGTCGGGGCAGCGCAGCACCGGCACGTCGGGACCGATCTGGACGGGCACCGTGACATAGGCCCGCTGCGCCGACTTGTCATTGATGCCCGTCGAGTTCGTCACCTCGAGCATCAGCGCGGCCGGGCCGACGTAGCCGTTGGTCGAGGTCAGGCTGAGCTCGGTAGCCGAGGTGAGGTCGAACTGGAGGTCGTCGCTCGGCGAGGTCGAGACCGTGTCCGGTGACGTGACCGACACGCGGCCTCCTCGGGGATCGGCGACGTAGTCGCCGAGGCTCACTGTGACCGTCGAGTCGGCCCCCATCTTGATGACCTTGCCGTCGACGGCATACGGGAGGCCGTTGTTCCCGGCGGGCACGTAGATCAGCGCCATCGCGGCCGCACCGTCGGCATCCTCGATGACGTAAGGGACGACGCGGGCCTGAGGGCGCAGCTGGATGCGCAGCTTGCGACCCTCGCGCGTCACCCCGTCGCCCACGAACCTCGTGATCTTGAGACTGGCCTGGTCGCCGTCGATGTCACGGTCGTTCGCGAGCGCGTCCACGAGTACCGAGGTCTCGCCGCTCTTGGCGACCGCTGTGTCGTCCACGGCAGTGGGCGGGTTGTTGAAGTCCTTCTGCCCGCGCACGGTGAGGGTCGACTTGGACGGGTCGAACAGGCCGTCGGTGATGCCGTACGTGAGCACCTTGGCCGGGCCCTCCTCGGGCGCAACCACCTTGAACGTGTCGTCTGCCTGGCGCTGGAACTGCCTCAGCGTGTCCGCGTCGTTGAGCGACGCGAAGTCGACGAAGTCCACCGAGTCGCCGGCGGCGATGAGGTCGTTCGCGAGGACGTCGGCATGCACGGTGCGGCCCGGCGCCGCGACGACGTCGTCCTCGACCGCGACCGGCGGCTGCGGGTCTCCGGGCTGCACGACGCCGACGCGGACGAAACCCTCGCTCGTCAGACCGAAGCGGTCGCGCAGCTGGTAGCGGATCACCTCGGTGCCCGAGCTGCGCGGGTAGGCCTCGTAGCGGATCGTCGCGGCACCGAAGCCGAGGACCCGGCCGTACTCGAGGTCGACCGCCTGGCCGTTCTCGCCGACGATCCCACCGACGAAGGCGAGGTCGCCGTCGGGGTCGACGCCGCTGGTGGGAACGGTGATCGTCAGCGTGTCACCTGCGGTGACGCTCGCGGTGAAGCTTCGGGCGGACGGCGGCTGGTTGGGGTTCTTCACCGGGTCGGGCAACGGCGTGACCGTGACCGTGATCCGTCCGGTGACCGCGCGGGCACGCTGGCCCTCGGGGTAGGTCGTGTACTCGAGGATCGCCGTCCTAGGACCGGTCATCGCGCCCTGCTCGGGCACGTAGCGCACGACGGTGCCGGACGCGAAGGCCTGACCTCCTCCAGAGAGGACGCGGACGTTGGGGTCGAGCCTCAGCGGGATGCCCTCGGACATGGAGTCGTTGTCGAGCGCCGGGATGGTCACGGCGTCTCCGACCCGCACGATGGCGACGTCGTCGACGACCGTCGGCAGCACCTTCTCCTTGGGCTCGGGCTTCTGGACGACCGAGAGCTCGCCCACCGCGGTCTTGGTGCCGTCCGAGATCGTGTAGCGGACCGTGCCCTGCCTGGTCTCCTGCCCGGTGACCGGCGCCGTGGCGACGACTCGGACCCAGCGCCCCTGCACGACCGACGCACGCAGCCACGCCTGTGGCGACTCGACGCGCTGGACCACAAGGACATCGCTGCGCGGGCTGTAGTCGTTGGAAAGGACGTCGGCGATGACCGGGGTCTGCCCGCGGACCACCGCGGCGTCGGGCGTCGCGACCGGCGGCAGGTCCGTCGACGGGTTGGGAAGGATGTCCACCCGCACCCGGCCGACGCTGACCCCGGAACCGACCTGGGCGGCATACGTCACCGTCGAGGTGCCGGGCGTCTGGCCGGTCACTGTCAGCACGTTCGTGTCGAGGTTGGTGTCGAGGACGAGCTGGCCGGGGCCCTTGACCGCCTGCGCCAGGCGCATCCGCGCGCCGGGGTCAGTCGGGTCGGCGCCCGCGATGTCGTTGCCGAGGGGCTGTAGCTGGACCGGCTTGCCGACCACGGCCCGGACCACGTCAGGCTGGGTCTTGGGCGGCACCGGTTTGCTCTCGTCCTCACTGAGCACGTCGAGGGTCACGGACGACTTCTGGCTGCCACCCCGGCCGTCGTCGACGACGTACTCGACCGCCTGGTCGCCCGCCTCTGCCTGGGCCTTGACCGTCAGCGCGCCCGAGCCGTCGACGCCGGTCGTGGCCGGGTCGACCGCCGACACCTGGATCGGGTCGCTCTCGGCGTCACGCCAGTCGGCCACGACCCCGACCCGCACCGAGCCGCTCGCGACGACGGGGTACTTCGCGTCGGCGAGCTTGGCCTGGCCCGTGCGCAGCCTCGGCGCCGTGTTGACGTCGGGCCCGACGATCCGCACCGTGACCTTGGCGGTCGCGCGGCCGTTCTTGGCGGTCGTGCCGTTGTTGACGGTGTACTCGAACGTGAACGAGCCGGCGCTGGGCTCCTCGGGGACCGTGACCTGCACGGTCTGGCCGTCGGCCGAGGCGCTCGTGGCGATCCCCGGGACGGACGAGCTGCCGACGTCGCCGGGCGCGATGGCCAGGATCGAGCCCTGGGAGTCGGAGTCGTTGTCGAGGACGTGCAACGTCGACGTGCGGCCGGGACGGACCTGGACGGTGTCAGGCATCGCCTTGGGCGGGGTGCGCGTCACCTGGTCGTCGACGAGGTTCTCGTCCTTCTTCTTGTTGCGGTCGTCGGTCTGCGGGGGCGGGATGACGGAGTTCCAGTTGTCGATCTTGACGCGGTTGCGATCGACGTCCCAGACGTCGCCGGAGTCGAGGTCGTTGAGGACGATGAGGCCGCGGTTGACGCGGAGCTTGACACCGTCCGTGCGGACGCCCTTGGTCATCGCACCGAGGTCGACAGTCGCGGCGTCATCCGGCGACCCGCAGTTGCGGCCGTAGTAGACGTTGGCCGGCCCGGCCCACGCCCCGTGCACGCATGAAGCAAGCCGGACCGGCTGGGACAGGAACAGCTGCTGCCCCGCGCCGACCTGCGCGATCGCCACGCCGCCAACGCGTGGGGTGTCGCCCGTGAGCGACACCTGGGTCAGCCGCGTCTCGTCCTGGACCAGGACGGTCGGGGCGTCGGGACCCGGCTGCTGGAGCGCCGCGTATGCCGGGTTGCCGGGCCGGGTGCCACCGATGGCGAGCTGCTCGGGCTCGGTGAGAGCGTCGGACCAGAGCCGCCCGGTGCCGGAGTCCCACACCACCCAGTGCGATCCGACCGCGGTGACCTGGGCCGACTTCGAGTCCAGCCCGGAGATCGTGGTCAGCACCGGCTTGGCGAACCCCGTGCCCTCGGGATGGATGGTTGCCAGGACCCCCGCCGCGGCCGAGACGGCATAGACCGTGCCGTCGACGCCGACGGCGACTGCCGCGTTCGCACCGACCTTCGCGAGGGGCTTCGCCTGGGTCTGCAGACCGTCGAGAGCCGTGATGCCGGCCCGGTTGTCGACCCGCTGGGCCCGCACCTCGCCCTTTGCCGGGTCGACCATGGCGACCGTCCCGCCGCGCAGGTCGACGAGCGGTGCGGTGAAGACGCGGTTGCCCGTCGCAGTGCTCGGGCTGGGGACGACAGCCGACTGCTCGGGCGCGAGGGTCGCCTCGGCCGGGTTGATCGGGACGACCTGGTTGCTCGCACGCGAGAAGCCGAGCACGGCGGCGCCGTCCTGGAGGACGTCGAGACCCGCTCCGCTGGTGGCGTCGGACAGCACGCCGGCGTCCAGCTGACCGGCCGCTTTGTTGATCCGACCGAACCGCGCCTGCTCGGCGTTGGTGACCCAGATGCCGCCGTCGTTGAGGTCGGCCTTGCGGGCGACCTCGCCGTCACTGCGCGTGGCCAGCCAGACAAGCAGCCCCGCGACCAGCGCGACAACGACAGTCGACGCCACTCCTGCTTGATGGCGCCTCCGCTTCGCTCCGGCGCTCCTCATCCGTCCACCTTTTCGAGCATGGCGAGGTCGTCCTCGGTGACGAGCTTGGTCGACAGGGCATGCTCGACGAGTCGCGCCTTGCGGTTGGTGGCGAGCTTGCCGACGCCGCCGTGCAGCCCACGCGTCCCGGCGTCAGCGAGCTTCTGGCAGACGTTGTCGAGCTTGCGGTTGAAGCGGGTGATCGTCCAGCCGAGGCGCTCCGCGGCGACGGCCGACGACGGGATCTGGCTTGTCCCTGCCTCGCGCCGCCGCAGGAACGGCTCGCACAGCGCGACGATGAGCAGCTTCTGGTCCGGCGTGAGGTCGACGCGACCGACCGTCGCCTCCCCGACCTCGCTGCCGTCGAGCCCCGGGCCGTCGGCGCCGAGGGCCGAGCCTCCTGAGGCGCCTGCTCCCCCGTCGGCCGTTACCGACGTGAAGACCGGGCTGGCGACGAGGATCTCGAAGTCGTACGTCGTCGGCCCGGCCGTGAACCACACGATGAGCCGCCGCATCGCGAGCGGGATGCGAGCGCCGGGGTTGAGCCAGGCCTGGAAGAGGCCCTGCTCGTCCGCGACGGTCGCGGTCAGGGTCGAGCCGGTGTTGCTGAGCCACCAGAAGCCGTTCTCGAACGAGACCACGAGGAAGGTGCGGTGCAGGTACGGGTTGTCGTCCACCTCGACGTCACCGGTGCGCCCGATCGTCAGCCCGGTGTCGGGCGACACGGAGTACTCCTCGCCGCAGAACACGACGGTCACCTTGCTGTGGATCACGATCAGGTCCCCTAACCCGGTCTTGTTCCGGTCTCGTTCAGGCCTGGCGCAGGTGCCTGACACACCCGCGGACAACGAGACCAGACCTCGTTACCTTACGGTCGATTCAGGTGGCTTCGAGTTGTTTGTCTACCGGGCTGTCTCGCATTCTGGGACGGAACCCGGCGAAGCCTGCCCGGCCCGCACGACGACCACCGTCGCGCAGACCTGGGTGCCCGCAGGGGCCCGCACCGTGAAGGTCGGGACACCGGCTCCCGCAAGACGGGCCCGGTCGGGGTTCGACGCGTCTGACACCGTCGGCCCGTAGGAGATGCGGAAGCTGTCCTTCGTCGACGGCTGCGGGTAGGACCAGCGGAAGGTGACGGCTCCCTTGCCCGACGTCGTCGACACGACGGGCTTGTCGAACACTCCGTCGCCGATGGCGCTGTCGTCTCCGGGCATCGTCACCGTGTGGCTCGGGCTCGACCCGGCAGCCCTCGCGGGGTCGTCGCCCTGGGGCCGCAGCAGCAGGTAGGCCAGGATCCCGAGAAGCACGGCGATACCGCCCGCCAATCCCCAGAGCACCATCGGCCGTGGACCGGTGCTGCGCTCGGGGGCAGCGGCTGAGTCGGCTGCCACCGCCGTCGCCCGGCGAACGGTCGCCAGCTCTGCAGCGTCCGAGGCGTCCCCGCTGCGCTGTGTGAGCGGCGCGGTCCTGCTCGTCGTCGGGTCGGTCGTGGCCGCGGGCCGCAACGGCGCACCATGCCCGGCCGAGGCGGCCGTCGCACTGGGCATCGGGTCAGGCGAGTGGCGCAGGCCGGATGCGTCGGAGCGCCGGCGGGTCTCGTCCTCAGGCCGGCTCGGCGCTGGAGCGGACGCTGGGGCGGCCGCCCCGGGAGACATCGGGGCGGGCGGCTGGGCCACGACGGTCTGCGGCGCCTTGATCCGGGTGCGGTCCTCGTCGACCGCAGGCCCGGTGGGCGAGCCCTGGGTCTGGCTCACGAGCGTGGTGTGACCCTGCTCGTCGAGCACGACGATCGGGGTGCGGGCAAGGCGCTGCTGCTGCTCAACCGCCTGGAGGGAACGGGCGAGCTCGAGTGCGGTCGCCGGGCGCCGCACGGGGTCCTTCGCCATCGCCTGGGCCAGCAGCCGCTCGAGTCCAGCCGGGACGTCGGGCCGGCCCGTCTGCGGCGGCGGCGTGCTCCGGATGCGCGGCATGAGGGCGTATGCCGAGTTGTCTCCTCCGGGGACCTCGAACGGCGAGCGCCCCACCAGCAGCTGCCACAAGGTCGCGGCGAGCGAGTAGACGTCGGACCTCACGTCGCCGTTGCTCTGGCCGTAGAGCACCTCGGGAGGCGCCCATGGCACCGAGACGCCGACGTCGTCGGTTGCCTCGGTCTCGATATCACCATCTCGGGCACCACGTCCGGCGATGCCGAAGTCGGTGAGCCCGGGCGCGCCATAGGCGCTGACGAGCACGTTGGCAGGCTTGATGTCGCGGTGCGTGATGTGCGCGCGGTGGGCGGTCTCCACGGCGCTGGCGAGCTGGATGCCGGTGCGCAGCACCTCCTCGACGGTGAAGCGCTCGGTGCGGGCCCGGGTGGCGAGGTTCGGCGGCGGGTAGTACTTCATGACCAGGTACGGCCGCCCGTCCTCCGACGTGCCGGAGCGGAAGACCTGGACGATGTACGGGTGGTCGCCGAGCTGGGCCATCGTGTCGGCCTCCTCGACGAACTGGCCGCGCAGAGCGTCGGTGAGGCCGTCGGACTTGAGCACCTTGACGGCGACCGGCATCCGCGGCGACTGCTGCTCGTAGAGGAAGACGTCGGCATACCCTCCCGAGCCGAGCGGCTGGACGAAGACGAGCCCGGGGATCTTGGGTGGTGCTCCCCTCCTCACGGCGCCGCCTCGAACGTGAAGTGGACCTCATCGGCCATCGACACGACCGACCCGGGCTCGAGCACCTGCTGGTCGTTGGCGCGCAACCGCACGGGGCTGTCTCCCGGAAGGGTCACCATCGTGCCGTTGGTCGTCGCGAGGTCCCGGATGAGCACATGCCAGCCCTCGAGGATCACCTCGACGTGGTTGCGCGAGACGTCCCGCTCGGGACTCGGCACCTTGACGACGTGCGGCCGGTCGGTTGCCGCCAGACCCTCGCCGAGCGTCGGCGCGCGGCCGAGCAGGACGCTTCGGTCGAGGGTGACGACGTCACCGGTCGAGAGCCGGAGCACGCCCAGTGGCGGTCGGGGCATGGTGAACGCCTCCTGCGGCGGGATGCCGCCACCGCAGACGCGGCATCGCTCACCGTGTGGCGGTGTCGGATGCCCAGCGCTGCACAGGACCGCGAGCACCGCCGGGCCGGAGAAGGGCTCACCCATGACCGCCTGCCGGGCCGCGAGCAGGGCGCTGCGGTCGACCGTGAGCTCGGTGTCGTCCCCGTCCGTGTTCCCGCGGTCGACGCTGACCGCAACGCCGTCGACCCCGGCGTCCGGGGCCTCGGGCTCCGGCTGGTGCGGATGCGGCGGCACCTGCGACACCTGTGCAGGTGGGGTGACCGTGGGCGGCGGCGTCATCGAGGGAGGCACCAGGCTCGGCGTGGGCGGCGGGGTATGCCGTCCGGCGAAGCTCGGGACGTCGACGTCCGGCTCAGGTGGCACTGGCACGCTGGTCGGCGGCTCCGCGAAAGTGGGCGGTCCCGATGCCGGTCCGGCGGGCGCTGCCATGTGTGCCGTGACCCCAGGCGCGTCCCCCGCGGGTGCGGGCGACGCAGAGGTGGCCCACGGGACCGACGAGATCAGGCCGCTGACCGCAGGGGACGGCTGACGAGGTGTCTGTGAGTCCGGCCCGGGGCTCGGGCCCGAAGCCAGCGATGGGTTGGCCTCCTCGGGTGCCGGGCCGATCGGCGCGACAGGGATGCCAGGCACCGATGGGCTCGCGGCCTCCGCCCCGCCGGGCACGGTGGGCCGCCCACTGTCGCCGGGCGCGGCCGCAGCAGTGTCGCTGATGTCGTTGATGTCGTTGATGTCGCTCGCGTCGCCGGTTTCGTCGTCCTGGGGGCCTTTCTCCCGGCTCAGCTCCGCGAGCACCCGGCGGTGCTCGTCGACCGCGACGGTGTGGCCGAAGAGGTAGTCGTAGCTCGGTGCCGCGGGTGCCGAGTCTTCGGAGTCGGCGGCTTCAGGGTCCGTGGCATCGCAGTCGGTATCGGAGTCGGCATCGAGGTCGCCCGCATCGAGGTCGCCCGCATCGACGTGGCCAGCATCGAGGTCACCGGCATCGACGTCAGCAAGGCGGTCGACACCGTGCAGGTCATAGGTCGACGACAGGGACGGCGCCGGTCCGGGCGAGCGCTCGTCGGGGGTCCGGTCCGTCAGCGGCACCGGAGCCGGCTCCGGCTCCGGCTCCACGGCGGGGCGGGCCGCCCACGTCGACTCGAGGTCGCTGGGCCCATCGACCCGACCCGACGGCATCGAGGGGATCTCGGCTGCCGGCACGGGCGGCTCGGTCTCCGCGGCACCGGATCTGCCGGGCGCCGGATCGTCCTCTCGTCGGGAAGGATCGGCCGGGCCTGGTTGTGGACGGGCGGCGCGCACCGGGACCGCGGGTGCGGCGCTCGCCCAGGACCGGAGCCGCGAGCCGGCGGCTGCGCGACCGTCGTCCGGCGTGAGGGGCGTGGGGTCCAGCGTCTCGGACGGGCGTGCCCAGCTGCGACCCCAGGCCGAACTGCCTGCGCGTGCCTCGGAGGGCGCCGGTGAGCCGAACGTCGGGAGCCCCCCTTGTCCGGCGGTGACCGCGGGAGCCGAGTCAGCCTGCACCACAACGGGGCTCGCGTCTGCATCGGGAGCGGGCTGAGCAGCATACGGCGACAGGTCCGGTGCCGGACTGACGCCGCCCAGGGCGGCCGCGAGCGTCTGAGGCGGCACCGGGTCGTTGGCTTCGTTCTCGTCGAGGACGCGAAGCACGACCCGCTCGGGGTGCTCCGGGAGCTCGAGGTCGGTCCAGACCTTGCCGCTCATGGCGCGCACCTCGTGCACCGACCCGTCGGCGAGCGTGACGACTGCGGAGACGGGGCCGAAGGCGACGACGCGCGTCGCGGGCTCCCAGTGGACCCCGACGAAGTGGTGCGCGTTGCGCATGCCGCCCGAGGTGAGCACCTCGATGACCTCGTCGAGGTCGCCGCCGTCAGCGGCATCACTGGCGGTCAGCGTGCGGTCATCCTCCTCGTCGAGGCCGATGAGCAGGTGCATGCCGGGCCCCCCGATGTGCGTCCAGCCGTCGGGGGCCCGCTCGACTACGACAGACGGGCCGCTCACGTCTATGACCTGCTCTCCCCTGATGAGCCGTTCACGATCTCGCGTGGCGTCGTGTCCTCATCGACGTCGGAGTCGGAGTCCTGGCCGTGCGCGGCGACGACGATAGCGGTGATGTTGTCACGCCCTCCGGCCGCGACGGCTCGCTGCACGAGCTCCGCGGCGGCGGCCTCGGCGTCGCCGCGCTCGGACAGCACCGCCTCGATCTGCTCACGGGTCAGCTCGTTGGACAGACCGTCGGAGCAGATCACGAAGACCTCGCCCGGGTAGGGCGGGAACACCCACGTGTCGACGACGCCCATCGGGTCCCGGCCCAGCGAGCGGGTGACCACGTTGCGGCCCGGGTGCCGCTGCGCCTGCTCAGGAGACAGCACCCCGCGCTCCACGAGCTCCCACACCTCGGAGTGGTCGGCCGTCACCTGGGTCAGCTCGCCGTCGAGACACCGGTAGACGCGTGAGTCGCCGATGTTGAAGACGGCCCAGTGCCGCTGTCCGCCGACCGAGACCGTGGCCAGCCCCGCCACCGTCGTGCCCATCCCGGTCTGCTCGGGGTGCTTCGCGGCGGACTCGAGGATCCGTCGGTTCGCCTCGCCGACCTGCGCCACGATGTCGTGCACCTGCAGGACCGGGCGCGACGAGAGCTCCGCGACGGTGTCGGCCGCGATCCGGCTCGCCACCTCCCCAGCAGCGTGGCCACCCATCCCGTCCGCGACGACGAAGACCGAACCCTCGACCCGCGCGGCGTCCTCGTTGTGCGCCCGAACGGCGCCCACGTCGGTCGCGACGCCGACGCTGAGCACGGGGATCGTGGTGCTCATGCGGATGCCCCTGCGTCGCCGGGCGAACCTGCGGCCGTGTCAGCTCCTTCGGCGCTCCACGGTGTCACCCGAACCGTGGTCAGCACCTGCCGGATGAGCTCGTAGTCGGCCTCCGCGCCCGGGCCGCCGACCGCACCGGTCAGCTGCACGAGGTATGCCGCACCGGGCAGCTGCGCGTCCGTCGGGGCGACAGCGCCCCCGGCGCTCGCACCGCTACCGCCTCCGGCGCGACCCGCTGGGTGGCGCACGATGTGGAAGAGGTTCGCCTGCAGGACCGTCTCGACGTCGGGGTCCGGCCAGGTGGCGTCGCACCCGACGAACTCCGCGCCCGCGAGGTCAGCGGCATACGGCTCGGACACCGTGCCACCGCGCGACTGCGCCATGCTCGCGATCTGGTCGAGGGACTCCTCGACGCGGAAGCCGGCGCCGCACTGCTCGATGCTGACCACGACGTTCGGTGCGAACGCCCCTTCTCGCGGCAGCTTTGCCGCGATCGCCGTGCCCGGCGCGTGCGCGGGCTCCCAGCCTTCAGGCACGTCCAGCGCGACGGAAGGCAGCCCCGGGAAGTCTGCGCTCGGGTAGGCGACGGTGGTCATCGGTGGTCCTTTCGGTCGTTCCCGTCGAAGGCGGGGACGGTGCGCCAGTCAACCATTACGGATGAACGGTGTCAGATGTGGTCTAGCCGGGCGCCGATCACCAGCCGAACAGCTTGCCGACGGTGTGGGTGGTGGCCTTGAAGCCACCCTCGAGCGCGTGGCCCGCCCCTTCGACGCCCTGGCCGAGGCCGTGGCCGACGTCGTTGACGAACTCCTTGGGCTGGACGTCGACGCTGAACTTCACTCCGCCGCCGACACCGAGCGCCGCGCCCACGTCCACCTTGACCTTGACGCTCTCGGCGCTGAGGTTGGCGTCGATGTTGGCGTGGCCGCCGATGCCGGCGTAGACCTCGCCACCCGCGGTGCCGCCGATGCCGGCGACGTTGGCCCCGAGGTCGGCACCAGCCTTGACCCCGGCGAAGGCCGACGCTCCGGCGTGGCTCTTGACGCCGTCGAGGCCGATGCCCAGGGACGCGTCCGCCTTGGCCTCCGCACCGGCCATCGCGTTGACTCCGGCCTGGCCGCCGAAGACGCCGTTGTCATAGGCCACCCCCGCCTCGCCCTTGGCCCCCGCGAAAGCCTCGGCACTGCCCTTGGCCGTCAGCCCGTCCTTGCCGAGACTCACGCCGGCATCGGCCTTGGCCTCGGCCCCCACGAACCCGCTCGCGTTGTACCTGCCGTGGTCGCCGAGGTTGCCATCGACGGATCCGCGCAGCAGGTACGCCCCCGCGCCGGCCCCGACGCCCGCGTACAGCGCGCCGTCCTTGATGCCGTACTCGGTGTGATGCTTGGTCTCGGTGCCGAGCGTGCCACCCATCTGGGAGTAGGCGGCGTGCTCCTTGTCGGTGGGGTTGCCGTTCGCGTCGTAGTACGTCGTCGTGTACGAGCTGTCGACGTGCTCGTTCTTCTCGGTCCAGTTGACCCCCTCCAGGCCGGCACCGAGCAGCTTGGAGCCGATCCCCGGCTTCTTGGGGGGTGAGCCGTTGTCGGTCCCGGCAGGCTGGTTCGGGTCGGCCGACTCCGTCCCGGGCGCCGGCGGGTCACCGAACAGGTGCTCGCCCTCGGCCTTGATGTTGAAGCCCTCGCCGATGACCTTGCCGTCGCGGTTGCGCACCTGCCAGGTCTCCCGGTCGACGGTGCGATGGTCTCGAGCGGCTTCCCGCTCCTGGTCGGAACGGTCCTTGTCGAGGTCGACCAGGCGGTGGGTGTACTTGTCCTTGGTGAGTCCGGCGGCAGCGCTGTGCTCGTGCTCGCCGTGCTCGGTGTCCTTCCACCCGTGGGTGTACCTCGTGAAGGGGTGGACGTCGTGCTTCTTCCCCTTCATCTTGGTGACGTCGTTGAGCCCCCCACCCTGGCCGGGCCCAGTGGACTCTCCCGGCCCACCGGGTCCGCCGGCGCCACCGCTCGCCGCCTGCTGGGCACGGACGTTGTCGTCGATCCGCCGCGCCATCGCGTCGAGGACCCCGTTGCACGCCTGGATCCCAGGCACACAGGTGGTCGTGAACTGGCGGGCGAGCGCATGCAGGTTGTCCCCGCCCCAGTTGCGCTGGATCGCGCCCATCGCCGAGCTCGAGGTCGACTCGATGCGGGTCAGCTCGGCCTGCAGCCCCCGGATGTTGCTCGCGATCCGGGCGAGCTGCTCCGGGTCGGCGCCCTTTCGGTAGGTCGTCATGTCTCCCCCGTCAGATCTCGTCGTCGACAAGCGGCACGGTGCCCTCGGCAGGTGTCACCTGCAAGGCGTCGATGACCTCGTGGATCGCGGTGTAGTCGGCGCGGTGGTGGGCTGCGCCGATCGTGCCCGTGACCGTGAGGCGCACGAGCCCACCGTCCACGTCGCGCCGCAGGAACCCGAAGAGAGTGCTCGTCAGCAGCGTTCCGGCGGTGGCGTCGACGTAGCTGAGGTCGCGCCCGAAGAACGTGACGCCGTCGATGGTGCGGACGTACGGCTCACCGAGCGCACCGTCACGGCGCTGCGCAGCCGTCCGTTCCAGACCCTCGAGGTCGGTTCGCACAGTGTGGTCGGCGAAGGTCTCGTCGACGGAGACGATGACGTTGGCCTTGAACTCGTCCGCGGGCAGGGGCCGCAGCGCAGCGAGCACGACACCGGCTGTCGCCGCGGCCGCGGGTGCCGGCTCCCAGTCCGCCGGGATGGTCAGCGCGAGCTGCGGCCGGCCCGGGAACTGCGGGCTGGGAAACAACAGTGTCGTCATGTGACCCCCTGAGTAGGACGCGCGCCCACGCGTGTGGCGAGCGTACGGCCGGGCGGCGACCGCGGCGATGGGGAGAACTCCCCGCCGTCCACCCCGAGCGGAAGTGCCGTGTGGTGCCAAGCGGACAGCCGGTTGTCCCCCTGGCACCACAGAGGTCAGCCGGCGCCGCGGTCGGCCCACCAGGCAAGGAGCTTCTCGCGCGCCGCGTCCTTGCCGATCGGGCCGTCGTCGAGACGCACCCCGAGGAGGAACGTGTACGCCTCACCGAGCACGGGCCCGGGCTTGATGCCGAGGACCTCGGCAATCTCGTTGCCGTTGAGCTCCGGGCGGACAGCCGCGAGCTCCTCCTCCTGGGCAAGTCGGTCGATCCGCCGCTCGAGGTCGTCATACGCACGGGATAGGCGCTGGGCCTTGCGGACGTTGCGGGTCGTCGAGTCGGACCTGGTGAGCCGGTGGAGCCGCTCCAGCAGCGGCCCGGCGTCGGTCACGTAGCGGCGCACCGCGGAGTCGGTCCACTGGCCGTCGCCGTAGCCGTGGAAGCGCAGGTGCAGCTCGACGAGGCGGGCGACCTGCTTGGTGGTGTCCTTGTCGAACCGCAGCGCCTTGAGCCGCTTGCTCGTGAGCTTGGCACCGACGAGCTCGTGGTGATGGAAGGAGACTCCGCCGCCCTCCTCGAAGCGGCGCGTGGCCGGCTTGCCGATGTCGTGCAGGAGGGCGGCGAGGCGAAGCACCAGGTCGGGGCCCGGCACCGACTCGGGCGGGCCGTCAGGAGGGCCCTCCAGGGCCATCGCCTGCTCGAGGACGATGAGCGTGTGCTCGTAGACGTCCTTGTGGCGGTGGTGCTCGTCGAGCTCGAGACGCAGCGCCGGCAGCTCGGGCAGGAAGACCGAGGCGAGGCCCGTGTCGACGAGCAGGGTGAGGCCGATCCGCGGCCGCGGCGACAGCACGAGCTTGGTCAGCTCGTCACGGATCCGCTCCGCCGAGACGATCGAGAGCGTCTCGGCCCGCGCCGTCATCGCGGCGCGCACCTCGGGTGCGACCTCGAAGCCGAGCTGGGCGGCGAACCGGGCCGCCCGCATCATCCGCAGCGGGTCGTCGGCGAACGACTCCTCGGGCGCTGCCGGGGTCATCAGCCGCCGGGTGACCAGGTCGGGGAGGCCACCGTGCACGTCGACGAACTCGAGGCTCGGCAGCCGGATCGCCATCGCGTTGACCGCGAAGTCGCGCCGCACGAGGTCGCCCTCGAGACTGTCGCCGAACATCACCTCCGGCTTGCGGGACGTCCGGTCGTAGGTGTCGGCGCGGTAGGTCGTGATCTCCAGCACGTGCGAGCCCATGCGCAGGCCGATCGTGCCGAACTCGCGGCCGATGTCCCAGTGGGTGTCCGCCCAGCCGTCGATGATCCCGACGATGGCGTCCGGCCGCGCGTCCGTCGTGAAGTCGAGGTCGGGCGAGACCCGCCCGAGGAACGCATCGCGCACCGGACCTCCGACCAGGGCGATCTCGTGTCCTGCCGCAGCGAACCGCTCGCCGAGCTCCGTGAGCAGCGGGAGCACGGGCGCCAGCCGTGCGACGGCCCCGCGCAGCAGGGGCAGGCCGGCGTCGCCGGGGTCGTGGGCGAGCATGTCGGGTCGGTCAGGCACGCGCCAAGCCTAGTGAGCGGCATACCCCGGGGCGTTCGGTCGTGCACAGGTGGCCTGACGGGGCGGCGTGATGTCAGACGACGCGAGGACATCGCCCGACGCCGGTTATGGTGGCGATGTGAGCGCCCAGCCTGCCCCGAGCCATGTGCCGGGGAGGCGCCTGCCCGCGGTCGAGGAGCGCTCGGCCGGAGGCATCGTCGTCGACGTCCGCGACGGCCGTGCGCTCATCGCCATCATCGCCCGTCGCAACCGGGCGGGGCGCATCGAGTGGTGCCTGCCCAAGGGGCATGTCGAGCCGGGTGAGACCCTCGTCGAGACGGCCGCACGTGAGGTGGCCGAGGAGACCGGCATCGTCGGACGGGTCCTCGTCGAGCTCGGCACGATCGACTACTGGTTCGCCACGTCGACCAAGCGGGTCCACAAGTTCGTGCACCACTACCTGCTCGAGGCCCTCGGCGGTGAGCTGTCCATCGAGAACGACCCCGACCACGAGGCCATCGACGTCGCATGGATGCGACTCGACGAGGTCCATCGGAGGCTGACCTTCCCCAACGAGCGCCGCATCGCCCAGGCGGCGTGGAACCGGCTGGCAGGGACCGCGTGACCGGGCAGGGGTCGCGACGTCCAGGCACGAGAGGGCGTCGCGGGGCCCGCCTCGTGCGCTTCGTGTCGGTTGCCGCGGGAGCGGTCGCCGCGCTCGGCGTCGCCATCACCGTGGGTATGCCGTCCGGTGCGTTCGCGACGAGCCGCGAGCTCTCCGCATCGGCTGGGTCCCCCGGGTCGCCCGGGTCCGCCGGAACGGCTCAGTCGGCCGCAGCCCTCGGGACGCCTTCGGCGGTGACCCCCGCCAAGGATGTGGCACGCATCGTCCTCGACACGATGTCGCCCACCGTCGTCAAGGCGGGCACCGACCTGACGATCACCGGGACCGTCACGGCGCCGCTGACCGGCCCGTTGTCCGGGCCGCAGCTGCGGGTGATCCGCGGTGACGTCACGGTAAACCAGAAGGACGCGCTCGACGCCTGGGCCTCGGGCCGCACCCCGACCTCGGGTCACACGGTGGCGACCCAGACCCTGACGACGGTGCCGGCCGGACAGAGCACGCCCTTCACCGTCACCATCCCCTGGCGCGACCTCTACACCGACCTCCCCTTCGCGGCTCTGCCGATCGCGGTCGAGGTGGTGCAGGAGGGCGCGACCCAGCCCGTCGGGATGACCCGCACCTTCGTCGCGTGGAACAACCGCAAGGAGTACATCCCGCTCCAGATCGCGACCGTGCTCCCGCTCACGCTCGACCCAGCCACCGACCTGTTCTCCAGCAGCGACACGACCCGGGTCCAGGCCTGGAACCGGGCCATCGGGCCCGACTCCCGGGTCCAGCGGATCGTCACGGGCACCGACGGGAGTCCCGTCACGCTCGCGGTCGACCCGTCGGTGTTCGGGCCCGTCGCGACGCCCACAGACTCCTCCGGCTCGACGGGCTCCACCCCTGGGGCTACGCCGGGGAGCACGGGCACCCCGGCCCCTGGCTCCACGTCGCCGGACAACCCGGGCTCGACCTCGACGTCACCGGCGACGCCCACAACGACACCCCCGGCGACACCCCCGGCGACACCCTCGACTGGCGAGACGACCCCGCCCTCGGCCGCAGCGGTCGAGATCCAGCGCCTCGGCGACGGCCTCGCGGCCCAGCTGCACGGCCGGAGCATCTGGGCGCTCCCCTACGCAGATGCCGACATCGCGGCCACCGTGCCGGCCGATCCGGCCAACACCCTGGTGCGCGACCTCGTGAGCCGCTCGAGCGCGGTCGGCCAGCGGATCGGACAGAAGGCCCGCGGCGACATCGTCTGGCCCGTCGACGGGCTCATGCCCGACCGGCGCGAGCAGGGAGTCAAACGGCTCCTTGCAGGCACGACCGTGAAGAAGCCCGCGGGCATCATCGTGAGCCAGCCGGCGGTGAGCAAGGCCTCGCCGTACACCCCCACCGCGCGCCGGGTGACGGCCTCCGGCACCCGCCTGCTCGCGTACGACCCCCGGTTGTCGTCACTGCTGCCCAAGCGATCAGACCCGACCCCGGTCCTGCCGATCCAGCGCTACCTCGCCGAGACGCTCGTCCTGCTGGGCGAGCGAGCCGGCACGGCGCGCTCGGTGCTCGTGACCGCACCGCGCACGTACGACCCCGACGCCGATGCCCTCGCTACCTTCCTGGCGGCGACCACCGACGTGCCGTGGCTCGATGTCGTCGACCCGGCTTCGCTGCTCACCGACGACGGCAACGACAAGGCGCTCGAGCAGCAGAAGCCGGCAGCTCCCGTGCCCTCGGCCGCTCCGCCCCCGGTGCTCAACGCCCAGCGCCTCGACCGCATGGCGACCCAGCGTGACACCCTGCTCAGCGTCGCGGACGTCCTCGAGAACGGCGCCGAGTTCGAGCGGACATACCGCGAGGTCCTCGACGAGCTGGCGAGTGTCCGCTGGCGCTACGAACCGGAGTCATGGGCCAAGCTCGCTGCCTCGGTCGACGCCGAGATCAAGGCGGCCACGAGCGCCATCCGCGTCGTGCCGCGACGGGTCAACTTCCTCGCCGAGAGCGGCACCTTCCCGATCACCGTGGCCAACGGCCTCGACTACGCCGTCGACGACATCCGGCTCCGGCTCGTGTCGACGGACCCTCGGATCCAGATCGTCGAGCAGCCTGGCCCGATCTCGATCGGGCCGTCGTCGCGCACCAACGTGCCGGTCGAGGTGGCCGCGGTCGCGGCCGGCAAGGCCGTCATCAAGGCCTACCTCACGACCGCCGACGGCACCCCGATCGGCTCGCCCGCGGACATCGCGGTCTCGGCCAACCCGATCGACGGCGCGATCTACTGGATCGGCGGCGCTCTCGTCGTCCTGGTGCTCGTCTTCGGCATCGCCAGGACCGTTCTCAAGGGCACGTCACGCATCGACGAGATCGGTGACATCGAGGCCGTGACGGCTGCGCACGAGGCCGCAGAGAATCGGGATGACGACTGACTCAGCCTAGGATGTGGACGACAAACCACATTCGACGCGGGCTCGCACGGACGAGGGAGGTTGACGCACGTGCAGGGAGTCGGACCCGGATCCGTCCTCGGCGGCCGCTATGTCGTGACGTTGCGCACCTCCGAGGGTGTCCATCACGAGCGTTGGCGCGCCAACGACCATACCCTCGAGCGCGAGGTGGCCGTCGTGTGCTTCCCGGCCTCGGCGTCGGTCGCCGCTGGGGCCCTCGACGCCGCCCGGCGAGCCGCGGGGATCGAGGACCCGCGCCTGGTCCGGGTGCTCGACGTCGGCACCGACCAGGGCGTCGGCTTCATCGTCGAGGAGCCGCTCACCGGCGCGATGCCGCTGTCGCACCTGCTCCAGTCCGGTGGCATCGCCGCTGACGAGGTGCGCCGGCTCACCGGCGAGGCGGCGACCGCACTCGACAAGGCCAGCCACCGCGGCCTGCACCATCTGGCGCTGACTCCGAGCAGTGTCCTGCGGCTGCCCGACGGCGAGGTGAAGGTGCGGGGCCTGGCAACCGAGGCGGCACTGACGGGCGCGGACCGTATCTCCGAGGAGCGCGCACTGCGCGCCGACGCCGTGGGCCTGGTGAAGATCGCGTATGCCGGCCTCACCGGTCGCTGGCCCCTGGTGTCCGTTGACACGGGGCTGATTCCGGCGGGCGGCCCGGTGGGCCTGGAGCCCGCTCCGACGATCGTGGGCGGCGTCGCGGCGCCGTCCGAGATCGCAGTCGGTGTGCCCAACGACCTCGACCTCATCTGTCGGATGACCTTGGGCAGCAGCCACCGCGGACCGGTGTCGCCCGGTGACCTCGCGCTCCAGATCGCGCCATGGTCGACTGCCCCGCCGTCCGGCCATGGCGGCACCGGCATCGGGTTCGCCCGGAGCAACGACGAGTTCGACCCGACGCGGGTCATGCCGGCAGCAACCGGCGGAGGCTACTCCGGGCCCGGTGCTCATCCCGGGTCGGGGAGCGGCCGCGGCACGGCGGCTTCGACCGGGGCCTCTGGAGCGGGTCGGTCCGCGGGTGCGGCCGGCGCCGCTGCGGCCGGCGCTGCGGCCGGTGCTGCGGCAGCGGGCCTGGGCGCCGCCAGCCGGGGTGGCGGCCTCGGTGCGGGCACCGGACCAGCCGCCGGAGTGAGCGGCGGGGCGCGCTCCGCCACGGGGTCAGGGATCGGCACTGGCACCGGTGCTCCCGCCGGAGCCGCAGGTCACGCCGGGGCGGCCGGAGGCGCCGCAGGGCCCTCTGCCGATGCGCCGGCGGGCGACCCCATGACGAACACGATGTTCTTCGAGCGGTTCGACATCGGATCGGGTCGGTCGGGCCACCCTGAGGAGGACTCCGACGAGTCCCGCACAGGCAGTATCGCGGCGGCCGGCGCCGCAGCGGCCGGGGTTGCCAGCGCCATCGGTGACCGCGTCGGTTCGTTTGCCCGTGCGGCTGCCGACAAGGCCGCAGCGCGGGCCGCGGAGCGCCGCTCCCACGACGACGACTTCGAGGGTGAGGACATCGGCCTGTCCGACGCCCTGGAGGAGTCGCCGACGACCCGGCTCGAGCCGCCGCTGCCGGGCCTCGGGCGCAACCCACCCGCCCCGAGCGGCCCGCAGTCGCGGATCGCGCTCGCGATCGTCGGCGTGCTCGTCGTCATCGCCCTGATCATCGGCGTCAACAACGTCGCGAAGATCGGCCAGCACGACGGCCCGCCCGCGGCCGGGCAGACGATCACGGTGACCCAGACCCGAAGCGGCACCACGGGAGCCCAAGGCACCTCGACGCAGCCTCCGCCGAGCAGCTCGGAGGCCCCGCCCGCCGGGCCGGTCACGATCGTGAGCGGCAAGGGCTACGACGAGCAGGACGGCACCGAGGCGGACCAGTCGGCCGGCAAGGCCTTCGACGGCGACACGAGCACCGGCTGGCGCTCGCGCTGGTACGGCTCGGCCGACTACAACGGCGGCAAGGACGGCCTGGGCCTCATCCTCACGCTCAGCGCACCGACCGCCGTCAAGGAGGTCGACCTCTTCTTGCCGGCAAAGCAGAACGTCACCGTCTACGCCACGAACAGCGGCACCCGCGCGGGGGCCGAGAAGGTGGGTTCGGCCAAGAACGCCGAGGGCGCGGTGACGATCACGGCCGACCACGACCTGCAGCCGGCCAGCCAGATCATCGTCTTCGTCACCAAGGCCGCGCCGGCCGAGGCCCCGAACCACTACCGCGCCCAGATCAACGAAGTGACGGTGCGCTGACCGTGCCCCCCGGGGCGACCTCCCCCATCGCCGAGCTGAGCGACCGGGATCTGCTTCGACTCCATGTCGAGGGCGACGACCAGGCGTTCGCGGAGCTGTTCCGCCGCCACAAGGACCGCATGTGGGCGGTTGCGCTGCGCACCGTCCGCGACCCGGAGCTCGCCGCGGACTGCGTCCAGGACGGCTTCATCGCCGCCTTCCGGAGGGCGGACTCCTACCGCGGGGACGCGGCGGTCACGACCTGGCTGCACCGCATCATCGTCAACGCGTGCCTGGACCGGCTGCGTCGTCGTCGTCCCACGACCGAGCTGCCCGAGTACGAGCTCGCCGACCGGCACGACGACCACTCCTCGACCGAGGTGCGCCTCGACATCGAGGAGGCCCTGGCCAAGCTGCCCGAGGGCCAGCGCGCGGCCCTCGTGCTGGTCGACATGCACGCCGTGCCGGTCGCAGAGGCGGCGGAGATCCTCGGCGTCGCCGAGGGGACCATCAAGTCTCGGTGCGCGCGAGGCCGCGCGGCGCTGGCCCAGCACCTCGGGCTGGTCCCCGCCCCGGCGCCACCGCAGTCGGTCGAGTGACCCCGCTGTCCGGCCCCTCGAACGGGGCGCGACTCGCGGGAACCACAGGCGGGGGTTCGTGCGTCGGAGCCTTGGGCGTCCGGCATACCGGGTCGGGCTGCCGGTCTCACGCATGCTGGGGACTGACAGCCTCCCGGCTCGACATTGCCCGGCGGCGTCCCTGCAGGCCCGAGCTGACTCCCTCACACCTGCGGCCTGCACCGCCCGCACGACCATGAACGAAGAGCCCGAAGGACCTCCTGTGGACCAGTCCCCCGAACTCGACCCGGCGGTCGAGGCACAGGTCCGTGCCCTCCTGGCCCAGCCGCCCGACCCGTCCCCGATGCCCCAGGACGTCTCCGAGCGCATCGCGGCGGCGATCGCCCACGAGGCCCGGCTCCGCGTCGACCCCGGCCCGTTGTCGACGCGCGGCGCCATGTCCGGTCCGACGCCCGCCACGCCCGGCACGCCCGGCATGTCCGGCATGTCCGGCGCTACGACTCCGGAGGCGTTCGGTGGCACGGTGACCGAGTTCCCGGTGCGCAACCGACGCCCCCGTCCGCTCCAGCTGGCCGCGGCCGTCGCCGCCGCGGCGGCTGTCGTCGCGATCGGTGCCTCCGCCCTGCACCTGACCCAGCGCCCGAACGGTGCCGCGGTCGTGGGTGACAGCATCACCTCGACGACCCGGCCCCGGACTCCAGCGACTCCAGGCGAGACACCGAGCGTCCTGGTCACCACGGGCGGCGAGGCCTCGGGCGCGCCGCACATCCAGCTCAGCACGACGGCATACGACTCGGGCAACCTTGCGAGCCAGGCGCGCGGACTGCTCGACCACCCCGGCGCCCCGCTGCAGGACCTTGCCGCCGAGGCGCCCCACCTCGGCCCGATCGCAACCCCGATCGGCCTCCAGTCGTGCCTGTCCGCTCTCGGGGTGAGCGATCCTGCAATGGTCTCCGCCGACCTGGCCACCTTCGAGGGGCGACCGGCGGCGATCGTCGTCGTCACCCGAGGCGGCACCACCACTGCCTGGGCCGTCGAGCGGTCGTGCGCTGAGGGCCAGCCCGGCATCCTGAAAGACGCCACGCCGGTCCCCTGAGTCCCACGAGTCGACGCCCGTCCCAGGGTCCACGCGCCGTCCGGCGCCTGACCAGCCCGGGAACAACGAACGCCTAGGATCGGTTGAGGCGTATGCAGTTCGCAGGCCGGGCCGACCAGCAGGTCGGTGGCCGATTCGGGCTGCACATCGAGCATCCCCGAGGAGCAGCCCACATGTCCGACGTCCGCAACGTGATCGTCATCGGTTCCGGCCCGGCCGGGTACACCGCGGGGGTGTATGCGGCGCGGGCGAACCTGGCGCCGCTGGTGTTCGAGGGCGCGGTGACCGCGGGTGGGGCGCTGATGAACACCACCGAGGTGGAGAACTTCCCGGGGTTCCCGGACGGCATCCAGGGCCCGGAGCTGATGGACAGCATGCGCGCGCAGGCGGTGCGGTTCG